>JBAQJX010000118.1:0-45531 GCA_049641765.1 Candidatus Acidiferrum sp.
CGCTGAGGTAGGTCGCCAGGAACCACGTATTGCCAAAGGGATCTTTGACCGTGGCGGTGCGGTCGCCGTAGGGAGCGTTGGCGGGAGGAGTGACGCTCGTGGCGCCCGCGCGGAGGGCTTGCGCGTATAGTGCGTCCGTGCCCGGCACATAGACGTGCAGATAAGCCGGTGTCGGCTGAAACTCACCATGCGCTTCATCCATCTCGAATGTTGCGCCGGCGATTCTAATTGTGGCGTGAAGAATTTTGCCTTCGGGGGACTTGGCCACGCCTAGCGTTTCAGCACCAAAGGCCGCTTCGGCAAATGAAATCATGTTGTGAGCATCCTGCAGGTGAAGGAACGGCTGAACGGCGAGAACCCCTTCGGGGCCAGGGTCCCAGCCTTTGGGCGTGGCGATGTACCAGCGATTGCCGAAGGGATCCATGACGCAACCCTGCCGATCGCCCCAGGGTTGATCCGCGACCGGATACACAGATGTAGCACCAGCCTGGAGGGCGCGGGCATAAGCGGCATCAGGGTCAGAAAGATAGAGGTGGGTGGTCATGGGGCGAGCGGGATATTGTTCGTTTGCGTCGGCCAGCTCGATGACCGAGTTACCGATGCCGACTTCGGCGTGCATGATGGAGCCGTCGGGCTTTGGCACACGAATTCGCTCGGTGCCATTAAAAGCGAAAACCAGGAACTCAGAGAACTTGGCCGCACCCTTCACCAGGAAGTACGGCGCAATGTTCTTCAAGCCGGGGCGACGGAAAGGAACCTTGGCGGAGGACCCTTCGGGGGCAGGTGTGGCGGCTTCGCTCATTTGTGCCTCCAAATCTCTAAGACGCTGGCGTGGGTCGAAGCTTACGCGCTCGCTGCTTTGGCCCTAGTCTTGATACGCACGTCGGACTGATCCCGGAAGTTCCAGCGCTTATGGTTCACATTGACGGCGGCTACATCCTCGGACGCAAAAGGGATTTCCTTGTGGCCGCGAACCTCGATAATGCAGCATTCGCTGGCGACAACCTGGTCGAACGACCTTCCGTCTCTTAGCTCCACGGAAACTACTTGATAGCCTATCCCTGTCTCTCCAGCTCGTTTCAGGCCATCGACGAATGCGCTGGGAATCGGAGTTAAACGTTTCATATCGGCTACCTCTGCGATTAGATTTCTGCGGGAAACCCCATTATACCGTCCGGCGGTCTGCTTGTCCAAGCGGCCCCCTGAGTCGCGGGAACTCATCTTCGGGGCATCTCGGCCGGGCTAAGACCCGCCGAAGTCTTCTCGACACAGGCAGGATCTACGGAGCGTGTCCGTTAACGGGGGCATCCTAACAGATCGCGGGCCACGGGGATAGAACCGACCGAAGGAAGAAACTGAGGCGGAGCGGGCGCCCCGCCCCGGCTGACTAGGCGTGAGCCGCGCCGGCTCTGGCGTGATGTTCGATGTGCGCCTTGGCCGCTTCGGCAGCGTGATGCGAGGCGTGTTGGTGGTGGCCATGAGCCAGATGCGCGTGGTGCGCCGCCGTCTCGTGGTTCCCTTCTTCATGGTGCCTGGCGGCTTCCCGGTGATGGCGCGCCGCGTGTTCGTGATGTTCAGCTGCTTTCTGATGATGCTCCATAGCTGCATGGGACATAGGTTTTCTCCTTGCGATTGCGTGGAAGCCAAGCGAATGGAATCCGCAACAACGATGGGACTGTCACACCGGGTTGTTAAGAGGGCGTGAAGAGGAAGTGAATAAAGAATCTGCGCGTGCAGTTCCAGCCGGGATTACCCGGCATTGAAAATGAAATCGGGGTCGGATCCGTTGGATTCGAGCGTCCGTCGGTACAGCCGAGTGGCTGAAAAGAGGGTAGTGGGTCAGTTTCCAGGTATCATGATTTTCTAACGCCCGAAGACGGCTGCCATGCATGGCAGCGGCGAAGCAAATTCGCGCTGAATGTGGAGGCAAGATGCGGTACGAAGTCAGGCAGCAAGACGGAAAGTGGCTTGTTTGGGATGCGGTGGTGGACGACTGGGCGATGAAATCCGTGGTAGGCGCGGTAGACGGTTTGAGAATAGCCACCAGCGATACGCGTTATATGCTGAACGGGAGGCTTCTGGTGCCTGTACCGAACTCTGTAACCTTTGAGACCAGACCAGCAATGTTCTGGACGCAGGAAGAAGCTCAACAATTGGCTGATACTTTGAATGACATTGACCAGTCGGGTCCTGTTTGAGCCGTCCGCCGACTTTGTTGCCTAGACCGAAATGGCCTCCGAGGTTCGGTCCTGTCTTCCAAAGAGTCACAAATTGACCCACTACCGAACGGCGAGGCATCTTGCCTCTCACGGCGCATGGGTATAGGCTCAGTGGCTGGCAGTGCGTTTTAGCGCCTACAGGGCTGGAGGGGTTCCGCCCTGCCTTCCTTATCCAAGCGCGAACGCGCTTCCAAGACCGCCACCTGGCGGTAAACGAAATTCATTTGCTCGCGGCAAGACCCGCCATTCCCACGGAAAGGGGCGAGTCCGCGAGAATTCCGAGAGGGAGGAATTTTATGGCGACAGCAACGACGGCAATCGAACCAAGCGTAAAGGTGAGCGCGACCAAATTGCTGATCAACGGCAAGTGGGTCGACAGCGCATCCGGGAAGACCTTTCCAACGATCAATCCCGCGACTGGAGCAGTGATTTCGCAAGTGGCCGAAGCGGACGCGGTGGACGTGGACCGGGCGGTGATCGCGGCGCGCGCGGCATTCGAAACGGGAGCATGGCGCAAGAAAATGACGGCATCGCAGCGCGGCGTGATGCTGAACAGGCTGGCGGATTTGATCGAGAAGCACGCAGACGAATTGGCGCAACTGGAATCGCTGGACAACGGCAAGCCCTATCACATCGCGCGCGCAGCCGATTTGCCGTTGACTATTGCCTGCTACCGCTACTACGCGGGATGGGCGGACAAAATTCAGGGCAAGACGATTCCCGTGAACGGCAATTATTTTTGCTACACAAAGCACGAGCCGGTGGGAGTCGTCGGACAGATCATTCCGTGGAACTTCCCGCTGCTGATGCAAGCGTGGAAGCTGGGGCCAGCGCTGGCAACGGGCTGCACGGTGGTGCTGAAGCCGGCCGAGCAGACGCCGCTGACGGCACTGCGCGTGGGCGAACTGATTCAAGAAGCGGGATTCCCCGAAGGCGTAGTGAACATTCTGCCAGGCTACGGACCGACGGCGGGCGCGTCGATTGCGCGGCACATGGACGTGGACAAGGTGGCGTTCACCGGGTCGACGGAAGTGGGCCACTTGATCATGAAAGCAGCGGCGGAGACGAACTTGAAGCGGGTAACGCTGGAGCTTGGCGGCAAGAGCCCGAACATCGTCTTCGCGGACGCGAACATGGACGATGCGATTGAAGGCGCGCACTTCGCGCTGTTCTTCAATCAGGGGCAATGTTGCTGCGCGGGATCGCGGCTGTTCGTCGAGGAGAAGGCTTACGACGAATTCGTCGAGCGTAGCGTGGAACGCGCGAAGCGGCGAACGGTGGGCAATCCATTCGACAAGAAGACGGAGCAAGGCCCGCAGGTGGACCAAGACCAGTTCGACAAAGTGATGGGCTACATCGAAAAGGGCAAGAAGGAAAACGGAAAGCTGATGACGGGAGGGAACCGCGTCGGCGAGAAGGGCTACTTCATCGAGCCGACGGTGTTTGCCGACGTTACGGACGAAATGACGATCGCGAAGGAAGAGATCTTCGGGCCGGTGATGACCATCCTGAAGTTCAAGAGCATCGACGAAGTGGCAGCACGCGCCAACAAGACGGCGTACGGCCTTGCCGCAGCGGTCTGGACCAGGGACATCAGCAAAGCTCATGCGATTGCAGACAGCGTGCGCGCGGGAACCGTGTGGGTGAATTGCTACGACGTGTTCGACGCGGGAGCGCCGTTTGGCGGATTCAAACAATCCGGCATCGGACGCGAATTGGGCGAATACGGATTGGCGAATTATACGGAAGTGAAGACGGTTACCATAAAGCTTTAAGAGGTTGCTGAATATTCGACAGTGGGGGCACGATGTATCGTGCCCCTACTTTTTTGGAGTTGACGCGGCGTAGAATCGCGGGATGGCGGTTGCGCTACGGGCTTATGAGCCACACGATTTCGCCGCGCTGTACCGGCTGGATCAGGCCTGCTTCCCTGCCGGAATTTCCTATTCGAAGACAGCGCTGCGATATTTTTTGACGCTTCCGAGCGCGGATTGCACCGTGGCGGCGGACGGCGCGCGAATCGTGGGTTGTCTTTTGACGGAAGAAAATCCTCCACTGGCGCACGTCATCACGCTGGATGTCGCGGAATCGCATCGCCGGCAAGGCATCGGGACGGCGCTGTTGACGGAGAGCGAGAGGAATCTCACGCTGCGCGGCGTGCGAATTGTCCTACTGGAAACGGCAATCGATAATGAAGCGGCTGTTGCGTTCTGGAAGAGGCACGGTTATCGTATCGAGGCAGTGCTGAAGCGCTACTATCTAGGCCGGGTCGACGCGTACGAGATGCGCAAAATTCTGGGAAGCGCGGGCAAATTGGCGCCGGCGCAGAGGGAAACCTAAATCAAATGCCCCTGTATCAGGCAATTGTCCTTGCGCTCGTGCAAGCGCTCACTGAATTTTTGCCCGTCAGCAGCACGGCACATTTGATTTTATTTCCGTGGCTGCTGCATTGGCAGGATCCGGGCGAAGCGTTCGACGTGGCCCTACACGCAGGGACGCTATTGGCAGTGATACTTTATTTCTTCAAGGACTGGCTAACGCTGGCGGTCTGCGGGCTGGGAGGCAAGTACCCCGCGACGGCACCGACCGAAGAAGTCGCGCAGAGCCGGCGAATGTTCTGGTACATGGTTGTTGCCACGATTCCCGGCGGGATCGTGGGAAAGCTGTTCGACAAACAAATTGAGGAGCACCTGCGCACACCGCTGATTATTGCGGTGTCCTTGATAGTGGTAGGACTACTGATGTGGTGGGCTGATTCGAAGACTCGCCTGACAAGAAAACTGGAAGAATCCAACCTGGGGGATGCGGGCGTCATCGGAACAGCGCAAGCCATAGCCCTGTGGCCGGGCGTTTCGCGATCCGGCATCACGATCATTGCCGGGCTGTTCCGTGGGTTTACGCGCGAGGCAGCGACGCGGTTTTCGTTTCTCCTATCGGCGCCCCTGATTGCGGGAGCGGTAGCCGCGAAGCTCCCAGGGCTGATCAAACTGCACAAAGCGGGTGGGCTGGACTTGCCCCTCTCGACGCTGTTCATCAGCATCCTGGTCTCCGGTGTGGGCGGGTATTTTGTGATCGCCTTTTTCTTACGCTACTTACAGACACGGACGTTGAAAGTATTTGTTGTGTACCGAATAGCGTTTGGTATCATCGTGCTGGGTTTGACGTTCCTCCAGGCGGGCGCGCGATAGCGCCAACGTGTCCGTCGCATCACTCAGCCTTCCCCCAAAGGCCGCGAAATGTGTCGCGGCCAAGCTGAGGAGAATTCCGTGCGTTTGCTGACTCCGACTGAAAATAAGCGGCTCAACGAGCTGATTGGATTTTTGTGTATGACGCTGGCGGTGCTGATCGCGCTGGCGCTGCTATCGTACTCGCCGAAAGATGCGGCGTTTAACGTGAGCGCGGCGCCGCCTGACGGAAGCCCCGCGAGAAACTGGATTGGTCCGGCGGGGGCTTACGGAGCGGACTTGCTGTTCCAGATTTTCGGATTCGCGGCGTTCTTGCTGCCGGCGGCGATTTTTGTGCTGGGATGGCGCTGGTTCCGCAGCCGGACGATCGATTCGCAGGTGGCGACGCTCGTCGGCTACGGATTGCTGCTGCTCTCTTTGCCAGCCCTGATTTCGTTGTTCTCTTTCATTCCGGCGGTGCGCGGAGCGATTCCCGCGGGAGGCCTGGTGGGAGGAATGGTGTCCGGCGGACTGCTGGCAGGGCTGAACAGGGGAGCGTACCTGGTTGCGCCGGCGCTGCTTGTGGTGGCGATTTTCATGACGACGCGATTTTCCTTTTCGGGGGCGCATGCGTGGGCGAGCGGACCGAATGGACCGATCGGAACAGTCGAGAAGCTGGGGATTTTGCAGAAGACCGCGGCGCGTTGGCATTCGTGGAGAGAAGAACGAGAGCAAGAACGGATGCGGCGGCGCGTGGAAGAGACGCGGATTTCAGGGCGCAAGCCGGTTACGCCGCAATCGTTTGGAAACGTGGGCGTGCTGAACGAGTCCGCGAAATCGATTCCATTGGCGGACGAGAGCGAGATTTTCGAAGACGAAAAAGAGGAGCGAGAAGAAAGAGGAGCGGCGGGTCGGCGCAAGGAGCCGATTGTTTTTGTGGGGCCGGAAAAAACGGCGGCGAAGAAAACCACGGATCCAAAGATTGCGAAAGGCAATCCCAATTACAAGCTGCCTTCTCCTTCCCTGCTGAGAGAAGGCGAACGAAGCCAGAAGCTGGATGAGGATGAGCTGAAAGACAGAGCGCGCGCGATTGAGGCGAAGTGTCTCGAGTTTGATGTGCAAGGGCGCGTGACGCAGATCAATCCGGGTCCGGTGGTCACGACGTTCGAGTTCAAGCCAGAGGCGGGAATCAAGTACAGCCGGATTATCGGATTGACGGAGGATTTGTGCCTGGCGCTGCAAGCGGAATCGATTTTGATCGAGCGCATCCCGGGAAAATCGACGATCGGAATTGAAGTGCCGAATATTACGCGGCAGACGATTGCGTTGCGGGAGATCATCGAGGCGCAAGAGTTCACGAATTCCTCGAGCAAGCTGACGCTGGCGATGGGGCGCGACCTGCACGGCCGAATTCGCGTGACGGATTTGGCCGCCATGCCACACTTGCTGATCGCCGGTTCGACGGGCACGGGCAAAAGCGTCTTCATCAACTCGCTGATGATGTCGATTCTGTATAAGGCGAGCCCTGAAGACGTGAAGCTGGTGCTGGTAGACCCGAAGCGGCTGGAGCTGAATCTTTACGAGAATATTCCGCACTTGATCGCGCCGGTGGTGACGGATCCGAAGATTGCGTCCAACGTGCTGCGCAACGCGACGAAAGAAATGGAGAAGCGATTGAAGCTGCTGGCGCAGCGCGGCGTGCGGAATATCGATCAATACAACCGGACATTCCAGAAGTCGCAGTCGATGTCGCTGTTCGACAACGTGGAAGAGAGCGAGCACAAGCCGCTTCCCTATCTCGTGATCGTGATCGACGAATTGGCGGACTTGATGATGGTGGACACGAATAACGTGGAAGAGTCCATTACGCGGCTGGCGCAGATGGCGCGCGCAGTGGGGATTCACCTGATATTGGCGACGCAGCGGCCGTCGGTGGACGTGATCACTGGATTGATCAAGGCAAATTTTCCGGCGCGCATTTCGTTCCGCGTGGCAAGCAAGGTGGACTCGAGGACGATTCTGGATTCGAACGGCTCGGAGTCGCTGCTCGGCAAGGGCGACATGCTCTATTTGCCGGCTGGTTCGGCGAGGCTTCACCGGATTCACGGGCCGCTGGTGTCCGAGGACGAAATTGTTTCGGTTTGCGATTTTTGGCGCGAGCAGGCGCAGGCGAAGTACAACGAACAACTGCTGGAGACACCGAAGGACGAAAACGGCAAGCCGGAAGGTGCCACGGGCGCGGATGCGGAAGGCGGCAGTGCGGACGTAGACGACGATTTGTATCAGGATGCAGTGCGCGTGGTGTGCGAGATGGGGCGCGCGTCGACGTCAACGTTGCAGCGGCGGCTGCGCATCGGGTATGGGCGCGCGGCGCACTTGATCGACATCATGGAGAAAGACGGAATTGTCGGACCGCCAGACGGCACGCGGCCGCGCGAAGTGCTCAAAGGCAAGACTTGGATGAAAGAGTTCGACGAATCCGCGCAGTGAAGAAGCCCTTTACACCGCGAATTGACACAACTGCAAAGCGCCCGTACAATTTTTAGACCACAAAGTGCCAGGGTAGCTCATTGGTAGAGCGCCGCCCTGAAAAGGCGGGCGTAGCCAGTTCGATTCTGGCCCCTGGCACCATCAACTGTGATCTCTTCTTGCGCTGCGTAGTTCCCCACATTGATTTGGGCTTCACCCCTAAAGTTGCTGGACGACCTGCAGACGCGGAATGCGGCAGGGGGCTGCTCCTGCGCGTAAAAGCAGAGGCGAAGGAGCGAGCCACTCAGTGGGGTTGCGGAGAGGGCGGGAGCGCGAAGGCGTAAAGAATATCCTGCACGGGAAGGAGTATGTATTGGCGACTGTCGAGATCGTAGGTCATTGGAGACGCGTCCATGGAGCCGCCAGCGTTCAGGTGCCAAAGAGTTTTGCCGGTGGCAGGATCGAGCGCGAGGAGATTGCCTGAATTGTCTGCGCTGAATAGGAGATGGCCAGCTGTCGTGAGGATTCCGGAGATGCTTTCATCGTCGCCGAGTTCATGGTTCCAGACCACCTTGCCGGTGCGGTAATCCAGCGCGCGAAGCGTTGAATTGCCCCATAGCCCGCGGTCGCGGCCGCCCCAGCCTTCTGCTTTGCCGCTGGCCGTATTGTAGAAAATACTGAACAGGCGGCGGGCATTCACATAAAACAAGCCGGTCTGCGGATCGAAGCTTGGCGCCATCCAGTTGGTGGCGCCGTCGGAACCTGGCTCGACGAGCGCGCCATCGGACGTTGGAGTGGCTTCGGGCCTGGCAATGGGGCGCCCCCTCTGGTCGACGCCGGACGCCCACGTCTGGTCGATAAACGGCGCGGTGACCAGGTGTTCGCCTGTCGTGCGGTCGAGCACAAAGAAAAATCCGTTGCGGCTGGCTTGCGCAAGGAGTTGGCGTTTCTTTCCCTGGAATTCCGCATCGAAGAGCACGGGCGTTTCCACCGCATCCCAGTCGTGCACATCGTGAGGCGAGGGCTGAAAGTACCACACGAGTTTGCCCGTGTCGGGATTCAGCGCCACGATCGAGCAGGTGAAGAGATTGTCGCCTGGGCGACCCTCGCCAACGAGCACGGGATTGGGATTGCCGGTCCCCCAATAGAGAAGATTCAGCGCAGGATCATACGTACCGGTCATCCAAGTCATCCCGCCGCCGTGTAGAAGCGCATCGCTGTTCGCGGGCCACGTTTCCGAGCCTGGTTGGCCCGGATCCGGCTCAGTATACCAACGCCACTGAAGCTTTCCCGTTTCTGGATCAAGCGAATCGAGGAAGCCGCGAATGTCCGTGACGTCGCCGGAGACTCCGACAATCACGTGATCACGAATCACCAACGGCGCCATCGTCGAGAAGTAACCTAGCTTGGCATCGGCGAGTGCGACGTCCCAATGAACGGCACCATCCTTGGCGTCGAGGCAAATCAAGTGCGCGTCGGGGGTCGTGAAGTAGAGCCAATTCTTGTACATAGCGACACCGCGATTGCCAATATGGTCGCCTTCGGAATGACGTTCGTAGTGCCAAACCAACCGGCCAAATCGAGCGTCGACGGCCCAAACATTGTCGGGAACCGTGAAGTAGAGAATGCCGTTAACCTCGAGAGGCGTGGACTTGATCCCAACGCCATGTGTGCGGAATGCCCAGGCGAGAGTCAGCGATGAAATGTTTCCAGCGTTGATTTGGTCGAGCGTACTGAAACGCTTTCCCGAATAGTCGCCATTGTAGGTCGGCCAGGTGTCCGTGGGAGGCTTGAGCAGCGCGGCAGGATCTAAGCCCTGCGCGGGGGCAGATGGCGATGAGAGGCACAGTGTGAGGAGGGCGGCGAGACCCAGAAGCACGAATTGCCCGATGGAGCGGCAAATACTAGAGCCGTTCGCGAACCATTCCGTGCTGTGGCAAGCGTTCTTCTGCCTCCCGCGGAAATGAAAAAGCATTCCGGCTCCTGTCCGATGACTCGCTGCTGTTTCTACTATTTCAAACTCTCGAGGTACGCAAAAAGGTTGTGCACATCCGCCTGCGTAAGCTTGCCGAGCAGTCCCTCGTGCGCCGCCACGGGATCTTCAACGGCGACCTTGACGCGATCGCGCGCGAAGGATCGATACCAGCCCGCAGCGTCGCGAAGTGAAACCCCAAATTCGTCGGCGTGCACCAGAATGCCCTTGATTTGCACACCGGAGGATAGCGTTACGGTCACTGTCGAGTGCTGATCTTCGGGATAAAGCATTCGCGCCTCTAGATCGATGGGCGAGTACTTGCGGACGGCAGCTACCATATCGCCGGCCGCGGAATGACACTTGCTACAGCCGCCGACACCGTTGAAGTACCACTTCCCTGCGTCGGCATTGCCGGTGAGCAGCCTCTCGAGCGGATAACCGCGCGGCACTTCGGCCGAGTTGAGCGCTTCAGCCGCTCGCGCATGCAAGTAGGCGGCAAGATCGCTCACTTGCTGGTCATTGAGGGGCATCGCCGGCATTCCTTTATCAGGCCGTCCGCGGCGAATCACCTCGCCGATGAGATCGCCTTTCACGTCGTGCGCGACAAGCGGCGACCGGACCAGATCCGGACCGCGCGCGCCCGTGGCATCCGCACCGTGGCAGAAACCGCAGGTCTGTGCGAATTGTTTGTGGCCGCGCTCGACCGCAGCGGTGTCTTGCTGTGTGGTCTGGGAGGCCGCGGGTAGATTCCAGAAAATTGTGAGCAGAAGTGCGGCGGCGCAGAAGGCCGGAAGTTGTGATCCTCGTCTTGCCGAGAAAAGACCGTGGTCGTGCGTCGTCACTATTCGCACCCTATTGCAGTTCGAGGCGTGGATTCTATCACCGAGTCAGATGAACTGCATCTGGCGTGGCCAAAGGTTCCAGGCTCTAGCCTTCATACTTCCATGTGTCGGAATGAAAGTAAAAGTCCCGGCGAGCACGGAGATATTGGAAGGAGGTTCTCTCAACGTCCGCGATTTAGCGGGAGTCGCCGGCGCCTTTTACATTGGTGCGCGGAACCGGTTTATCCGGAGAATCGGTGGAAGCTTCACCCGTGATGAGGCGCGCCCCTCGACTGAAGGTCAAATATTCGAAGCCCCATTGAACGAAAACCATAACGCGGCTCTGAAATTCGACGATGTACATCAAGTGGATAAAGAGCCAGACAATCCAGGCCGGTAAACCTGACAGGTGCAGACCGAAGATATTCGCCACCGCGGCAGCTCGGCCGATGACCGCCATGTCTCCTTTGTTGAAATAATGAAAGGGCTGGATGTCCTTCTTCCCTTTCAAACGAGTGCGAATCGTTTTTGCCGCGTACGCTCCGCCTTGGATGGCCACTTGCGCAACACCTGGCAGCGGTTTGCCATTCTCGTCGAGCGAGAGTGCGAGGTCACCGACAATGAATATGTCCGGGTAGCCTGGGACGGCGAGATCGGGCGCGACTTTAATGCGGCCGCTGCGGTCGGTCTCCGCATGCGTGCGCTCGCCGAGCTTTCTGCCAAATTCATTTGTGGTGACGCCGCCCGCCCAAAGCACTGTTCTTGCGGGAAGGCGCTTGGATTCGGCACCGGACTTGTAGGTGACACCTTCGGCGTCAATCTCCGTCACCATCACGTTCTTCGTTACCTCGACTCCCAGCCGTGCGACCAGTTTTTCCGCCTTAGCGGAGAGATCCTCTGGAAACGTGCCGAGCACGCGTGGACCGCCCTCCATCAAGATGATCCGAGCTTCGCGCGGATTGATATGGCGAAAATCATTCTTCAGCGTCTCGTTGGCGATCTCCGCCAGGGCGCCGGCGAGTTCCAGTCCCGTTGCACCGGCGCCAACAATGACGAACGTCAGCCATGCGCGCGCGTCGGCTTCCGATCTCGAACGCTCCGCGGACTCGAAAGCGTAGAGGATCTTGTGGCGTATGGAGGTGGCTTCCTCTACGGATTTGAGGCTGGGCGCCCATTCGCGCCAACCATCGTTTCCGTAGTAGGAAGTTTGAGAACCGGTCGAGACGATCAGTGAATCGTAGGGAATGGAGCTGCCATCGCGCAGGAGGACGCGTTTACCATCGAGATCGATGTCGGCTGCTTCTCCGAGCAATACTTCCGTATTTTTCTGCTTGCTGAGAACACCGCGCAAGGGCGCGGCGATTTCTCCAGGCGACAAGGAGCCCGTGGCGACTTGATAGAGTAGCGGCTGAAAGAGATGAAAGTTTCGGCGGTCGATTAAGGTGACGTCAACAGGGGCATGTTTGAGTTTTTGCGCGGCATTCAATCCGCCAAATCCGCCACCGAGAATAACTACCCGATGCCTTAATCCCATGCCGATTGCTCCATCGAACGCAACCTCGACCTACGTACCATCATCTCACCTACCGTGATTCTTTCAATTTAGACGCCCGGCCGGCACATGAAGATGCGGAAGCTATTTTGTGGCCGCGCGGTTCGCGTCGGAACGGACAGGAGCCCACCCCGCCCTGCTCGAGCCGGACATGAAAGCAAAACCGACTCCCAAGCTGCACAATCGTGACCAGATGGAGCGCAACACGCTGCGGCTACTTTGTTCAATTCTGGTGAAGCCGGGCACGCGGCTGGAAATCTGCCGCCTGTTGCACGCCAATGATTTTCGGGACCCTCTACGAAGGGCAGTTTTTGAAGAGGTGCAAGCCTCCGGCTTCATGAGCTCGAAACTGCTGCGGGTATCCCTGCCGGCGCGAGTGGTCAGCCGTGGATACGCGAGCTTCGATTTGGATAAACTGCTGGCACCGAAACTGGCAAGCGAGGCGGAAATAGAAGAGTTGTTCGAGAGCACGCTGCTTCTAATGAAACTCGGCGGATCCGACGATCCGGCGCTTTTTGATTCTGGTGCCGATGACCAAGATTAGCTATCGTGTTTTAACTTTGGTCGAGGCGCTGGGGCTGGCCGGATACATCGCCTGGTACATTTGGCAACTTCAAGCTTCGCGGCCCAATTCATGGATCGTTTTCCCCATTTGGCTTCTCGCCAGCATCGCTCTACATCGAGACACTCCCAAGACGCTGGGCTGGCGCGCCGATAATCTTTGGCCGGCTACGCGCCAGGGAATTCCGATCTTTGTCGCATTCGTGGCGGGAGTTTGCATCGCTGCGGTTTTCTTTGGCGCTTACCACCGGTTGCCGCTTCATCTGACGCAAACGAAGCGCTTCCTCGGCTATTTCGCGTTCTGCTTGCTCCAGCAAGTCGCGCTCAATTCCTATCTCACCAACCGGCTGTTGTATGCCTTTGAAAACCCACGCGTAGCCGCTGTAGTGGCTGGAACGATCTTTGCGGGCGTCCACTGGCCGAACCCGGTCCTTGTTCCGCTCACTTTTCTGGGCGGCGTGGTCATAAGTTGGCTTTTCGCGCGCGAGCGGAACATCATTCCGCTGACGGTGGGACAAGCCATTCTCGGGACGCTGGTGTGGTGGGCATTCCCTGTTGCATGGCATCACGGGATGCGCGTGGGGCCTGGCTATTACAACTTTCATCTATGAGACGATTTCGCGACACGCACTGCGTCCGGCCGTTCGCTTGGCAACCTAGCCGGAAACAAGTCGATTAGAAATTGAGATGATCGTAGTTCCCTGTCGTTTTTCTCGATGCAGTCACAGCGGTCCGCGGCCTGGCCGAGTTCTGCCAAACACCAGGGATCGGTTTGCCGCATTTGAAGCAGACTCCATTGGTAAGCCGATTCTTCAGAACATCATGCCAGGAACGCTTGATCAACAATTCGCCGCATGAGGGGCACGAGGTGTTGGCGGCGTCACTGAAGATATTGCCCTCGTAAACGTAATGGAGACCGGTATCGAGAGCGATCGCGCGAGCACGGTGCAGAGTTTCCGGCGGCGTACGTGGTTTATCCTGAAGTTTGAAGTCCGGATGAAATGCGGTGAAATGAAGCGGCACGTCCGGCCCCAGATGCGTCAAAATCCATTCGGAAAGCTTCCGCGTTTCCGTCGGATCGTCATTCAACGTGGGGATCATCAAGTTCGTTATTTCAAACCACACATTCGTTTCGTTCTTTAACCATTCCAGCGTTTCGAGCACGGGCTGGAGATGTGTCAGCGTGATCTTCCCGTAGAAGCCTTCGGTGAACGCCTTTAGATCGATGTTTGCCGCGTCCACGTGGTCGTAGATATCGTGAAACGCTTCGCGCGTGATGTAGCCGTTTGAAACCATCACTGTTTTCAGACCGTAGTGCTTCGCGGCCTGACAAATGTCGATCACGTATTCGCCCCAAATCGTCGGCTCGTTATAGGTGAATGCCAGCGAATCGCAGCCGTGCTCGAGCGCCAACAACGGCACGTCTTCCGGAGAAACATGCTGCGAGCGCACTTGATCCTGACGCGACTTCGAAATGTCCCAATTCTGGCAAAAGAAGCAGCCCATGTTGCAGCCGGCTGTACCCATACTGAAGACGCGCGTCCCCGGCAGAAAATGATTCAGAGGCTTTTTTTCGATGGGGTCAACCTGCAAGGCCGCGGGTGCGCCATAGCCGAGGCTGTAGAGCTTGCCGCCTTGATTGACGCGGATGAAGCAGAACCCCGATTGGCCTGGATGAATGTGGCAGTGACGAGGACAGAGGTAGCAATGAACGCGATCGCCTGGTTCGGGCTCCCACCAGCGGCCTTCATACAAGTGTTCGGTTTTTTGGAGGATCTTGAGTTCGCTCACGTGCGAATGCTCCTCCAACCCAAATTATACGCCCACAAGCGCGAGTGATCGGATTTTTGCTGATGCCAGTATGGCGGCTATACAAGGGGATGTCGAAACTTACGCGTGGCGGCGAATGCGTCTTTGAACGCGCCGCCGCTCCGCAGCCCAATCCACAAAGTTCATCATGTTGGAGCGGTATTTCCAGGAGAGGTGGAAAAACTTTCGAGCGTCCAGGTTCGCTGCTTCTTTCCCAAGAAAGGTCTCAAAACGCCAACGAAGGTAAGGACTCTTCCATGGCTTCAGCCGATAGCCGCGAGCAACGTTCCAGTAGTACAGCAATGTCTTAAACATCGTTCGTTCACGAGCCCAAGCTCGCTCCCAAGATCCGCAAGCCCCATTTTCCACCGAGCATCCTCTGCACGACAGACTAGAGCCGACAAAAGCGGCCGCCTGTCTGGCGTTTACATCCTCTGTACTCGATTACTTCTCCGTCTGCCGCAAAATTGCCTGGGCAATCTGGCAGGAAAATCAGTCTTGCGTTGCGACATACGGTAAGGGGTATCTGCCAGTTTTGCAAGAGAGGCCTAGTACTCGGCCCGCAGAGCGCTTGTCGCCGCGCGTTTCACCGACCCCACCCGCCGTTGGCCGGTAAATCGGGCCTGCCTGCCGAAATCCGAATGCGCTCTATTTGTGGAATCCCTATTCTCATGCCTGGGCGGACAAAACGCCCGATTCGGAGGGCAACATGGCACGTGGGATAGCGGCAAGAAACGGGCAAAAGAGCCATTGGGGAAGCATCTTGACAACACTGGGAGTCGCCGTTCTGCTTGCAGACATGGCATTTCTGGTAGTTCCTCTCACACGGATGGCGGAAAAAGCTAGCGGCGGCCTGGTTGGCATCGTGCCCACAATCGGCATGTCTATCCTCCATGTGGCCCGCGCCATCGCGTTCCACCAAGTGGACTACTTCTCCCTCATCGCCCGTATCTTGGTATTATTCTCGGCCATGGTTGCCGTCATCGTCGGGCTCGTTTTATGGCGCACTCGTTCCGGCAGCGAGTTGGCGTCGGACCAAGCGACCTTATCGTCCATTCGGGGAAGGGACATTCAGTGATGGACCGCGACGACAAAAAGCAGCGCTTGATTGCGGGGATTATGATTGGCAACAGGCGACATTCCGATCCTTCACGGACTGGCCTGGTGTGGGGGGCAATCATCGCTGCCGTTGGCGTACTGCTGCTCCTCGACCGTATGGATTTCATTCACATTGGGCCCCTATTCCGTTTCTGGCCGATGATCATCGTGTTTGTCGGTCTTAGCCACCTGGCCAACGCCTCGAATCGTGTCTCGGGAGCGATCCTCGTCCTCGTTGGCGCGGTCCTTCAATTGAATAGCTTGGGGATTACGCACCTGAGCTTTGCCGACATTTGGCCACTGGCAATCATCGCCGCCGGCCTGCTTCTGATGTGGGCCGCTCTCAAACCCCCGGTGCAGACTCGGGGAAATGTCGAGATTGCCGATGACCTTAATGCTGTTGCGATCTTTGGAGGGGCGGAGCGGCGCATCAAGACACAAAACTTCAAGGGTGGAAGGGCCACTTCCGTTTTTGGCGGCGTCGAACTCGATTTTCGCGACGCAAACATCGAAGGCGATGAAGCTACGCTGGAGATCAATTGCATCTTCGGCGGTGTCGAAATTCGAGTGCCGGACAATTGGAACGTTCATTCCATGACCATCCCGGTACTCGGGGGCTACTCGGATAAGACGCGCCTTTCCGCCGCGACGCCTCAAGACTCGTCGAGCAGCAAACAAAAGACCTTGATCGTGACCGGCTCGATCATTTTTGGCGGCGTGGAAATCGGGAACTGAGTGATTTGCTCCTGAAACTTGAAAACGAATGGCCAGGAAAAGGCAACATGTTCTCGGTGACAAGTCTTACGCGCGGTGTCCGGATTGCGTGCGTTGCCCGTCACGAGTCATCAGCAGCTCGGAGCCGTGGCCCGGGCACTTGCGGGCTTCTCACTAATGCACCCTCTTCTAACACCGATTAACAGGTTCGGCCTCTATCTGCTTGCCTGGGTGCCGCTGGCTGGCATTCTCATCTATCTCATGGCCGTCCCCGGCGGACTCGGCTGGCTCGACGCGTCCGTGCTGATTATTCCTTTGTGCCTCGTCTACCAATTCGTGTGCCTTTCCGCGTGGTATTCCTGCAAAGCGGCGCCAATTAAAAAAAGTACCGCGCAACGCCTCTGGCTCACCCATGTCTTGGCAGCCGCGATTCTCAGCCTCTTGTGGATATTGCTCGCAAAGCTGCTTGCCTACGGCCTGTCGCAGTTGCCGGACTTTCGTGGAATCGACCACCGCTTTGCTTCGCAGGTATCCGTCCTGTTTGGCGCAGGCTTTTTGCTATATCTCCTGTCGGTCGCATCCCACTACGTGATTCTGGCAATTGAAGAATCAAATCTCGCGGAAGCACGGGTGCGTGAGACGAGTATTCTTGCGCGTGACGCGGAACTAAGGGCGCTCAAGGCTCAGGTGAATCCGCACTTTCTTTTCAACAGCCTGAACTCGATCAGCGCTCTCACCAGCGTTGATCCCGCGAAAGCCCGGGAGATGTGCATTTTGTTGGCCGAATTTCTCCGCATGACGCTGGGACTAGGCGAGAAGACGAGCGTTCCTCTCTCCGAAGAGTTGGCGATGCTTCATCGCTATCTTGCGATTGAGAAAGTGCGATTCGGCACTCGCCTGCGAATGGAAGAAGCGGTCCAACCGGAGTTGCAGGAGACGCAGCTTCCCCCGCTCGTCTTGCAGCCGCTCATCGAAAACGCCATCACGCACGGCATCGCTCACCTTCCTGAGGGCGGCCTGGTCCGACTTTCCGGCCAGAGCCACAATGGGCGTGTTTTGCTCGCGATTGAAAACACATTCGATCCCGAATCGGCTCCCTCGCGCAAGGGCGGTCTCGGCTTGAGAAATGTCCGCGAACGGCTCGATGGGCGCTACGGAAAGGACGCGAACATGCGCGTGAGCGCCGAAAATGACAAATTCCTGGTGGAGCTTTCTTTTCCCGCGCACGCGCAAGGAGAGAAGAGTTGAGCAATAAGGACGACAAGAGGATTCGCGCGATGATCGTCGACGACGAAGACCTCGCGCGTCTCGTCTTGCGGGAGCTGATTCAAACGCACCCGGAAATCGAGATCGTGGCGGAGTGTGGAAACGGATTCGAAGCGGTGAAAGCGGTCGCCGAGCACAAACCGGATGTGATCTTTCTCGATGTACAAATGCCGAAACTCTCCGGTTTCGATGTGCTCGAGCTGATTGGTCCGGACGCGGCGGTAATTTTTGTGACGGCGTACGACCAGTACGCCATGCGCGCGTTCGAAGTGCACGCCGTCGACTATTTACTGAAGCCGATTGGGCGCGACCGCTTTGAAGCTGCGCTGGAGCGCGCAAAGTCGCGACTTGGGGAAAAGATGCCGCCTGCTCCAGAGTTGGCCGCCGCGGCGCGCCCTCCAAAACAATTTCTCGATCGTATCGTCGTTCGCGATGGCACACGCGTCACGCTCATCCCTGCCGGAAAACTCGACTATGCCGAAGCGCAGGACGATTACGTGGCGCTGGCAAGCGAAGGTAAGAAACACCTGAAGCAGCAAACTATCGCTAGTCTCGAAGCGTGTCTCGACCCAGAACGCTTTGTGCGCGTGCATCGCTCCTACGTCGTGAATTTTGAACGTGTCGTGAGGATTGAGCCGTACGGAAAAGACAGCCGCCTCGCGATCCTGGCGGACGGCACGCGCCTCCCTGTTAGCAGAGCCGGCTACGCGCGCCTGAAAACGCTGCTGGATCAGCGGAGCTGAGTCCGCGCTATCCTAGCCGCCGCACCCAAATCCGCGACGTCGCAGGTTTGCCCAGATGCATTGTGTGACCGTCCGAGCGCAGCGTCATCGTTTCGTCGTACTCGCGCTTGAGCACTTCGAGCTTGGTCGAGGGCCGCAGGCGCAGCCCTTCCAAAAAGCCCAAAAATTGCGCGTCTTTTTCGTATACGCAGAGAATCTCCGCGCGTTCTTCCGGGCGCAGGTCCGAGAGCAAGACCGCTCCCTGGCTGCGCAGTTTTGCTACTCCGCCCCGCATCGGAACGCCGTGGGGGCACGATCTCTTGTCGCCAAATCGCTTCAAGAGCAGTGCTTCGACTTCCGGCGAAATTCCGTGCTCGAGCCGCTCGGCTTCGTCATGCGCTTTCGCCCAGGAAAGTCCAATGACTTCCGTGAGCAACATTTCGGCGAGCTGATGCCGCAAGGCCAGCCGCTCGGCGATCGTTCGTCCTTTGCGCGTCAGGTCGATTCGGCCCGAGCGATCCACGCGAACATGTCCGTCGCGCGTCATCCGTTTCAACGCCGCGGTCACGGCCGGGGGCGTCACATTCAGCTCCTCCGCAAGCCGCGCGCTGATCGGAGTTTGATCCTCCTCAAGCATCTCCCAGATTGCTTTGAGGTAATCTTCTTGCGAAACGCTGGTTTTTTCTCGCCTCAAACTCGGTTCTCCCGCCGCGTTCTAGTCCCTTGCGCTGCCCTTCCCTTTGATGTTTGCACCACGCTTGGTGTTGTGGGCGCCTTTTCTCAACCGCTCTGCTAGTTCCGCGATGCGTCCCCGAATATCCTCGAAGATTCTCTGATAAAGCTCGGCATCAGCGCCATAGGGATCTTCCACGCGCCAGTCTTCGACCTTCGCATGATCATCGAAGGCCGCCTCTCCGGCATACCCGCTCATATTCACGACGATATCCGCATTTTCCAGCGCTTCCGGCACAACCCGTTTGGACTCCAAACCTTCGGCGGAGTATCCGTTCCTCGCGAGCGTCTGCTTGGTCATCGTTTCGAGCCGGCCAAGCGGCGTCAGTCCGGCGCTGGAAGCTTCGATCACATCCTTGGCATCGTGCCGTGCGATCGCCTCCGCCATCGGGCTGCGGCACGCGTTCCCCAAACACACAAACAGAACCTTCGTCATTTTCATAGACATCGACGGGAATCCTCTCTAGGAAAGCAGCGTACCTGGGATGCGTTCGCGCCGACGCCATTCGTGCCCTTCTTGCTGTCCAATCTTTCGATTCTCGGATTTATCGGAATCTCTGTGATGGGTTGGCAAGCGAATCCATTGGCTGTTTCCAAGCGATTGGAATTGGCCTAGCGCACAACAATGGCCGTCTGACGCGGCCGGCTCTTTACCAGATCAAGAAAGCTTCCGTGCACGGTGCTGTCCTGCGTCAACTCGGGATGAAATGTCGCGGCCATAATGTTGCCGCTCTGTACCAGCACAGGCTTCCCGGCATATTCCGCCAGAACCTCAACGTTTGGACCCACGCGATCCATAATCGGCGCTCGAATAAACACCATTTCGAGCGGCGCATCTCTTAGCTTGCTCGCCGCAAAGAAAACGTCGCTGGCAAGCTGGCGGCCGTACGCGTTGCGCAAAACCGTCATGTCCAGCAAGCCCAGCGAACTTTGTGCAGGATTTTTCACTTCCGTCGCGAGCAGAATCGCGCCGGCGCAAGTCCCGAAAATCGCTGCCCCATCCGCCACAAATCGCTTCACTGCGTCAAACAGTCCCTCTTCCTGCAAGAACTGCAACTGCGTCGTGCTTTCTCCACCAGGCAAAATCAATCCGTCGCATCCTTCGAGATCGCTTACGGCGCGCACTTCCACAGTTTCCACGCCCATATCCGCGAGCATGGCCGCGTGCGCCTCAAAATCGCCTTGTACCGCCAAAATCCCAATCTTCACTTCTCGCACTCCCATCGTCGGACATCTCAAGACAAAAAATGGCACGTCGGTTTTTGCGAAGTCACAATCGTTCGCGCCCCTACATCCACAATCTCTCTACCGAGATTCAGCTCAACCGCTTACCAGCCGCGCGTCGAAAGCATGTCCTTCTCTTCCAGTTGCCGCACGTCCAACCCGCGCATCGCCTCGCCCAGTTCTTCGTGCGCTTCGAGCACGGCCTTGGGATCATCAAAGTGCGTCGTCGCTTTCACCACCGCCTTTGCCCGTGCTTCCGGATCGCTCGACTTGAAAATTCCCGACCCAACGAACACCGCCTCCGCGCCGAGCCTGCGCACCAGCGCCGCGTCTGCAGGCGTGGCAATGCCACCCGCCGAAAAGTTCGGTACTGGCAGCTTGCCCGTCTTCGCAATCTGGCGGATCAGTTCTAGCGGAGCGCCCAATTCCTTCGCCTCGTGCATCAGCTCGTCGTCGCGCATGGTTGTCAGTTTTTTCATCTGGCTGACGATCGTGCGCATGTGGCGCACCGCTTCCACCACGTTGCCCGAACCCGCTTCGCCCTTCGTGCGAATCATCGCAGCGCCTTCCGCGATGCGCCGCAGCGCTTCGCCGAGATTTCGCGCGCCGCAAACGAAGGGTACTCGGAAGTCGTGCTTCCACACGTGATTCTCTTCGTCGGCGGGCGTCAGCACTTCGCTCTCGTCGATGAAGTCCACTTCCAAGGCTTGCAAGACTTCCGCTTCCGCAAAATGGCCGATGCGCACTTTGGCCATCACAGGAATCGTCACCGTCTTCATGATCTCCCGGATGATTTTGATCGACGCCATGCGCGCGACGCCGCCCTCTTTGCGGATGTCCGACGGCACGCGCTCGAGCGCCATCACCGCGCAGGCCCCGGCCTTCTCCGCAATCTTCGCTTGCTCGGCGTTGGTCACATCCATGATGACGCCGCCCTTGAGCATCTCCGCCAGGCCGACCTTTACGCGCCATTCATTCGCGGGATTTCCTGCATTCTCGCTTCCGTTTCCGCTGCCGTTTACCTTCTTCGTATCCATGTCACTTCTCCTCTCGCCCCTAAAAGTTCTTGCGTTTGTTTCACCGCAAAATTCGCTTTGTCGCCGAGTCGAATCCGAACTCTACTTCTGCCCGACCACCACAAATCGCCCCGTGCCTCGCGCGAGCAACTCGCCAGCGCTGTTCCGAATCTCGCCCGCCAAAAAAATGTTCCGCCCTTTCTGCTCCGTCTCGAAACCTTCCACCACAATCTCTTCGTCGACTTTCACCGGCTTCAGATACTGCACCGTCAATTCCGCCGTCACGGCACGCGCTTCACGAAACCTGCAAACTTTCCCCATGGCTTCGTCGAGCAGCGTCGCGATAATTCCACCATGCCCCATTCCGCCGCCGCCCTGGTATCTCGGCCCCAAAACAAATCGCCCCACGATGCGCCGCTTCACGTTGTCCTGCACAAACGTCAGCTTCATTCCAGCGTCGTTCGCTCCACCGCAGCCGAAGCATTTGTTCTCCGGGTTCGGCACCAGCGTAATTGTGTCCGCCAAATTTTCCCTGCCTCTCCGCTCTTTCTATCTATACTTCGCTACTCTACGTTCGCAATTGCGCTTCTACTTCAAACGAGTGCTACCCGGCTTCGCTCCGCACGCCGCACGCCGCGCTGCCGCTTTCGCATCTCGACGCGCAGAAGCTCGGCCAGCGTCGCCACGCCGCGCGCGATCTGCTTTTCGTCCAGCCCTGCATAGCCCAGGCGCAACGTGTTGGGCAGCGGCCCCTGAACGTAAAAATAGCGCCCCGGAGCGAACAACACTCCTCGCTCCTTCGCGTGAATCAAGAGTTCGCTCGCGTCAAAGCCCACCGGCAACTCAAGCCACAGGCACATTCCGCCCTCGGGCCGCGTCCACCGTGTGCCCTCCGGCATGTGCTTGCGAAGCGCCTCGTCCACGGCAACTAGCCGCGACGCATACACTTTTCTCATCTTCGCCACATGCTTCGTAAACAATCCCCGCCGCATGAATTCCGCGAGCGTAGCTTGCGCAAGCTGGTCCGTGTGCAAGTCAGTCGTCTGCTTGACGATTCGCAGGCGCTCGATAGCCGTCGCCGGCGCAACGATCCACCCCACACGAAGCCCTGGGAACGCGACTTTTGCAAAGCTGTCGATGTGAATCACGATGTTCGAGCGGTCCAGCTGCTTCAGCGAGGGCACTCGCTCGTCGCGCGCGTGCAACCGCGCATAGATGTGGTCCTCAACCACCGGCACCTGATGTCGCCCGGCAAGCTCTAAAACTTTGCGCCGCGACGCCAACGGCATCGACGTGCCCGTCGGATTCTGAAAATCGGGCGTCAGCACAATCAGCTTCACGCGATTCGCCGCGAGCGTCGCTTCCAGCGCTTCGAGGTCCAGCCCCAGCGTTGCACCCGGCTCGGGCCGCGTTTGCATCGGCACAGCGAGACACCGCGCCCGCGCGCCGTGAAAAATTGCCATTGCGCCGGGATACGTCGGATTCTCGAGAATCACGGAGTCCCCTGCTCGCACAAACGCCTTGCTGATGATGTCCAGCGACTGCTGGCAGCCGTCCGTGATCAGCAAGTTTTCGTCTTTCGCGGCAATTCCATCAACGCGCAACTGCTCGAGCAGTGCTTCCTTCAGCGGTCCATACCCATCCGAAGGTCCGAGATTCAAAACATCCGTGGCTTCCCGGCGCAGCACGGCACTCACGCATGCCTGCAATTCTTCCACCGGAAAGTATTCTTCCGCCGGCCGGGCCATCACGAACGACAGCGCATTTTCCGGCGCGCTTGCCGTCAAACGGCTGAGCGCTTCCTCGCCGCGCTCGTCCGCGAACAAAAGCTCCCAACGGATTCCCTCATGCCCATTGAGGACAGGCGGCGCCGGCGGCGTAAGCTGCAGCCCCTTTCCGTTTCCCTTGATATACGTGCCGCGGCCCACGTGTCCCTGAATCAGGCCTTCCGATTCCAGTTCGGCGTACGCGTTCGCCACCGTTGTGCGGTGCACGCCAAGCATGGTCGCGAGCTCGCGGCTGGCGGGTATCCGGTCGCCCGGGCGCAAGTCGCCCGCGTGCACAAGCGCACGCAGCTGGTCTCTTAGCTGGATATACAGCGGTATGTGGCTCTCAGGCTGGAGATGAAGTGGCAACATTGTCTCTCACCTTGAGCCAATTCTACACGATATTGGCCTGCTTCAAGAGCCAATTTGTCTACCGCCATTTTGGCGGCTTTTTGTTCGAAAGGCGGCCTTAGTCAGGGTCAGGCTCGTACCCCAGGCGGCCATTTTTCTCTCCGGCCACGAGGTTCCGGATGCAGAGCTTCGTCAGATCGTGCTCGTCGCACTGGTAGATTTCTATCGCGGGCAGGTCTTCGTCCTGCATCTCGTAATCCCCTGCCTGCATCTCTTCTGAGTCGTCGTCCGAAGCGCTCACGACCGGACTGCCCGGCCGAGCGCGAATGTGAAACTGCCCCGACGACGGCTCGTAGTTTTCGTAGCTGAAGCAGTGTGCGATGCACGCGCGGTCGACAAAGTGGCCGACGAACGAGATGCGCGAGTCCAGCGGCGCCCAAATCGTCGACAGCACCCGCGTGCCGTAAGGCAGCGGCTTGACGAGTTGCTCAACCTCCGTTTCCATGCGATTCAATCTTGCAGTGTCTTGATACAGAAAAACGAAGAAGACAATCGCGCATGTGCCAAAGCCGGCGAGATGCCATTTTCGCGGCTTGAGGCAGCCCATCAGGCAGAGTCCGAAGATAGCCGTGATCATCGTCAAGCGCGACGCGAGCAGACCGATCCACCCCCCGGAAATCAATGGCCGTAAGTTTTCAGGCAAGAGCGCGACAGCAACAATCGCGACAGAATAGAACTCGAACGGAACACGCAACGACTTCCAGAAAGTCCTATCGTGGCGCCGCACAATCACGTCGACCAGGACGCAAATGACGCCGAAAATAAGCGCAGCCCAGCCGAGTTCCGCGTAGCGCCGACCGTAAAGCGCCAGTTGGTCGGTTCCGTTCATCAGATAAAACGGATCGTGCATCCAATCGACCGGGAACCTTGTCTGGTGCGCCAGGTACCAATGGATCCCGTACAACACGCCCACAGCAGCCGCGGGCACGGCGAGCTTCCACCAATTCGGCAACTTGGTCCACAAAACCAAATACATTCCAGCCCCAGCGATCCAGATCAATCCCAGCGGGTGCGCAAGCAGGATAAACGGCGTGAGAAGCACGCCGAGTAGGCGCTCCAATCCCCTTCCCCGCCACAGAAGCGCCAAACTGAAAGCCGCCAGTCCCAGCGACAAACAGAAATTGAGGAACCCCATGTTGAATGAGTAGCCATACGTCAACATCGCGACGCAAGGCGCGAAAAACCACGGAGGCCGGCCACTCACGACTCTGACGAGAGTAAAAATGCCCCAGAAAACAACCAGCACGCACAGCGACACAACTAATTTTTCGGCGGCAACGAATCCCACAAGGTTCGCAGCGTGGAGCAGCAGCCAGTCCACAAGAATGTTGCTCCACTGAGGAACGAAATAGAGTCCCGGCGCCTGGCCCCTTTCAATTAGCTGGCCCAGCCACGCGTTATAAACATGGCTCGCGAGGTCGCCCGCTTCGATGTGCCGTTGCCAAAAGCAAGGCACGATCAGCAAGATCGAAACAGCCGCGATGGGCCATTTGTGTTCTCGGACGAATTCCCACCTTTGCGCTGGCGTTCTTGCCTCAGCCGTCATCTTCTTCTATCTCGCATATTTTCCCCCGACGGGCACACCTCTCCGAGAAAAGAGCCGCATCATTCTACTATTACCTGCGAGGGTGGCGGCGGAGTACGGATACATCTCGCCGAAGTCGAGGCATGCGAAGCCCACGAAGGTTTCGAGGCTGACTTACGGAATTATCGCGAGAGTTGGTTTTCGCCCAGCTTTTTCAGCCGGTCGCGCAGACGGCGCTGCAACGGCGTGGGCGTATTGGGATTGAATGCCACAAGATACCAAAGTGGTTGGCTGCGATCTTTGCTGAGATAGGTCAGCGTGCCCGCGTCCGCATTCGGGTGCCGCGCCACGTTTTCACGAATCGCGCCGTACGGGTGCTTGGCAAGTTTGTTCAAAGTTTTTGCATTCGCGCGCGGATGCTCGCTGATCAAGCGGAGTAAGTAGAAATCCTCTTCAGGCGCTTGCTTTACGAGCTTTTCCAGCATCTCCGGCTTGGCGTCGGCGCTTAATACCAATCCAATCTTTTCGTCCCATGCCGTGTTGATCTGATTCAGCTCCCGCGTCCGCGCGTGGATCAAATCTTCCAGGACGCGGCGTTCCAATTGAAGTCGCGCAATCGGCAAGTCCGTGCCTTCAAGGGAATCGAGTACGCGTAGCAAGTGTTGACGTTCACCGAAGACGATTTGCGAGGTGCGCGTAACTGCACCCTTCTCTTTTTCCTTGTGTTGCACCAGGTCGGATCGTCGCATTTTTAGATGGCTCCAGCCGAATCTTTTCCCAAGTTCGCCGTGGAAACGGACCGCCTGCCGTTCGACCGCGAAATGCTCCACCGGGTGTGGACAAAGCGTCTCCTGGTGGCTTCTGCGAATTATGTTCCGCCCACCGCATGCGGTAAAGTTTGGTGCGCGTTGCATGTGCCCGAAGTGCAACCGTCTGGCGCGGTTGGCCAGAGCCTGCGATCCCCGAGGACGGCATTTCATGAACGCATTCGACGAGCACAAAGAAGAGCTGGAGCACTACGAACAGATGTACGGCCGCGAGCGCGGGCGGCTTGCCGTTTCTCTGGACCGCATGACGAACGCGCTTGTGCTCGTGGGCCAGCACGGCGTCTATTGCACCAGCCAAAGAAATCCCATGGTGCCTGCGATGGATCTGCGCATCATCACGCAAGAGATCGAGCACGCTAAACAGCTTGTGCAGTCCGTAATGGAAGAGATGAAGCGGGCAGCCAAGAATAAAGAGTGATCGGTAACTGACCTAGTTATCCGCGATTATGCTCACGATATCGGATCGAAGGATCGCCCCGCAAATATAGAAGCTGAACAATTTGAAGAAAACTAGGTGTCAATGAGGAAGGGATTCGTGCTGCGTTCCTGGCCGATGCTCGTCAGAGGCCCGTGGCCGGGATGCACGATAGTTTCGTCGGACAACTGCATGATTTTCCCGCGGATGGAGTCCGTGATCTGGTCCATCGAACCGCCCCACAGATCGGTGCGCCCAATGCTCCCCGCAAAAAGCGTATCCCCCGCAAAAAGCCGCGGCGTGGGCAGCGCGATTGCCCCAGCGTCTTTCGGCAGGTATAGGCAGACGCTTCCAGGCGTGTGGCCGGGCGTGTGAATCACGTTCGCTTGGAACGAGCCCCAGCTCAGCCGGTCTCCCTCTTTCAAAAGCTGATCCACATCCGTAATCTCCGGCGTGGCGACACCCAGAAACGCCGCTTGCACGTCCATGCCTTGATAGAGCGGAAGATCGTCGCGGTGCATCAAAATGGGTGCCCCGGTGTATTGCCGCAGCTTGCTGAGGCCGCCGACGTGATCGATGTGCGCATGGGTACTGACGATGGCTTTCACCGTCAAGCGGTGCCGGCCGAGAAGCTCGAGGATGCGCGTCACCTCGTCGCCGGGATCGATGACCAGCGCTTCCCGCGTGACAGGATCGCCGATGATCGAGCAGTTGCATTGAAGCATCCCCACCGGAATCGTGATGTGGATGAGTCCGTGCGAGACGGCATCGAAAGCCGGAACGGCGTCGCTCATAACTACAGAGTATAACATTCGCGCTCGCTAATTCCGGCGAAGCGTTCCGGCAGGCAGCCCGCCACTTTTGCTAAACTGGTAGTTGAGGATGACGAATGGAACTGGCGGAAACGCACGCTGCCATCGAAACACCGCTCGCCGCGCTGCATAGACAGGCTGGCGCGACCATGTCGACATGGTTCGGCTGCGAGTTGCCGGATCACTGGACCGATCCGCGCGCCGAGCAGGAGTTCGCGCGCAAGCGCGTCGCACTGATTGACAAGAATTATCGAGCATACATTTCGTTTGCAGGGCCGGATCGCGTGCGCTATTTGAACGCCATCCTGACGAACAACATCAAGGATTTGCAGGCAGGCCAGGGCAACGTATCTCTCCAGCTCAATCCGCAGGGCCACATTCTTGCCGAGATCGAGACTCACGCAATGCCGGAAAGTTTGTTCTGCACTTCGTTCGCAATGATCCGCGAGCGGCTGATCGAGTCGCTCGACAAATACATCATCATGGACGATGTGACGCTCATCGACGAAAGCCGGCGTTACGGAACCCTGGGGCTTGAAGGACCGCTAGCAGCAGCCATCGTGAAGAAGTTTAGCGGGGTCGATCTTTCACCCATGAACGAGCTGGGATGTGTAGAGACTACCATCGCGTCCATTCCCTGCTGGATGACGAAACGATCGCCCGGAAGAGTCGCAGGATGCGATTTTCTTGTCGAACGAGAAAAGCTTCCTGCTTTGTGGCAAACACTATTCGAAAGCGTGCAGCAGAACGGCGGCGGTCCGATGGGCTACGCGGCGCTCAGCGCGCAGCGTCTCGCGCAAGGGATTCCATGGTTTGGTTACGACTTCAGCGAAAAACAAATTCCGCACGAAGCGGGCCTTGAGACGAGCCACATCAGTTACACGAAAGGCTGCTACACGGGACAAGAAATTGTCGAGCGCGTGCGCTCGCGCGGCCAAGTGAACCGGCGGCGAGTCGATCTGATTTTTGATGGCGACGGCGTTCCAGCAGCAGGCGAGCCGCTGACTGTCGACGGAAAAGAAGCAGGCTTCGTCACGCGCGCAGCGATTCCATCGTTTCAGCCAAATGCCATTGGAATGGGCTATCTCCGCAAAGACCACAACGCGTCGGGAAGCCGTGTGAACTGGTCCAAAGGCAGCGCCGTCGTTTCCAATTTTCCATCATCACTGATCGAAGCCGCGTCCCAGAAATAATTCAACAAGAACGGCCGGCATTCACGCCAGTAAATTCGCGTTTGATCTAATCGAACTCGGATTGAGAAGATGTCTGCTCGGCCCCGACGCGCCCCGCGGCGATTTCCGCCTTGAAGTAATTCTCGCTCTTCATCGGACAGCCAGCGAGGCGGCGAAGCATGGCCAATTGGCCGACATGCGTGAGCGCGTCCGCGACGGGCCCCTGGAACAAGTTCTCTGGCGTAGCGTGCAGCGGCTGGGAAGTGGCCAGGAAGTCATCGAACGCTTTGAGCGACGCGAAGAAGCGCGCGACCTCCGCGTCCCAGGGCAGCGATTCTGAGTTCCGCCACGCGTTTTCTCCGCGCGCCATCGACAACGCCCAATCAAAAAGGTCGCTGAGATGCGAAACAATTTTCGCCGGGCTGCGGGCATTTTCCCCATTGGCGAAGGAAGCGAAAGACGCTGGAGCGCCGCGGAGCGTTTTGCCGCCGCGATATGCGACGGTAGCCACCGTGTGGCGAAGAAGCTGGCGCGCGGGATCGGAAGCGTTGGACATGGCGGCAAACCCTCCGTGGATTGGTTGGACTAACGCTTAGTATGAAACGCCTACGAAGTCGACCAGCATGCATTGCGGAAATGGCGTGGACGCATCCGGACTGCCCAGCCAGCCGACTACAGCCAGCGTAAGTTAACGAAATTCGCCTATGCGAGATTCAATGCGCGCTTGAAGGAACCCTTTTCGTTGTCGATCTTCTTCTGCAACTGAAGGATGGCGTAAAGCACGGCTTCGGGACGCGGCGGGCAACCGGGCACGTAGACGTCCACAGGTATGACCTGATTGCAGCCCTGCACAATGGCGTAATTATTGAAGACCCCGCCAGAGGTGGCGCAAGCGCCCATCGAGATGACCCACTTCGGTTCGGGCATTTGATCGTAAAGCTGGCGAATGACGGGAGCCATTTTCTGCGAGAGCCGGCCGGCGACAATCATCAGGTCTGCCTGGCGTGGCGAGGGGCGAAACACCTCGGCGCCGAAGCGGGCCACGTCGAAGCGCGCGGCGGCCATGGACATCATTTCGATGGCGCAGCAGGCCAAGCCAAAGCCAAGCGGCCAGATCGAGCTCTTCCGCGCCCAATTCACGGCTTTGTCCAGCGTCGTGAAAATGATCCCTTCGTCTTCGAGCAGGCTGCCGAAGTCGTCGGGTTTCGTGAGTGTGACGTGCTTGCCGAGCGATGTGCTCATGAGGCCCTCGTCATCCTTTATTTTCGCACAGCCACGCGATGGAAACAAATGGACTCCCAAGTTTTAGTACATCGTCATTCGATTACGTGCCGGAATAATTTCGCGCGAGATTGCCATACGGGGGATGTAATACAATCCTGCGCCCATGGCGGAGATACGATTAGGAACATCCGGGTTCACGGCGGAGGGCTGGGAAGGCTCTTTCTATCTGCCCGGGATGAAAGCTACGGACTATCTTTCCTACTACGCCACGCAATTCGACACAGTTGAGTTGGAAACTACATTCTACGGGACGCCTCCAATCTCAACCGTGAAGGGCTGGGAAGCGAAGACACGATCTGGATTTCTCTTCAGTGCCAAGGTGCCGCGGGTTATCACGCACGAGAAAGTGCTGGTGGATTGCGACGACGACCTGACTAAATTTCTCAGGACGATGGACGCCCTCGGCGACAAGCTTGGTCCCCTGCTCTTTCAGTTTGGCTATTTCAACAGTAGCGCCTTTAAGTCCCAGGCGGAATTTCTCGCCCGCTTGAAACCGTTTCTACAAAAGCTGCCGAAGGGATACCAGTTCGCGGTAGAAATTCGCAATAAGCATTGGCTGGATGCCCGATTGACGGACCTCCTGCGCGAGCACGGGGTCGCGCTCGCTCTGATTGATCAATCCTGGGTTCCCCGGCCGTGGGAAATGAAAAGAAAGCTCGATCTCGCCACCTCGGATTTTGTCTACGTGCGTTGGCTCGGCGACCGCAAGGCCATTGAAGAAGTGACGAAAACCTGGGAGAAGACGCTGATTGACAGGCGTGCAGATCTCAAGAATTGGACGGAGTTACTGTGGCGGCTTGTACTCGATAAGCAGATTCGAAAACTCATTGCGTACGCGAACAATCACTACGCCGGACATTCGCCGACAACGGTAAAACTGTTTCGCGAGATGTGGGACGAGAAAAACCGATAAGAGGGAAAGGCATTGCACAAGCTGGATGCGATGGTGAACGCGATGAATCACGCCCCCACTAGGTAGCCGGATAAGATGTCGGGCTGAAGTGTAGCGGCTAATAGACATCCCGGCGCTGCAAAGGAACAGGATGGCGGACAAGCGACCTGAAACACACATTGAGGCGCGGTGGCGCAATTGAGTAAGAGGATTACTCAAAGCGCGTGGATTATTTGAAGCAGAGAGATTATTTTTTGAAGAGGTCTTCGAAGGCTTGGCGGGCGTCGTTGGTGCGCGGTGGTGCGGGAGCAGCCGCGGCTGCGACCTGCGCGGGTTGCGCGTAGGACGTAGGCGCAGTGTCTTTTTCGATGGTCATGCGAAATTCGTAAAACTTGCAGTTGTTCTTGGTGTCCTTAGGCGTGATGCGTTCGGGAACGGGCTGCGTGCACTCGAACTGCGCGCCGGAATCGAAAAAGCGGCATTGCTTACAGCTATGAAGCTCGAACTGGCACTTGGGACACTTGCCGTCGGGATCAAAACCTGCGGTCAGAACGGCGCCGCAGTTGGAGCAGCGGCCGCGCGTGACGGTGCCGACCATGCGCGGAGTGCGCGGGCCGAACTGATCCGCGCGAGGACCGCCTTGCGGGGGCTTGCGATCGTGCCCTTTTTCCCGCTTTTCGCCTTTTTCCGCGTCTCGATAACCGCGGTGACCGTACTTTCGATCCACACAAACCTCCGTCCGGGCACAACGCCGGACTACAACGGCAACCAGCTAGACTTCCACAAACATGCGCACTCTAAACGTGGTATGTATCCGACCGGATTATTACACTCGGCCCACAGCGCAATCGATACTCAGAAGTTCAGAACAGGATTGGCTACGTCCAAGCAGGAGATGGGACAACTATGTTTTTAGTCCTCCGGGAGTTCGATGTCAAGCAAGGATGCGAAGCGCGGTTTGAAAGCGTATATGGACCCCACGGAGATTGGGCCCGGCTTTTCCGACGCAACGACGCGTACCAGCGAACTCTGCTCCTGCGTGATCCCTTTCGCGATCACGCTTATTTGACGTGCGACTTCTGGAAAACTCGCGAAGCTTGCGACGCGTTCCGCCATGCAAACGCGGAGGCGTATCATGCTCTCGACGAATGCTGCGAAGATCTGACTTCCTCCGAGCGCAAGATCGGCTCCTTCGAGAAAATCGCGGACGGCGACTGAATGGGGCCGCCAAAACGTCGTTCCGTGGGGCTAGTCCTTCCCTTGAGAAGGCGCCGCAGCCTTGCCTCTCTTTGCCCACAGAACCGCCAACCCATCCGGCTTCAAATCGGGCTGAAGAAATTGCCTTGGCATGCCCGACGAACGCAGAATCGCTTCGGCTGCGAGATAGCCGCTGCGGACTGCACCTTCCATCGTCGCGGGCCAGCCTGTTGCGGTCCAATCCCCTGCAAGGTAGAGGCCGCCAATTCTTGACTGCTGGGTTGGACGCCAACGGTCGACGCCAGGTTGCGGTGAAAAGGTCGCGGCCGCTTCTTTGATGACTGTGGCTTTGAGGAGTTTGGCTTCGCGAGCCGCGGGAAGCGCGTGGCGGACTTCCGCGAGGCAGGCATCGACAATCTCCTGGCGCGGCTTCTGAAGGAGATCGTACGAAGCGCTGATGACGAGCTGGAGATACTGGCCCTTCTCGGAAGGAGTTGCGCCGTTGGAGCCGGCGTAGAGAGCGGATTTGTTGAAGATCCATTGCGTCGTCGTGTCGAGAAGAGTGAGGAAAGGCTCGGACATAACCTGGCGATCGAACCAGAAATGGACACCGGTGATGGGCGCGTCGGAGATGCGATCGAGATTAGCAAGGGTAGGATCGGCGCTCTTCGCGGTGTCTGGGAGAAGTTCGGCGAGCGTGCTATGAGGAACAGCGAGGACGTAAGCGTCCGCCGTTTCTTCGCGGCCCTGGTCGAACCGAACGGCGGCAAGTTTGCCCTCTTCGATGCGAAGCCCACGGAGAGGCGAGCGGAACACGACCTCCCCGCCCTTCTGCTCGATAGCGGCGCGGCAACCATCATACAGATCGCCCAGCGCCACGGCGGGAACACCCATGCGATAACCCGTCTTGTTGGAGAGGACGGCTTTCCAGAAAACGTCGATCCCATAGCAAGCGTCGATGCGATCGAGCTCTTCGGAGAGCGCGCTGACGAGGACGACGCGCCAGAAACGAGAAATGGCAGCGGGAGTTTGCTTGTGGCGGCGCAGCCATTCGAGCATGGAGATGCCCGCTGGGGCATCGACGTCCGGCGGATGACCGCCGCTTTGCAAGATAGAGTAAAACGCGCGAGCGATAGCGAGCTTGTCCTTTAGCCCGAGAGGCGCGAAGGCGAGGAACGAGCCGGTCATATGAAACGGCGCGGGGAGCAGGCCGGCATGCATTTCGCCGCGGCGTCCCTGGGGATCGACGAGAATCATGCGATCGAAAAATTTGATTTTTGCGGAGGAGCCGACGCGGCGATAGAAGTCTTCGAGGTTGGTGCAGCAACCAAAGGTGACGTGCTGGCAATTATCGATGTGCTCGCCGTCGGGCAAGACGTAGGAAGCCGCGCGTCCGCCGAGAAAGGGACGCTGCTCGAAGAGGCGAATTCGCCAGCCCGCCTCAGCCAGCGCGACGCTGGCTGCCAGACCCGCCAGCCCGCCGCCGATCACGATCACGCTTTTCAAGGATGTTCTCTTCCGAGAGGCGGCCGAAGCGCGCCTTTGCGATAAACAACATTTTTTCCGGTTTGGAAAGACGAACGCGCTCGCCGAAAACGGCAAATTCCAGGGATTCCATGCGCGCGAGGAGAGCGCTGTAGGTGCGAACGAGCAGCCAGAGCGCGGGCCGGCTTTCCGCTTCGATGAGGCCGAAAAGCGCGGCGCCTTCTTCGTAGTTTTGCCAGGCGCGGGCCGCTTCGAAGCGGAGAAGTTCGCGGACGCCAAGCGTCGCCTCGTTCTTGCCAAAATTCTGCGAGGAGATGCCGTAGCGCGCGAGATCTTCTTCGGGCAGATAGACGCGGCCAAGAGAGTAATCGTCGCGAACGTCGCGAAGGATGTTGGTGAGCTGAAACGCCAGGCCGAGTTTTTCAGCGAGGTCGAGCGCGCGCGGGTCGTGGAATCCGAAAACATGAGTGCAAGTCAGGCCGACGGTTCCGGCGACACGGTAGCAGTATTCGCGGAGGCGGTCGAACGTCGGATAAGATCGGATGGTGAGGTCCATTTCCGCGCCGCTGATGAGGTCGTGAAGATAACGGGCGGGCATGCGAAAGCGCTGCATGGTATCCACGAGCGCTGGCAAAACCTCTCCTTCGCCGGGCAGATAGTTCGCGGGCAGCGGACGTGCGGCGTTGCCGTCGAAGACTTGCGACTGTCCGGTGACGGCTTCGTCGAGGGCCGCGCGCCACTTTGCCAAGCCGCGCTGTTTTTTCGCGACGTCGCCTTCCTCGTCGGAAACATCGTCAATCAGGCGCATGAAAGCGTACAGAGCGACGATGCCATCGCGGCGGGGCTTGGGAAGCAGGAAAAATGCGGGATAGAAGCTGCTGTGCGCGGAGCGGGCGATCTGATGGCAAGCAGCGTAGGAAGCCGAAAGCGTGGCATCGGTCACCGGCTGGGATGGAGCGTGCTGCGCACTTTGCGCTATGGGCGAATGCGAACCACTGGGCGAAAAAATCTGGCTCAAGAGAACCCGTCCCAAAAGGCGGGCTTGCTTGAACTTGCTGATGGCCGGGCGATGATGGAGCGTGTCGTAACCCTGCGCTTCGATAGCGTCGAGAACAACCACGCCGCCGCGGCTGAACATTTCGAGATCGATGCCAATGCGGCCGGTGACCATTTTCGCCAGTCGCGCGCCTTGGGCGAAGAGGACGCGAGTCCGCGCGATGAGATCCTTCATCAGCGCGACATACTTGCCGCTGAAGCGGCGCTCAACGATATCGGGCTCTGAGACGCCGTGAGCAGCGGCAACGTCGAGAGGAATGTAGATGCGGCCTTTTTCTAGATCGCGGCTGACATCCTGCCAGAAATTCGCAAGCTGCAGGGCGGTGCAGGTTGCGTCGGAGAGGACTTGGCGTTCCTCATCGCTGTAGCCGCAAAGATGGAGCACAAGACGGCCGACAGGATTCGCCGAGTAGACGCAATAGCCGATCATCGAATCCCACGTGGGATAACGCATGACCGTTTGGTCCTGGCGAAAAGCGCGCAAGAGATCAGCGAAAGGCTGTTTGGGAATATTCTTGGCGAGGATCGTTTCGCGTAATGCGACGAAGACGGGATGCGACGGACAGCCGGCGTAACAAGCGTCCAGTTCGCGCTCCCACCAATCAAGCAGTTCTACCGCGCGATCCTTTTGCGGGATTTCGTCGCCGAGGTCATCGGCCCAGCGGCAGTAGGCGTAAAGATTGTAAAAATGCTGGTGGAGTTCCTTGGGGAGAAGCCACGAGACGACATTGAAATTCTCGTAATGATGCGTAGCGAGCCAGCGTGTGTAGGATTGCGCTTCGGCGGGCGAACACCCGTCGGGCGGAAGATTCGCGGCAAGTTCGAGTTCGCCAGGACGCAACATCAAGAAGCAAATTCCTCGCTTCGTTGGAAATGAAAGAATGCGGCTGCAAAGGCGCACAGTGCCGCGCCACGCCGCGCCAGTAAGAGTAGCTTTGAATTTCCTGGCAGGGAAATCAAGGGCGGACGGCCAACTTGATTTCGCCGCTGCGGCTCTTCATGCGTTCGAAGGCTTGCGGCAAGTCGCTCAGGCGAATTTCTTCGGTGACGAAATCGTGGCCGGAGATGTCCCCACGGCGGATGGCTTCCAGCGCCTCGCGGATAAAGCGCGGGGTGTGATGGAAGGGCGAGATCAGCTTGATTTCCGAATAGTGGATGGCCACGGGGTCGATAGCGACATTCGTGCCCGAAGGAAGGCCGCTGAAGAAATTGACCACGCCTCCGCGGCGCACCATGGCAAGAGCCTGCTGCCAGGTCGCGGGATTGCCGGCGGCTTCGACTACCGAGTCGGGACCGCGCCGGTCATCTGTGAGGGCTTTCACGGCGGCGACCACATCCGGCGTTTCGGAAACGTTGATGGTGGCGACGGCGCCCAACTTGCGCGCGACATCGAGAGGCGCGGAACGGCGCGCGAGCGCGATGACACGCAAACCGCGGCGCGAAAGCATGCGGACAAAGGTAAGCCCGATGGGGCCGCAGCCGATTACGGTAGCGGTATCGCCGGCGCGCACTTCCATTTCATGAATGCCGCGAAGTACGCAAGCCAGAGGCTCAACAAGAGCGGCGCTGCCGTCATCGACAGAGTGCGGAACCTCCAGCATGTTTTCCATGACGATTCGGCCTGGAATACGCATGTATTGCGCGTAAGCCCCATTGTTGAAGAGCAAATCCTCGCACAGATTCTCCTGGCCGCGCCGGCAGTGATAGCAGCGCAGGCAGGGCGCGGAATTTGCCGCGACGACGCGCATGCCCACTCTCCAACGGGCATCGACGCGCTTGCCGACAGCGGCGATATCGCCAACGACCTCATGGCCGAAAACGGCGGGAGGCTGAATCATCTTGGCGTGGTAGCCGCGCTTCCAGACTTTCAGGTCCGTGCCGTCAGTGAGGGCAAGGCGGACGCGGAGGAGCACTTCATCGGCCGCGAGCGGGGGGACTTCGATCATCTCGATGCGCAGATCCTCGCTGCCGTAGAGCACCGCCGCGGTCATTTTCGAAGGAACCGCGATTCGCGCGGCAGCAAGATCTACTTCTTCCCCAACTTCCATTTTCTTTGTGATCGTTGTTTTCATGCGTGCGTAATTAAAATCTTCAGCGATTCGGCCGTTGGCCGGGCCGCAAGCTCCAACGCTTCCTGAATTCTATCCAGCGAAAACCGGTGTGTGACAATTTCCATCACCGGCAGTTTCCTTCCGAGCACCAGCTCGGCGGCTGAATCTTGGATGTCCACAGCCGCGCTATAGCTGCCCAAGATTTCTTTTTCGTCGATACCCACGGCCGCGGCTGGAAACTCGATCTTCGTGACCGGGTCGTTCGCCGCGAAAAGCAACACGCGCCCCCCCGGCCGCGCCGTTGCCAAAGCATCGGTTACCACTGACGGGTGCGCCACGGCAACTAGCACCGCGTCTGCCCCGCGACCGTCCGTACGGGCCCGAACTTCTTCCACAAGCTTACCACTGGTTGGGTCAAACGACTCCAGCGCGCCCAGAGACAGGCTTTTTTGTCGCCGCTGTGAAATTGGATCACTGGTATATAGCTTTGCGCCTTCGAGCTTGCTGACCATCAGCAACTGCAGTCCAATCGGACCGCATCCAAGAATCAGAACGGTTTCACCGGCCGCTACCCGGGCCTTCTGAACCGCCTTAACGATAGTGTTGATGGGCTCGATGAATGTAGCTTCCTCAAAGCTGACATTGTCCGGTAGAGCGACGATGCCGCGCTCGGCGACCCAGGGCATTGCTTTGACGTATTGCGCGAAGCCGCCGCCGTTCGGTGTGAAGCCGGCCGTTAGGCCAGTCGTTTTGTACTGTTTGCATTGGGAGAAGAGGCGCTTTTCGCAGAAGAAGCACTTGCCGCACGGAGTGTGATGAAAGCTCATCACGCGATCTCCTGGCGCCCATTTTGTTACGCCGGGGCCCACGGCGACGACCGTGCCCGCCAGTTCGTGGCCGAGAATTTGCGGCGGCTCGACGTAGCGCTGAAAGATTTTCTTGATATCGGTGCCGCAGATGCCGCAAGCGGCGACTTTGATCAAAACTTCACGCCCGCCGACCTCCGGCACCGGAACCTCCTCGACATGGACGACGCCTTTGTCGCGGTATACACCTGCGCGCATCGTCTTGGGAATCGGCTCGAGGGTGCGCGCCGAGCTTGACATGATTCCGGCGCTGCTCATGTCGCGGATACCTCTTCGACTCTATCCTGGGCGGCCTTCGACCAGTTTTGCGAAATCGCAAAAATATATCGATCGAGAAAGTCGGCGAGCGATTTGGCCGCCGCGCGGCTTTGGCGGCCGAATTGAAGAAGCATCGGAATGCGATATGGGCTGAGGCCGACTTCCTTGAGCAGGCCGCCCATTTTCAAGTGGCCGTGTGAATCAAGAACTCGCGCAAAATCGACGGGCAGGTCTTCGTCCGCCGCATCGCTGATGGCACGCAATGAAACGCAGGGCACGAGTTTTTGCGAGGCGGCGGCAAGAATAAAAGTCGACTCCATTTCGACGATACTTCCCTTTCTACCCAATTTTTCCTTCTCTTCCACAGTGGCTACGATTTTCTCAGAAGTGATCGCGACATTCACAGGCTTCGCTCCGGCGGTAAGAGCGAGATCGACAAGAGCAGGATCGCTGGCGATTTTTTCCATTTGGTCGCGCGTTTCCGAAGAGCGCGCCACGACGATTGCGCCGGGCGTCAATCCCGGATCCAGCGAACCGGCGAGGCCGGTGGAAATGCAGACTTCGTGCGCGTCAATTGGAATCGATGACATCGCTCTCACGGCATTATCCGCACCCATTCCTGTGAGCAGTACGGTCACCTCGTCGCGGCCAATGTTGGCCTTGAGCAGGTCGAATTCGCGGCGGCGCTCCCAGTTTTCAAATTCGTACGGCACAAAGGGATGGCGCGCGGCCCATTGGGCGAACTCGGCTTTGAGGGCGAAGGTGACGAGAATACGCATAAAGTCTTGAATTCTTCTCTGATGCCGGGCCAGCGCCGCACGCTACATCGCTGCAGCGCGCAACATTTTTCGCGCGCGCCTGGGCTTTACATAGCCGTTGGCTTCATACCAACGCACCGCCCGCTCGAGTGCGGCGGCGACAGAGCCCGGCTGAAAACCAAGTTCGCGTTGGGCTCGCGTGCTATCGACGAACATCATGTGCCGCGCGATCTTCACGCCCTCGACCGGAATTCGAGGCTCTCTTCCAATGAGACGCGAAAACGCTGTGCTCATGTAGGCTACACCCAAAGCAAGGCCGTGCGGAATTTTCAGGGTTGGGGCAGGCAAACCGGTGATCTTCGCGAGCGCATCCAGCAGTTGCTTGAGCGTCAGGTTTTCGGAGCCGAGCAGATAACGTTCGCCGATCTTGCCCTTTTCCTCCACCAGCAGGTGGCCGGCGGCACATTCCTCCGCGCCGACGAAATTCAAACCTGTTTCGACGTAACCCGGCATTTTGCCATTCAAAAAATCCAGAATGATTTTTCCGGTGGGCGTGGGCTTCCAATCGCCGGGACCAACGGGAGTCGTCGGCATCGCGACAACGACCGGAAGACCCTCTCTTGCAGCGTTGAGGGCTTCGCGCTCGGCCATCCACTTCGAGCGCTTGTAATGGCCGACCATTTCTTCGAGCTTCGCGTCGGTGGACTCGTTGGGCAGCGCGGGACGATCGACGGCGATCGTTGCAACCGTGCTCGTATAAATGAACCTTTCGACGCCCGCGCGCTTCGCGGCATCGAGAAGATTTTTCGTGCCGCCAACGTTGGAGTCGTAGATATCGCGCGACTTTCGCGCCCAAAGCCGATAGTCGGCGGCCACATGAAAGACACATTTCACGCCCGACAGCGCCCGTTCCAGGGACGCTGGATCGCGCAAATCGCCGGTGACGTATTCGAGAGAAAGGTCTGAGACGGCGCGGTTTGTGCTCGAAGGACGCATCAAGACGCGCACTTGGTCGCCGCGCGCGACGAGTTGCCGCGCCACATGGCTGCCGAGAAACCCCGACGCCCCCGTGACCAACGTGGTCATCTGGCTTCGGCCCTTTCGCCGAGACTTTCATTCTGCGATTTCGGCACCGGAGTGCAATTGGCTGTCGCGGAATCCAGCAGTGGAGTAGCCGAATTACCGGCCTCCAACAAGGAAGAGAGAAACGCGCAAGGCAGGTTCACGAAGCGCCGGCGCAAAATGGCGGCCTGTTTTCTCAGCTCCGGCGCGGGGTCCTCAGCGGTGATCAAAATCCCATCGACGTCGAGCTTGCTGATCTCTCGATAAAGTTCCTCGATTCCCGAGGATGCCGTGCTGTGCTGCGCGATGAGGCGCGCACAGGTAAAGAAGCCCCCGAGACGCGCCATGCGGAGAGCTTCCAGTCCGATCCGCGATGTCGCGCGGCTTTCGAATCGAACGACAAAATAAAAATGGGACGATGGACGAAATTCATGAAGCCGGGGTTTTAGCAAGGCGCCGGAAGTTTCGAGAAACACGTGATGGCCGGGTGCCGCAAGCGAATTGGCGAAAGGCGCCGCCTCCGGATAATCTAGAGGATCCGGCCCGCCTATCCAAACAACGGGGGATCGGATCAGCGAAGAACCGCCTGCAGACACTGACTCGGATGCAGATTCGAAAATGCCGTCCGCAGAGAGGAGCTGAAGAAAAGGCCTATCACGCTTTGCACCTATTGCGCGGGCAGCCCAGGCGAATGTGAGGTCCGCGGTAAGCCGCAGAGAAAAGGACATCGCGGCTCTAGAACCCACTGCGCAGCCGGAATTCGGCCGGCTGGAATTTCACGGCGCAATAATCGTGCGTATCGTGAATTTGATTTCGGAAACGCGCGAGAGCGTAAAGCGGGAAGGAATTCCGATAGAGGTGATACTTCAAATAGAACACGCCGGGGAAACCCGTGCCCGTAAAATCGGCCTCACTCCAAGAGCCGTCGGCATTTTGCTGGTGAACGAGGTAAGAGACTGACCGCTGAATCGAAGGATCACTCAGCTCGGCCCCGGCAAGAAGTCCAATCAAGCCCCACGCCGTCTGTGAAGCGGTGCTATTACCCTGCCCTTTGGTCGTTGGATCGGTGTAGCTCCACAAGGATTCGCCAAAGCTGCCATCCGGCTTCTGGACGGCCCGTAGCCAGCTGACCGCCCGTTGGCAAAACTCCTTTGCCGTCAGAGAAACAGTTTCGAGAGCGCGCAATGCGCCGCTCGTCCCGTACACGTAGTTGACGCCCCAACGCCCGAACCACGAGCCGTCCTCGCACTGATCTCTTACCAGGAACTTCACTGCGCGCTGAACGGCGGGGTGCTCCGCGGGCCAGCCGAAGCGTCCGAGGCATTCGAGAACGCGAGCGGTCACGTCCGCAGTCGAGGGATCGATCATCGCGTTGTGGTCCGCGAACGGAATATTGCATAGAAGTTGGCGGTCGTTATCGCGATCGAACGCGCCCCAGCCGCCATCCTTGTTCTGCATGCTGAGAAGCCACTGAATGCCAAGCCGAAGCGCCTTTTCCATGCGCTCGGGCTCGGGATGCTTCACGCGCTGCAACGCCATCAGCACAAAGGCTGTGTCGTCCACGTCAGGGAAAAAGTCGTTGCGAAACTCGAAAGCCCAGCCGCCCGGCTCGGCGTCTTTGTTCTTGAATTGCCAGTCGCCCGAGCCCAGCACCTGTTTCGAGAGCATCCAATCCGCAGCCTTGACGAGCGCGGGATGATCCGCGGCTAGGCCAGCCTCTTCCAAAGAAACCATGGCGATGCAAGTGTCCCAAACGGGCGAGACGCACGGCTGCATGCGGATGGTGTCGCCTTCTTCGATCTCGAAGCGCGAAAATTCGCGAATCTCGCGCGCGGCGAGGGGATCCTCAGGGCCATGCCCAAGCGCCATCAACGCAAAGATGGAATTCATCATCGCCGGATAAATGGCCGCAAGACCTTCGCTGCGCTCCATGTGGGCGAGCATCCAGGATTTCGCTTCCCGCAAGGCGCGGCGGCGAAGCGGCTTCCAGGGAAGTTTTTCGTAAAGCTTCAACGCGCGGTCTATGGCCAGAAAAACGTTGCGCCACGAGATGAGCTGCTTGCTCCAATCGAACGCGGCCGCCTTGTGCGAGATATCCTTGAAAAGCTCATCGACGCGCGCCCGCTCCGGCAAACGCCAGTCCGGACGCAGGGCAGAGAGAATCGCCATCGGAATCACAATGCCGCGCGTCCACGAGGACATTTCGTAGATATTGAGATAAAACCAGTTCGGCAGAAGCAGAAGTTCCGGCGGGATCGAAGGGACAAGCTCCCATCCGACCGCGCCGATCAACGCAAGATAGAAACGCACGTACGAATTTGTGAGTTCGAGCCCGCCGAGACGGTGAACCGTTTCGCGCGCCTGCGTCATGTGCGGCGAATCGATTTCATCGCCCACAAGTTTTAGCGCGAAATAAGCCTTGCAGGTCGCATTCAGATCCGACGGGCCGCCAGGAAAAATGTTCCAGCCGCCATCGGGCAATTGGCGCCGGCGCACATAATTAGCCAGCTTGGCGATTCGCCCGGGATCGGCCTTGCCAAGAACGTAAAGATAGTAGATGTAGTCTGATTCGAGGGTGGTGTCGGCTTCGAGTTCGCCGAGCCAATAGCCTTCCTGCGCTTGCAGCGACACCAGATGATTCGCGCCGTTTTCGATGGCCTGTTCGAGCGACCGCGCCGCGTCCTTCTCATGCCAAAGTGGCGGCGCGGCAGGAACGGGCCTATCGAGTCCTATGCGAGTGCCTGTCGCCAAAATACGTCCCCCAGGAGCAAATTCGACTGAAAGGCAGGCGTATTAGATTCGCCCCATTTTGTTACCACTGGCCTAACTGCTGTGTTCCAAGCTACTTCCCACCACTTCCGGCTGAAACGCCCGCACATTGAGGGCCGAGTAACACGAGTACCAATTAATTATCGCCGTCTTGCGGCAACGGGTCAACTTATAAGATGCGGGAGGGTTGCGAATATGTCGTCAAAATGTGACGCTCGGCGGGCTCTGGAGTACACGTTCGACGAGGACCTGGATCGGCTCGGGCAGTGGCTCTCCCTCGCGCTGAGAGACCGAGGGCTTGGTCCGCAGCAAGCTGGCAGGCAGCCTCGTCCAGGAAGGGGTCGCGCCCGGCGAAATCATCGACCCGCGAAGGACCAAAGCGTCCGCGCGGTCGAGCGCAACGCGCGCCGAGTCCTTGAAATCCTCACGCGAAGGATCGACTACGGCAAGATACAGGCTCGGCCTCACGAACCCCAGCAGCGAATTGCTCTCCACAATAAGCGGGGGCACGTCCTGACGATTTCCTTCCGCAAGCGATTCCCGCAAAGCATTGCGCAGTGGCGGCAAGCCCTCGGCAAGAAAGCCTTGCTTGGTCCGCAGCCAAAACGATTTTCGTGCGCCGGCCGCCAGAAATCGCGCGCTATCAGTGCCCGACTCGCGATTCGCTTCCCATTCGATGGCGCAAACGTGCTCGTTGGGAGCGCAATCGCAGTCCGCGCCGTTCTGCGCGCAGATGCCGTGACCGTACTGCGTAATCTTTCCTGCAATCCAGTTCGCTTGAGGAAATGCCGCGATGATGTCGCACACCAACTGCGTCTTGCCGATGCTTCGTGTGTGCCCCCCGACAACGATCACCCGCCACTGCTGTTCAGCCCCCACGTCACTTCCCTTCCAGCTTGGCTTCCAACTCTTTGATGCGCGCGGCAAGCTCCGGCAAGCGCGCTTGCCACGCAAACTGCTCCTTGAATTTTTCCAGCGAACGCGCCGGCGTTCCCCAGACCGTCTGCCCGCTCCGTATCGTCTTGCCGCCGAGCACGCCGGACTGTCCTCCGATAATCGCGCCATCCTCCAAGTAGCACCGTTCGCCAAAGCCAGCTTGCCCGCCAACCACAACGTTTTTTCCAAACTCGCACGAGCCGGAGAGCCCCGCTTGCGCGGCCATGACGCTGTGCTCGCCGATCTGGCAGTTGTGGCCGATGTGCACGAGGTTGTCGAGCTTCACTCCCTCGGCGATCCTCGTGTCGTCGAGCGAGCCGCGATCGATCGTCGTGTTTGCGCCAATCTCCACGTCGTCGGCAATCTCCACGATCCCCGCTTGCGGAAACTTCCAGTAGCGCCCTTCGCCGTGCGCATAACCAAAGCCGTCCGCGCCGATGACCGCTCCCGAATGAATTTCGACGCGATGGCCCAATCGCACGCCCGCGTAAAGCGTGACGCGAGGGTGAATGCGGCAGTGGTCGCCAATCCACGATCCTGCGCCGATCACGCAATGCGCGCCGATCTGCGTGCCTTCTCCGATGCGCGCATCTTCGCCGATCACCGCGTATGGGCCAATGCCGGCGCTTTTGCTGACTTTCGCGAGAGGCGCGATGATGGCCGTCGGATGAATTCCCGAGGCGATGGGCGGCTTCCCGAGAATTAGCGCAGCGGCCTTTGCAAACGCCACTTTCGGATGGGCGCTGCGCAAAACACTTTTGCCTTCAATCACGATACTTTCAGGCGCAATGACGCAAAGTGCGGCCGATGCCGCAGCGCGTCCCGCGTGCGCGGCCTTCTCGGCGTAAATAAGATCGTGCGGCCCAGCGCGTTCCGGCGCGGCAACTCCGCGCAACTCAATCGCGCCGTCCCCTTCCAGCTTCGCGCCGATTGCTTCCGCCAACGATTTTGCCGTTTGCATCATCGAAGACCTCTCTCAGAAATCATACAGCGCGGGCTCGCCCTCCGGCCGCGCCTTCCAGCGCTGGTGAACCCAAACCCATTGGTCGGGATGCTTGCCAATGATCTCTTCAATGATTTTGGCGAAGCGCCGCGTGTTTTCAAGGACGTCGCGTTCCGTGTCACCAGATCGACTCAGCTCCACCGGCGGTTCGAACCCCAATCGATATTTTCCGGCGACTTCGTCCCAATAAGCGTACCCCGGCACGACCGCCGCGCCCGTGTGCAGCGCCACGCGCGCGATCCCTGTTGTGGTGCAGGCTAATTTGCCGAAGAAATCGACGAACATGCCTTCGGCGGGAAGCGTGTTTTGATCCGCGAGAATTCCGACGGTCCCGGCCTCTTTCAGGATTTTCAGCATCACGCGCGCCGATTCGTTCTTGAAGATCGGCCGATTCCCCGAGGCACAGCGATATCTGTTGACGAGCGCGTCGAGCCGCTTGTTGTCCAGCGGCCGCGCCATGTAGTGCAGCGGGTAGCCGTAGAGCGCGTGCGCGAAGGACGACAACTCCCACGCACCGATGTGGCCAGTCAGATAGAGCACGCCTTTGCCGCGCCGCTGCCCTTCCAGGAAATTCTCGTGCCCTTCCAGAACCACGACCTCTTCCACGTTTTCTTTCGTGAGAAGCGGCAGCCGCGCAAACTCGGCTGCCATCCAGCCGAGATTGCGCACCATCTTGCGCGTGGTTTCTTCCCGCTGCGCGTCGGTCCAGTCGGGAAAAGCCAGCCGCAAATTGAACTCTGCCGTCTTTCTTAGCTTTGGCTGTAAGGAAAAAATCAGTCTCGTCACCCACGCCGCAAGACCGCGTGCCACGCGTCGCGGAAGCACGCCAAGCAATTTCAAGATGAGCCAAACCGCGGCGAATTCGGACCATTCCTTCATCGTGATGGATGCGGCCATGCGGCCGACGCGCGACAGTATGCAAGAGGTGGCCGCCTCGAAGATAGAGGTTCAGTGCTAGACTTTCGGTCCCGTGAGCGAATCGCCTACTGCCAACTCTGAAAAACCATCGACCTCGGTCGCGGCCCGCGTCGGCTGGGCGGTTCTCATCCTCGCGACACTTTACGTTTGCTATTTCAGCCATCTGGGCGCGATCGGCTTCGTCGGACCGGATGAACCGCGCTACGCGTGGATAGCGCGCGCGATGACAGAAACGGGCGACTGGGTCACGCCGCGCCTCTATGGCCTGCCCTGGTTCGAAAAGCCTCCGCTCTATTATTGGGGCGCGGCGCTATCGTTCAAGCTTTTCGGCGTCAGCGAGGCAGCAGCCCGCCTGCCCAGCGCACTCTCGGCGCTGTTCGCAACGCTCGCGCTCGCCTGGCTCGCTTTGCGCATGTACGGAGCGGAAACCGCACGCTGGCTCTTGCTCCTGCTACCGACAACCGTGGGTATGATCGGATTTTCTCATGCCGCAGCGAGCGACATGCCTTTCAGCGGCATGCTCACGATTGCGATTGTTTGCGCCGCTGTCGCTCTGCGCCTGGTTCCGGCGACAGAAGACCGGGCAAGCCCCAACTCGGCAAATTCTCCGACGCCGTGGACCGCTCTCATCCTATTCGGTTTTTTCCTGGGGCTCGCCGTGCTGGCCAAAGGGCCTGCTGGAATTATTCTCTGCGGCGGCGCGGTTTTCTTCTGGGCCATTTTCAC
>JBAQJX010000134.1:0-11532 GCA_049641765.1 Candidatus Acidiferrum sp.
TGCTGAATCGCCTGCGCCGCTAAAATTATGGGCAGATTACGGGCGCGGCAAATCTCAGGATTGCGGTTTTTGCGGAGTTGTCGAAGCTGCGGGCGGCGCAGCCGCGGGTGCAGGCGTCGCGGCGCCAATCGGCTTGTAATCGGTCCACTTGACCACCAGGCGAACCGGCACGTTCATATCCTTCAAGTTGAGCGTGTCGTCCGAACGCATATAGTCCGGCATCCAATATTTCCCGTCGACATTTTCGCGATACGTCTCGAAAACAGAGAACGGCATCGTGGCCGAACGCATCGCGCCAAGATCGTTCACCCATTTGCCGTAGGTCTTCACCACTTCGAGATACTTGTCGTCGACCCACACGATGCCATCGAAAAAATAATGTTCGCGCTCGACCGCTTTCGGTTTCACCTGAAAAATGTAGCAGCTGATTTCGTCGACTTGCTCTTTGCCCAGATATTTCAGATCGTATTTTGAAAGCTGGCTCGTCGTCAGCGGAAACGGCGGCATGCGCGCCAACGCCTGAATATCTTCCGGCCCAATTTCCAGGTAGTGCAAAGTCGATTGCGGCCGCTCGACGGTCTTCTCGTAAAGTTTTCCGTCCTCGCCCGGTTTTGCTTCCATCACCAGCGACATTTCTCCGGAGCGCTGGCCGTCCGGCCCGAACTCCTCCAGCCGGATCGTTTTCTTGTAGGTGTACTGCGCGCGCGCGGCAGCATACTCGTCTTCCTTCTGCGAAAAACTCTTGATGATTTCCTCGGGCGGCATCGAAGGCGGCGCCGCCGGGACCGGTTCCGTGCCCACACGCTTGACATCGTGGTCCGGCGGCGGCGTCAGCGGACCTTGCTGCGCAGTCTGAGCGCGGCACATCGCGCTGGAGAAAAAGAGCGCGCCGGCAGCAAGAAAAATAAATCGCAACGCGGCGTTGCCATCGAAAGCTCGGAAATAGGCCATGCGCAGGATCATGCCAGATAGGATGCGCGGAGGACGCCCGAGAGCCGCCTCGGAATCCGCACAAGCTGGATTGAGTTTAGCGCACTTCGCCGCCGCCGTCCCCCGTGATAGCCGGTGATAAGCCGTGACAACCCTTGATAGGATGACACGCCCTGCCGCGAACTACGGCGTTGCGCAAATCGAATCATCGCGCGCTGGAAGGCTCCGCGAAATTCGCAAAGTGTCTGCTACAATTTTAAGGTTCGTGGCCGACGAGAAACAAACCAGGCGCTATTTTGTCTCCGGGACCGTCCAGGGCGTGGGCTTCCGCTTTTTCGTGCAGCGCGTGGCGCACAAAGCGGGGGTCGGGGGATTCGCGCGAAATCTCTACGACGGCCGCGTGGAAGTCCTGGCCATTGGCACGCCCGCGCAACTGGCCGAGATGCGAAACGCGCTCGAACGCGGCCCTCGCTTTTCGAGCGTCTCCGGAGTCCAGGAACTGGAATCGCATTCCGACTCGCGCTATGAGAACGGATTCGTCATCGAGCCGGACGCGTGAAAAGCCGGCGAAGAGGAGCCGCCTGAATGGACGATTTGAAAAAGCTGATCCGCGAAGTCCCCGACTATCCGAAGCCCGGCATTCTTTTTTACGATTTGACCACGCTGTTGAAGGATAAGGCGGGCTTTCACGCGCTGATCGACCGGCTCTGCGATCACTACAAAGGCCGTTCGATCGATATCGTCGCGGGCATCGAAGCGCGAGGCTTCATCTTTGCTCCGGCTCTGGCGTACCGGCTCGGCGCAGGCTTTGTTCCGGTGCGAAAACCGAAAAAACTGCCCGCGAAAACGGCCAGCATTTCCTATGCTCTCGAATACGGCACGGACACGCTCGAAATTCATGAAGACGCCGTGAAGCCCGGCCAGCGCGTCATCCTCTGCGACGATTTGCTAGCCACCGGCGGCACTGCTGCGGCCACCGTAAAGCTCATCGAGAAACTCGGCGGAAAAGTCGATGGCGCCGCATTTGCCGTGGAGCTGACCTTCTTGAATGGCCGCTCGAAACTCAACGGCGTGGAAGTCTTCTCACTGATTCAGTACGACAAGTAGTTTTCAATTCCGAACTCGGCCGGCCGTGCCTGACTGTGGCCCTGCTCGACGACAGGTCGGTTTCCGACTATCGGATTCATCAGGCTTCCTAGTGATATTCTCGCAGCTTAATCCCACGCTCCGGCATCTGAAGCGCCGGCCGAAATTGAGGGTTGCTATGTTATTTCCTCCAGAAATGGACGAGATGAAGGCGCGAGTGACCGCTGTTATTTTACGTGATTCAGAGGGTTTCTTTGATGACCCAAAGGAGAGCGAAGACCTTCACATTACAGTCAGGATTGCCTGCGAATTCTCCGTGTATTTGCAAAGGACAAACGACATGCCTGAATTGTCTGAGGCCGAGTACATGGCCGGAACGATCCGTTCAGGACTGGATTGGTTTTTTTCAATGGCTCATACAGGCAGCATTCTAAAGGGATTAAAGTTGCACACCGGGTTCGGTCCCAAGCTGCCAAACGCTCTCTCTGAACTGAAGGCGTCATACAATTCTGTTTTCGGTCAATTGCTTGAATCTGACCACAGCATTAAAGCCATTGGGTTGTTGTTGTCCCTCGTGCAAATGATGCTCCTTTTCATGACGGTTTACTTTCCATCATTCCTGTCTTTCTCTGGCGAGAGTGCCTCCGATTAGCCGATGGGCACGGAGCGCTGCCCGAAGGGTTGGATTATCGGAATCAGATGCGCGCTCCTATTTTGAATGGCGCTGGCGGAGGGCTTCGAAGAGGACGACGCCGGCGGCGACGGAGACGTTAAGCGATTTCACCGGGCTCGTCGTAGGTAAAGAAACAACAAAATCGCGGCGTTTCGCCCAGTGCCCGAGCTTGCCCAAGTTTTTAGAGCTAGAATATGGGCAGTCGAACTTCAGGGAAGATATCGGTATGAAGATATTTCTCGTTCCGCTACTTCTGTTGCCCGTGGCGACCCTTGCTCAAAGCCCTTTCGACGGCACTTGGATTATTGAGACTAACACGACGCAAATTCCCCAGAAGCCAGAAGTGTATTTACTTGCTAAAGGCATGTTTCAGAGGGCAGGTGAGGAAATCAAAGCCGATGGAACTGACCAAAAGGTTCCTGAGACAGGTTATTGGGACACTTTAAGTGTTCGGGTTGTGGACGACCACACTGTGGAACTGATCTCCAAGAAAAAAGGAAAGACCATGTTCACCGAAGTCGATACGATTTCCGGTGATGGAGAGACGCTGACCCAAGTCATGAAGGACACTACCGAGGCGCAGGCAGTCACAATCGAGACCCTTAGCAAACGGGTAGACCAGGGGCCTGCTGGTTCTCATGCCCTTTCCGGATCATGGCAAGCCTACAAGGTAAGCCGGTCGAGGAATGGCTCCATAATCACTTACAAATGCACAGCAGATGGATTTAGTGCGGAGACTCCGCTTGGCGAAAAGTTCAACGCAAGATTCGACGGCAAGGACTATCCCGTCGAAGACGACCCCGCTCACACCATGGTCTCGGTGAAACTGCTAAGCCCCAACACGGTGGACCAAACCAGTAAACGCAAAGGGAAGGTTGTTGGAGTCCTACGCTTGACCGTCGCACCAGGCAACGAAACGATTCACGCCACTTTTGAGAATAAGGAAGCCAACACAACAACAAGCTTCGAAATGCGGAAGCAGCCGGAGTGACCCACTGCGCTATTTCGCATGACGTTGGCGGAGAGCTTCGAAGAGGACGACACCGGCGGCGACGGAGACGTTAAGCGACTTCACTGGGCCCGTCGTGGGCAGCGAGACAACAAAGTCGCAGCGTTTGCGCGTCAGGTCGTGCAAACCTTTCCCTTCACCTCCGAGAACGATTCCCACTGGCGACGTATAGTCGGCTTCGGTATAGCTTTTATCGGCGCGTTCGTCGAGGCCGATCAGCCAGTAGCCTGCTTCCTTCAACTCTTCCATTGTTTGCGCCAGATTCGTGACCTTCGCGACGGGTAGATGCGAGAGCGCACCGGCAGATGCGCGCGCAACCGTATCCGTCAACCCAACGGCGCGACGCTCCGGAATGACGACGCCATGAGCGCCCGCGGCCAAGGCCGTGCGAATGATGGCGCCGAGATTGTGCGGATCCTCGACGCCATCGAGTAGAACGATGAGCCCTTTGCTTCCGTGATCGGTGCCCTTGTTTGCCTCGGCGAGAATGCTTTCCAGCGTGGCTGGAGCGCGCGCGGCGGCAAGAGCGACCACTCCCTGATGATCTTTCGAGCCTGCGAGCCGATCGAGTTGGCCGCGGTCTTCAAAACGAACGGGAACGTTTTGCGCGCGGGCGAGTTGAACGATTTCTTCGACGCGCGTGTCCTGGCGGCCGCGCGCGATCAGGATGCGGTCGAAGGGGCGGCCCGCGTCCAGTGCTTCGCGAACCGCGTGAATGCCGGTGAGTGTATCCATCGGAGCAATAGTTTACAGCACGTAGGGGCACGATATATCGTGCCCCTACAGTCGAATCGCCATTGTGCCGCTACAAGCGAATCGCGGCTGGGGCTGATCAATCGAGGGCGGCGCAGAATTCCAAAATGCGTTCCCGTGCGGACTTGACGGGCGCGGCAAATCCAAGAGGGGCTGCCGCATCGAGCAGCAGTATCACGCGATCCAGATCGCCTTCTCCGGCGCGACCTGTCAACGCGAGTCGAATAGGGTGAAAAAGTTCGCGGCTGCGAATTCCCAATCCGCCCTTCAGCGAATTGACGATTTCGCTGAATCGCTCGGGCGTGAGAGGCGCGCCATCGAGCAAAAGCAGCGCCAAATGGCGCAGCACATCGCGGGCCGCGTAGCGCGAAAGCTCGGAGTGGCTTTCCACCTTGGCAAGAATTTCCTGCGCGTCATAGTGAAAGACAAGATGCAACAGGCCGGCGAGCGACGCGCGGTCGGAAACCTGAGGACCGAGCAGCGCCGCCGCTCGGTCGCACCACGCCAATTGCGCCTCGGAAGGATCGCCCGAAAGCCAGCCCTTTTCGCGCAGGAGTTCGGCCACATCGCAAGCCGTAAAATGATTTGCAGCGCTAGCGGGAGAGTCGGGAGTTTCTTGTGGAGGCATAGGGCAGAGTTTAGCGCGCGCTGGCAAAAGCATCTGTCGATGCCCGCATGTTCAGCGATGCGAAAGCGTGGCGACGACGTGCGCCGCAATGGCTTCGCCGCGGCCGATCGCGTCAACACCTTCGTTCGTTTTCGCCTTGAGATGGATGTGGTCGAATGTCACGCCCAGTGCCTTTGCCAAAGCTTCGCGCATCCTGGGGAAATGCGGCCCGAGCTTGGGCTTCTCCGTAATCACCACCGCGTCGATCCACTCGATGACGAACTCTTTCTCGTCGAGCAGCTTTTTCGCGTGTTCCAGAAAAAGCAGGCTGTTCGCGCCCTTCCATTTCGGATCCGTGTCCGGAAAGTGCGTACCGATGTCGCCGAGTCCCGCTGCGCCCAACAACGCATCGCACATCGCATGGGCAAGCACGTCGCCATCGGAATGGCCAACGGGACCCTTGTCGAATGGAATTTCAACGCCGCCAACGATCAGCTTGCGTCCTTCCGCAAGCCGGTGCAGATCGTAGCCGAGCCCAGACCTGAAACTTCGGCCCTGTAATCGTTCCATCATTTCCTTTGCGGACTGGCCTTCGTCCCCCTCTTTGTATTCGCGGCAGAAGGACATGATTCGGGATTCTCCAAGGCTTGTCTTGTCCAGCTTCCCACGCATTTCCGAATCGGATTTGAAAATTCCCAAGAGTAGGTGTGGAGTACCGATCGTTCGAGCGCCCAAAGACTTCGCCCGTTCTTCGGCTTCTTTCAGTGCCTGCCTGCAAGCTGGTGCCAACGGAAGATCGAAGCCCATCGCTTGATCGGGCTTTTCCGCCGCGCGAGAGATTTGTGCTTGCATGTACATCTTCTGCAGTTCTTTCTGAATCTTCTCTGTATCGCTGGTCTCCAGCGGCACAAAGCCAAGTTGCGAAAGGTCGACGCCGGCAAACATTGTGGGGCTTGAACACTGGATTCCGGCGAGCAAATGGGTCAAGCCCACCTGCTTTTCGTGTTCGCGCATGGCAACGAAAAAGGCAAAGTGCACGCATGCGCGGGCCTTGTCGGAAAAAATCTCGAACAGGCCGTTCATTTGGACCGCTCTTGCTCCAAGTAGAAGCGAGCCAGGCTCATGTCGGCGGGCTTGGTGATCTTGATGTTGCGTTCTGAGCCGAGAACCACGTGGACATCGTGGCCGATCCGCTCGACGAGGCCAGCTTCGTCCGAAGCATTCACTCCGTCGGCTTGCGCGCGAGCAAAGGCTTCCTTCAGGAGCTTCGTCGCAAAAACTTGCGGCGTTTGCGCAAGCACCACGCGTTCGCGCGGAATGGTGCCCGTGATGAGCGCGACGTCTTCGGGCAAGCTGGCGCGCTTCACTTCTTTCACGGTGTCCATCGCGGGAATGCCTAGGATCGCCGCCTGGCAGCGGCGCGCTTCCTCGATGACGCGCGCAATCTGCTCGCGCGTGACAAACGGGCGCACCGCGTCGTGTACCAGAACAATTTCCGTGTCGTCGGGAACTTCGTTAAGCGCCAGCGCCACGGAATCCTGCCGCGAATCTCCTCCGCGCACGACGCGGACCGTCTGCATGAATCGTTCGCCGCGAATGCGGTCCTCGAGCGAATCGACCACATCCGCTCGCGTTGCGACGATGATGTCCGTGATCAGCGGGCAGGAAGCGATGCGGCGCACGCTGTGAATGACAATCGGAGTTCCTTCCAATTCGAGAAACTGCTTCGGCGTATCGGCACCCATGCGAGTGCCGAGACCTGCGGCTGGGAGAATAGCGGCGATGCGGCTCATTTTAGGGGCGACCCGTCCGGGCTCGATTCGCAGTGGGGCGCAAACTCCAGAGTGTACCTCAAGCGGGGGTGCCGCGCGAAGGCTACTCGGTTTCTCGTTCGGGGAAAATCGACCTTTGGCTGCGTTCGAGCGGCGGCGGTTCAGGAAGGCGCGATTCGTTTTCCACGCGGCTCGCCGAATCCGCGCGGGTCGAGCTGCCGCCATCGCCGCGGCCTGCGGCGGCCGCTGCGGCGCGCGGCGCGATCGCTTGTTGCTCCAGCCGTTCATCGAGGCGGCCGAAAATCATTTTCCCGGCGGTCGTCTGGTGAACAGAGGTGACCAGAATGTCGACGCTCTTGTTGATCATGCGCCGCCCGCCATCGACGACGACCATGGTGCCATCGTCGAGATAAGCGACACCCTGATTCGGTTCCTTGCCCTCGCGCAGGATCAGGACGCGCATGGGCTCGCCGGGCAAAACGACCGGCTTCAAGGCGTTGGCAAGCTGATTCACGTTCAAAACGCTGAGGCCTTGCACGGTCGCGACTTTGTTCAGATTGAAATCGTTGGTCACGATTTTCGCGCCGATGCGCAACGCGAGTTCGACAAGCCGGTGATCGACGTCGCCGGTGGCGGACGATTCCTGCTCGAGAATGCGTACATCGGCGTGCGGCATCTTCTGCATGCGCTGCAAAACTTCCAGGCCGCGGCGGCCGCGCTGGCGCTTCAAAGAATCCGAGGAGTCGGCGACAAGCTGCAATTCGTGGAGAACGAACTGCGGCACGCCGAGCGGCCCGTCCAGAAAGTGCGCTTCGCAAACGTCCGCGATGCGCCCATCGATCAGCACGCTGGTGTCGAGAAGCTTCATCGGGTCCTGCGTAGGAGGCTTGCCGGAAAAAATTCTCGCCACCGCGCCGGAGTTGATTTCGCCGCCGCGCTGCGACCCGAGCATCAGTCCGAGGTAGGCGAACGCGAAAAGCGAGGCGTATTCGAGGAAGGACTTTGTGGCCGCGGACTCGCTTGTGCGCGAAATGACAAGAGTTACGAGCAGCGCGGCAAACATGCCAAGAACCGCACCGAGAACGCCTCCCAGCAAACCGCTCGTGCCAGCGCGGCGCAGGCGAAGCTCGGTAAGAAGAATCGCAAGGGCGAGAAGACAGCCGAGAACGATAGCTGGCAGGCCTCGCAAGCCGGAAGGCTCGAGCTCATAGCAAAGCGCTATCGCGCAAGCCGTGATCGCCAGGCGCACGAGCCAAAATTCAAGAGCGCGGCCTCGAGAAAGGGCGTTTTTTTTCGGCCGCTCTTCGGGCGCGAGATCTGATTTGTGCGAAGGGACAGACGTCGAATTCCGCTGCACTTCAGGAACGTTTCGGCTCATACGACCTCACAGCAATTCGTTCACTGCAAAATCGGCGCCGCAATCCCGCCAGAGCGCGGGGAGCACAATTCCGTGCGGACGAGAACGCAGCCTCGCATTCCCGCGGTGTATATACTCCGTCTACAGATACGAGTCAATACTAGGCGGAAGGATTAATAAGCGGAGTTGAGATTGCCCGTCATTGAAAATAGATGCGCGGGACGCGCTGGCTGACTGCGCAAAGAAGATCGGAGGTGACCGTGCCGATGCCGCGAGCGATGACGTTGGCGGGGCGCACGTTCTTGCCGTCCGTGCCGTAGAAAGTGACGACGTCGCCCACAACGGCGTCTGGGATACCCGTCACGTCGATCATCGTGACGTCCATCGAAATGATGCCCACGATGGGCGCGAGCTCTCCGCGCACAAGCACACTGCCGCGATTGCCGAGCGAGCGGTGCACGCCGTCTCCATAGCCCGCGGCGAGCACCGCGATGCGCGTGGGGCGCTTGGCGATGAACGTTTCGTTATAGCCGACGCCCGCGCCTTCGGGAATGCTGCGGATGTTGATGATGCGCGTGCGCAGGCTCATCACTGGTTTGAGCGGAAGGCGGTCCTCGATTTCCGCGCGTTGTTCGGCAGGGTCGTAGCCGGGGTGGTAGCCGTACAAAATCGCGCCGGGACGAACCATGTCGGCCCAGGTCTCAGGACGCGTGGCGATGGCGGCACTGTTGGCGAGATGCACGATGCCGGGATCGATGCCGAGGGCGCGCATACGGTCGAGCGCCGCGTAAAAGCGCTCTTCCTGCTGGCGAGTTTGCTCGCCGGTGCGCGTGCTGGTCAAGACTTCCGAGGAAGCAAAGTGCGTAAAGACGCCGCCCAGCTCGAGGTGTTTGCACTTGGCGAGCTGGCGAGCGAAACATTCAACGTCGCTCGGAGCGATGCCGAGGCGGTTCATGCCGGTGTCCATTTTGAGATGGAACGCGATGCGCTTGCGGCTGCCCTTTTTTCCTAAGTGCCGCGCGGCGGCGCGGTCCAGCAATTCGAGCTGCTCGCAGCGATGAATCGTCGCGGTCAAATTATGTTCGAGAAGGCGCGGCTCTTCGCCGGGCCAGAAACCGGTGAGGATCAAGACTGGTTTGCGCACGCCTGCTTTGCGAACGGCGATGCCTTCTTCGGTGCAGGTGACCCCGAACCAATCGGAACCGGCTTTTTCGAGAGCCTTGGCCACTTGCGGGCCTCCGTGGCCATAGCCGTTGCCTTTGACGATGGACAGGATTTTTCGAGGCGTCTTACGCTTTTCGCTGGGCGGATTCACGAATTTGCGAATCACCCGGAAATTTTCCGCCAGCGCCGGAAGAGAGACTTCGGCCCAGACGGGACGACTTTTCAGATTGGATAGATTTTTCTCGGCTCGTGACATCGCGTTGCTTCCCCGGAAAGAAATCAGTTTACGCCATTCGCGGAGCGCGTGTGGAGAGCCGCAAGCGACGCCGCGAGAATGACAACACTTCACATCGTGTCATGAGGGAGCAAGGCGAGGGCCGTCGAAACTAGAACGAGAGTTGTCAAACGCCTCCCCCCGTTTTTGTGTAAGTGTTGCTTCTAAAGGAGTTAGTGGAGATGTAAGTCTTTTAGAATGAGCGCTTACGGGAAATCTTGTAAGTGTTGATTCTAAAGGGACTTAGGTTCACAGGAGGAGCGGGCAAATTTGGAGGGCTTTAGCAGCGCGGTTTGCGGGTGCGGGTGGAACGGGAAACGGAGCGTGGGGATTTGAACACGGCCTGCGACGAGCGAGCGGAGGCCAAGGGAGGATGCGACGACGGGCGGCTCTTGATCGGGAGGCTCGGCGAGGGTGGGACGTACTTTTCTCGGCGGAGGAGAAGGACTAAGATGCGCGGTATGGACAACCGAATGAATCGACGAAATTTTATTATCGCAACGGGATTGACGGCGCTGGCGTCGACGCGAGTGCTGGGGGCAAACGACACGCTCCGAGTGGGAGTGATCGGCGCGGGCGGACGGATGAACAACCTGCTCGATGCCGCGGACAAAGTGGGCGGCTACCAGATTGCGGCGGTGAGCGACGTGTACGGGCCGCGGCTCGATGCGGTGAAGCTGCGATTGAACGGCGGCGCAGCGACGACGCACGAAAATTACAGGGAGCTGCTCGCGCAACCGCTCGACGCGGTGTTTATCGCCACGCCGGACCACTGGCATGTGCGCGTGGCGACGGAGGCGCTGGCGGCGGGCAAAGATGTGTATTTGGAGAAGCCGGTGACGCACACGGTGGAGGAAGGCGCGGCACTGACGCATGCGGTGCGCTCAAGCAAACAGATTTTGCAGTGTGGAATGCAGCAGCGGAGCTGGACTCATTTTCGGGACGCGGTGGATTTGATTCAAGGCGGAAGCCTCGGGCGCGTGCTGCAGGTGCGGACGTACTGGTGGCAGAACTATCTTGCGGGATGGCAGCACAGCCAAATCGACGTGCAGAAGCTGGACTGGAAGCAGTGGCTGGGAGGCGCTCCGGAGCAGACGTTCAGCGACGAAAAGTTTCACCGGTGGCGGTGGTTCTGGGATTTTGGCGGCGGTGCGATGACGGATCTCTTCACGCACTGGATCGACGTGGCGCACTGGGCGATGAAGCAAGATCAGCCAACGACCGCGCAGATGCTTGGGGACAAATTGTTGTTCGAGCAGTGGGATTGTCCGGACACGGTGCAGGCGGGGCTGCGGTATCCAGGATTCGACGTGGTGTACGAAGGGATGATGGCGTCGTCGATCGACGACGGCGGGCTGGAGTTCCGAGGGACGGAGGGAACGCTGAAGATCAACCGGAGCGGGTTCAGCGTTCACCGCGAGGGATTGACGGGGCGGGAGAATCCGGTGATGCGGGCGGAAAGTTTCCGCGATGGAACGATCGACCACATGCAGAATTTTTTTGAGTGCGTGAAGACGCGGAAAGAGCCGAATGCGCCGGTGGAGACGGGAGTTTCGGCGGCGAGGGCGGGGCATATTGCGAATCTGGCGTATAAGCGCGGCGGGCAGATTGCGTGGGCGGGGAAGACGGGCGCTTGAAAGAAATCCGTCAATTTAATTGACGAGTGCCAACACGAATCGCGGCCAGCAAATGGAGATTGCAAAGAGGTTAAAGAGCGCGTATCTAACCGAGACTCGACGAGGAGAGTTAGAATCCGTGGGAAGCATAGCTGTTAATAGGACTTCTTTTGAGTAGTTCCGAACTTGCCATGGCTAAAAAATTGAGGGGCAGAACTCATTCGCATTTCGGCATTTTTCGACTACTACTCGTTGTGCTCGCGGTGTTTTTCAATGGCACGGTTTCTTCAG
>JBAQJX010000140.1:0-24897 GCA_049641765.1 Candidatus Acidiferrum sp.
GATTTGCGCATCCTCCGGAGGCAAGCTTGCCAACGGGAAGGATGTATCCATCCTGTGTCGCCCGTAGGAAGTTAACCATAACAGGTATCCCCCACCCCCCCCTATTTTTCGTAAGTGTTCATTGTAAAGAGGTTAGCTTTTCCGTAAGTCTTTTGGAATGAACACTTACGGAACGTTGTGGAAGTGTTCATTGTAAAGGACTTGGCTGGTCGAAATTGCACTAAAATAGTGCAGATTGGGGATGGTTCTGTAAGTGTTACAAACAAGGGAGTTAGAAATTAGGATCGAACTCTAGAAAGCAAAACGCCAGCAAGATGCCGACGGTATGGGAAAGAACCCAATAATCTACGGAACCAAGTATATGGCAAAAGTAAGGACTTGTCAATAGAAAAGATTGATATGATCTGGTGGCAGTTTGCGACGGCGCTTTCGCCGTGGTTGTGGTGGCTGCAAACCCGCACACGCAAAGCCGGCCTGCGCGGTACCCGGCAAGCTTGTCCAATTTTGATTTGCTTGCCATGTATAAATCGTCGCAGGCAATACGGCACCAAATCAAGGCTCAACCCACCCGCCGCGATGCGATTGCTGAGTGCAGCCGAGCGTCGACGCAATTAGACCGAAACCCCCGGCCCCATGGGAGCCATCCAAGTACAGTGTGGTAATGAGATGTTTGCGGGAAGCCTAGTGGACCGGGGCGAGAGGCTTTGAGCGGTTATACTACGGCGCGACGCGGGGACCTATGAGTGGGTTGAGCGACCTGGGATTGCGGGCGGGACTTGTGCTGCTGGCGCTGCTGGGAGCGCCGCTGGCGAGCCGGGCGCAGACCGACGAGATTCAGGTGTACGATGCGGAGATTGCCGCGCAAGGCGTCTTCAATCTAATGATCCATACGAATTTCACTCCGGTTGGGCGGAAGACGCCGGATTTTCCGGGGGCGATTATCGCGAGCGATTCAGTGAATGGGGCCGCGGAGTGGGCTTATGGCGTGACGCCGTGGTTCGAACAGGGTTTGTACATGCCGGTGTACAGCTTCCATTCGACTAACCAGGGCGCGACGATCAATGGGTTCAAGATTCGCGAATTGTTCGTGCGCCCGCATGCGCACGAGCACAAGTTCTTCTATGGGCTCAATTTTGAGTTCAGTGTCAATGCGCTGTACTGGGAAGACCGGCGGATTACTTCGGAGATTCGGCCGATTGCGGGCGCGCATTTGGGACGTTGGGATTTGATTTATAACCCGATCGTAGATACAGATTACACGGGTGGATTGAAAGGCTTGCAATACAATCCTGCGGGACGCGTTGCGTACAATTTCAACAACAAATGGGCGCTGGCGCTGGAGGAGTATGACGGATTCGGACCGCTGCGCGCGTTTGTGCCGCACGATCAGCAATTTCATGAAACTTGGGCGACCGTGGACCGGAACGGCGGATTTCTGAACGTGGAGACCGGAGTGGGTGTGGGCTGGAGCCGGGGAGCGGACCGGCTGACGCTGAAGTTGATGCTTTCGCGCGATTTGAATTCGCATGCGCATTGAGAGGGCGTTGACAGTCCCCAAACTCCTGATTTGTCGGACAAGCGCCGGCCGCTAGCAAGAAACGGGGTTCTAAGAAGTTGGCCGGATTAGTCCCGGAGGGTCGGCTTGTGGTAAGTGATCTCCGTGCTTGGCACCGATTCTGGACGGTTTAGCACGCATCAGGAAGTTGAGAACGTACGACGCGGCGGGGCTACGATGATCTTGCGGGGCGAAACGGAAGCGGGCTCTGCGGGGACGCTGGAACGCCGAGGGATAGCCTGGTCGTCTTATCGTTACGTTGAAACATCCCCGCCCGAAGGGTGGGAGACTCACTAACGGAGAGCGCCCTCTTTCGATTTCAGGCTGAACTGACACAAAAGACTCTTAAGTGGAACGCTTTTGGGGAGTGGTTTTACTCCGACGAAACTTGAGTTTCCCAATGGCCTTAAGTCTGGTCTTTTGCTCTTCGGCCGGTAGCTATTGAAAACATGCGTAAGCTACTTCCGCAAGCTTGTCCAATTTTGATTTGCTTGCCATGCGTAAATCGTCGCAGGCTATACCGCACCAAATCAAGGCTTAACCCGCCCAGCACAGGTTTCTAAATGGCGGAAAACGTGTTTCACCGTGGCGGCCCGCCATTGTGACCGAGGTTGCGGCGAGACCTAAACCCGCACACGCAAAGCCGGCGTGTGCAGCACCCGGCCGTCTTTGCGCCTGGCGGTCAACCAGGCCGTTCCGATCAGATAGAAGGTTAGGATGCCGCCGCCGATGTTGTTTGGCTGATGCCGGGTGATGGCAAGGTAGACGGCAAAGATGGCCATGGTGAGCATGGATGCGACAAAGACTTTTCCGGCGAGCGCATGGCGCGGGGAACCTTTACGAAAAGAAATGGCGGCGGTGCCGGAGAGCAACCCCACGGACCCTGCGCAAATATGAACAAGCAGTGCGGGTGAATAGACCATCGGCGCGTCTTGAGGATATAGACGATGGACGGGGTCAAATTATTTCGCTGAGCCAGCATTTGCAAGACCGGCGTGTGCCCGTCAGGTGGGGCAGGATGGGCATTGACAGGGGCGCTTATCCAGAATAGCGTTCGCGGCCAATGAGAACGACACGTTTGGATCTTCGATGAAGAACAAACTCCTGGGAGCCGTGATTGTTGCGGCGACGGTGGCGATTGTGGTGTCGCTGGCGGCAGGCGGGCATGCAACGGGGCCGGTTGCGATTGCAGCGACCGTTTTGCGTTGGGCAACGATTCTGCTGATCGCGTGGTACGCAACCGTGAGGCGGTCGCTGACGGCGTGGATTGTGGTGGGATTGCTGGCGGGCGCGGAGCTGGGCCACGACTGGCCTGCCGTGGCGGAAAAGCTGCAATTTCTGGGGACGATTTTCCTGCGGCTGATCAAGACGATTATTGCGCCGCTGCTTTTCGGAACGCTGGTCGTAGGCATCGCGGGGCACGCGGACTTGCGGAAAGTGGGGCGGCTGGGGATCAAGTCGCTCGTTTATTTCGAGATTGTTTCGGTCATCACGCTGGTGATCGGATTTGCGGCAATCGACATCAGCCGGGCGGGCGCGGGCGTACACCTTCCGCCGGAAGCGGGGGCGGCGACGTTGAACGGAACGCTGAACGGGGCGCCACACTCGGCGGCCCAATTGATTGTCGATATTTTTCCGGAGAACATCGCGAAATCGGTAGCGGAAGGCCAACTGTTGCAGGTGGTGGTGTTCAGCATTTTGTTTGCGATGGCGCTGGCTTTGGTGCCGGAGCCGAAGCGGAGGCCGATGCTGGCCTTCGCGGAAAGCCTTTCGGAAACGATGTTCAAGTTCACGAACATCGTGATGTACACGGCGCCCATCGGCGTTTTTGGGGCGATTGCGTACACGGTGGGGCACCTGGGGCTGGGAGTGCTGCTGCCGCTGGTGAAATTGCTCGCGACCATGTACGTGGCGCTCCTCATTTTCATTGTGGGCGTGCTGCTGCCGATTGCGATGATGGTGAAGACGCCGCTGAAGGAGTTTGTGCGGGCGGTGACCGAGCCGGTGACGATCGCGTTTGCGACGGCGAGCTCCGAGGCAGCGCTGCCACGCGCCATGGAGGAGATGGAAAAGTTTGGAGTGCCGCGCGAGACGGTCGCGTTTGTTCTGCCCACCGGCTACAGCTTCAACCTGGGCGGATCGAGCCTCTACCAGGCGCTGGCGCTGGTTTTCATCGCGCAGGCGGCGGGGATTCACCTGACGATCGGAGAACAAGTGGTGATGATGCTGACGTTGCTGATCAGCAGCAAAGGGACGGCGGGCGTGGCGCGCGCGTCGCTCGTGATTGTGCTGGCTGCGGCGGCTTCGTTTCACTTGCCGACGGAACCGCTGTTTCTGCTTTTCGGAATCGATCAGCTGATGGACATGGGGCGGACGGCGGTGAACGTCCTGGGAAACTGCCTGGCATGCATGGTGGTGGCGCGTTGGGAAGGCGAGTTTCGAACGGCGCCTCCGCCTAAGGAGATAACCGCGGTTTGAAGATTTTCGATCGCAGTTTTTTAGCGGGCGATCGCTTCTTCACTTCAGTACAGTTCATTTCACTTCGATTGACTTCACTTTTCCTCAACACGAGAAACAAGCGGGCTGTCTTTACAATTTTGGAAGCAGGAAGATGGACATCGGAATGGGCTGCGAGAATTTCCGCTTGAGATACCAACATGGCGGGTAGCCGGCGTGGGGGAACAAGGAGTGGGCGCAGATGCCGGTCTGCTCCGGCTGAAGCTGGTCGATGGTGTATTCGGTTTTGCCGCCTTTTTCGTCAATCGCAAGGACGCGAGTTGCGGTGACGGTTTCGAGAGGGTCGGCGGGTTTCGGGTGAATCATGCGGATGTGGAACGAAACGAAGTCCACGGCGTATACGATTGCGATGGCCAAGAGCAATGCGGCCAAGCAGCGATTGACGATCTTGCGGATGGGAATCAATGGGACGAGTCCATGCAACCCGCTCAGTAGACAACACACGCGGGGTATTCGTCACGCAATTTTCAAGAGCCGCGCTACGGATTCTGCTTGGGAATCGCGACGGGCGTGCCGATCTTGATCGTTGAGCCGAACCGCTTGTAATTTTCGTAGCGGACCGTCATGCGAATACGCACGTTGCCATTGCTGAAATGCAGGGTGTCCTCGGAGTGGGTGTAGGTCGGGAACCAGAAATGGCCTTCGATGTTTTCACGGAACGTTTCGAACCGCGGAAAGACGTTTTCCTGCCCGTGTTTTTTGATGTCCGGAACAGCCTTGCCGTCCGTCTTAACAATGGCCAAATCTTTTTGGTCGACCCAGATGCGGCCCTGGAAGTAGCGCTGATTTTTTTCGATGGTCTTGGGACCGACGTCGAAGACGTATGTATTGAGATCATCGAGTTGTTGCTGGCCGACATACTTGACGTCGTACTTGGGCAATTCATCGGCAGTGAGCACAAAGGGCTGCACGTGTTCGAGGTCGTCGAAATCCTGTTGCGACATGGTGATGCGCTCGAGGGTCGGCTGTGGAGCGTCGGTAACGTGCTCGTAGCGTTTGCCTTCGGGCGTGAAGAGAATGTCGCTGGTCATGCGATATTCGCCGTCGGGCTGACCGCTGTAGTCGTCGATGGTCTGGATGACGAAAGTCTGCGTATAGGTATAGTTGTCGCGTTCTTTCCTGAACTCAGCCTCGCGCTCGCCGAATTTCTGAATGATTTGTTCGGGCGGAATTTTTGGCGCGGCGGTCGAAATCGGAGATTCGGTGGTCACCTGGTGCGGCGCGGGCTGGGACATGGTGCTTGGTTGAGGAACGGGAGTGGGCGCCGAGTAGGACGGAGGAGGCGGAAGCGGGCCGGTCTGCTGCGCGGCGAGCGGCAGGCACATCCATAATGCGGCGGACAGGAACGCGAGCGTATGCGCGGCCGGCGCGAAGAAACTCTTCCTTGAAGCGGGGATCAATAATTGCATTCCTTGCGACTTCCTTTCTGCAAATCGAACGGCCTAAAGAGTTAGGAGCTTCAGGATAGCGCCGGGGTTGCTTCGCGTCCAGATTGGAGATTCATAAACCGATTGACCTGCGCACCCGGCGAACGTATCATCCGCGCAATTCCAGGCAAAAGCTTACAGGGGAGATAAAACATGCGAAAGCGAGCGTGTCTTCTAGTACTAGCGTCGGTAGTAGCGTTTTTCGGTTTGCCGGAGCTTGCGCGTGCGCAGCAAGCCCAAATTCATCCCGACACCTACAGCCAACTGCAATTCCGATACATCGGACCCGTCGGCAATCGTACGACGGCGGTTGCAGGAGTGCCGGGCAGCCCGTATCTCTACTACGTGGGGACAGCGTCGGGCGGAATCTTCAAGACGACCGATGGCGGCATTCACTGGGATCCGATTTTTGACGCGGAGCCGGTCTCGTCGATTGGCTCGCTGGCGATAGCGGCGAGCGACGCAAACATCGTGTGGGCCGGAACGGGCGAATCGTACATTCGAAGCCACATCTCGGTTGGCGACGGAATTTACAAGTCGATGGATGCAGGAAAAACGTGGACGCACATGGGGCTGGACAAGACAGGTCGAATCGGAATTGTGCTGATCGATCCTCGCAATCCCGACATCGTGCTGGCGTGCGCGCAGGGACACGGATATGGACCGCAGCCGGAGCGCGGCGTTTTTCGCACGACGGACGGCGGAAAGAACTGGGAGAGGATGCTCTTCGTCGACGAAAACACGGGCTGCTCGGATATGGCGATGGATCCCAACAACTCGCGCATCTTGTTTGCCGGAATGTGGCAAATGGAGATTCACACCTGGGGGCGCACGAGCGGAGGGCCGGGCAGTGGACTCTTCAAATCGACGGACGGCGGCGCGACCTGGAAGCGGCTCGAGGGACACGGGCTGCCGAAGCCGCCGGTCGGACGAATTGCGGTGCGCGTGGCGCAGCGAGATTCGAACCGCGTTTACGCGATGATTGAAACGGGCGATGGCGTGCCGTGGAACGGCAATCCCGGACAGAGCGGACAGCTATGGCGGTCCGACGACGGCGGCGAGAATTGGCAACTGGTGAACTCCGACCGGCAGATTCGCGGGCGCACGCACTACTACACGCGAGAAGAGATTTCGCCGGACAACGAAAACGAAGTGTACTTCTTCACGTCGGCATTCTCGAGGACGCTCGATGGCGGGCACACGTTGACGAATATGCCGTCAAGCCCCGGCGGAGATAACCACGAGATGTGGATCGACCCGACGAATGGCGACCGCATGGCGGTGGTGAACGATGGCGGCGTGAGCATTTCCGTGAATCGCGGGCACAGCTGGGATCACATTCAGCTTCCGATCGCGCAGATCTATCACGTCACGGTGGACGACCAGATTCCGTACTTCGTCTACGGGAACAAGCAGGACGGTTCGTCTTATCGCGGACCGAGCAACAGCTTGCAGTTTGGCGGATTCGGCGGAGGAGGGATTTCGCGCAGCTTGTGGCACGCGGTTGCGGGCGGAGAAAGCGGCTTTGCAACGCCAGACCCGGTGGACGACAACATCATCTGGTCGAGCGGGACCGGCTCGGGCAGCGTGAGCGGCGCTGTGGTGAGATTCGACGAACGGAATCGCCAATGGCGCGAGGTCGAGGTTTGGCCGATGAATGTATCCGGAGCGACGGCCGCGGAAGTGAAGTACCGCTTCAACTGGGAGTTTCCCATCGCCATCTCGCCGCACGACCACAATAAAGTGTACGTGGGCAGCCAGTTCGTGCACATGACGACGGACGGGGGGAATAGCTGGCAAGTGATTAGCCCGGATCTGACACGGAACGACAAGAGCCGCATGGGAAGTTCAGGCGGGCTCACTCCGGACAATATCGGCGTGGAGTACGCCGGGACGGTGTTCGCCATCGCGGAATCGCCCAAGGAAGCGGGTCTGATTTGGGCGGGCACAAATGACGGGCTGGTGCAAATTACGCGCGACGGCGGGAAAAACTGGACCAACGTGACGAAGAATATTCCGAACATGCTGGATTGGGGAACGGTGAGCAACATCGAGGCGTCGCGCTACGACGCGGGGACGGCGTACATCACGGTGGACGGGCATCAGGTGAACAACCGCGATCCGTTCGTTTACAAAACGGCGGACTTCGGAAAAACATGGACCGAAATCACGAACGGAATTCCGCACAGCATGTTGAGCTATGCGCATTGCGTGCGCGAAGATCCCGTGCGCAAGGGATTGTTGTACCTGGGCACGGAGAATGCTCTCTACGTTTCCTTCGACGACGGAAAGAACTGGCAGCCGCTGCAGAGCGAACTTCCGCATGCGCCGGTCTATTGGATTACCGTTCAAGAGCGCTTCCACGATTTGGATTTGGCAACCTACGGACGCGGCTTCTGGATCCTGGATGATTTGACGCCGCTGCAACAATTGACGCCCGAAGTGCTGGCGTCGAGCGCGCATCTTTTCACGCCGCGCGAGGCTTACCGCTTCCGAAGCGTGGCTCAACCCGGTGGATTTTCGTCTGATCCGACCGCGGGACATAATCCGCCCTACGGCGCTTCCATTAATTTTTATTTGAAGTCGAAGCTCGGCGAAAAAGAGCACGCAAAGCTCACGATTACCGACGCCAGCGGAAAAACTGTGCGAGAGATCGAATGCCATGCAGCTCGAGCTGATGGCGAACATCGAGCGGCCTCCGGCGGAGGAGGCGGGGGATTTGGACCGGCGGGACCACCACCATGCGAAGTCAAGCCGGGAATCAATCGCTACTGGTGGAATTTAAGGGGCGAAGAAGCGACGGAGGTCAAGCTGAGAACTCCTCCAACCTATTCGCCGGATGTGCCATTTGGTCCGGAAGGCTGGCGCAGCGCGCCTGCCGTGGACAGAATCTCCGTGCTGGAGCCGCCGGGAACGTATACGGTCACGCTGACGGTTGGCGAAGAAAAGAGCCGCCAGAAGCTGAATGTTCTGAAGGATCCGCACTCGACGGGAAACGAGAGCGATGTTCAGGCGCAGGTGCAATTGGTGTCGTCGCTTCGAGAGGAGATGAACTCCCTGGCCGATAACGTGAATCAGATCGAATCGATTCGCGCGCAGCTCGCCAGCCTCGAAAAACAATTGGGTACCGACGAGGCCTCAAAGGCGATTCGAAAATCCGCCGAAGAGCTCGCGGGAAAGTTGACGGGCGCGGAAGGAAAAGTGATCCAGCTCCAGTCCACCGGAAGGGGCCAGGACGACGTGCGCTACTTGCCGATGCTCATGCAGAAGGTGAGCTACCTGGCGGAAGAGCTGGAAAGTTCGGCCGATTTTGCGCCCACGACGCAACAATCGGACGTGCAGAAGGAGCTCAAACAGCAAGGCGATGAGTCCAAGCTAGAAATGGAAGAGGTCGTTGCGAAGGACGTCACCGCGTTCAACAACATGCTGCGCGAGAAAGGCATTCCAAACATCGTGGCGAAGACGCCCTGAGGGAGAGCGTCCGCCGGAAAGACGCGGGACGAGGGGCCATCCAAGCTACGTGAAACGCGTTAGGAAATCGTGTCCGCGGTGCGGTATCTTCAGGTCGAGAGGGCCTGAAGAGAAGAGATGGAAGGCGGCGGCATCCACGCGTTTGAGCTGGTTTTCCTGTTGCTGCTCGTGTTTGTGGTGGCGTTCGCCGTGCTCGCCCGGAAGCTGCATACGCCCTACCCGATCGTGCTGGTGATCGCAGGGCTAATCCTCAGCTTCATTCCGGGAATCCCCAAAGTCACGTTGAACCCTGACGTGATTTTCCTGGTGGTATTGCCTCCGCTGCTCTATTCGGCTGCCTGGCTGACGCCGTGGCGCGAATTCAAATTCAACTTTGTAAGCATTTTCCTGCTGGCCTTCGGGCTGGTGGGCTTCACGGTCGCGGGCGTGGCCATCACGGCGAGATGGGTCTTTGCAGGATTTGATTGGCGGCTTGGCTTCGTCCTGGGCGCGGTTGTAGCGACCACGGACGCGATTGCCGCGACATCCATTGCGAAACGCGTGGGGTTGCCACGAGGCATCGTCGATCTTCTCGAAGGCGAAAGCCTCTTGAACGACGCGACTGGCCTCCTGGCGTTGGAATTCGGCGTGACGATGGTGGTCACTGGAGAAACTCCAACGCTCGGTGCGGGATTGCTGCGGCTGAGCTTTCTGACGATTGCAGCCATCGTTCTCGGACTGCTGATGGGCATTGCCGTCGAAGCGATTCACAAGCGCATCGATGATGGCCCCATCGAAATCACAATGAGCATTATCGTTCCGTACGCGGCTTATCTGGGAGCCGAAGCCATTCATTCCTCGGGAGTGCTGGCTGTCGTCGCTTGCGGCCTGTACATGAGCCGGCACAGCTCGCATTTTTTCTCGCCAAGTGTGCGGCTGCAGGCGTGGTCGGTATGGGACGCGATGTCGTTCGTGCTAAACGGGCTTGTATTCGTCCTGATCGGCCTGCAGTTGCCGTTTGTGCTGGCGGCCATTCGGGGATACAGCCTCCGGCAGCTCTTACAGTATGGCGCGTTGTTTAGCGTGATTTTGATTCTGCTGAGGCTGATCTGGATGTATCCGGGCGCGTATCTGGCCAACGTGATTCGCAGGCGTGTGTTGCATCAAAAAGTGAAGCTGCCGCCTCCGCGGCAAGTTTTTGTCGTTGGATGGACGGGCATGCGCGGAGTGATCGCGTTGGCCGCCGCGCTAGCTTTGCCAGAGACTCTCGCGGACGGCTCTCCCTTCCCGCAGCGGAACCTGATTGTCTTTCTGACGTTCTGCGTGATTCTGGTGACGCTGGTTTTGCAAGGATTGACGCTGCCGCCGCTGATCCGCGCACTGGGGCTCGCCGGCTTGGCGGGACACGAGGACGAAGAGGAAGACGCTCGACGGGCCATGATCGAAGCCGCGCTGGCGCTGCTGGAAAAATCAAGACGAGAGGACGGGGAAGAATATCCCGCCGTCTACAGCGAGATCGAACAGAAATATAAGAGCCGGCTGGCAAGTCTAAGCGGCCAGGACGGGCAGGAGGTTACGGTGAATCGCCATGCCTACGCCCGCTATCTACAACTCTCGCGGAGCTTGCTGAACGCAGAGCGGCAAACCGCATTGCAGCTTCGCGGGAAGGGACGGATCAATGACGAAGTGCTGCGCAAGGTTGAGCACGAATTGGATCTGACGGAAACGCGATTGTCGCTGATTCCGTGAATCTCCCCGTGGGATACGCGGGGCCAGGAGGGCGGCAGGTTTTGGCGCGGGTGTGATAAACTTTTCGAGTACTTCCGGTGGGGCCGTGGCGCAGTTGGGAGCGCGCCTCGATGGCATCGAGGAGGTCGTGGGTTCGAATCCCATCGGCTCCACCAAATGAATCAAATGCGCCATTTTGTCCAATACCACAACGCTGAAAAAATGGGCGACTACCCTGCCCTTCACCAAAGACTTGGAATCGTCACCAATAAGGTCAAGGGTGCCCTGCCTAGCCCCGGTGATCGGATCTGGCTGATTACTGGAAAGGGGCGTCCCCGCCGATACTCGTTATGCTCTTGGTTTAACGTCTCTGAGATCGTCTCTAAGCCAATCGGGCCCTTCAATACACGAGTGAACGGCAAGCACGGCGAAAACTTGGAGTCTTTTGTTTCGCTAGACTCGAGGCCGTGGTTTTCCAACTTCAAGAGAAGGTGCGGGAACTTTGGACTTGGACTAATGCCGGTCGACGACGACGCGATCATTTCGGACTTTGAAGCAATGATTTGACAGCTGCACATAGGTAACAACTTCTGGCCGCCTATTTATCCATCTTGCCTGATTTTTGGATGTTAGCTGTTGCTGGGAACTTCCCTGCTTTCGTCATTTTGTGCTTTTCCTTGTACGCTAGCGTCTGCCTTTGTGGTCCGTCACACTTCGAATAGCTGGAAGCATCAACGCCGCTTTGCGAGGAACCCGATGCGCCGAATGTCGATGATCATTCTCTGCTTTGCCGGAACCGCGGCGCTTTTGCTGTCAATTTCCGCAACGCCGGCGCGCGCCGGACGCGCCGCAAGCGTCAAGTTTGCGACCGAGGTCCCGCTGCTCGATTGCGACGGCCTTCCATGCGTTGAGGCGCACATCGGCAGCGGCCCCGTCTTAAAAATGGGAATCGATACGGGGAACGTGGACTCCGTGCTGGACGCCCCGTATGCGGAATCGGCCGGCTTGAAATCGACGAAGCCTTTGCCCGCTGGTGCGCCCTCCGGGATTTTCCAGACTGAGATTCCTTCGATCACCGTGGGTGGCGCGAACCTCACGCATGTCCGCACCCTGGCCATGAGCCTCTCCGAGATGGTTTCGCAAAATCAGATGCCGCACGTGGACGGGACGCTTTCCTATACAGCTTTCAAGGGTCGCATTTTGCAAATCGATTTCGTTGCGCGCAAGGTACGCATTTCGGAAGTGCTCACAGCGCCCGAGGATTGCACCGGCGCGTGCGACAAAATCTCGCTGATCAAGTTTGGCAATGACGGACCGCCGATTGTGGTGGCCGATGGATTTGAGATTGGCGGAAAGAAAGTTTCGGCGCAGATTGACACGATGTATAGCGGCAGCCTTCTCGTGTACACCAAATCGATCGAAAAATTGGGGCTTGCAAGCGCGGCCGAAACGACCAAATCGAGGGATTTCCCCTTCACGGATGGCGGCGTGAAGATGAAAGAAGCTCCCGCGGAGAAAGAAAGCTTCCACGATCTGGTTCTGAGCGGCCCCGCGCCTCTCGTCTATTTTCCTACCGAGGATGTGCACGAGCCGGATGGACTTTTCGACGCAACCGTGGGGGTTGAACTATTCTACAAAGCTACGTTGACCTTGAATTTCCACGACATGACGGTTTCGGTCGAAACGCACTAACCATTCTCGGAATCTTTTCTACTCAAGAAAAGTTCATCTGGTCTGTGAGAAAAGCACCGCATCGCTGGTGATGGTTCCCCGCGACATAGCTAGCTTGCTTCCATCGGGCGACAGCGCGATGCCGAAAATGTTCCCGGAAAGAAAATGCGTAAGCTGTTGCGGCTGTTGTTTCCCCACCAGCGGGTAACTCCAGACATTCGGAGCGCCGGAACGCGTGTCCAGGTAAGCCAAAGCCTGCTGCCCCGGAATCCAGCGCCCGTCGCGAAGCACCGACGGCCTGGGCGTTGGATCCAAATAGTTGATTGATGCGCTGCCGTCCAGCGTGGCCTGGCCAACACGAATCTGGTTGTTTGCGTGATAGTCCACCGTGGCAAATAAGATGTGTTTGCCATCCGGCGCGAGATTGATCGCGATGACCGGGGTGGACACCATCGGAGAATCCTTCCCGCCGTCGAGGGATATCTTTCGTAAATTGCCATCCGCGATGGCTTCATCCTCGCTGACGAATGCAAGCCATCGGCCTTCTCTCGGGCATTGCGGATACACCTCGCCGACGCCGTGCGTTACCTGCACCGCATTCGTTCCATCCGCATCCGATTTCCAGATGTGGTTGCCCCCGCCAGAGTTTGAAATGAATACGACCGTGCGCCCGGAATCGCAAACGATGGGAGAGCTGTGATACTGCGGCGCGCCTGAAATCACCCGCGCATTTCCGCCAGTGAGTTCCACGGCGGAAAGATCCCAGTTGCCCGAATCATTGGACGAAAAAACGATTCTTTGCGGAGAAGCGAAATCCAGTCCGTGCAAGCCGTCGTTTCGCCCCTGCGTCACTTGCTTGATGTCGTCGGGATGATCGCTGGGTGCGATCCAGATGCTCGCGTTCACATCGGTCTGCACGGCAACAATCGTGGCGGCGTCCGCGGCCAGACTGACGCTATTGTAATCGTCCAGGTCGTTGGTGATGCGTTGTTTGGTCCCATCCGGATACGAGACATACCAAATTTGCGTGGGATCCCCAGCGTGCTCCTGCGCCGTGAGGATCATTCCCTTCCCGTCCCGAGTCCAAAGTAGATTCCGAATCAATCGCCAGCGAGAAGGCAGATCCTGCGTCTTATGGGTGGAAAGGTCGTAGGTCTGAAGATGCGCGCGCAAGCCTTGCGGATCTTCCTCAACCAATGTGTCAAACGCGATGCGCTTGCCATCGTAGGACCAAGCCGGCGCATAGTGGGGCGTGTCCCAGCTCGCGAGAACCGTCCGTCCAGATCCGTCTGAATTGAGTTGCGTGAGGCAAACCTCCAATCCCTGGCACTTGCTGTTGAAAAACACGATCCTGGCGCCATCGGGAGAAAGAGCGAAGCTCGTCGACAAGCTTTCCGCCAGCTTGCGCGGCGTGCCGCCGAGAACCGGAATGACGAAAAGTTCGAACTCGTTGGATCGCTCTGTTCGCGCGCTGGAAAAGTAAATGAAATTTGCATCGGGCGAAAACAAAGGAGAGCTGAGATAGATCTGAGGCGCCGGCGGGACGAGTTGCTCCGCGCTGGAGGCCGCCGTCTGCCGAACCCACAAACTTTCTTGCCCGGAATCGCGCACGACATACGCAACGTACCGCCCGTCTCGGGATGCGGCCGTCGCCACGACGTCTCCGCTGGTCGTCAGCCGCGTGATTCGAGCGTTAGTGACCAGCGGTAAGCGCGCCAAATCATTCTTCACAAAAAACCATTTCCAGGCGGCGAAGCTTAGCGCCAAAGCAATGATCAATCCAAATGCGATCGCTAATGCAGGGGTCTTGCGGATCTGCGGCAAGCCGGACTGGGATGCCGCAACGCTTGCTCTTGCGGAGCTGCTGTCCCGCCGCAGGCGTTTCAGGTCCGCCTCCATCTCGCTCGCGGACTGATAGCGCAGGTCGCGGTCTTTTTCGAGCCCCTTGGTGATGATTCGTTCTATCTCCGGCGGCAAATCAGGATTCAATCGCACGGGTGGCACCGGGAATTGATGCAAGATGGCATCGTAAATCGCCGCCGGCGAATCTCCGCGGAACGGCAAAGTCCCCGTACTCATCTCATACAAGACAACGCCAAACGAAAAGAGGTCCGTCCGCGAATCCATCTGCTTTCCGAGTACTTGTTCCGGCGACATGTAGGCGACCGTGCCCACCGTCGTGCCAGGACTGGTCAAGTGCTCCTCGGAGACCACGTTGGTTTGCCCCAGGGAGCGCGTCGCCGTTTCATCGCCTGCTCTTGTTACCGCGGAAACTTTCGCAAGGCCAAAGTCCAGGATCTTGGCTTGTCCTCGATTGGTCACGAAAAGATTCGAAGGTTTGATGTCGCGATGAATGATGCCTTTCTGATGCGCCGCATCCAGCGCGTCCGCCATTTGGATTGCGAAATCGACCAGTTTGTCGATCTCCATCGGTTTGCCGCTGATCTCGTGCTTGAGGGTGTGGCCCTCCAGCAGCTCCATCACGATGAAGGGACGCCCGTCGTGCTGGCTGACTTCATGAATCGTGCAAATGTTGGGATGGTTCAAGGCGGAAGCTGCGCGCGCCTCCCGTTGGAAACGCTCAAGGGCCTGTGGACTTTCCGAGAGAGCTTCCGGCAAGAACTTCAACGCAACGTGTCTGCCGAGGTTGGTATCCTCCGCCTCGTAAACGACGCCCATCCCTCCTCCGCCAAGCGTGCGGAGGACGCGGTAGTGGGAAACAACATTTCCAACCATGGATGGAAGTTCAGCCATTTTTTTCAAAATTATAGGAATAAAAGCCGTCAGGCAGAGTTTGGCCTCACCTGCCTCCGTAACGACTTAGCTTGGGGAAAGTATTGTCCGCCAAAGGCATCAAGTCAACTTTGGAGAAAAACAGCGCTGCGACGCAGGCAATGATCGAGTGTATGGTTTGGACGCATCCCCGCATCTCGAAGACGCCAGGAAAGCAACTTCTATCCGGTTTCGTTTAGAATGGCAGGCCTATGGCAAACCTCACATTTCTTGGCGCGGCTGGGACGGTAACGGGTTCGAAATACTTGGTGCAAGCGGCGGGCAAGAAACTGCTCGTGGACTGCGGCCTTTTTCAAGGATCGCCGGAACTGAGCGATCGAAATTACAAACCGCTCTCCGTCGATCCGAAGACGATCGATTACGCCGTCTTAACGCACGCGCACCTCGACCACACCGGTTGGCTCCCCGTGCTCGTCAAGAACGGCTATCGCGGCCCCATTTTCGCGAATCCCGCGACGATCGATCTCACAGGAATTTTGCTGAAGGACTCCGCTCATCTACAAGAGGAGGACACGCTGCATGCTCGAAAAGGAAAATACAGCCGGCACGCCAATCCCCAAGCGCTGTATACCTCCGAGGATGTCGACCCGGCCCTGAAATTGATAAAACCCATGCCGCGCAGCGGCGGATTCGATATCAGTCCGGAATTCCATATCGTCTCTTACGACGCGGGGCACATCCTGGGTTCCTCCAGCCTCGAACTCACCATCAACGAAAATGGAAAAAAGATTGTCGTCGTGTTCTCCGGAGACGTCGGCCGCTACGACCAGCCGATTTTGAAAGATCCCACGACCCCTCCATCAAAAGCGGACGTCCTGCTATGCGAATCCACGTATGGCGACCGGGAACATCAAGGTGGCGACCCCGCGGAACTGCTCGCCGGCATCGTCAACCGGGTTGCAAAGCGCGGCGGCTCGATCGTTATTCCGGCTTTTGCCATCGGCCGAACGCAACTGTTCATGTACTACATGCGCCAGCTCGAAGATCAGCAACGCATTCCACACCTACCGGTCTATGTGGATAGCCCGATGGCCTTGAGCGCCACCGATCTCTACCTGAAATATAAGGAAGACCACGACCTCGAATATGTGCGCGAAGAAAGTGGCGGCAAGGGCGACCCTTTGGATGTGCATGAGTTCCACCTGACGCGCTCGGTAGAAGAATCGAAAGCGATCAACAACGTCAAGACGCCTTGCATCATCATTTCCGCCAGCGGAATGGTTTCCGGTGGCCGCGTTTTGCACCATCTGGCGCAGCGGCTTCCCGATCCGCGCAATGCCGTCATCCTTGGCGGCTTCCAGGCGCAGGGAACGCGTGGCCGCGCCCTTCAGGAAGGTGCAAAAACCCTGAGTCTCTTTGGTCAGCAGGTTCCTGTGTGCGCGGAAATCGTCGAGATGGGACAATTCTCTGCGCACGCCGGCAAGAGCGAACTCTTGCGTTGGCTTGCCGCCCTTCCTGCGCCTCCCAGGCAGACTTATTTGACCCACGGCGAACCTGAAGCAGCGCAATCCTTGCAATTGGCGATTCAGCAGAAGTTCCAATGGAAGGTGTCGGTTGCGCGATATTTGGACACCGTGGATTTGGCGGATTGATTCGGCTCAGAAATATTTTTGGTCCATCAGGAAACTAAAAGCGTCGTGGTCTCGTCTATACATGTAAGACCACTCGCGGGGTAGGGGGCTAACCACCACAGGGCAACCGACCGTCAGTCTCCTACCCCTTAAAAATCTCAAAAAGCGCCGTTTTTCTGTAATTTATATAGAAATATGTAAGGTTCGAGAGTGGACGCCGAGCAACAAAGTCATGACAAGAAATTTCTCGTAGTTTTTCAAATGCGATTTCGGTGAATTGAAACCTTAGAAACCGTTCTTCGCACCAGTCGCAAAAAAATCGTGATCGTTCATCGCTGAGCGAGGTGTTCTTTCAATTTTGACAGACGCACTTCCGCTGCCGCCAGCGTCGCTTCCTTCTTGCAGAACGTGAACCGCACCTGCCTTGCCCCATCGCGCGCATCGTTGTAGAAGCTCGAACCCGGCACTACAGCCACACCGACCTTCTCCACCAAAAATTTGGCAAAGGAGATGTCGTTCGGATAACCGAATCCCGAAATGTCCGTCATGATGTAGTACGCGCCCCGCGGTTTGAAGACCGTGAATTCCGCGGCCGAGAGTATCTTCAGCAGCCGTTCGCGCCTCACGGCATAGTCCGTTGCGAGTTTGTCGTAGTAGGACTGTGGCGACCGCAAAGCCGTGGCTCCCGCTTGTTGCAACGGCGCCGCCGCCCCCACGGTCAGAAAATCGTGCACCTTTCGGATGGCCGAAGTCGTTTCCGGCGAAGCCAACGCCCATCCCACGCGCCAGCCCGTCACGCTGTACGTCTTCGACATCCCATTGATCACGATGGTGCGGTCCCGCATACCGTCGACGCGCGCCATCGAAATGTGTTCCGCGCCGTCGTACAAAATGTGCTCGTAGATTTCGTCTGTGATGCAGTACGCATTCCACCGCACGCAAAGATCGCGGATAAATTCCAGCTCCGCACGCGTGAAAACTTTTCCCGTGGGATTGTTCGGCGTGTTGAGAATGATCGCTTTCGTGTGCGGGCCAAACGCCGCCGCCAGTTCCTTTTCGTCGAACGACCAATCCGGCGGCCGCAACCTCACGAATCGCGGCGTTGCCCCGCTCAAAATCGCATCCGGACCGTAATTCTCGTAAAAAGGTTCGAATACGACCGTCTCGTCACCGGGATTGATGATGGCCAGCATCGTGGACATCATCGCTTCCGTCGAACCGCAGCAAATCGTGATCTCGCGCTCGGGATCGAAGCGTATGCCCTGCGTCCGCTCGAATTTTTCCACGATGGCGTCCCGCAGCGGCTTCGCGCCCCACGTGATTGCGTACTGATTGATGTCATCCGCCACCGCTTGCCGCGCTGCTTCCTTGATCTCCGCCGGCGCGGCAAAGTCGGGAAATCCTTGCGAGAGATTGACGGCTCCATGCTTCATCGCCAAGCGCGTCATTTCCCGAATTACGGATTCGGTGAATTTTTCTGCTTTTGCAGAAAGCATGCGGCGGGCAGCCTGCGCCATGCCGGATTCAGAAGGGTTCATTGAGCCTGCCAGACAATCGGGATTGTCAATTCCATCGTGTCGAACAACGCCGGCCGCGCCGAAATTTATCGGCCGTGCACGGACGCTGACGAAGTCGCAGCGCCGGACTGACCGTAAATCATCCGGTAGACTTCCGAATTGCGCAAGACGATTTGTACGTAATCGCGCGTCTCGCTGAAGGGAATGGATTCCACAAGCTCGGGAATTTCGTCGTAGTTCCGCTCGGCCTTCCACGCCGCGATGCGGTCCTCTCCGGCGTCAAAAGCCGCAAGCGCGTAGGCAGGCGAGCCCGTCAACTTCACCAGTCCGGAAATGTAGAGCATCCCGAGTTCAATGTTGTAGTCCGGCTGAAAAAGTTTTGCCGGAGAAAAACGCACGCGAAGCTGCCGCGCCAGCAGCCGTCCCGTCTTCGGGATCACTTGCATCAGTCCGATCGCGTTTTGCGGTGAAAGCGCGTCCGCCTGGAACGTCGATTCCTGCCGCATCAGACCAGCCGCCAGCATCGGATCGAAATTATTCCGCGCCGCTTCCCGCCGTATCACCGACTCGTACGGCAGTGGGTAAAGCACTTTCCAAACGTCGATGGGCAAATCGCCGATCTTCCGCGCGTCGAAATTCGGCACCATGATGCGTCCGTAAGCCATCCCCACGGCGAAATGTCCTTGATCGAAGGCGGCTTGCGCGGCCTCATACAAAAATCGCGGCGACGACGTCGCGAAGTACGCGTTCTTCAGCTCGAGTTCCGCCGACGAATCGAACCCGATCGTTCGCAGCGCCTGTGCGCGCGCCCAGCGATCCGCCGCAGCCGCGGGAATCGGCTCATCGAACGGCCGAAGTGCGGGCGGAGGTGGAATCTTGTCGAGGATTTCCGGCGAATCTCCGCCTTCTGCTGCTGGCACGCTGTTCAAGCGCTCTACTGCGGCATGTCCAAAATACGTCTGCGGAAAACGATCGGCATCTCTCTGGTAATACGCCCGCGCTTCCGCCAGCTTTCCGTTGCGCTCCGCGTCGCGGCCAAGCCAGTAAACAGCATCCGGCGTGTTGCCCGATGACGGGTACCTCAGCAGAAACGCCGTGAGCTTGTCGGTCGCGTCCGTCTGGCGGTTCAGATAGGCAACCCACGCAACGCGCCATTCCGCATTGAACGCGTTCTTCCCGCTCGGAAACGTATCCACAACACGCTGATAATAGGTAGCCGCTTTGGCGCGATCCAACTCCACCCAATAGTAATTCCCTGCCGCCATCAGCCCTTCTTCATTCCATTTGCTCAGCGGATATTTCTGCGTCAGCTCGTTCAGCGTCGCGAACATCTGATCGGTCTTCTTATCCGACCGATAAAACTGTGACAGTGCGTACAGCCGTTCCGCATCGACTTCAAGATCTGCCGTCTTCAGTGTGGTAAGCAGCTTCGGCGAGCCTTTCAACTCCACGGTGGCTTCCGCGACGCGCAACTCCGCGATTTGCCGGTTCGGATTCTCTGGATCGTGCAGCATTCCCAGCAGCTTCTGATACTCAGACCGCGCTTCCTTCCATTTATGTACGTCGAAAAAAGATTGCGCGCGTTGCTGCTGTAGCTCCACGCCGGGGTACGGATACTCCTTCCCCATCTCGTGCATGATTTTCTGCAGCGCCGCGCCGGCCGGCTTCGCCTCATCGCTCTGCGCATTCTTGTAGAAAATCGCCTGGTAATCCTTCGCGGCTCTGGAAAGCTGGTGGGCCGCTTGATACGCCTGCGCGCGGTCCAGAAGCAGCGTCGGCCGGTTGTCCGTCGCCATGTACGAATTCAGCGCATCGATGGCCACATCCGGCTGGCCCAATTCCGTTGCCAGCGGCGCCAGGCTCTCGAGCACTTGTTCCTTGATCGCCGTGTTCGGATGCTCGTGCTCGATCGTTTCCAAATCCGCGAGCGCCTCTTTCGCATGTCCCAATCCACGCTGTGCCTGCGCCGTCCAATATAAAACATATTCGCGCAGCAGCGTGTCGCCGTTCGCCTTGTTCAGCCACGCGAGCGCTTCCTGATTGTGATTCTTTGATTGCTCCTCGTAGCCGAGCGCCAGCGCGGCGCGCGAGCCCCACACATTCCCGGAATTGGCCGTCGCAAAGGAAGCAAGCTTCGCGTTCGCCCCAGGCGCTGCGTCATGCGCCTCGCGCGCAAGACCTGCGAGCTCTTTTTGCCGCGCCTGGTCTTCCGGCGTGTCTCCCGCCACAAACCCGGGAGCCGCTGTGTCCGGAATGCAACCAACGCGGCACGGTACCGGTGCCGGCTTCTTGATTTTTTTCTTCTTATGATGACGCGAGGACTGTCCGAACGCCGCCGAAGCTCCGCCCGCGATCAACACAATCGCCAGCAGCGCCGCGCACACGCTTTGCGCCGCCGCGGCTCCAAACCACGCCTCGGCAAAACTTCTCGCCGAAGCCTTAGCGATGCCGTGCGGGTGTGGCGTAGGGATATTCGCCGAGAGCGTGTGCATCGCCCTCCGCGAGGATTTCCACCATCCAGCGATAAAAATAATCCACTGGATGGTCCATGATGGGCTTGAAACGTCGGTCGTATTCTCGATGAGCTTTTTCAATGTCGTCTTTCAATCGGATGCAAAGATCTTTTTTCTCGCGGCCTAGGCGCACTTGCTCCGGCCTGAGCATTTTAATATCTTGCATCGAAACTTTCGCCACCCGATTTGCTCGCCTGTGCAGTTCCTGTTCCTCTGCCGACAACCGGTTAACGTCGAACTCGCCTTCGAATTCCGCTTCTCCCGCCAGGGCGGGCGCCGCCGGATCAAGCAGTTCGATCGATTCCGCTTCCGTGTCCAGCTCGATCTCGGGTTCAGCTTCCGGAACGTGGCCCGCGACCGGCGGTTCCAGCTTTGCCGGTATTTTCGCGCTAGCCGGCGCGGGCGCATGCGCCATGGGCGTGTGTACTGCCGGGTGCGGGCGAATGGGCTCTGCGGCCGGCTCGACCCCCGCCGTGCTGATTAGATGCGAAATTTGCGCTTCCAGGGGAGACCGCTGTCCCGGCTGCACCGCCATCGCCACGAACCGCGACAATACTTCGAGCGCCGCCGATAGCGACGCCGCCGAAGTCTGCGCTCTCAGCATCGATGGCAGCGTGTTCGTCGGCTTCGTGCTCCCGCACGCGGCCACAAGGTCGCTCACCGCTTGATGTAGCTCATCGGCGTTTCTCTGGATTCGTTCGAGGTTCTCCCGCAGTGCCCGCGATACGGCTTGTTCCACGGCGTTTGGCTCTTGTGTCATTCCTGTTTTAGGGGCATTTTTCACGCGATACCCCGTTTTGTGATTCTGTAAGCCAAACCGTTTCCAGTCAACCGCCTGGGAGTACCCATGTGCCTAATCGTTGCTTAGGAGCCCTCATTTCCGGCCACCCTGGACCGGCCCGAGCAGCGGGTCGGACAGAGATTTTCTACCCCACTCATCTTTCAGCTCTCGCCTGCGCCGCAATCCAGTCCTCCACATGAGACCGCAACTCACCGAGCGGAACAGAGCCTTCCTCCAGCACGGCGCGGTTGAATTTCCGCAGATCGAAATGACTTCCCAGCTTTGCTTGCGCCTCCCGCCTCAACGTTTCGATCCACAGTGCGCCGGTGTCGTAAGCAGTGAGCTGCCCGGGCATAACGTACGACGCGGTCGGTAACCGGCTAAGCTCTCTCGGCGTTTCGCCGTACAGCGTGAACACCTCAAACGAACTTACCTCGACGCCGAGCACGACGTACACGTACGACAACAACGGCAACACGGCGACCGAGGTGAATTCCTCCGGCACGACCTCGTTCGCGTGGGACTTCGAGAACCGTATGAGCAGTGTGACGCTGCCTGGCTCCGGCGGGACCGTCAGCTTCAAGTACGATCCCTTTGGCCGACGCATCTATAAGTCGTCGTCGAGCGCCACGAGTGTCTACGCCTACGACGGTGACAACCTCATCGAGGAAACCAACGCCACCGGTAGTGTCGTTGCCCGTTATCAGCAGACACAAAACATAGATGAGCCGCTGGCGATGCTGCGCTCAAGTGCGACCAGCTACTTCCATGCCGATGGCCTTGGCTCCATCACATCGCTAAGCAACGCGGCAGGCTCGATCGCCAACACCTACACTTACGATTCATTCGGCAAATTGACGGCCTCAACTGGGTCGCTGGTGAATCCGTTCCAGTACACAGCCCGCGAATCGGACCCTGAAACTGGCCTGTACTACTACCGCGCCAGATACTACGACCCCGCAGTTGGACGCTTTGCATCAGAAGACCCAGTCCAATTCCGTGGAGGAACTAACTTCTACTCCTACGTGCACAACAAGCCTGTGGTAATGCGTGATCCCACCGGCCGAATCGCATGGGGCGGAGGGATCGTTGGTTCAGCAGCTGGCGGCGTGTTTTGGTTTGGCGGTGGGGGCGAAGGTGCGTTTTACTTTGTCGGTGATTCGCTAGGCAATCAGGGAGTGCTGTCTTGCAGCGGTTTTGGCCTCGGTGCGGTGGCGGGCGCCTCGGCCGCCGTGCAAGCGGGAAGCGTGGTGTGTCCAGACTGCAAGTCCATTTGCGACATGCAGGGCACCTTCGGTGGGGCGCAAGCCTTCGGAGGCGTGGGAGTGAACGGTGCGGCAGGCGGTGGAGCTTCTGTGAGCAATACGGGAGTGTCGATTTTTACTTCGGCGGGCGTGGGGGCAGGTGTGGGCGGGGGCCTAGTGGCTATCGGCGGGAGTTGCACGCTGGTCTGGCAGCATCACAACTGCCCATCTTGTCCGTTAGCAAAAAAGTAAAGGAGGTTCCGTTATGGAAAAGCAGTTTGCCGGCAAGTTTCAGCACGGTCTTGGCTTTGTTGTTAAAGCCACAACCGGGCTGACTATACTGTCAGGATTTTTCGTTGTCATACCACTGACGTTGTGGTTTGCGTGGGCAAGCCATTCTGCGATAGCCAATTCGATCACCGTGTCACTCTTTTGTCTGTCTTTCGCATGGGTGCTTGTGTCATTGCTCCAACTCAACCGGGGTTTACGCAAGTTAGGTTTAGGTCCTGAGGGAAGAACACAGCTATTCTCGGGTCCGCGTCCGGATGATCCGGATGAGCTGCGCGCCTGGCGATGGGGATGGCAATTCATGTATGCAGTTCTAGCTGTGTTGCTGTGTATGGTCGCAATACCAGTCACATCCTGGCTCAGTGGAAAGTAAGTGGCGTCGGTCCGCACGCCTACCGCTCGGCGACACAACCTCGACGGAGTTACCTTCAAATATGATCCCTTGGGTCGGAGAATCTATAAATCCTCCAGTTCCGGCACCAGCATCTACGCCTATGACCTCGGCAACCTGGCGGAGGAAACAAACAGTAGTGGTGCAGTGATCGCCCGGTATGCCCAGACCGATGGCCTCGACGAGCCGGTAGCCATGCTGCGTAACGCGACCACGAGCTACTACGAGACGGACGGGCTTGGCACCGTCACTTCGCTGAGCAGCGCGGCAGGTGCGCTGGCGCAGACATATACGTTCGACTCTTTCGGAAATCAAACCGCCAGTTCCGGGTCACTGACGAATCCATTCCAATACACCGGTCGCGAATCCGATCCCGAAACGGGCCTGTATTACTACCGCGCCAGATACTACGACCCTTCCTCGGGACGATTCCTGAACGAAGACCCGATCAATTTCAGGGCGGATGTTAACTTTTACCGGTATGCCGGTAACACGCCCGTCTCCTTGCGTGACCCTTCCGGGAAGGATCCAGTTATCGGTGCGACGGTCGGCGCTGTACTCGGCGGCATCTATGGCGGGCTCGGAGCACTTGCGGCAGGTGCAGACGCCAAGGGTGTTTTCATCGGTGCCGCTGTGGGCGCGGGCGTAGGATTAGTTGCAGGCACATTTGACCCAACTCTCGGGCTAGCAACTCTCGCCACCGTAGGCGGAATCAGTAGCGGCCTTGGAGACGCAATTGCGCAACGCCTTGGTGGAGCGGGCAAGGCATGCCATCCGTATAATTGGGGCTCGACAATCGGCGCAACCGTAGGTGGCGCAGTCGGGGGTCTGGCGGCTGGAATTGTTGCCGTGCCACAAGCGGTGGCTGCATCAGAAGTTCTGGAGTCAGTTGCAGGCGGCACGGTATCGAACAGCGTTGGCATGCCGATAGCTGCCATTGGTTCGGTAATTGGTGCTAGTCACGCTCACCCGAGCGCGTGTGGGTGCCAATGATTTTCCTTGATGAATCTGCGGTCAACGCTAGGTGGGCAATTTTGCCCCTGGGATTATTACAATGGTTAATGATGTCCTCACTCGACTATGTGGATCGCTCCAATATTCGCCTTAAGCTCAAAAAGTGGATCGCAGTGGCCATCGCGGCCTCCGCGACCGGAGGGATTGTCCTACTTCAGATTCAGATATACCAATTCATCGCTCCAATATCCTCAGTTGGTAAAGACAATTATTTCTTTTCAATCATACTTGCCGAGCTCCTCGTTTCCATCTGCATTGGATTCCGTATCGCAGTTCTCAAGCGAAGACGAGAAAAAGCGTGAGTCGGTGTCATCAATTCAGTGGCGGGGGCATTACCGGGCTGATTAGATGAAGGCGTCGGCTCCTCACGCCGAGTAAACTTGGTTGCGTTCGAACGACCAAGGCTCGGAAGAAAGGAGCCGAGCGATGCTTATTAT
>JBAQJX010000075.1:0-21208 GCA_049641765.1 Candidatus Acidiferrum sp.
GTGAGGCGTTCCGTGAGGATTGAGGCGCAGGCGATGGCAGTCGTGCAACCCCGGCACAAGAAGCGCGCTTCTAGAATTTTTCCATTTTCCACGCAAACGGAGAGTTCGAGGATGTCGCCGCAGACAGGATTCGAGGTTTGTGCTTCGGCCGTGGCGTTCGCCAACTTGCCGGCGTTGCGAGGATTGTTGAAGTGCTCCAATACCCGTTCGCTGTACATGCCGTTATCGTAGCCCAAGTCGAACGGAAGGATTCAACTTCAGCCCGTCTTTTGCGAGCGGATTGCAAAATCCGACAATTGCCCCCACACTTTCGTTGCGCGTTGCCACAAAGAGGTTGAACATAATCAAAGCGGTTCCAACCGACCATGCCACGCCTAATTATTGAGCGGCCCGGCGTCCAGCCGCGTCTCTACGAGCTGAAAGACGGCTCAACCATTCGCATCGGTCGGGCGACTTCGAATGAGATTGCGCTCCCGCACTCCAGCGTTTCACGGAGCCACGCGATGCTTGAAAACCAGGGAGATGCCTGGGTGGTCACGGACCAGCACAGCGCGAACGGCGTGCTGGTGAACGGCACGCGCATCCAAAGCGCGGAGCTGAAGAGCGGCGACGTGATTGGGCTGGGCGATATCAAGTTGCGCTTCGAGGATATGACCACAGGCGCGGTAGTGGGCAAGACTTCGCAGCAGCTTTCCTCACATCTAACCCAGATTCTCGATCACGCCAGCGTGGCACAACTGCTGGATCGTTCGAAGCCGAAGCCGGCTTCCGACTGGATCGAAGAGCGGAAGGACGCGGATGGACGGCTCGAATTCCTTCAACGCGAGAACCGGCTGCTTTCATTGTTGTATCAAGTCAGCCGCGCTTTGGGCGACAAGACAACCGTCGAAGACGTTTCGCAGTGCGTTCTGGATCTTGTGCTGCAGATTGACGGGGCGGAACGCGGCTACGCGATGTTGCTGGCCACGGATTCGTACCGGACCGCGCCGCAATCGGCGGCTTATAGTTTCTTGCCGGCGATCATTCGCTATCGTCAAGCGCCAAAATCCGCGACGCCGCAAGTGGTGCTTTCGCAGGCCATCATTCAGCAGGTCATGCAGAGCAAGGGCCCGCTTCTGGTGATGGACGCGAAGGAGGACGCGCGCTTTTCGAGCAGCCACAGCATGGCGCTTTCCGGCATCCAGTCGGCCATGTGCGCGCCGCTCGCGAGCCGGGACCGCGTGTTTGGTTTGCTCTACGTGGACAATCTATCGAAGCGCGGCACGTTCACCCCGGAAGATCTCGAGGTCTTCGCGGTGATTGCAGCGCAGGCGGGATTGGTGATCGATCGCGTGATGGCGAAGAGCGAGGTCAAACGGCAGGGCGTACAACTCAGCGCGCTCGAGCGATTCCTCTCGCCGGCGATTTCGAGAAAAATCGCGGCCGAAGCTGCCGACATCCGGCTTGGAGGCGAGAGCCAGCGCATAACGTTGCTGTTCGCCGACGTGCGCGGCTTTACGACGATGGCGGAAAAAATGACGCCGCGCGAGGCCGTCGAAGTGCTGAATGAATTCTTTGCTAGGATGACCGACGTTATTTTTGAGCACGACGGGACGCTCGACAAGTATATCGGCGACGGATTGATGGCGCTCTTTGGAGCGCCGTTTTCTCTGCAAAACGACGCGGAAGCGGCTGTTCGTGCGGCTTCGAACATGCAGAGAAGTCTTGCCGAGTTGAACAAAGTTTCTGGACGAGCGCCGCTGAACATCGGCATCGGCATTCACACCGGCGAAGCCGTGGTCGGATTTCTCGGAACGGAACGGCGGATGGATTACACGGCGATCGGGGACACGGTAAACGTGGCTTCTCGGCTGACGTCGCAAGCTGGGCCGGGTCAAATCGTGATCTCCGCAGCGACGCACGCGAGGCTGAAGGACGCGATTCCGTGCGGGCAGCTCGCTGCAATGAAATTAAAAGGGCGGGCGGAAATGATCGACGTTTACGAAGTGCATTGGCGCGAAGCTTCGACGCGGACGCCCACAGCGCAACAGCTCAAGCCAGTCTCCACCCGTCTGGTCTGAGACACAACCGACTGCAGGATTTGATAAGCTTTTTGTCGTGAGCACCGGAAACAATCACGCGGCCTTGCGGATTGTCTCGCTTGCGCCCAGCGCAACCTCCATCCTCTTCGCCATTGGCGCGAAAAAATATCTTGTCGGAGTTACAAAATGGTGCGCGGATGTCGCTCCCGTCGATGGATTGCCGCGCCTCGGCGATTGCTGGCACATGAAATCGGTTACGGAAATCCTGAAGCTCGCGCCGTCGCTCGTGATCGGCTCGGTGCCCTATAAGCAGGAGACAGTAGCGAAATTGCTGGAATACCCGCTTACTTTCCTAGCCACGAATCCACGAACGCTCGCCGACGTCGAGAACGACATTCGAATGCTGAGCCGGATTGCGGGCCGCGCCACGCAGGGCGAACGCCTCATCCGGAAAATGCGGCAGGAATTTGCCGGAATCGTGAAAAAGAGCGGCGCTGCGCGAAAGAGCGGAGTCGTCGGAAAAACGCTTCGTGTTTACTGTGAGGCTTGGCCACACCCACGGATCAGTTCCCCGCCGTGGGTCGCGGAGATTGTGCGATTCTGCGGTGGTGAAATGGTTCTCCCTACAGGCGAGAGGGTGACCGACCAAAAAGTCGCGGATGCGCGCCCAGATGTGATGGTGCTGGCCTGGGCTGCCACAGGCGGAAAATCCAGGCCGCAAAAGTGCTATGAAGTTGAAGACTGGAAGGCGTTGCCGGCGATTCGAAACAAACGAGTTCACGTCGTGCGCGACGAATTGCTGAATACTCCTGGACCGCCGCTCGTTGCCGGCGCGAAGCAACTGTTTCGCATATTTCAAGATACGCTGTCGCGGATGAAGGACGAATGAGAGTCGTCGTAGCCGCCGTGATTGAACGCAGCGACCGGAGATTCTTCATCGGCCAGCGGCGGCGCAACGACACCTCCCCGCTTAAATGGGAATTTCCGGGTGGAAAAGTTGAAAAGGGAGAGACGCCGGAAGACGCGCTGGCGCGCGAACTGCGCGAAGAGTTGAGTGTGACGTTGAACCGATGCGTCGAGATTGGACGAACGCGCCACAAATATGCTTCGGCACCGGAAGAACTGGAAATTCGCTTCTATGCGACTTCGATCGAAGCGGGCGAAATCACGCCGAAGAGCTTTGAACAAATTGCCTGGGTGCTGCCGAAGGAGCTGGGCGCATACGATTTTCTCGCCGCGAACGGGCAACTTATCGCACAACTCGCTACTGGCCAATTGAAGCCAAGAGAAATTCTGGAGAACGCTGCAAACCGGCGCCAGAAATAAAAAGGGTGACTCGAGCGCCGCCCTCTTCAAAACGCGCTTCTGCGCAGAATGGTTCTAGAGAACCGGCCCTCAGGAAATGACAGGATTGGATTTGTCGGTGTTGATTCCCAACTCCTTGATCGCCTTGTCGATGACCGAACGTTCTATCTTGCCGTCGGTGTAAAGTTCGTGGAGCGTTGCCAACGTGATGAACCGCGCGTCGACTTCGAAGAAATCACGCAAGGATGCGCGGCCTTCGCTGCGTCCGAAGCCATCCGTGCCGAGAGAAGCCAGCCGCCGCGGCATCCACTTGCTCACCATGTTCGGCAACGTCTTCAGGTAATCGGAAGCGGCAACCAGCACGCCCGGTGCATCGGCGATGCATTGGGTGATGTAAGGGACGCGCGGCTTGTCACCGGGATGCAGGCGATTCAAGCGCTCGACTTCGTTGCCGTCGACGTAGAGTTGTTTGTAGCTCGTCACGCTCCAAACATCGGCCGCCACTCCGAATTTCGTCTCGAGAATTTCCTGCGCCTGCAACGCTTCCCGCAGAATCGCACCGCTCCCAAAAAGCTGAGCGCGCAATTTGGATTTCTTGTTCTCCGAAGCGCGAAAGCGGTACATGCCCTTCAAAATTCCGTCTCTTACATCGCCCGGCATCGCGGGCATCGCGTACGGTTCGTTCATGACTGTGATGTAATAGAAGATGCTCTCACCGTCCTTGTACATGCGGCGGATCCCGTCCTGAATGATGACGGCGATCTCATACGCAAACGCCGGGTCATAGGCGCGTAGGTTGGGTACGGACAGCGCCAATATATGACTGTTGCCGTCCTGGTGTTGCAAGCCCTCGCCTGAGAGCGTGGTTCGCCCGGAAGTTCCGCCCAGCAGGAAGCCGCGCGTGCGCATATCCGCCGCTGCCCAAATAAAATCGGCGATTCGCTGGAATCCGAACATGGAGTAGTAAATGAAGAACGGAATCGTGTTGATTCCGTGCGTGGCGTACGCGGAACCCGCGGCAATAAAGGAGCCCATCGAGCCGGCTTCCGTGATTCCCTCTTCGAGAATCTGCCCGTCCTTCGCTTCCTTATAGTAGAGCAGCGTGTTTACATCGACTGGCTCATAGCGCTGCCCGACGCTGGAGTAAATTCCAACCGTGCGGAAGAGGGACTCCATGCCGAACGTGCGCGCTTCGTCGGGAACGATGGGCACGACAAGCTTGCCGATTTCCGGATCGCGCAGCATTTTGCGCAGCATGCCGACGAAGGCCATCGTCGTCGAAACTTCCCTGCCCTCGCTGCCTTCGGCAAATTCCTTGAAGAGCTCGTCGTGGTCCGCGGCGATCGGCTTCGAGCGCACGCTGCGCTTCGGCGTGTAGCCGCCGAGAGCTTCGCGCCGCTCGCGCAGGTATTGAATTTCGATGCTGTCCTCCGCCGGGCGGTAGAACGGCACTTCGACGCAGTCCTCGTCGTTCAACGGAACACCGAAACGCGAACGAAATTCGCGCAACTCTTCTTCGTTCAATTTCTTTTGCTGGTGCGTGACGTTCTTGCCTTCGCCAGCTTCGCCGAGGCCGTAGCCCTTGATGGTCCGCGCCAAAATGACTGTCGGCGAGCCCTTGTGTTCGACGGCGGCTTTGTAAGCCGCATAAACCTTGCGTGGATCGTGACCGCCCAGCCGCAGACGGCGCAGCGCCTCATCCGGCAGCGGCTCGACCAATTGCAACAGGCGCGGATCGCTTCCGAAGAAATGCTCGCGCACGTACGCTCCCGAAGAAACGACCAGCTTCTGGTATTCACCGTCAACCAACTCGCCCATTCGCTTGACGAGCAGGCCTTCCGTGTCGCGTTCCAGAATTGGATCCCACTCGCTGCCCCAGAGGACCTTGATGACGTTCCATCGCGCCCCGCGGAACGCCGATTCAAGTTCCTGAATAATCTGGCCGTTGCCGCGCACCGGGCCATCCAGTCGCTGCAAATTGCAATTCACGACGAAAATGAGGTTGTCCAGTTTTTCGCGAGACGCCAGCGTGATGGCCCCGAGCGATTCCGGCTCGTCCGTTTCGCCATCGCCCAGGAATGCCCAAACTTTTGCGTCCGTCGCCGGCTTCAAACCACGATCTTCGAGGTAGCGGTTGAATCGCGCCTGGTAAATCGCCATCAACGGGCTTAAGCCCATCGAAACGGTCGGGAACTCCCAAAAGTCCGGCATCAACCACGGGTGCGGATAGGAAGAAAGCCCTCCGCCCGGTTTCAATTCGCGGCGGAAGTTCTCAAGCTGCTGCGGCGAAATGCGGCCTTCGAGGAAGGCGCGCGCGTACATGCCCGGCGCGGCGTGCCCCTGGAAATAAACGGTGTCGCCTTCGAAATTTTCCGAGCGCGCTCGGAAGAAATGGTTAAATCCGACTTCGTACAGCGTCGCCGCCGAGGCATAGGTCGAAATATGCCCACCGATGTTGTGTTCGACGCGGTTGGCGCGCACCACCATCGCCAGCGCGTTCCAGCGGATCAAACTCTTGATGCGGCGCTCCAACTCCTGATCACCAGGGAAAAGCGGTTCGAGCCGCGCAGGAATCGTGTTGGCGTAAGGAGTGTTCGCGGAAAACGGCAGATCGATCCCGGAAACCGTGGCATGCGCGCGAAGCCGTTCCAAAATTTCGGCGGCCACTTCCGGCCCACTCGAATCGAGCACGGAGTCGAGCGACTCCAGCCACTCCTGAATCTGCGTGTCCTCTAAACCGTGCGGCTCGCTGAACACCTCGCTTGCGCTGTCCACATGGGTATACGTTTCATTATCCATAACTTCGGCTGGTCCTCTTTTTTCAGATTCGGGCGCCCGCGTCGGGCCGCCTCGCAAACTTATTCAGACGATAAGCAGGATAGAATACACCGCTGTGCGATTCTCTGCACGATGCGATTGCGAAAATTCTAAAACCGTTTCAATACGACCGAGCGAAGCAATCATCCAAGTCTTCTCTTCGCTAAAGAATTCGCCCGCCGTCGAGGACCAGGACTTGCCCTGTGACGAATTCGGCTTTGATCAAGTAGAGCACCGCGTCGGCAACATCCTCGGGCTTTCCTGTTCGCCGCAGCGGCGCGAGTTTGATGAAATCCTCCTGCCATTCCAACGGATCGCCATCCATCGTGATGGTTCCCGGCGCGATGGCGTTTACTCGTACATCTGGCGCCATCGCCTTCGCAAGAACTTTCGTCAGCATCACGACGCCGGCTTTCGAAACCGAGTGCGCAATGTATCCCGGCCAGCCGACAATCCCTCCGGTATCCGCAAAATTGATGATGACGCCTTTGGTTCGCGCCAGGAGCGGCGCCGCGGCTTGCGCACAAAAAAATTGCGCTCGCAAGTTCGCGTCCAGCGCCGCGTCCCAAACCTTTTCCGTCGTGGAGATCACACTCGACGGAAGAAAATTCGCAGCGCTGTTCACAAGTATGTCCAAGCGCCCAAAATGCTTGCCCGCCTGATCGACCAGCTGCCGAATCTCGTCCACCTTTGCCAAGTCCGCCGCCAGAGCCACAGCTCGTCGGCCAAGCTTTTCGATGGCTGCGACAGTTTCTTGCGCCTCTGCCTGCGACGATCCATAGTGAACAACCAAATCGGCGCCTTCCTGCGCCAAACACAGCGCCACCGCGCGGCCTAAACGTTTTGCCGAACCCGTCACCAGCGCTACTTGACCTTGCAAGGAATTGCTCATCGGCATTGAAAATACCACGATCTGCTGTTAACACTCTTCCTTCTCTTCGCGTCCTTCAGAACAATGCTGAGCGTGCGATCAAAATCTTCCGAAAACTGAGAGATTCATGGACCATCTCGTTTGCCTCCTTCAAGACGTTCTTTCCGATTTGCGGTCCGGCATTCGTCAATTGCGTCGCAATCCGCTTGTTTCGATTGTCTGCGTTCTCACCCTTGCGCTCGGCATCGGCGCCAACGCCGCCATCTTCAGCGTTGTCGAGCAAGTCCTCCTCCGGACTCTCCCTTTCAAGAATGCCGATCGTCTGGTGGACTTGACGGAATATAAATCACGCGGCGTAGAAAGCGGAGGCGTCTCTTTCCCCGACTATCTGGAATGGCGTCAAGAAAATACAGTCTTCGAAGAAACTGCGGCTTATTTTCTGATCAACGCCTCGAATGACATCGTTCTGGGCGGTCCATTTTCGACGGAGCGCGAGCGATACTCGACAGTCACGAATAGTTTCTTCTCCATTCTCGGCGTAGACCCCACAATTGGCCACGGCTTCACGCCGGCCGACGAAATCCCAGGCGCAGCAAAGGTTTTCCTGATCAGCGATGCGGTCTGGCGCGGCGTTTTCGGCGGCGATCCTCAAGCTATCGGCAAACCCTATCTTCTGGATGGCGAGACTTACACGCTTCTCGGCGTGATGCCCCGCGGATTCGATTTCCCCAAAGGTTGCGGCGTTTGGGTTCCGACCAGCACGCTCGGCGCATCTGGGTTCCGGGACCGTCTTTCACATGCCTATCACGTGCTGGGAAGGTTGCGACCTGGAACAAATCCTTCGCAAGCCAAAGCGCAAGTCGAGACGATTCAGATTCGCCTCGCGAAAGCTTATCCGGACACGGATGCGGATTGGCACGTCAGCGCCCGTCCCCTTCTGAACGAAGTTGTCGGCAACGTAGGTCGATCCCTGTTTGTCTTGCTTGGCGCTGTCGCGTTCATTCTCTTGATCGCCTGCACTAACGTCGTGAATCTCATGCTGGCTCGCGCTTCCGCTCGGGAAAAGGAATTTGCCATCCGGACGGCCCTGGGCGCCGGGCGGGCACGGCTCTTGCGACAGAATTTGACGGAAGTCTCCATCCTTGTCGGTCTCAGCATCGTGCTCGCCGTTGTCTTTGCGAAGTGGGGACTGGCGCTTGCTGTTTCGCTTACGTCGGTTCTTTTGCCGCGGATGGAAGCGTTCCACTTAAACCTTCCCGTGCTTTTGTTCCTGGCCGCGGTTGCCGGACTGACTACTCTCCTCGTCGGCTTTGCGCCCACGCTGAGGAGATCGCCGATCGATCCGCAAATCGCGCTGCGAGATGCCCAACGCGGAAGCGGTTCGAGTTGGCAAGGTCAGCGGCTCCGCGACGGCCTTGTCGTTTCCGAGATAGCTCTCGCGACGCTGTTGCTCTGCGGCGCGGGATTGACGCTTCGCAGTTTCGTGAAATTAGTTCACGTCAATCCGGGTTTTCAGCCGGAGCATTTGCTGACCATGAAAATTGCCCTTCCGGGCGGAACGTACTCGAAATCTGAGCAAACCGCTGCCTATCTCGACCAGCTTCTTGCACGCCTTCAGGCACTGCCCGGCGTCCAATCCGCTGCGGCCGCGTCAACTCTGCCGATGAGTGGCGAATCCGATTGGGGCACGTTTCAAATCGTGGGCAATGCGACGCCGGATTGGTCGAAGGCGCTGGCGGCGGATTGGCGCGGCGTCAGCGCGAATTACTTCCAAACGCTGGAGATTCCCCTCTTGCATGGGCGCGAATTCTTGCCCACCGACGGAACCAACCACAACTCATTGATGATCAACGCGGCGTTGGCAAACAAATTCTGGCCGGGGAGCGATCCCGTCGGCCAGAAGATTCTCAGGCGGGATGGCCGAGACCCGCTCGAAATCATCGGTGTTGTCGCCAACGTGCAAGGTAACCGGCTGGGGACTGAGGCCCGGCCGGAAATGTATACGCCGCTTCGCGGATTCTGGTACGCGTTCCTGGTGTTGCGAACGAAACAGGATCCGTCGTCATTGGCTTCCGTAGTTCGCGAACGTGTCGCGGCGCTCGACAAAGGCGTTCCGGTCTACCAAGTGGCCATGATGGACCAACTCTTGAGCAGTTCTGTTTCGCCAGAGCGCTTCAACCTGCTGCTTCTCTCGTTTTTTGCGTCGCTTGCTTTGGTGCTTGCTGCCTGCGGTGTGTATGGCGTTTTGGCTTTTGGCGTCAGCCGGCGTACGCACGAGATTGGCGTACGCCTGGCGTTAGGCGCTCGCCAGACTGATATTTTTCGACTCATTTTGCGCCGCGGCATGACGCTCGTCTTACTTGGCACTGCTCTCGGCCTTGCTGGCGCCGCAGTTCTGACGCGGCTCATGTCCAGCTTGCTTTACGGCGTGAGCACAATCGATCCGGCCACGTTTCTCGCAGTCACCGCGCTGCTGGTCATAGTGTCCTTGATAGCCTGCTTCGTACCGGCGCGGCGCGCCATGCAGGTCGATCCAACCGTTGCCCTCCGCTGCGAATAAACTTCCAATTTCAGAGTTTCGAACGGTCCGCGCGATTTTGGGCCCCAGCACTCCGCGTTATAGAATTCCACCTCGCTCACCAGGAGGCCCGACATGCACCTCGATCTCCTTGCCATCGCTGCACATCCCGACGATGTGGAACTCACTTGCGGCGGCACGCTCCTCAAGATGGCTCACAGCGGCTATAGAACCGGTATCCTGGACCTGACTGCCGGCGAGATGGGAACGCGCGGCACTCCCGAAATTCGCGCGCGGGAAGCGGCAAAAGCGGCAAAGCTTCTTCGAGTCAGTTGGCGCAGCACTCTTGGCGTGCCTGATTCCGACGTCCAGCCCAGCCGCCAGCACAAGCTCCGCCTTGCCGCCGTCATCCGGGAACTACGCCCGAAAACGGTGATTCTTCCGTACTGGGAAGCGCGCCATCCCGATCACTACCACGCTTCCACGCTTGGCTACGAAGGCTGTTTTCTTGCGGGACTAAAGCAGTTGCCTATCGAAGGCGAACCGCATCGCCCCTTCAAAATTCTCTATTCCACCGCGTACGCGCCCGTCCGTCCCACGTTTGTCGTGGACATCACCACCCAATTCGAACAGCGCCGCCGCGCCATTCTTGCCTTCTCTTCTCAGTTTCGGCCGCCGAAAGGCGAATCCCGCACGCAGTTCAAGAAGACCAACGTTTTCCTCGCCATCGACCAGCTCGAAGACGAAATGAACCTGCTCGCTCGCCACTACGGCGAAATGATCGGGGTGAAATACGGCGAACCATTCCTGGTCAAGGAACTGATGCAGGTCCACGACGTCGTCAAAATGGACGTCCGCTCCATCTGAGGTTTGCTTCGGGCTGAATACTTCGCGAGGGTCGCTCTTGCTCCCGCCAGTTCTTTCCAACTAAGCACTACTACCACCGACTACTCACACTCTTCTCAAAAATTCTCTTCGTCCTGTGCCGGCGAATACCCCGGTATCCCAGGCCCTTTGGGAGTATTCTCGGCGCGCAGTCGCGTCAACGCTTCGTCCTCGGCCCCGGATTTTCGTAGCACCACGATCGTACTGAGCGCTTCGCTGTAAACTCGAGTCACCAGGTAGACCTCCCCGGTGTCGTTCTTTCTCCAAAGCTGGCCAATCTGAATCTTTTTTATGCTCATGAGGCTTCCCATTGAATGTAGAGGCCAGCGGGAGGAGTGTCAACCATTCTAATGCTGCATTTTGGACACAATTTAGCCTCCTTTTCAGTTCGGCACAGCCATCTCTAGTCGCTCGTGGAACGCCATCGGGCCGCTCCGCTGCGACGCCGCCTGCTGCGCCACTACCCTGCCCGCGACTGTCCCAAAGGCGGATAACCTTCCACGAGGGCCCTACATCGTAGTGGTTAAGGATGAGAGCGCCAAAGAACCCTCGCACTATCCAAACGGGTGTATACTTGGCGCACTTGGAGGTAAACGCCATGATTAGGATTCCTAGACTGGCCTTGGGCTTTACGGTGGCAGGCCTCCTCGTAGCTTGTACCTCCTTGGCGGCCGCGCAGTCTCAACAGTCCGGCCAGAGCTCACCGCCAGCACAGACGCAGCAACAACAACCTGCAGCTCAACAGCCGACCGCGCAGCAGCCTGCTCCAACGCCGTCCACGACTTCTCAGTCTGGCCAAACTTCCGGCCAGGCTGCCGGCCAATCGCAGACGCCTTCTCAAACACCGTCTCCAGCGCCTGCGCAGCCCGCTCCTCCGCAGCCACCGCCCCCTCCGCCGACAGCTCAGTCGCAGACTCCTCAGGATCAGCCGATCCAGCAAAAAGACACGGTAAATCCCAAGAACAGCAAGGAAAACGTCGACGATATCGGAAGCCGCGACCTCGGCAAAGGCGTGAACTTCTATTCACTCGAGCGGGAAATCGCGCTTGGGAAACAGCTCGCCCAGGAAGTGGAACGCTCCTCCAAAATGATTGACGATCCGGTCGTCACGGAATACGTCAATCGTGTTGGCCAAAACCTCGTCCGCAATTCGGATGCGAAAGTTCCTTTCACCATCAAGGTGATCGACTCTGATGAAGTGAACGCCTTCGCTTTGCCGGGGGGCTTCTTCTACGTCAATAGCGGCTTGATTCTGCGCGCACAGGAAGAATCCGAGCTCGCCGGCGTGATGGCCCACGAAATTTCACACGTGGTCCTGCGTCACGGAACAAAGAACGCTACCAAGGGCGAAATCATGCAGCTCGCCACGATTCCCTTGATGCTTCTCGGGCCTGGCGGTTGGGCAGGTTACGGGATTTATGAAGCGGCTCAATTGGCCATTCCCGTGACCTATCTGAAATTCAGCCGTGATGCCGAGCGCCAAGCGGATTACTTCGGCCTGCAGTACATGTATCACGCCGGCTACGACCCGAACTCTTACGTGACCTTCTTTGAGCGCATCCAGGCCGACGAGAAGCGCCGCCCCGGCACGATCCCCAAAGTATTCTCTACGCATCCTCCGACCCCAGAACGCATCGAGCTGGCACAAAAAGAAATCGCGGACATTCTCCCAGCGCGTCCGGAGTACATCGTCACCACATCCGAGTTTGATTCCGTAAAGGCCCGCCTCCGCAACATCATGTTCGCCCGCAAAGCGACGGACAATGCTCCCGGCAAGCCGACCCTACGTTCCAAGACTGCGCAATCGAAGCCGGGCGCAACGACCGACCCCAACTCCACTTCGACCGACGGCGACGACGATCGTCCGACTCTAAAGCGCCGGCCCGACGATCCGTCTAATCCTAATCCTAATCCCTGATTCTGTTCGACTCACCCAGCTTCGGCGCAAGACAACTTTAGAAACAAGAATGGGCGGCTTGATGCCGCCCATTCTTGTTGGTGGCAGTTCCTGCGACAGCTCCGTCCCTCCGTCTTCTGCCGCAGTGAGGTCAGGCCATTCGTCTCAACCGAGCCGTTCAGCCCTAGCCTTGCAGCTCGGTCGAATCCCTCACAAACTGTTTAGGAAGGACACCAACTGCGATTTCTCCTTGTCCGTCAAATTCATCTGAAAGCGTTGATTGTAGAAATTCACCACTTCGTTCAAGTCCTTGCCCGCACCGTTATGAAAGTATGGCGCTCGCGCCGCCAGTCCTCGCAGAATCGGCCCCTTAATGCGGTTGACGTCCGAGCACTGCCCCGTCAAGAGGGCCTTGCCTGGATCGGTCGTGTAGATCGTATACGGTTCGCTCGACGTTCCTGCGGCGCCGAACGGATTCGGGCATCCCGTAATCTCGTAGATTGGCACGCGCGGAAAGCTAAGCTGAGCCAGCCCATTCGCAATCTGCGTGTCTTGCTCTTGCGCCGCGTCGTGCCCCGTTCCAATGTCCAGCGGCAGCGCTACCGAGTGATCCCCCACGTTTGGCGTGTCGTGACACGTTGTGCAGGTTCCCGTGAACGAAGCAATCGGCAGCGGCACTCCGAGCGCAGTCGCAAGCGCCGCGTTGTCATTCAGCCCTCGCACGGAAGTAATCGTCAACGGGTGAGAGTTGAACAACTTCTCTCCCGCTGCGATATCTTCCTGCGCCTCGACCATTCCCTGCTGTCTCCCATTTTCCGCCTTCAAATCTTCCCACGCGGAAAACACGGTGAAGGCATTGGGATTGAACGCTGCTCCTGTCGGGTCAGCGCCCAGCGCATCGTTGATTCCGGGATAGTAGTTCGTCGCCGCCAAATTGCGCGCGCCGCCCTGCGCTCCATACTCATTTAACAAGCCTCCCTTGTTCAGCATCTGCGCGCTGGACAGCCCCAGCTCGAACTCCGCGATCGCTTGCTGCTGAGCTGGAGTGGGCGGCTCCGTCGCCTGCGCGTGTCCAGTCGTCGCGTCCATGGCCTGATGCATCAGATCCGTCATCAAATTCGCCTCAAATGTTTTAGCATCGTTCAGCGGCACTATGGTCTCGCGTCCATCGAACATCACCGCACTCAAGAATTTCAGGTTCGTTGTCGGCAACGGCCGCCGGTACACCGAAACTGTCTGCAAATTCGTCACGGGATCGGTCACCACTCCGCATCCATACGGGTCCACAACGGCGCGTATCTTGAACTGTGCGTTTACCGGCAATTGCAGCGGAATACGAATCACGCCATTGTTCAGCAACAGACTGTGTGTCGCCGGGTCGTTCGAGCTTGTGCTCGTGCAGTTGGCTCCGTCGACCGCCGCGAATAGCGGATCTTGACCCCGCGTCAGCACGAATCGCTCCTGGGCGTTCTGTGCGCTAATTCCCATCGCGTTCCCGATGACATGGCACGTCGAGCAACTCCTCCCGTTTGTTCCCAAGCTCTGAAAAAACGGCGAGTTCTCAACGATGGGGCCGCCCACGTTATACGTCGAGACCAAGCCGGTCTGATCGAAGTATGGAAACAAGTTGGGGATGATCACAACGGCTGCCGCTGCGGACGTCACAAATAGAACGGCCGCCACGAGCGACAATGCTCTCGCGTGCGGTCTCACTCCGTTTCTAAGGATCGTTCCGTACTTCATTAGTCTTCCTCCTCGAGTCCCTGGAAAACCTCGGTTCGTCAACTGCCTCGGGGCATTCGCTCCCGACCGTCATTCTTTGCACACGTGCGCCTACGCGACAATGCAGGCGCTCTGGAAAACTAATTAAATTAAGGTGAAGGTCTAACCTACTCATTCTAGTGGTGATCTTCTGTTGATTTTGTCCCCCATCGGGGGCATCTTCCGCTTCACTATGTAATACTTCGGGGTATCCTATGGGTGGTTCACTAGGCGATATTCGCTTCGGGGTTTACGAGCTTCGGCCCAGGTCCAGAGAACTCTACAAGCTTGGGACAAAACTCAAGCTCCGCCCTCAACCCTTCCAAGTTCTAAGCGTCCTCCTCGACCATCAAGGCGAGTTGGTCACACGCGACCAGCTTCGCCAACAGCTTTGGCCTTCCGACACCTTCGTCGATTTCGAGCACAGTCTCAACACCGCCATCAAGGAGCTGCGCGCCGTCCTGGATGATTCAGCCACCAACCCCCGATACGTTCAAACCCTCCCCAAATTGGGCTATCGGTTCATTCATCCGGTCGAACCACCTGCCACAACAGTCGCGCAGCCTGCCGTTGCACAGTCCCCTGTCCCCGACGTTTTTGCTGGTCACTCAACCTCACCCCTTCCAGCCGCTCCCTCCTCTCCCCGCTGGACCTGGGGCTCATTCGCGAGCGCTGCTCTTTTGCTTTTCGTGATTGCGATCGTCCTTTTCCGTTTCGGGTTTCTCCACCGCTCGCCTGGCGGTTCTACGTCCGCTGCACTCAAGCCCCGCCCGTCCATTGCCGTTCTCGGTTTCAAGAACCTCTCCCGCAAAACCACCGATGATTGGATGTCGACCGCCATGGCGGAAATGCTTGGTGCCGAGCTCGCCTCCGGCCAGCAGATTCGCGTAATTCCCAGCGAAAACATTGCCCGCATGAAGCTCGATCTGACCCTTGCCCCCTCCGACACTTTCGGCCAGGCCACTCTTTCCAAAATCCATAACAACCTTGGCACGGATATGATCGCCTCGGGCTCCTATCTCGCCCTCCCCGACGGCTCGCACACCAAGCTTCGAATCGTCCTACAAGTGCAGGACACCCGCACCGGTGAAACAATCGCGGCCATCACAGAGGATGGCACCGAGGTCGACCTTCCGCAGCTCGTTTCTGCGGGAGGAGACAACCTGCGCCGCACGCTCGGTGTTGGGACGCTTTCTGCTTCTGCTGCACGCGAAGCACGCGCTGCCATCCCAGCCAACACTGCTGCGGAACGCCTCTATGCCGAAGGGCTCGCCGACCTCCAGCGCTTTGATACTCTTTCTGCGCGCGCAGCCTTTGAGAAGGCCATCGCTGCGGACCCCAACCACGCGCTTTCCCACTCCGCTCTTGCCGAGACTCTCTCCCGTCTCGGCTATGATTCGCTCGCCCAGGCCGAAGCTAAGACAGCTCTCGACCTCGCTTCCAGTCTTTCGCGCGAAGACAAGCTTTCCATCCAGGGCCGCTATCAGGAGCTAACGCACGCAGGCGACGCTGCCCTCGAAACGTATCGCACTCTTCACAACTATTTTCCCGATAGCCTCGACTACGGACTGCGCCTTTCTGGTGTGCAGATCCACACGGGCCATCCCGCCGACGCTCTCGAAACGATCTCCGCTCTTCGCAAGCTCCCTTCACCAATGGGCTCTGACCCGCGCATCGACCTCCAGAAATCAAGAGCTGCCGAGCGCCTCGGCGACATGGCCCGCAGCCAGAAGGCCGCCGCTGCCGCCATCTCCCGCGCCAACAGTTTGGGAAGCCACCTACTGTTAGCCGACGCCCTCATCCGTGAGTCCTGGGCTTGGTCGAATCTCGGTGAGTACGGAAAAGCAATCGACGACGAATCCCAATCACACGCCCTCCACGTCGCGGTCGGTGACGCGTACGATGCCGCCATCGATATGCACGGCATGGGAATGTATCAGCATAAGCTGGGAAAACTTTCGGAAGCCCGTAAGTCGTTGGAAGACGCCCTCGCGGAATTTCGGAGTCTCGGCGCACAGTGGCAAATCGCCTCCTGTTCCCACCATCTCGGAGAACTCTTTGAGGATATGGGCGACCTCGATCGGGCCGCCGCCAGCTTTGAGGAAGCTCTTCAGATTCAACGCTCCCTCAACGACAAGCGCGGCGTCGCCTCCGACCTCGATGATCTGAGCAGCGTAAAGCTGAGCACCGGCCAGCTGGCGCAAGCACAACAAATGAAGGAGCAAGCTCTCCAGATTTTCCAGGAAATGGGTGATAAGCGCGGCGCGGCAATTACGATGCTGAATCTCGGCGAAGTGCTTTACCAGCGTGGAAATCTCGCGGGGGCGAAGCAGAAATTCCTGCAATCCAACGTCGACGAGAAAACACTGTCTTACAAGAACGGCATGGCTTACTCCTTGGTGGACCTGGCCATCGTGCAAACGGACCAGGATCAACTCAGCGACGCCCTCGCTTCCGCGCAGGAATCCCTGACCATTCGCGAGGAGATCAAACAGCAGGTCTATTCCGCGGAAAGCGATCTTGAGCTTGCCGACATCGCCATCGAGCAATCCAGACCTGCCGACGCCGAATCGCTCGCGCGCAAAGCCGTTTCCGTTCTCGACAAGGAAAAAGTCAACGGATCTTCTGCGCTTGCCTATGCCACGCTCGCCCGTTCCCTCCTCGCCGAACACAAACTCGCCGATGCTCAAGCCGCATCCGAGCACGCCAGTGCCCTTGCCAAGCCAGGCGGCGACCGCATTATCCGCATGACCGCAGCCCTTGCCCAAGCCGAGGTGCTGATGCGTTCCGGCAAATCCGCGGAGGCCGAACGAAACCTGACGGCGCTCAACTCACAGGCCTCGCACGATGGCTACGTCACTCTAGGACTCAAGGCCCGGGTTCTTCTCGCGCAAGCCGAACTCCAGTCCGGCAAGTCCTCCGCCGCTCGTTCCGCGCTGACAAGACTTCAATCCGACGCGCACTCCAAAGGCTTCCTCCTCATCGCCCGCAAAGCAAGTGAATCTCTTTCCTCCGCCAATTAACTAGCCAGCCAGATAGAGCTCCAAATACCGATGTCGGCAACTTGGGCACGTCTATCTTTGCTAGCTGCATTACTCTGAATGGAAGTGTTACAATTTTTTTGATCAATCGTTGTCGACAGCCGAAATCCCTGCGGAATTCCCACGTGTCTGCAGGGGACTCCAGGCCCTGGGCCAAGCAAGGGATTACTCATGTCGAAACCTAGGAAACCCAGATCTGCTCGACTTCCCCTTTCCCAAAAACATTTTCCCAAGTCCGCTCAACTTTTCCAGGTCGTCGCTGAAACCGCGACCGACGGCATCGTCACCATCGACGAGCAAAGCACCATCCTCTTCGCCAACAAGGCCGCCGAAAGAATCTTCGGGTACGCCATTTCGGAAATGCGGCATCAGCCGGTCACCATGCTGATGCCGCATTACCTTCGAGAGGCTCATCGCACCGCTGTGGGAAGCTATTTGCGGACCGGCGAAAAGGCCATCTCCTGGACTGGGCTTAGACTCACTGGTCTCCATCGCTCCGGCAGGGAGTTTCCCGTCGAACTATCCCTGGGCGAGCATATCCAGGGCAAGAAACACATTTTCACGGGAATCGTTCGCGACATTTCCGAACGCGAAGCATCGGAAGCCCTGCTCCGCCAATCTCAGGAAAAATATGCGCGCATGGTCCATTCCAGCCCGGATGCCATCACCTTGCGCAGCCTTCCCGACCGCCGCTACCTCGAGGTCAACGAAGGCTTCACCCGCCTCACCGGTTATGCCGTCGAAGAAGTTCTCGGGAAGACGTCTGCCGAGCTGGGCTTGTGGGTCGAAAAGGAGCCTCACCAAACCACGCTTCATTTGCTCGAGGCACAGGGCCAGGTTCAGGGCGAAGAGTTTCCCTTCCGGACCAAGAACGGCGAGATTCGCTTCGGCCGCGTTTCCGCCGTGCGCGTCACCATCAATGACCAACCTTGCGTTCTCTCCGTCACGCATGACATCACCGACCGCATGCGCACTCAAGCGCAGCTTCTGACCTCCGAATCTCACTTTCGCTCTCTCATCCACGACGCCCCGTACGGAATCTACCGCTCCACGCTGGACGGCCAGCTCCTCCACGTAAATCCCGCTCTTGTCAGAATGCTGGGCTACGAGTCGCAAGCAGAGCTCATGCAAAAAAATGTGGAAAGAGACATCTACGTTGATCTTAAGGCTCGTCGACGCGTGCTCGATGACCATTTGCAGCGGGACGATTTTCAAGCTACCGAGGCCGAATGGCGGAGGAAAGACGGCAAAATCATCACCGTTCGAATGACCGGCCACCCGATTCTGGAGAAAGATAACTCCATCGCCTATTTCGAAGTATTCGCCGAAGACATCACCGAACGCCGCAGCCTCGAGCGCCAACTAGTTCAGGCGCAAAAAATGGAAGCCATCGGCCGCCTCGCCGGTGGTATTGCCCACGATTTCAACAATCTTCTGAGCGTGATTCTCGGCCATAGCGACATGCTTGAACAATTTGCCGGCTCGAATCCCCGGCTCCGCAAGAGCGTCGAAGCCACCCGCACCGCCGCCGAGCGAGCAGCAGCCCTCACCATGCAGCTCCTTGCCTTCAGCCGCAAGCAAGTCATCGAGCCGACGGTCATCGACCTCAACAATTCTGTCGCGGAAATTGAAAGGTTGCTGCGCCGCGTGATCGGCGAAGACATTGATTTAGCCATTCGTCTGCAACCGGACCTGGGCCACGTGAAAACTGATCCCGGACAATTGGGCCAGGTGCTCATGAATCTGGCCGTGAATTCGCGCGACGCCATGCCCAACGGCGGCAAGCTTGCCATCGAAACCGCCAATGCCGACCTGGACGATACTTATGTTCGCCAGCACCTCGGCTCGAAGCCCGGCGAGTACGTCATGCTGGCCGTCAGCGACACGGGCATTGGAATGGATTCCGAAACGCTCTCGCATATCTTTGAGCCGTTTTTCACCACCAAAGATCCCGGCAAGGGTACCGGCCTGGGCTTGTCGATGGTTTATGGAATCGTCAAACAGAACAACGGCTACATCATGGCTTACAGCGAACCGGGCCGCGGCACTACCTTCAAGATCTATCTCCCCCGAACGGCCGAGGGCCTCACCGCTACTCCCAGGTCCGAACAGAAGATTCTCGGGGGCTCAGAAACGATTCTTGTCGTCGAGGATGAAGTCGCGCTGCGCGAACTGACTTGCGCTCTCCTCCGTGAAGCCGGCTACAGCGTTCTCGATTGCTTTGAAGTCGAGGACGCTATCGCCGCCGCCAAAGATTCACGGCACAAGGTCGACTTGTTGCTTACGGACATTGTCATGCCGCGTCTCGATGGCCGCGAATTGGCGAACCAGATCGTTGCTCTCCGTCCGGAAATGAAAATCCTTTTTATGTCCGGCTATACGGATGACGTCATCGTTCATCGAGGAGCATTGACGCAGGCAGCTCTACTGGTGCAAAAGCCGTTCACGAAAGCCACGCTCTTGCGAAAAGTCCGCGAAACTCTGGACTCCCAGGTCGCAAACCCGGTCCTCCGTAAATAGTCGTCACCGTCTTTATCTCCCAACTCAAATCCATTTAATGTTGTAAAAGGAAAGAAATCCTGGTTTAGGAGGTACGTCAACCCAAACTAGCGTGGCACAGGCCTTAGCCTGTGCTCTTCCCAATGCAAACCCATTTGGTGCTGTTTAAGGAGAGAATTTCTGATTAAAAAGGTATGCCAACCAAAACTAGGTCCGCCGCCGCTCGTCCGGCGCCGCCGCTATTCCCATCCGCCGCAATTCGTCCGCATAATATTTTCTGTAAAGCACTTCCCACTCTTCGCTTCCCTCGAGAATTTCCTTCTTCTGCGAGGTGATCTTTTTCCGTACTTCGAGGTCCGCCTTCTCTTCTTCGTGCAGCGTGTCCGTCATAATCTGCACTACTTGGCGCCGGATGGTGTCGCGGTCTTCGACGAATTCCACGTCGTCGCTAGAAACCAGAACCTCCGTAATTTGATGGGAAAGTCTTACAATTTTTTCGCGGCTCAGTCGCATTCCGGTTGATCGTCCTCGCGTCCTTGGTTTTTCGCCGTCCTGCTACCGCAGCACCAGCTTGCGGTCCCGCGCCAACTGCGCCTTCACCTTCTTGTACATCTCTTGATACGAAACGTTCGTGCGCCGCATCTCTTCCTGATGATCCGTCAGGATTTGCCGCACCTCTTCGTTCAACCGGTCCTCGACCGTGATCTCTTCCATCATGCGTTGCCGCAGCCGCTGTGTCACGGCTTCGGCCGCTTTCGTCTCGATCATCTTTCCTTCTACCAACCGCTTTACCACTTCCGCGGCCATGTATCCGACGTAGTCCCTTGCGATCAGCATCCTTGATGGAGTCCTTTGAACGAAAGCGAGACAAAGAGTTTACTGGCTGCACCCACAAAGTGCAAGGAACAGCCAGGAGCGGTCGTCGGCCAGCTTCCCGTAACCGCTGCGGGCTGGATAGGTTCGTGGTGCCGAGAAACTTTGGTATGTACTCTTTCTTGCCCCCGATTGCGGAGTTTGTTATCTTCAATGATAATGGTGACTTTTGATTAAGCGGAACGGCAGGAAGCGCAAAGCCGCATAGCGGCGCACAAGTCGTTCGGCTCGATACATCAACATTATGAAAAACAAATCACGTTTGGGTTTTTATGGATTATTTGGCGCATTTGCAATGACTTGTATTGTTGGTTGCGGACGTTCAGAGTTTGTCCTGAAGGACATTAAACCGACGCTGTCGGGCTAAACAAACAACGCTTTTGTCACAACCGGCACAGTTGGGCAGGACAAAAAGGAAATGACAGTTTTCACAACAAACAAGGGGGTGAAAAGTCCGCTGATGGCTGTCAAAGGCGGTATCGTCTGGGGCAAAATTTCGTATGGGCTCAACGTCGATGGCAGCAGCGGTATTCTGCATGACGCCAACGGCGTTATGATGTTTGAGGACGGCGCGTACATTGCGATTGATGGCGATTCCCAATTCACTGGCAACCTCGACTACGACGGATCCATCTACACATTCTCCGGCACCGTGCGATTGCTCAAGCACGTCTTTTCGAGCGACGAGAAAGCTCCGCTGGTCTTCAAGTTGGTCAAAGA
>JBAQJX010000010.1:0-32012 GCA_049641765.1 Candidatus Acidiferrum sp.
GATCACAACTACCACCTCACCGTCGACGGCAAACCCTTTTGAATCAACACTTAACCAAAGCCTCCGCAACTCTAAGCATCCAAACCACTTAGAAAAACCATAAGTCCTTTATCAGCAACACTTACAAGAAAACTGGGGAGTGCCGGAGCAAGTCGCAGGGGAGTGCTCGAGGAGGTCGCCGGTCCGACAGTTCTTAACCATCTGAGGTTTAAGCCATTCGAGCGCCTGGCTCTGCATGCGTCTTTTTGCCGCTCCTTGGCGTATACCCTGTAGAATGAGCGCGACATTTACATCTCTGACCACGGCACCATCGAGGTCAATTCTTCTCTTCTCCACGCGAATGGCCGACGACACCAAAGCCCTATCCCAGGGGCTCAAGCGCCGCGACCCGGAACTGCTCGACCAGCTGATCGAGCAATATCAATTTCGCCTGTTCCGTTATTTGCTCTACCTCACATCCAGTCGCGAGCGCGCCGAGGATTTTTTCCAGGAGACTTGGATTCGCGTTCTCGAGCGCGGCCATCAATACGACGGCAAATATAAATTCGAGGCTTGGCTTTTCCGCATCGCGCGCAATCTTGTGATCGATTGGCAGCGCCAGAAAAAAATGCAAAGTCTTGACGCGCTGCTCGATCCGGAAGAAGGCGCTCCGATGGAGTTTGCCGCGGAGAATCAGCCATCGCCCTTGCATCAGGTCTTGTCGGCCGAAGAAAAATCCGGGATCCATACTTCTCTCGACCGCATTCCCACGGTCTATCGCGAAGTTCTCGCTCTCCGTTTTCAGGAAGATCTCGGCCTCGAGGAAATTGCCGGCGTGCTTGCGGCTCCTCTCTCCACCGTCAAGTCGCGCCTCTATCGCGGGCTCGCAGCGCTTCGCGCCACGATGCAAGGAGGCGCGGCATGAACGAGAATCTTCACGCACGCGCGGAAAAACTCATCGCGCAAGAACGCATCGAAGAAATTTCGCAATCCGAGCGCGACTGGCTCGCCGCTCATCTCCGCGAGTGCGCGGCCTGCGCTCAAGCCGCGCAGCAAACGAACGATGCCATCCGCGCCTTCCGCGGCATCGCCGTTCCCCTCCCTCGCGGGCTCGCCGAGCGCACCCAGTTCCGCGTGCAGTTGCGCGCCCAGGAATTGCGCGAGCGCGAACCCAAGCGCCGCCTTCTCTGGATCATGTGCGCCATGTCCTGGGCGCTCGGCATCGCCACCGCGCCCTACGTCTGGCGCGCCTTCGAGTGGATCGGCGAACGCATGGGCGTCCCCAGGCTGCTCTGGGAGATGGGATTCGGCCTGTGGTGGACCATCCCCGCGCTCGTCGCAGCCGCTGTCGTGTTGCTGGAAAACCTCAGACAAGTGCAAGAGCGCGATCAACCACGGTGAATGGAGAACGCCGGTTGAAGGGTCTTGGAGAGTTTGAAAGTTTTGAGCTTGGAAGGTTTTAGAGAGGAAAGCGTATGTCGGACTACCAGCAGAAAGTAAGCGGTTCGTTCAACGAGCGGATGCGTCTGAATCGTCTACGCCGCAAAAAAGAAAAGCTGCGGTTTTGGGATGAATTTCGCATCGTTCCGAAATGGCTGGTCTGGACTGTCGTTCTCGTGTACCTGGCTGCCCAAATCATCGCCTTCTCGGTCAATCACTGGAACTTCGTGCACTACGGCGACATAGCTCCGTCAGATTTCCGCGATCAACCCGAGCTCGCCTATCTCGCCATTGCCGGGTTCGTGACCATGGTCTCTCTCACCATGGCGATTTTTATTTTTCTGGTCGCCTACGTCAATCGCGACGCCAAGCGCCGCGGCATGAACTCCGCGCTTTGGACTCTGCTCGTGATCGTCCTGCTTCCGGCCTGGACCTTCATCGGATTCCTGATCTATTTCCTAATGCGCGAGCCTTTGCCCTACGATTGCCCCCAATGCGGGAAATCAGTCGGCGCGCGGTTCAACTTCTGCCCCAACTGCAAATGCAACTTGCACCCGTCCTGCCCCAACTGCAAACACGAAGTCGCCGAAACCGATAAATTCTGCCCCAACTGCGCCTGCGATCTGAGCGCCAACCCGTCCAACGCAATCCAACCCTCCGCCCAACGGCCGGAGCCACTCTAACCGCATGAACTCGGTGAGCGCCGGGCCCTTTTTGGCGAGAGCTTTTCTCTCTAGGACACGCGCGGTCGGACTGTGTTTATTTCCACCTTTTACAAAGATCGTTCGTAATTCCGTGGCGACTCACCGTGACGGAGCGTATTATCCCCGCCATGGGGAAGATAGACTCCGAAAGGGAGCGCCAACGGCTCGCGAGCTTGTACTCGAAAATGGAAGAGGCAGAGTTCCAAGAGATCGTCGATGACGCGGACTCTCTGACCGACGAAGCCTGGCATGCCCTGCAAGCGGAGCATGCGCGACGAGGTCTGGAGGAATTACCTCCGAGACCTGAGCCGGCACCAGCGAACGGCGCGTACGAACAGCCGCCAACACCAGTAATGATCCGGCGCTTCCGCGATTTGCCCCTGGCTTCGCTCGCAAAAAGCATTCTGGATTCCTCGGGAATTGAGAGCTTTCTGGCAGATGAGAATACTGTTCGCATGGACTGGCTGTGGTCGGATGCAATCAGCGGCGTCAAGCTTTGGGTCCGCTCGGAGGACGCCGAGGCTGCACTCAAACTGCTGGACCAGAACACCCCGGAGAAATTTGAACTCGCGAACGGCGGTGAGTACGTCCAGCCGCGGTGCCCGCACTGTAAATCGATGGATGTGACGCTGGGCGGATTAAACAAGCGTGCGTCCTACGGCAGTCTGCTCGTTGGATTGCCTCTGCCGATCGCCCACAAAGGCTGGAAATGCAATTCGTGTGGGAATGAGTGGGACGAAGAGGACCAGGCGGACCCCACCTCATCGCAAAACGGTGGGCCGGAAAGCACCGGCAAACCTACGAAATAGCAACCGTCGCTACGAAGAATCAGCGTTCGACGGCGAGGGCGACAGCGTTGCCGCCGCCGAGGCAGAGTGCGGCGATACCGCGCTTCAAGTTGCGGCGCTGCATCTCATAGAGAAGAGTAACCAGAATGCGCGCGCCGCTGGCGCCGATGGGATGGCCCAGCGCAACCGCGCCGCCGTTCACATTTACTTTTTCGGGATTCAGACGGAGCTGCCGCGTCACGGCAATCGCAGCGACCGCGAACGCTTCGTTTAGCTCGACGAGATCAACGTCCTTGTCGCGGTCCCAGCCGGTTTTGGTCAGCAGTTTTTCGACGGCATCGACCGGCGCCATCATTACCCACTTTGGTTCGACGCCGCTGACCGCTTGCGCGACGATTCGCGCCATCGGCTGCTTGCCGACCCGCTCCGCGTTTCGTTCGCTGGTCACCACAAGCGCCGCCGCGCCGTCATTCGTTCCCGGCGCATTTCCAGCGGTGACCGTGCCATCCTTTTTGAAAGCGGGCTTCAATTTCGCCAGCGCCTCCATCGAAGTATCTTCGCGCGGCGATTCGTCGTACTTGATGACGATCGGCTCGCCTTTTTTTTGCGGCACTTCGATCGGCAAAATTTGCGCTTCAAAAAAACAAGACTTGCGCGCGCGAATTGCTTTCTGATGGCTTTCGACCGCGAAGCGGTCCTGCTCTTCGCGCGTGATTCCGTATTTCTCCGCGACGAGCTCGCCGGTCATGCCCATGTGAAAATCTTCGTACGCATCCCACAACCCGTCGTGCACCATGGAGTCGACGATTTTGCCGTCGCCTAGCCGGTAGCCGGTGCGCGCCTGCGGCAACAGGTACGGGCAGTTGGACATCGATTCCATTCCGCCGGCAACGACAATTTCCGATTCGCCAAGTTGAACGCCCTGCGCGGCCAACGCGACGGCCTTCAACCCCGAGCCGCAAACTTTGTTGATGGTCATGGCTGCAACGCGCGGAGCGCAGCCGCCTTTCAGCGCCGCTTGCCGCGCTGGATTCTGGCCGAGCCCCGCTTGCACGACGTTGCCCAGGATGGTTTCGTCGACGTCCTTGGCATCAATGCCCGCGCGGCGAATGGCTTCGGCAACGACCCTGCCGCCGAGATCAACGGCAGAAAATCCGGCGAGTCCGCCTTGAAATTTTCCGATTGGGGTGCGAACCGCGGAAAGAATGACGGGAGTTTCCATGGGATTGCCGAGCCTCCGAAAGACCAACGCTACATTATAACGCTTCGCCGGGCGCGGCACTCTCGGGCAGAAAAACCAAGAGGGCGGACAATCATCCGCCCTCGCGTACTAAGTTGGTGCGATTTTAGTTGGCGGCAGCAGCGGTGTCCGGCTGCCCTTCATCCGCGCTGGGGCCATACAGCCCCGGAACAGGAACGCCAACCAAACGGAAGTACACGGTGAGTTGCGCACGATGATGAATCAGGTGATTCATGCACATGCTGCGGATGCACGCCACGCGCGGCAACGTGAAAATCTCCTGGCCGCCGGCCAGCAGCTTCCAGCCCTTCACGATCTCTTCATCGCTGACCTTCGAAAGAGCCTCGCGCGCTTCGGCGCTGCCTTTGTCGAATGCCGCGAGCAGCTCCTTGCGATTGGAAATTTTCGGCGGCTCATACGACGGTCCGTTCACCGGCGCATAGTCCAGCTCTTCGGTGTTGATGGTCATGGTGATCCACTCGGGAACGGTGCCGACGTGGCTGGAAAGCCAGCCCATCGTTCCAGACTTCTCGTGCGGCTTCCAATTCCACTTTTCGTCGGGCACGCGTTCGAGCACTCGGCGCGTGTTCTTCATCTCTTCGTCAAATTCGGGGAGCATCGATTGTCCAATGGTCATGTTCGCCTCCTTGCAAGGTATCCACTCGGCCCGGGAATAGTAGGCGAACAAAAGGCGAAATGTCAAGCTTTATTTTTGGAACTCGGCGCTGTGCTTCGAACGCTCCAAAAGCGCTTGTCTTGCTCTCGTGAAACCGCTCGAATGGCCGTTGACAAAGATTTGCCGCGGAGCAAAATATCCTCATGCCGCACCAAATCAGCACGAATTACTTGCAGGATTCCATCGGACTCTTCCACTACTACAAAAAACTTTCCGAACGGGCGATGGCGCAATGCCCGGATGAGCAGCTGTTCGTTACGCTCGACGCGGAATCGAACTCGATCGCCGTCATCGTGAAGCACATGTCGGGGAATGTGCGATCGCGCTGGCGCGACTTCCTGACCACGGATGGCGAGAAAGCGGATCGCAACCGTGACACGGAGTTTGAAACGCCTGCCACGACGCGAGCGCAGATGATGGAAGAATGGGAGAGCGGCTGGAAATATCTTTTCGATGCGCTCGAGCCGCTCACGGAAGCGGACCTCACGAGAACGGTGACGATTCGCTCCGAGCCTCATACGGTGATGCAGGCAATCAACCGCCAAATCGCGCATTACGCGCATCACGCGGGCCAGATTCTATTTCTCGCGAAGCATCTCACGTTCACGAAAACCGGGAAGTGGGAATCGCTCAGCGTGCCGCGCGGCAAATCCGCGGAATTCAACGCGAAGACCGCCGCTGGCAAACTCTCAGCGCAAGAAACTCTCTTCTCATCGAAAAAGGCATGAGAAAATTCGTGTCGAACGAAGCGGCATTTCTTAAAAGGATCTCACGAATAGATCTCAGATCGGCGAGCTCATATTTGAGGTTACAGAAGGAGGTGGCGGTTTCGTTGCCGAATGTTTAACGGAAAGCATCATCACTCAAGCCGATTCTTGGGAAGAGTTGCGAGAGAATGCGAAGGATGCCGTGCGAGCTTACTTTTTTGATTCCTCGCCGCCTCGATGGATTCACCTTCGCCTGCGTCGCGACGAAGTCATCAAACTGGGCTGTTGGAGAACAAGAAGCCGGCTCTTAAGTTTCCTCCTAGCGCGAAATTCCGCTACCCTGCTTGAGTGATGGCGACGCTTTTTGATCTCGAGCCGCGTGACGAAGGCGGGCTGAAAGTTAATGAAGCGCAGCGGCGCGCGATTACGCACGGCGAAGGGCCGTTGCTGGTGATTGCGGGCGCGGGAACGGGCAAGACGAGCGTTATCACGGAGCGCATTCGCCACCTGCTGCAAACGGACGATTCCCTTTCCGGCGAAAACATTCTGGGGCTTACGTTCACGAACAAAGCCGCGGGCGAAATGAAAGCGCGCGTTGTGCGAGTGACGGGCGAGCGCGGCAAAAGCGTGATGCTGGCGACGTTTCACGCGTTTTGCGAAAGCATCCTGAAAGAAGCAACGCCCGAACGCATGATGATCGACAAGGTCGATCACTGGATTCTTCTGCGCCGCAATCTGGCGCGGCTGCAGCTCGACAAGTACCGCCGCCTTGCCGATCCCGGACAATTCTTGAACGACTTCGTGGAATTTTTCTCGCGCTGCCAGGACGAGCTGGTTTCGGCGGAGGACTATCAGCGTTACGCCGATGGTCTGGCGACAAAGCTAGAAAGCGAGCGCGCGGCTCTCGATGAAGACACTTTCAAGGAACGCGCCGAGGAAGTGGCGCTGCAACGAGAGATCGCGCGAGCGTACCGCGCGAGCGAGGATTTGTTGCGGGAGAAAAAGCGGGTTTCGTTCGGCTCGCTGATTACCGGAGCGGTGGAATTGCTCGAAACGAACGCGGAACTTCGCCGTACGCTTCAGGAAAAGTACCGCTATATTCTCGTCGACGAATTTCAGGACACCAACATCGCGCAGCTTCGTTTGCTCGAGCTTCTGGCTGGCGACAAGAAAAACATTGTCGCGGTCGGCGACAACGACCAGGCCATTTACCGATTTCGCGGGGCGTCGTTCGGGAGCTTCAAACTTTTTCTGGAGCGCTTTGCCGGGTGGCATGAAGGCGAAGACTCCGCGCAATTCCGCGTATCGCTGGTGGAAAATTACCGCTCGATGCCAAATATCCTTCGCGTGGCGACGGAGGTCATTGCGCTGAATACGGCGAGCGCGGACTTCCCGAAAAAAGTCCTAAGTCCAAATAAAGCGGAAGGCGAAAAGATCCGCATCGCCGAACTGGAGACCGAAGAGGGCGAAGCGCGCTGGGTGGCGAGCGAACTGCAACGCCTGCACGCAGCGGGGCGCAAATGGCATGATTTCGCCGTTCTCTACCGCCAGCACGCGCACCGCGATGAATTAGTGGAAGAACTTTCGCGGCGGAAAATCCCTTTCGTCATCAGCAAGCTTTCGATTCTCGATCATCCGCTGGTGAAAGACGTTCTCGCTTATTTGCGGCTGATTGCCACGCCGTTCGACGACATTTCGTGCGCGCGCGTGCTGGGGGCGCCGGCGTGGGGACTCGAGCCAACGGATTTGGTGCGGCTCGCGGAACGCGCGCGAAAGGAGAAAAAGGCGCTCTACGACACGCTGCAAGGAGCGCAAGGACAACTGGCGTTCGATGAATCGCACGAAGCATTGGGGCGGCTGGTGGACTATCTTTCCGAGCAGCGCAAAACGCTGCGCCGCCGGACGGCGCGGGAGATTCTCGAGGGGCTTCTGGAATGGCTGGAAGTTGCGCAGCGCGCCGGAGCGCAAGACCGCAAATACGTAACGCGGCTATCGGAATTCGTGAAGGAGTGGGAACCGAAGAGCGAAACGAAAGGACTCGCGGAGTTCGTCGAGTACCTCGATTACTACTCGCAGGCGGGCGGCAAGCTCAGCCTGGAGGATGATTTTCCCGGCGACGCCGTCCAGTTGATGACGGTGCATGGAGCGAAGGGGCTGGAGTTTCCGCAGGTTTTTCTGCTGAGGATCAACAACAAGAAATTCCCCGCGATGGAGCGGCCACACGTTTTTGAATTTCCGGCGGCTTTGATGAAAGAGGGAGAGCCCGCGGAGCAGTTTCACATTCAAGAGGAGCGCCGGCTGTTTTATGTGGCGCTGACAAGGGCGAAAGACCGGCTCACGCTGACGACGCTGACGGAGAAAAAAGGAAAGATTCCGGTATTCATCGAGGACATGCTCATCAACCCGGCCGTGAAGAAACGGGATATCCAACAGCTGAGCCCCAAAGTTGCGGAAAGCGTTCCGAGCGCAAACGAAGAATCTTCCGGTGCAACGGAGGCTCAGCTCTTTCCGGCATCCGCCGAGCCTGCGAGGATTTTTTCGCGGATCGCGGACTGGGCGCTGGAATTTCATCCACAAACGCCAGAGCCGCTGACGTTGAGCCCTTCGGCGGTCAGTGGATACCGCAGTTGCCCGCAACAATATCTGTTCAGCCGGTCCTGGTCGCTGAAGGAAGGGCCCAAGGCTGTGCTGAGCTTCGGCAGCGTGATGCACACGACGATCAAGCGATTCGTGGACCAGCTTCGCAAAGGGACGCGGCTGCCGTTCGAGGAGGTGACGCGGATTTTCGAGACGGAGTGGAGCTCGGCGGGATTCGAAGACGAATACCAGGAAAAGGGCTACAAGCAGGACGGGCTGGAGCAGTTGCGGGCATTTCACGCGGCGATGCTCGAAGCGCCGCCGCAGGTGATCGAGCAGGAGAAAAGCTTCGAGCTGCCGCTCGAAAACAACGTGACGATCATCGGGCGAATGGACCAGGTGAATTCGCTAGGGCGAAATGACGTGGAGATCATCGACTACAAAACCGGGAAACCAAAGAAGGATGCGGACGCGAGGAAAGATTTGCAGCTGAGCCTTTACGCGCTGGCAGCGAAAGAGATTTTCGAATGGAATCCGGTGCGGCTGGTGTTTTACTACCTGCAGACGAACCAGACGCAAGCGACGACGCGGGACGCTAAACAGCTCGACGAAGCGGAGAAGATGGTGCTAGAAGCGGCTGCGGACATTCGCGCCGGGGAATTTCCACCCAATCCAGGATTTGTCTGCCGAAGTTGCGCCTACAAACCGATTTGCCCGGCGCACGAAGAGGCGCTGAGCAGCTAGTCGATTAAGCCAGCCCAAGGCAGGGATGACGGGCCGCGTTGCAGGAAGTGTTTTTCTACTGGGCCAAGCCGCCGGTGTAATAACGATTGCGGGTGAGGATGGTCAAGCCTTCGCGCTTCACGCGAACTTCCACGTCGTGATAGTCCTTGGCGCGATTCGTGTTGCGCGGCACGTAGGCGAGCGTGTACTCGTTGCGGGCTTCTTCGGTAATTCGGGAATAGAGATCTTCCATGGACTCGCGCGAAACGGCGTAATAGACATCGCCGCCGGTGGCGTGAGCGTATTCGGAAAGGCGTTCGAAGCGGCGGTCGAAGAAGGCGCTGCCGACGCCAACACCAAACACGGAGATGCCGTGGCCCAGCAGCTCCTTCTTGGTGTTGTCAAAGGAATTGGTGTTGTACTTCTTACCGCCGTCGACGCCGTCGGTGATGATGAAAATGATTTTGCGGCGATTGCGCGGGCGGCTTTTCAGGAGCTCGGCGGCGGCGAAAACCGCGTCGTCCAAAGCTTTGGTTGGCGCGGCAAGAATGGTGCGCGTGGATTCTGGGACAGCGGGGGAGCCGTCAACGGCGTGGCCATTGATGGTCGGCCCGTTGAAGGGGCCCCCGGGAGGCATCACGGCGTCATGGCTGTCCAGGCGGGTGCGTTTTAGTTCGATGAGGAGCGCATCCTGATTGCTGGTGAAGCCTTTGCCGGGGTGGAAAAACTGGTCGAAGCGGCAGACAAAAGCTTCGTCGAGATTGCTCATTCCGCCGACGATGGCGTCGAGACTGTCATTCACCTCTTTTGCTTGCTTCTCTTTCAGGTCGTTGTCGATCAGAATCACCATCGAAAGAGGAAAAGCCTCGGTCGTGAATACGTCGATTCTCTGCTCGACGTTGTCTTCGAAGATGCGAAATTCGTCTATGCCGAGATCGGGAACGAGCCGGCCGGAGCCGTCCTTTACGGTCACGGGGAGAACGACCAAGTTGGCGTTCACCGTGATTTTGGCGCGGGCTTCGCTGAGGCGCGGCACGTCCGGCGGAGGAGGACCTTGCGTGGCGGGCGCGGAATCCTGCTGCGCGCGCGCAGGAAGAGCGAGCCAAAGCGCGGGCGCCGCTAAAGAAAGCAAACAGGTTATGCCAACGATTTTTCGTAGACTTTTCATATTCCTAAGGCCAAACTTCCTCTCGGACTCGGGTGATTGGGTTGTCGCCTTCCGTGCGGGCTGGTTTCCGGTGACACATCCATCGCACCGCTTAATAGCATCCTAATGTGGCGGAAGTACCCCAGCGGGCAATTTCCGGCCGGGCATCTCTCGTCAAGGAAAGTATACATGCGTTCTCATACGAAACTGGCTGCTCTGTGTGTCCTGCCGGTGCTAGCGGCGATTCTCGTTTCGCCGGCCTTGCCGCAAGAGCCGGCCGTACAAGGGCCAACCATCAAATCGCAGGTCAACCTGGTGAACCTGTTCGTGACCGTGCGCGACAAGGGCAAACACATCGTCACCGACCTGAAACAAGAAGACTTCAAAGTTTCCGAAGACGGCGAGGACCAGAAGATCGCCTTCTTCTCTAAAGAAGTGACGCTGCCCATCACGCTGGGGTTGCTCATGGACACATCGGGAAGCGAGCAATATATGCTCGGAGCGATTCAGGATGGGGCAAGCAGCTTCCTGAATCGCGTGATGCGCAAGGGCGACGAAGCCATGGTCATTTCGTTTGACCTGGACGTGGATTTGCTCGCGGACATCACGGAAGACCGGTCGATTTTGAATCGAGCGATACACAAAGCGCAGGTGAACGCGGGCGGACCGATGATGACACCGGGAACGCTTCCGAGCGGGCCGGCGGGCACGGATTTTTACGACGCGCTCTATCTGGCGTGTCACGATGAGCTGGCGAGCGAAGCGGGGCGGAAAGCCGTTGTGGTGTTGACGGACGCGCAGGATGAAGGCAGCAAGGTGAGAGTGGAAGAGGCCATCGAAGCGGCGCAGCGGACGGATACGGTGGTACACATCCTGCTGGTCTACGACCCGCACTACGGCGCGAACAGCAGCGTGGCGAAGAAGATTACGGATGAAACGGGCGGCCGAATGATTGTGGTGAACAACGAAAAGCACCTGCTGGAGGCCTTCGATCAGATTTCGGAAGAGCTGCGGAGCCAGTACACGCTCGGCTACTATCCGACGAATTCGGCGCGCGACGGGAAATTCCGCAAGATCAAAGTGGAAGTCTCGAACCACGACGACAAAGTGCTCGCGCGGAAGGGCTACTACGCTCCGAAAGGCTGACGTCGGCACGTAGCATTCGATACGCCGCTGCGTGGAACCGTGACTCGCGCAGGGCTGTAGCTCACAAAGTATTTCCTTGAACCTATTCTGGTCTCGTGCTCCCATCCTCGTAACGGGTGTTCCTTACTCCGTTGTGAACTCCAGGAATTAGAGGAGGGGAAAATGTCCCTAAGAAATCAAAATGAAAATTCTGAAGGCCTGCCGGAAAAGCAGGTGACTCGGAGGAGCTTCTCGCTGCGGCTGGCCGCACTCTTTTCCGGGCTTGGGCTTGCAAAGACCGCGATCTTCTCGCCAGAGACGGCTAACGCGGGCGCATTGCCCGCTGCGGAAGAGATCAGCCGCTCGGCGGAGGCCATCCACCAAGAGGTTAATTTCGATGCATCTCCCACGCAGGTGTACAAAGTCCTGACCGACGCCAAGTTGTTTAGCCAAGTGGTTAAATACAGCGCCGCGATGCGATCGGGAGCTATCACCGACACGCCGACGGAGATCAGTGGCGAGTTGGGCGGCACGTTTTCGGCGTTCGGAGGGTATGTCACGGGAAGACAGTTGGAACTCGTTCCGGGGCAAAGAGTTGTGCAGGCGTGGCGTGCGGGAAGCTGGCCTCCGGGAGCGTACTCCATCGCGAGGTTTGAGCTGGCGCCGCAAGGGACCGGAACCAAGCTGGTCTTCGAACACGGCGGATTCCCACAAGGCCAGGCCGAACATCTGCTCGCCGGATGGAAGGGCAATTATTGGGAACCGATCGCGAAAGTTCTTGCGGAGACGAAATAGCGCGAAAGCTGATTCGCCCAGGAGCTTACTGCTGTCGGGCGGATTTCTTCGCGCGCCGTGTTCCATGGATTGCATGGGGACGACGTCGAGTTATGCTCTCGCAAATTCGTTTTTCACGCGCATTGACCGAAATTCGTTGAGCGTCTAACATCGCTGCTGCATCCAAGCCATGATTAACGAAACTGTCGCTCACTATAAGATTCTCCGGAAGCTCGGCTCCGGCGGCATGGGGATCGTGTACGAAGCGGAAGACACGAAGCTGGGGCGGCGTGTGGCCCTGAAATTTATCCCCGAGGAAAATCAACGCGATACGCAGGCGCTGGAGCGGTTTCTGCGCGAAGCGCGGTCTGCTTCGGCGCTCAATCACTCGGGAATTTGCACCATTCACGCGATCGAAGAACACGACGGGCGAAGCTTCATTGCGATGGAGCTGCTGGTCGGGGAATCGCTCGACAAAGTTCTGGCGGAAGGGCCATTGCCCATCATTCGAACCGTCGAGATGGGGATTCAGCTTGCCGATGCGCTCGATGCGGCGCACAAAAAAGGGATCGTCCACCGCGACATCAAGCCAGCGAACATTTTCGTGACGGAATCTGGAGCGGTGAAGGTTCTCGATTTTGGCTTGGCCAAGCTGCTGCCGCGAAGCTCGCACGATCTGGGCGGGCGTACGGTCGACTCACCTGCGAACACTCTTCTCACCAGTCCGGGAATGGCGGTGGGGACGATTCAATACATGTCGCCCGAACAGGCGCGTGGCGAAGAAATTGACGCGCGCAGCGATCTCTTCTCGCTCGGCTCGGTTCTCTATCAAATGGTGACCGGGCGGCAGGCTTTTCCGGGATCGACGAGCGCAGTCGTCTTCGACAATATTCTGCACAACGCGCCGGTGGCTCCAGTGACGCTCAATCCGGACGTGCCGGCGGAGTTCGAGCGCATTCTCAACAAGGCGCTGGAGAAAGACCGCGAGATTCGCTATCAGGTGGCGGCGGAGCTTCGCGCCGATTTGAAGCGACTGCAACGCGAGATCGATTCGGGCAGCCGGCAGGCGAGCACGCAGAAGTCGGCGGCGCGCGTGTCGGGAGTTTCGCAGCCCCCGACTCGAAAGGCTACGCCCTCCGGAAGTTCGGCCATCGTTGAAGCCGCCAAAAAACACAAGCTGGGAACGGGACTCACACTGTTCGGCATCGTTGTGTTGGTGGCCGCGGCTGGATTTGGGATCTATTCGATCGTGATGGGGACGCGGCACGTGCCGTTCGACAGCTTCACGATTGAAAATCTCACGAACAATGGGCACGTCGCGCTGGCGGCGATTTCACCCGATGGCAAGTATGTGCTGCACGTTCGCGATGAAAACGGTTTGCAGGCGCTATGGCTGCGGCATATCCCCACGGGAAGCAACACGCAACTGCTGGCGCCTGCGGCCACGCGCTATGCGGGACTCACTTTTTCACCGGACTCGAATTACATTTATTGCGTGCGCCGCGACGAGGCCGAGCACACACTCGCGTCGCTTTATTCTTCACCGGTGCTTGGCGGCACACCGCGCTTGCTGATCAAGGACGTAGACAGCCGAGTTACTTTTTCTCCGGATGGCAAGCGATTCGCATTTCTGCGCGAAGACCACGATTCGCCAACCTTCGAGCTGCTGGTGGCAAACAGCGACGGTTCTCCCGACCGCACACTTTTCAGGGATGTGACGCTGCTTGGGAGCGAGGGGAATTACAGCCCGGCGTGGTCCCCGGACGGGAAAACGATTGTGATTGCGATGTCGGAACTGGGGCAAGGCGTGACGGCCGCTTTTCTTTCGGTGGATGTGGTTACGGGCAAACAGCAGATCACGCCGATCGCGACGACCCAGATTTACCGCAATCCCGTATGGCTGTCGGACGGCTCGGGTGTGCTCGTTTCCGAACTGGGCGACTACGGGGTGTTGAATCCGCAACTGGGATTTGTCAGCTATCCGGGCGGAACTTACCGGCGCATCACGAGCGACACCAACTCTTACGTTTTCCCGACTATTTCGAGCGATAACCACACGATCGTGGCCAGCCAAGCGCAGCCGGACTATCAGATTGAAGTGGCGAGCGCGGCGCAGCCGGATGATGTTCATCCGGTTTCGCTGTCCATGAGCAGCACGGTCTGGAACTGGGATTGGACGAGCGATGGACGAATTGTTTTCGCGCAAATTCCGGACATTCGCGTCGTCAAACCCGAAGGCGGGGAGACGGTGGTGTACTCGGATACCAAGCACGCTTCGGATCAGGTGATTTCCTGCGGAGGCGGGAATTACTACGTGTTCCGCTCCGCCGGGCGCGCCAACAAGGTTTCATTCAATCTGTGGAGGATGAGCACCACGGGGACGGATTTCAAGCAGCTCACGACCGGTGCGGCGGAGTCTGATCCGCTTTGCTCGCCGGACGGCAAATGGGTTTATTACGTGGACTACGGCGACAACAAGGCGCTCAAACGCGTCTCCATCGAAGGCGGCTCGCCCGAAACTATTCTGAGCACGGCGCAAGGAGCGGTGGACGTTTCGCCGGATGGCAAGACCATCGCGGCTTTGGAAGTGCGCGAAATGGACCACAAGCTTGTACTGGACCTGTATTCGATCGCGGACAAAAAAGTGACTTACCACGATATCGATTCGCGAGCTTCCGCGCCGGCAATCTTCTCTCCGGATGGCAAGTCCGTTGTGTATGCGGTGCGGGACAAAGGCGTGGGGAATCTTTGGATGCAGGCGCTCGACGGACCGGCGCCAAGGCAGTACACACATTTCACGTCGGATGGAATCGTGAAGTTTCTCTTCTCGAAGGACGGCCAAAAGATCGCCATCGAACGTGGTCACGTCGAATCGGACGCGGTGCTTTTGCGCGATACCACGCGCTGAAGAAGAAAACGCAGACAGGCGGCTAGCGCTTCGAAGCCGTTCCTAACGGTAAGTTACAGGATCAAATCAGAGAAAAATCAGGGAGTCGCCGGGCCAGCGGGACTCGGCTGGCTGTTTGTGTCTTTGCCGGTTGCGCGGGCGAAATAACCTCGCCTGGCGCGCACTTCATAGCCCTTGTGGTCGGGAACTTCAATGCGAATGCGGTGATAGCGGCCGTCGAGGACATAGTTCGTGGGAATGTAGGCGATGGAATATTGATTCCGCAGTTCGTCGCCGATGTCCTGGAAAGATTGATCGAGATCGTCCACGTGATAGGGAAAGAATGCGCGGCCACCGGTTTCGTCGGCAAGGTCCTGCAGAATCTTGTCGCCTTCTGTGAGGTGGGTTTTGCGATTGGCAAGCTTGTCCGGATCGGTCTGCGAAAGCTGGATCCACTGGGTGCTCGTGCTGATGGTATAGATGACGACGCTGGTGCGCTGGGCCATTTCGATGGCTTCGGCGCGCGTGTGCGTCGAAAGATTGTCATCGCCGTCGCTAATCAGAATCATGACGCGGCGAACGACGTCCGGCTGGTCGCCGGGCGGCCGCGGGGGATGGCTCAATTCACTCTGGCAAGCTTCGTAGATCGCGTCGTAGACAGCGGTCCCGCCGCCAGCGCGCGTCTGCAGGATCTGGTCGCGCAGCAGGCCGGCATCGCTGGTAAACGGCTGAACGACTTGCGGCTCGTCGTCGAACGTCATGACGAAGGCCTCGTCCCTGCCGCGGCGCAGCACGCTGAACAGGAAGTTGATGGAAGCGTCCTGCTCGAACTTAATGCGGTCGCGAATGCTGTTTGAAGTGTCCACCAACATGCCGATGCGCAACGGCAAGTCGGTCTGTTTGCTGAAGTAGCGAATTTCCTGGGGAAGCTTTTCGTCGAACACCTGAAAGTCCTGCTTTTGCAGGTCAGGAACCAGTTTGTTGCGGCGGTTGAGGACGGTGAAGAGCACGTCGACCAGGTTGACGACCTGGATGATCTTTTGCGGGCTCTGGGACGGAGGAGCAGCCTGCTGCGGCGGCGGCGCTTGCTGCTCTTGCGGCGGCGCCTGCGCGGGCGGCGAAGATTGCGAAGCTGCCTGCTGTGCGCGGTCGCTGACCGCGGTCATCAGCAATCCTGCAATGAGCGCTACGGAAACAATTCCCCTGGACATGGACTTTGATTATAGGTACGGAGCGAGCACAGCGTCAATTCGCTTCGAATCCTCATTCGCGGCGCTCACGAGGCTATGAAGGAATGCGCGCAGCTCCGGCGGCAGCGGGGCCCGCACTTCCATCCAGTCGCCGGTTCTTGGCTGAGAAAATCCCAACCAGGCCGCATGTAGGAAATTTCGGCCGAGCGGCGGCAGGAGGGAGCGGTCGCGCTCCCACGACTTGCCGCGAGGGGATTTCGGCTCCGGGCAGAGCTGAGGTGCAGCGCCGTACAGGACGTCGCCGACAACCGGATGCTTGATCGCAGAGAAGTGCACACGAATCTGATGCGTTCGGCCGGTGTGGAGCTGGACTTCGACGAAGGTCGTTCCGTCCACTTGGGCGAGGGCGCGCCAATCCGTGCGCGCTTCTCGCGCATTGCCGCCCAACAAGTGGCCTCGAAGCGAAGTTCCAGGCTTGCGCTCGTATGCGGCCATGCGAGTGCGGCGGTAAAGATCGCGCCCGATAGGAAGATCCATGCGGCCCTGACGGTCTTTCAACAGGCCTTCGACCAAAGCGATGTACGTTTTCTTGACGGTGCGCTGCTGAAATTGTTCCGCGAGCTTGGCATGCGCGAAATCATTTTTCGCGACCAGGATGACCCCGGAGGTTTCTTTGTCTAGGCGATGCACGATTCCAGGCCGCAGGGCATCTCCGCCTGCGGATAGGGATTGCCCTCGTCCCAAAAGAGCGTTGACGAGAGTGCCCCGGGTGTTGCCAGCGCCGGCGTGGACGGTCATCCCAGCCGGTTTGTTGACGACGATCACGTCGTGGTCCTCGTAGAGGATAGTCAGAGGGATGGCTTCGGGTTCCGCGCGCATGGGAGGGCGGGCTTGCGCATCCACCATGATTTTTTCGCCGCCGCGAAGTTTGTACGAACCTTTGGCGGGCTTGGCATCGACGAGCACAAGCCCGGCTTCGATCAGCTCTTGAATTCGCGTGCGACTCAGTTCGGGCAGTTGGGAGGTTAAATAGCGGTCCAGCCGCTGGCCGGAATCGCTGGCTGCGACGGACAGTTCCTGTTTGGCTGGCGAAGGCACGGGAGGATTCTAGCAGCTTGAGGTTGGAGGCAGGAGCGTGTGAATGGCTTACCCGGCTTTGTTGTTGGACTTGGGCTGGAGAAACAAGAGGTCGAAGATCAGCAGAATCGCGCCGATGGTGATGGCGGAATCCGCGACGTTGAAGGCGGGCCAGCGGTAGGCGCCGAGCCAGACTTCGAAGAAGTCCGTCACGGCACCATGAATGAGGCGGTCCGTCACGTTGCCGGTGGCGCCACCGAGTAGAAGCGCAAGGCCCGCGCAAGTGATTGCCCCACCCTGGCCGGCAACGAGAAGCCAGGCGAGCGCGCAGATCACTGCGAGAGAGCCGCCGATCAGCAGGGCGCGCAGCCACGGCGATTGCGAATCGGCAAACATGCTAAAGGCAATGCCAGGATTGCGGCTGTGGACGAGATAAATGAAATGCCGCACGACCTCGTGATGCCAGCCTTCGCTCGTTTGCGTTTCGAACCACGCCTTTGTGGCGCGGTCGAGCAGGACGACTGCCAGCGTGAGCCAGAGCCACCGCAAGCGGGCGGGAATTTTCATGGAAGAGACGGCTCCGATTGTTCGATCTCCGCGAGAGCCTCGCTGCAACGTTCGCAGACGGACGGGTAGCGCGTATTTTCGCCCACATGGGCGGAATAGTTCCAGCAGCGTTCGCACTTTGTGCCATCGGCGCGCAAGATCTCCACTTGAAATGGTTGCGGCACTTCGTTTTGCGATGGCTCAGCAGAGGGCGCGACTTCTACCTGGGAGACGATGAACAGTGCCGGCAAATCCCTAGCGTGTTTTTCGAGGAGTTCGAGGAAAGCGCCGTTAGCGCGAAGGCGTACCTCCGCTTCGAGCGAGCCATTGATGAATTTTTGGGCGCGAGCGCGTTCCAGGTCCTGCAAGACGTGCGACCTCAGCGCGTAGAGCTTCTCATGTTCCGTCATTGTCTTTGCATCGAAACCTGAGCGCAGTTCGGTGTCGTCCGGGAAGAGGGCGATGTGAACGCTTTCCGCTTGCGTCGAGGATCTCGGCAAGCTTCGCCAGATTTCCTCGGCCGTGAAAACGAGGATGGGAGCGGCCAAACGAACGAGCACGCTTGCGATTTTCCAGACTGCCGTTTGCGCAGAACGGCGCGAGCGGCTCTTCGCGGCCTTGGTGTAGAGGCGGTCCTTCAATACATCGAAATAAAACGCGCTCAGGTCCACGACACAATAATCGTGGATGGCGTGATAGACGCGATGGAAGTCGTACGCGGCGTACCACTCACGACACTTCTTCAGCAACTCGGCGGTGCGCTCGAGCATCCAGCGATCGAATTCTTCGAGCTGGACACCGGGAAGGGCGTCGCGTGATGGATTGAAGTCAAACAAATTCCCGAGCGCGAACCGAAACGTGTTGCGAATTTTCCTGTAGGATTCGCTCAGCTGGGTCATGACCCGTTCGCTCATTTTCAGATCGGCCTGATATTCTTGCGACGCAACCCATAAGCGGAGGAGATCCGCTCCCCATTTTTCACAAATCTCGCTGGGAAGAACGACGTTTCCGAGCGACTTGGACATGGGGCGGCCATGTTCATCGAGGGTCCAGCCGTGCGTCACGACGGAGCGATAGGGCGCGTGATCGCGAAGAGCGGTGGCGATAAGAAGCGAACTCTGAAACCAGCCGCGATACTGGTCGGGACCTTCGAGGTACAAATCTGCAGGCCACTCGGCCGGCTGCAAGACCGCGAGGTGGGAAGAACCGGCGTCGAACCACACGTCGAGTATGTTGTTTTCTTTTCGCCAAGCGCTAGCACCGCAAGAGCATTTGGTGCCGGCAGGCAACAACTCTTCAGCAGAGTGCTTGTACCAAGCGTCGGCGCCTTCGCGCTCGAACCAGGTGACGACGTTTCGAAGAGCGGCAAAGTCCTCCAGTCTTTTTCCGCACGCGTCACAGTAGAAAACGATGATGGGCACGCCCCAGAAGCGCTGCCGGGAGATGCACCAGTCGGGGCGCTTTTCGACCATTTCGTAGATACGCTCTTCGCCCCACGCGGGAATCCATTTCACGCCATGGACTTCTTCGAGGGACTCGGAGCGCAGGGTTTTCTGTTTTCCGCGGGCGGCCTGATCCATTTTGATGAACCACTGCTCGGTGGCTCGAAAAATCACCGGATTGTGGCAGCGCCAACAGTGCGGATAGCTGTGCGTGTAGTTCGAATGGCCGAGCAAAGCGCCGCGGTCTTCGAGAAGCTTCACGATGATGGGGTTCGCGGCAAAGATGTTTTTGCCTTTGTATTCGGGCAAGCCTTCGAGATAGACGCCCTTGTCGTCGATGGGAGCGTAGATTTCGAGCCCATATTTCTGGCCGGAAAGAAAATCTTCGGCACCGTGGCCCGGGGCGGTGTGCACAATGCCGCTGCCCTGATCAGGGGTTATGTAGTCGGCGAGAATTCCGGGGACCTGCAGAGGCAAGAAGGGATGCTGAAAATTCAGGCCCTCAAGATCGCGCCCTTTCGCTCTTGAACGGACGCGGACTTCCTTGATTCCACAGTCTGCTTGCAACGCGGAGACGCGTTCCTCGGCGAGGAGGAGAGCGCCTCTCTCCGTTTCCACGACGACGTATTCGAAATCGGGATGAAATGCTAGGGCGCGGTTGTGAGGCAAAGTCCAAGGCGTGGTGGTCCAGATGACGGCGCGCACATCCGTGCCGAGGTCCAACTGCGATTTTCCGTCGCCGGAGGTACGGCCCAAAAGCTTGAAGGCGACCCAAACGGACGGGCTGGTGTGATCGTGGTACTCGACTTCCGCCTCCGCCAAAGCAGTGCTGTCGTGGATGCACCAATACACCGGCTTGCGGCCACGATAGACGAGTCCTTTTTCCATGAAATCGAGAAGGGCCCCGGCAATGGTGGCCTCGTAATGGTGGCTCATGGTCAAGTAGGGATGGTCCCAGCGGCCGAGGACTCCCAGGCGCTTGAAATCACGCTTGTGCTGTTCGACGAAGCGAGCAGCGAATTCACGGCAAAGGCCGCGGAACTGCGCTGGAGAAACTCTCCCTTTCCCGCCAAGCTCGCGTTCGACTTGGGTTTCGATGGGCAGTCCGTGACAGTCCCAGCCAGGAACGTATGGCGCGCGGAAGCCGGCCATGCTCTTGGACTTGACGATCATGTCCTTGAGGATTTTGTTGAGTGCGGTGCCGAGATGGATTGTTCCGGTGGGGTACGGAGGCCCATCGTGGAGGATGAATTTTGGCCGGTCTGCGCGGGCGGAAAGAATACGGTCATAAAGGCGGGAATCCTGCCAGGCGGCGAGCTGTTTGGGCTCATTTTGCGGGAGGCCAGCCTTCATGGGAAAGTCCGTTTTCGGGAGATTGAGAGTCTTCTTGAGTTCCAGAGGTTCGCTCATGAAAGAGTGTGCCAGCGGCGGCGTCTTTTCCCTTGGAGGGACCGATCGTTTCGTTGCAAAGCCAGAAACATCCTAAAGCGGTGTAATTCCGTATGTTACAATGATTGGGAGTAAGTGTCAGCGGCTGGGGTCGCACAACCTTTCGAGGTTCGTCCGAATCCTAACGGGTAAGGACACCCAGGGCAGTCTGAGTGCGTCTAAATCAGGGGGAAGACGGTGCCGGGACTTATCGTCAATCTCGTTCCCGAAGAAGTTAAGAAACGCGGCGCCTCCACCTCCGGCGACCAAGCCGTCCCCGTTCCCGCGTCCGGAGTGCCCAGGTTTGGCGCTCCCGCGATACTAATTCCCACCAACTTTTGGTCGAACCTCAAACAATTTCTGACCGAGCGTCCGGTCAAAGTGACGGACCGACCTGGAGCGCCATTTGTGAAGGCGGTTTTCGGCGCTGGCGTTCTCGATAATTTGAAGGATTATTTCAGTTCGCGCCCTGCGCCGAAAGGGCCCGTGAACAGCCGTTTGGCGGTTTCGTGGGGCGCGAATTTCGGCGGGTTTGGCGGACGCATCAAGGAGCTTTTCTTCCCCGCGAAACTCCCGCCTGCGAACTTCACCAGCAAACCTGTCCGAGTGAAGGACATCTGGTCCAAGGACGAGAATTTTCGCTGGACTCAGGCAGTCTCCTTCGCGATTCATGGGAGCGTATTCGCACTGGTGATCTTGATCCCATTGCTGTGGCATTTCGCTCCTACGGAAGCGAAAAACAAAAACGTTGACGTCACCCCGATCGATCTTTCGCCGTACATGGCGAAATTGCCTGCGGGAGCAAAGAAGGCTGGCGGAGGCGGCGGTGCGAACGATCACACGCTGACTCCTGTGAACAAGGGCAAGCTGCCAAAGTTCCAGTGGACGCAGTTCACGCCGCCGCAAGTGAAGATTGAGAATGAGCATCCCAAACTCGCAATGGATCCATCGCTGCTGGGGCCGCCTGACCTGAAGGCGCCGAATCTCAATGCTTCGACCTTTGGAGACCCGCTGGCGAACGCGTCGAGCGATTCCCTGGGACATGGCAACGGCACTGGCGTAGGAAGCGGCACCGGAGGGGGCCTTGGTCCGGGCGAGGGTGGTGGCACGGGTGGTGGCGCGTTCCGCGCCGGAGTGAACGGAGTCGGCATACCCGAGTGCATCTATTGTCCGCCGCCGCTCTATTCCGATGATGCGCGCAAAGCGAAATACATGGGTACGGTGGTGGTGCAGGTGACCGTGACGGCGGACGGGCGAGCCGTGAACATTTCGATCGTGAAGGATCCAGGGATGGGCCTCGGAGAGAAGGCCGTTGAGTCCGTGCGTACGTGGAGATTCAAGCCAGCGGTGGGGCCGAACGGAAAGATCGTTCCTGTCATTGTGCCAATCGAAGTGACGTTCCGACTGTATTAGTTTTCGTTGCGTCTTCCTTCCATTCTTTTCCCACCGATTTTTTACCGCAATTTCTCATGGATCCTTTGTACTCAAAATTTCAAAACAGGCATTCGACAGGCAACCAAAGAGTTCGCCGACACTTCTGAGTAGCACGACTGGTGCCCGCCTCCAGATGCTGTTGGGCCAAACCGTGAGGCGGAGACGGAGGCCTGCGCATGGGCGATCCACACTTGCGCTCATTTTCCGGTGAAGATGCGTCCGCGGATTCCCCCTCGACAGATTCCTGGTTGAACCGCGTTCGAGAAAATCTTGGGCAGCTCTTAATTCCGACACACCTGAAGCCATCTTCGGCAAACGGCGCACCCATACATCTCTTGAGGTTCGAGAAGACTCGACGACCGGCGCGCGCACAAGGGGTCTCTCTAATTACGCATGCGGCTCTTTTTGCCGCGGCGATATGGATGGTGACTCAAGGACGGAATCCGCCTCGGCCGCCAAGACCCACAGGAGCGAATGACCGCGGCCCGGTGAGTCTCTCCATGCCTATCCTTCGAAGCGTGACGAGCGAGCATCCTTCGGACCCTGGCGGAAGAAGCGGAGACAAGAGTTTGCTCTTGCCGACACGTGGGAACATGCCGCCACGGGCACCTGTGGTTCTGGTCAGACCGATGTTGCCGCAGGAGGAACATCCCAGCCTGCCCGAACCACCGACGATTCTTGATCCAAATGCGGCGTTCGCGATAACTCCAACCGAGAAGATGGGACTCCCCTGGATGCGGCAAGATACAAACTCTGCGGGACCTGGGAGCGGACACGGTATCGGTACTAAGGACGGAGACACGATTGGCGATGGCCGAAACGGCCCGGGCGGCGACGGCGTCGGGATCGGTATATTCGTGCCTGGACTTATTCAGCCGCAATGCGTCTATTGTCCTTCGCCGACGTACACGGACGATGCGCGACACGGTAAGGTGCAGGGTACGGTGACGCTGCAGGTGCTTGTTGACACAGATGGACGCGCACGACAAATTCGCGTGATCAAAGGTGTGGGGTTTGGTTTGGACGAACGCGCAGTGGAAACGGTGCGGAACTGGAAATTCGCGCCGGCGAGAGATGGAGCGCATCGGACAGTGGCGGCGTGGGTCACGATCGAAGCCGTTTTTCGCTTGTTCTGAATGGAGCTAAGGCTCTGGACAGGATTTGTGACCAGGCTTAGCATTGCTGATGTGCCATACGAGTTTCACGAATTTGAACAAGAGTTGGAACCTCAAGCATCTTCCATACGTTTTGGCGGACCTCCACGTAAAAAAACGACGATTGGCGTCTTGGATCCTCCCGGGCCACCCAAGAAACCGCTGGGACCTTTAGCAGCCTTGCCCGCATCCTTTCTGGGACGATTGCTTGTTGGCCTAATTCTGGCTGCCGCTGTGATTTCCATGTTCCTTATGCTTTTCTTACGATGACGGGTGATTGAAGAAACACATCAGATGGATCTGATGTTTGGGCACTGGACAATCTGGTAGGATTCCGACATGAGAAGAGCGATCGGTATTTCGCTAGGCATACTTGCCGCCTCCGTGTGCCTCTCGCAAGCGGCGCAGGCGCAAACATCACCAGGCAAGCTGGACATTACGGCGCGCATCACGCCGACGGCGGCGCGACCCGAACCGGTGCGGCAATTCACGTTTTACGTCCTGACGAAGAGCTACTCAGAGATCGCAAAAGGCATCGAAGCCGCAGATGTGGTTCCACCACGAGACAAGTTTATTGACGGGTTGACGGTCTCACCCGAACTGAAGAAGTGGCTGAAGGCACACGACATCCTTGACCTCTCCACGCCCGATCTCGACAAATCGCTGACGCCCGATGAGATCATCAAGACTCCGGAGTTTCTGATGGCTTATCAGCGGTCGAACAGCGGCGGCGTAACGAAGGGCATTCCGATCCCGCGGTTCAAAGAGGCGGACAAAAAAGAGCATCCCGAGAAGTATGAAAAAGAAAAGCAGGAGTATCTCGCGGCTCTGAAGAAATTCATCGAGAAGAACCCAGCAACCATCTCGGGAGTGGAACTCGAACTGGACGCCGTAAACCCGCAGAGAGCATGGACGCTTTTGCATAGCGACCAGAAGAGGCGAGTACAAAGGCTGGCGCCAGAAATAGCACAAACGAAATATCTTGCGGCCAAAGTGGACACGGACCTGGATGGGCACGCTTTCATCGAGAATCTACCGCCGGGCAAGTATTGGATCAGTTCGCTTAATCTTGATGCAAACGCCGGCGACGCGCGGGAGCGGTGGGATGTGCCGGTTACCATTGAGCCCGGGCAAACGCTTCGCATCGAACTCAGCAACCTAAATTCCACGGACACGCTGGCGTCGTTGGCCCCCTGAGGCACAACGGCCAGGGCCATGGGCACGCCTCTCCTTTGGCTGGTTTTCAATCTCTTCGTACTCGGCGCCATCGCGCTGGATCTTGGCGTCTTCCACAGACACCCCCACAAGTTGACGACTCGGGAAGCGCTTATCTGGACGCTCGTCTGGTTAGGGCTGACGGTCGCGTTCGGCTTTGGCGTGGTTCATTTTGCCGGTGAACAGCGCGGAGTCGAATTTTTTACCGGATATGTCATCGAAAAAGCGCTGAGCGTGGACAACCTCTTTCTCTTTCTGGTGATTTTTCGCGCGTTTGCCGTGGACGAAAACATTCAACATCGTGTTTTGGAGTGGGGCATCCTGGGAGCGCTCGTCATGCGCGGGGCAATGATCGCGGCAGGGGCTGGGCTGATCGAACGGTTCAGCTGGGTGCTTTATGTGTTCGGCGCGTTCCTCGTGTGGGCGGGGTTGCACATGCTTTTTGCAAAGAAAAAGGAAATGCATCCCGAGCAAAACAAGATCTCCAAGTTTGCCGGCAAGTACCTCCGCGTTACGCGCGAATTCCAGGGCGGAGGCTTTTTTGTGCGCAACGAAGGAAAACTCTTCGCCACGCCGCTCTTCGTGGTGTTGTTGATCGTCGAGATCACGGACATCACACTGGCGGTCGACTCGATTCCGGCGGTGTTTGGAATTACGCGCGATCCTTTTGTCGTGTATACGTCGAACGTTTTCGCCATCCTTGGATTGCGGGCGATGTATTTCCTCCTGGCGGGAGTTCTGGGCCGGTTGCGGTATCTGACGACGGGCCTGGCGTTTGTGCTGGCGTTCATTGGAACAAAGATGATAGTCGAGCCGTGGGTACATATCTCCGTGGAAATTTCGCTTGCCGCGGTGGCAGGCATGCTGCTCGCCGCCCTGGCCGCTTCCCTGCTAATGGCACCGAAGCCCCGGGCGTGACGCACAAAGCCGCAAGCGAATTGCCCGTGGCGAAACACCGAGGGCGAAACGCTTGTCGAGAGCAAATGAATTCTATACATTTGCAGATAAAGCAGGAAAAACGGAAATAAATTCACAGCTGTAGCAGGTGCTGCATGCCCAACCAGGTCTCGGCGGTCGACTGCATCTCGCCAGCTTTTGTCAGGACGAAGCGCATACTCTTTGGGCCGTTCCGGTTTGGATTGTGGGCGCGGCTGGCGGTCGTGGCTTTGGTGACCGGCGAAACTGGCGGTGGCGGCGGAAGCGCGAGCCTCCCGAACTTCAACACGAATCGAGGGGGCGATGATCACTGGAAAGTGGCTGCTCGTTTTCTGAATGAACCGGACTGGCACCAAATCCAACCCTACCTAACCTGGATCGTTCTGGGGGCTCTTGCGGTACTCGCGCTGATTTTGCTGTGGATTTACAGCGACTGCGTTTACAGATTTATTTTGCTGGAGTCGGTGATTACCGGACAGTGCCGCCTGCGTGAAGGCTGGCGGCGCTGGCGAGATGCCGGGCGACGGTATTTCCTGTGGGCGATCGCGTACGCCTTCGGCGCGCTTATCGCAGTGGGAGCGGTGGTTGGAGTGCCGGTCCTTCTGGCGTATCGCGCGGGATGGTTCGAGAAATCAGAACAACACATGGGCGGCTTGATCGGCGGTGTGTTGCTGCTTGTGCTCGTATTCGTCGCGGTGGTGGCGACGTTAGCCGTCATCGATTTGCTGGCGCGGGATTTTCTCGTGCCGGTGATGGCCTTCGAGAACCTCGGGGCGATGGAGGGATGGCGGCGACTTCTCCCGATCGTCGGGGCGGAAAAAATGGCCTTCACTGCCTATGTGCTCATGAAGATCGTGTTAGCGGTGGGCAGCGCGATTATCTTCACGATCGTCAACCTGATCGTGATCCTGGTGCTGTTGATTCCACTAGCAGTGCTGGGCGTGGCGGGGTTCTTCATCGGAAAAGGCGCAGGTATGGTGTGGGACACGCCAGAAATTCTGCTGGTGGCTGGTTTGGGAATGCTGGCCGTTGCGGCGATTCTTTATGTGGTTGGATTTGTCTATGCGCCGGGTTTGGTGTTTTTTGAGTCGTACACGCTGGAGTTTTTTGCTGCGCGGTACGGACCGCTGTCAAATGTTATGTTTCCGCCGAGTCCACCTGTGACGCCACCAGTTACGCTCGCGCCGCCAGAGGAACCTTTTCCGCCGCCGGAACCATTCGCGGCGTAGGGGCTCAAGGGAAGAAGTTAGTTCGTGGCAAGTTCCCTCTTCTAGGATCAATCCTCCTCGAACATCAGTTCGTCGACGTAACACCACATCCAGTTCTCGCCAGGTTCGAATGATCGAATCACGGGATGCTTTGTGGCGTGGAAGTGTTTCGTCGCGTGCTTATTTTTTGAAGAGTCGCAGCAGCCGACATGACCGCAGGTGAGACATAGGCGCAGGTGCACCCAGGTATCGCCCATCTTGAGGCATTCTTCGCAGCCCTTTGATTTGGGTTTTACCGGTTTGATCTGGCTGATGTGGGTGCAAACTTCCGCCATGGATTCCTCCTGGATGGCTCAGTGCTGCTTTTGAATGGGAATGCGAACCTGGAAGCGCGTATCGCCGGGGACGGACTTCACGCTGATTTGACCGCCCACGTTTTTGAGGATGCGGCTGGCAACGTCGAGCCCGAGGCCGGTGCCTTCGCCAACACCCTTGGTGGTAAAGAAGGGATCGAAGATGCGCGAGAGAGCTTCGGGTGGAATGCCTGAGCCAGTGTCGGCAATCTCGACGAGGACAAAATCGTTCTCACGAGCCGTGCGAATCGTTAGGTTGCCGCCGGCCTTCATGGCATCGGCCGCGTTGTCGATGAGGTTGGTCCAAACCTGATTCAGCTCGCTGCCACTGGCCATCACTTTGGGAAGATTCGGAGCGTAGTCGCGGGTGACGGAAATGCCGCGCTTGAGCTTGTGATTCATGATGGTGAGCGTCGTTTCGAGGCCGCGCTCGATATCCACTTCCTGCATGGCCCCTTGGTCCATGTAGGAATATTCCTTGATCGCTTTGATGAGATCGGAGATGCGCGCGGAGCTGTGCTCGAGTTCGTCCGCGATACGCTCCATTTCGAGAAGCGTGGCAAAGCGCGTGAGTTCGGGGCCGAGAGACGCGCCCGCGGCGCTCGCGAAGGTCTCAAGCTGTGCGTCGGTGAGATTGGCCTCGGCCAGCGACGGCGCTAGTTTCCAAGCATCCGCCACATGGCGTGCCTCGAGCCAGGATTGAATAGCCTCTTCCCGCTCGACACGAGCAAATTCATCCTTGAATTGAGCAGGTTTCAGCGCAGAGCGAATCTCCTCTTCGCGTTTGGCTAGAAGGCCGCAGTCTTCCGGTCCAATTTCCGTGCTTCTCGCGGCCTCGCGCAAACGCGCGAGACAATCGCGCAACGCCGCAGCCGAACGGCGCGCGGCCGCAGAGGGATTGTTCAGTTCGTGCGCGAGCCCCGCGGAGAGTTTGCCGAGGGCGGCAAGCTTTTCGTGTTGCTGCTCGGTGCGCGTGACGTTGCGAACGCGGTCGGCAAGGAGGCCAACAAGGCGGCGAACCAGTTCGGGAAGCCTTTGAAAGAGGGCCGGAAATTCGGTAACGGGGAACCCGAGGTAATGCGAAGCGACTATGGCGCGGCCAGTGACGCTAATTACCTTGAGGCGCGAAAAAGGAAGCATGCCTGTGACATCGCCGGCGGTGATGGTGAACACAGGACCGTCAGGACTCCCGTGCTCGGCGCGCGCACGCATTTCGCCTTCGAGCATCACCATCATGAAGTCGGGAGCATCGCCCTCTCGCATGATGATTTCGCCTGGAGCCGAACGACGCTCGTCACAAACCGAAATAAACCAAAGCAATTCCTCACGCGGTTGATCCTCGAAGACTGGAACTTTGCGAAGCTTCGCAAGAAGTTCATCGGCGTGCGATGGCGCGGCGTTTTCAGTCATGCGCGTCCTATTCCCCTAATGGAGCCGCTCATTGTACCTTGGCCAGGTATTGGTGCATGAATTGGACGACGACGGCGCCTTCGCCTACACCCGAAGCAACGCGCTTCACGGATCCGTGGCGAACATCGCCGACGACGAAGATTCCCGGGACATTGGTTTCAAGCAGACCAGGATCGCGATCTAGAGTCCAGGAGGCAGGCTTTTTGCCGTCGCGCAAAAGATCCGGGCCGGAGAGGATGAAGCCGCGTTCGTCGCGTTCGATAAGATCGCCGAGCCATAGCGTGCGTGGTTGTGCTCCGATGAAGATGAAGAGACTCGAAGCCGGAATTTGCTCGCGCGTGCCGGTGGACTCGCAAAGAACTGTGATGCCTGTGAGGCGAGTGTCTCCCTGCACTTCGACGACACTGCTCTGCGTCCAAACCTGGATGTTGGACGTCTTCTCGACCTGCTCGACGAGATAGTGGGACATGGTGATGGCGAGCGATTTGCCGCGCACGAGCATTACTACTTTTTCCGCGAACTTAGAGAAGTGCATGGCTGCCTGGCCAGCCGAGTTTGCCCCGCCAACGATGTACACCGTTTCGCCGCGACAAGCGATGGCTTCCGAGGTGCCACCGCCGTAGTACACCCCGGCTCCCTGGAGGCGATCGATTCCAGGAACGTCTAGAGTTCGCCATTGGACGCCCATGGCAAGCAAGAGAGCATTGCAGGAAATTTCGGCGCCATCGGCGAGCTTGACGTAGCGATACGGGCCGTCCACGCGAAGGCCGACGACTTCTTGAGGCGAGAGAATCTCGACGCCAAAACGGCGCGCCTGCGTGACGGCACGACCAGCAAGATCGCTGCCCGACAGGCCGGCGGGAAAACCCAGATAGTTCTCAATGCGCGAGCTGAGGCCTGCCTGGCCGCCAGGAGCTTCGCGCTCAATCATCACGGTGTGGAGACCTTCGGACGCTCCGTAGACGGCGGCTGCGAGGCCCGCGGGGCCACCTCCAACAATGGCCAGATCGTAAAAATTGGCTTGCGCATGAGTGCGCAGTCCGACTTTATCGGCAATCGCGGGAAGCGGGGGTTCAGCCAACCGCGTGCCATCGGGGAATAGAACCAGAGGAAGAGTCTCTGCCTCTGGACCGAGAGAATTAATCAGAGTGCGAACTTCCGGATCGGTTGGGGCAAGCTCGATATCAATCCATTGATAGGGCACCTGGTTGCGGGCGAGAAACTCCCGGAGTTCATAAGAGCGGTTGGACCAGCGAGTGCCGAGAACGCGAATGCCCTCGTAAAGCGGATGAAAGCTCGAGTTCCAGTCCAGGAGCAAGTCGTCAATGGGAGGAAAAAGCTTTTCCTCAGGAGGATCCCAAGGTTTCATCAGATAGTAGTGAATGCGAGCTTCGTTGATGGCTTCGATTGCGGCGTTGGTATCGGCGTAAGCCGTCAGAAGAGCACGCTTCGCCTTCGGATGGATCTCCATCGCCTCTGAAAGGAAGCCGACGCCGTCCATCTGGGGCATGCGCTGGTCAGCAAGAAGCAGGGCGACGGGATTGTTGCGGGCTTTTAGTTCGCGAAGGGTGTTCAGGGCGGCACTGCCCGAGTTGGCGCGCATGACACGATAACGGTCGGCGTAGTGGCCCCGGAGGTCACGCTCGATCGCCCGCAGAACCTCAGGATCATCGTCAACGGTCAAAAGAACGGGTTTCGGCATATCCCTCAGATGATTCGAAAGCTGGAATTGGTGCAACTTTCGCGCAAAAATCGAGCTGGTGGCTGATTACGCCCAGTCTTCAAGCTACAATTCCTGGGTCCACTATGTCCAGCGAGCTTACCGCGGCGATAGCAGGCATTTGTTCGGGGGAACCCGACGTTCGAGCTCGCGCTGCTGTGGAAATTTATGAAGCTGGGCAAGCGCCGGCCAAGCGAGCAACCGAAAAGTGGCGGGAGAATCCAGAATTGGCGGGGCTGATGCTCTGGCCCCACCCTGAGATCACGGTGGGACTTGCGGTTCAACGAGAGACCTTTGCAAAGATTCGTACGGCGAATGCCGTAGCGCGTTTGGCTGAGGTGCCGTCAGATCAGGATGCCGAGGAATTTGAGCTGCACTTTCCCTCCGGCATTTCGTTGGACATACTGACCTCGAGGGCGCCCGGGGGAGACGGAGCGATCGCGAGGTATTTGGCGAAGTTTGGTGAAGGCGTGCAACAGGTGGAATTTATGTGCACGAACGTGGACCGCGCGACCGAGATATTAAAGCAAGAATTCGGGACTTCAGCGATTTATTCCGAGACACGAGACGGGGCGGACGGAACGCGCGTGAACTTTTTCCTGGTGACTCACCCGGATGGCGGAAAAGTTCTGATCGAACTCTACGAACGCGCAGAAAAGTCCCACGAGAAATAGCTCAATGGGGTTTGGCGATTTCGCTCCACGCTCGGAGGACCTCTGCAACGGTCCATGCCTGGGCGATACATCCGCGCGGGTTGTGCGGGGGATCGCCATCGAATATTTCGGCTAATGTGCCGAGGCCGTACGCGCCGATACTGCTTCCAAGCGGCTCAAGATAACGGAGAGCGGCAGCGCGGTCCTTGTAGACACGGAAATGCGCCAGGGCAAATGGACCAAGCAACCAGCCCCACACCGTTCCCTGATGATAGGCAGCGTCGCGCGTGTTTTGATCGCCGACATAGCGGCCCCGATAATTCGGTTCGCCCGGAGCAAGGCTTCGAAGGCCGTAGCAAGTGAGCAGATGTTGTGCGCAAATATCGACAACGGACTTTTGCTGTGCTTCGTTCAGAGGACTGACAGGCAAAGAAAGAGCGATAATCTGGTTCGGACGAAGTGCCGGATCTCTTCCCAAAACCTTCCCCGCCCCCGGAACATCGATCACATCAAAGCAACAACCTCGGTCCGCGTTCCAAAACTTCTGGAAACTGTCCTTAGCTCGCGCTGAGAGATGCTCATAGACCTCGACCGGCATGCCCACGTGACTTGCAGTGTGCGCCATCGTTTCAAGGGCGTTGATCCAAAGCGAATTGATTTCGACCGGCTTGCCAGTTCGCGGTGTGACTACCCAATCGCCGATTTTGGCGTCCATCCAAGTGAGCTGGACGCCTGGACCTCCCGCGTACAAGAGACCGTCGGCAGGGTCGACGTGAATGTTGTAGCGCGTTCCAGCGATGTGCGCATCGATGATTCCGCCAAGTACGGGAAAAAGTTTCTGCAGCGTGTCGACGTCCTGCGTGGCGGCAAAATACTGGCGGACGGCTTCGAAATACCAAAGCGCCGCATCGACGCTGTTGTAGCCTGGTTTTCCCCCAGCGTCTGGAAAATTGTTGGGCAGCATGCCGGCGTCGACGTAGCGCGCGAATGCCAGGAGAATCTGCTTTGCGACCTCGGGCTGGCCTGTGACCAACGCAAGGCCAGGCAATGCAATCATGGTGTCGCGTCCCCAATCGCCAAACCAATGGTAACCAGCAATGATGCTGTGGCCGTTTGGTTCTTCGGGAAGAGCGCGCTTAACGATGAACTGGTCGGCAGCGAGAACGAGTTGACGCATCCATGCCGGAGTGCCGGCGGCCGACTCTGGGCTTTGCGATTGCCAACTCTTTAGCAATCCCTTTTCGCGACTGACGCACTCCGCGAGCGACGCAACTCCATCGAGTGGCGCGGTCGCTTCCGTGCTCGCCACAATGGTAAGACTTTCGCCAGGGTTGAGTTGTGCGTGAAAGAGCGCGGCAAAGAGGTGGTCTTCATGATCGTCGAGGCCGCGTTCCCTTTCCATCGACAAAAAACAATCTCGATACCACTCATGACGCGGTTCGCATGAAGCTTCTGGGCTTCTCAGATAGAAGGGAGTGG
>JBAQJX010000015.1:0-5040 GCA_049641765.1 Candidatus Acidiferrum sp.
TGGCGCCGCGACGCCTGCACCCGCGGCTGCGCCGCCCGCAGCTTCGACAACTCCGCAAAAACCGCAATCCTGAGATTTGCCGCGCCCGTAATCTGCCCATAATTTTAGCGGCGCAGGCGATTCAGCACGTCCGGCAGTTCGCGAATCGATTCGAGCAGGAAATCCGGTTGTGCCGCGCGCAAGCGTTCCTCAGTTGGAAATGGGCCAAGCACCGCGATGGCGAGAACTCCCGCGCGCTTGGCCATTTGCAAATCTTCCGGCGAGTCGCCCACATAGACGCACGCAGAAGGATCGAGACGAAGTTTCCGGAGAGCCAGGCGGAGAGGCGCGGAATGCGGCTTCTTCTCGCGCGTGTCGCCGCTGCAAACGCGGGCGCCAAAAAAACGCGTGAGGCGAAACGTGCGCAACTGGCGCGTGACGCGGTCGCGGTCGCCGCTCGTGACCAGGCCCAGCCGATGCGTCCGCCCAAGGCGCACGAGCACTTGCTTCGCGCCGACAATCAATGGAGGCGAATGTTTCGCGTAGTGTTTGCGCCACGCGCGGTCGGCATCTTCCCAACGCGCGCGTGGAAGTTTTGCGGCGCGATAGACGCGATACCAATTCGGCGAATAATGCCGCGCGAGTTCCTCCAACCCCCACGGGATGCCCATCTCTTGAAACATAGCCAAATATGCGGAGGAATCGGCTTCGTAAGAGTCGACAAGGGTGCCGTCCCAGTCGAAGAGGACGCCTTCGAGCGCCAAATGTTTGGTGGGAGTCATCGGCGTTTAGAGTAGCAAACTCGCGGCTCAGCGGGCCTGGCGAAACATTCCGAGGCGAATGTGGATTATGTTTTGCGAGCCGCGCGGCGTCTTGCCGCGAAGTCTTGCTCGCGCTCCAAGTAACGTCGGAAGCACGACTAACTACTACGCCGATTTAAAACGGAAGTCACTTTGACAACAGCGGATTGGAGGCGAATGCTGGAAGCGTACCCATTGATTCAGAGTTTCCCTCTCTAGGAGCGCAAGATGAAAGTCCTTACTCTGAAGTTCGCCTTGGGTTGTTGCTTCATTTTCGTTCTCTCCCTTTTCGTAGCAGGCGCGGTTTTCGGCCAAAGCGCGCCAGGTGTTTCCGAGAATGAAATTCTGATCGGATCCTGCTCAGCCCTCGAAGGGCCATCGCACTTTCTCGGCGTGCAAACCGTAACCGGCGCGAAAGCGTATTTCAGCATGGTCAACGACGAAGGCGGCGTGAACGGGCGCAAGCTGAAACTTATCTCCGCCGACGACAGCTACGATCCCGCGAAAACGCAGGAGTGTTTCGATCATTTGATGAAGGAAAAAGTGTTCGCGATGGGATTTTTCGTGGGCACGCCGACGGCGGTGAAATACGCTCCGCTGGCGGAGAGCAACAAGATTCCGCTGATTGGATTGTTCACGGGAGCGCAGACGCTTTACGTGCCGCTGCGGCATTGGGTGGTGAATGTGCGCGCGTCGTATTTCGATGAGACGCGCGAACAGGTGGACGGCATGTGGAAATCGCTCGAGTACAAAAGGATTGGCGTCATTTATCCGGACGACGCGTTTGGCGCCGCGGTGCTCGAGGGCGTGAAAGCCGCTCTCAAAGCGCACGGCGCGGCACCCGTGGCAGCGGCTTCGTACCAGAGGCAGACATCGCAGGCTGGAGGAGCCATCGATACGGTGCGCGCGGCGAATCCCGAGGCGGTCGTGGTTGTGGGACCCGCGAATACGGTGGCACCGATTCTCAAGCAGTCGCACGCGAAGAATTGGAAGCCGCTGTTTGTGACTGTTTCTTTCGTCGGCACGGATGAATTGATTTCCGAAGCGGGCGCCGATGCGGAAGGCGTTGTGATTACGCAAGTCGTGCCGCCGTACTACATGACGGAAGAAAAAGCGGTCGCGCTTTACCGGCGTGCACTCGGCAAGTACTTCCCTTCGGAAGAACCCAATTTCGTGAGCCTCGAGGGATTCGCCGACGCGATGGTGATGGTCGAAGGGCTGAAGCGCGCGGGGAAAGATTTGACGCGCGAGGGATTGATTCGCGGGATCGAGTCCATCCATGATCACGACCTGGGGCTTGGGCCGCAGCTCAAGCTCAATTATTCGGCGAAAGAGCACAAAGGATTTGACCACGTCATCCCGACAGTGATTCGTGGCGGACGAGCCGTGCCGTTCACGGATTGGTCGATGGCCGCGCCGAAATAAAAACTGAAAGCCTGGTGGCGCTCGGAACATTCACAACGGCACAGCGGGCACAACTGGCACAGCGGGAAAATAGCGGAGACAAGAAAGTGTGCATCATTTGTGGGCGGATTCGGTTTGCTCGAAGGCGTGGTAGGAAGAGCGCACGAGCGGACCGGCTTCGACGTGCTTGAAGCCAATCGCTTCGCCGAGGATTTTGAATTCGGCGAACTCGTCGGGATGAACGTAGCGAACGATGGGAAGATGATCGCGCGTCGGCTGTAGATACTGGCCGAGCGTGAGAATGTCCGTGCCCTGCGCGGCGAGATCCTGCAACGTGGCGAGGACTTCGTTCTTCTCTTCGCCAAGACCAAGCATGAGTCCAGTTTTTGTGGGAACGTCAGGATGCGTTGTCTTGGCGCGGCGAAGAAGCTCGAGAGAACGCTCGTAGAGCGCGCCTTTGCGGACTTGACGATAGAGGCGAGGAACGGTTTCCGTGTTGTGATTCAGAACGTCGGGCCTAGTGGCGAGGACAACGTTTAGCGCATCCCAGTTGCCGCGAAAATCCGGTATCAGCACTTCAACTTTGCAGCCGGGGACGCGGCGGCGAATTTCCTCGATGGTGCGGGCGAAAATGTGCGCCCCGCCGTCAGGCTGATCGTCGCGATTTACCGAAGTCACGACGGCATAGCGCAAACCCATGCGCGCGACCGCTTCAGCGACGCGCAGAGGCTCCTCTTCGTCCGGAGGGCCGACGGGTTTGCCGCTCGGCACGGCGCAGAACCCGCAGGCGCGCGTGCAAATGTCTCCCAAAATCATGAACGTTGCGGTGCCATGATCCCAGCATTCGCCCATGTTGGGGCAGCGGGCGCTCTCGCAAACGGTGTGCAGGTCGAGCGTGCGCATGATGCGCTTGAGATCCTGATAGCGATCGCCGCCAAAAAATTTCACGCGCAGCCACTCGGGGCGCGGGTGGGCGTTCGGCGGAGGCGCAAGTGCCGGCGGCGGGTTCGAGATGATGTTAAAGGGCGAGGCCATTGGTTGCGCTCGAATCCGGTATTTTACCTCATTCTCGTGGCTGGACGGATGGGGCAAAGATGGGTGAGTGGGGGCGCCCCACCCCGGGTATTTTTTGCAAAGAGTGCGGAAAGCATTGAAAGGATTGGAGATGGCGTTTTGCGCGGTGCAAAAGAGTGCGTAAGAATATGAAAACAAAGGGAGCGTAAGTTCCATCGAATGATACTGATGCGGACTGCCTGTAAGAGTGGCAAATAAAGGAGTTAGACGGGCGGTGTCCGGTGACTTGTAGCTAGCGGCGGTGACAGGAAGAAATGACGGGCGAATCCCAGAATGGGAATGAGGGACGAGCTGGTAACAAAAATTCACACAAGCTTATAGCATAAGATAGTAAATATGTCAAGCGAATTTATAAGTCGCTACTGGGCAGAGGGTTGCGGAGGGGCGGTTCGGGATTTGGGATAGAAGGAAAGGTCAAAACCCGCACCCTGAAAGCCGCAGGGATGCGGCACCCCGAAAGTCAAAGCCAACTGCTAAGGCTTCGCCACCCTCTATGAAGGCGTCGGCTCTGTCAAGAGACACCTCGGGTTTACGATCCGCGAGGGTTCGTTTTTCTCTTCACTTGTATGAATCTTTGCTCTTTCTTTTTCCTGCATTTCGACCAAGGCTCGCTCGTGAATCGTGCGGTGGATTCTGGTTCCACCAACCATCTATTCGGTCACCGACTTCCGACCATGATTCTTTCTTCAGACGCCGCGATCGCTCGCGGGAGCAAGGCGCCCAATCAGCCTAACGATGAACTTGCGTCCATCAGGGTGGCCCCCGGGCTGCCTTGCCTGCGAACCAGCTGCGCGTACGCTGCTCCACTTCGCAGCATCCAGTACATCCGCACAGCCAACTTGCGCGCGATGGCCACTTTCGCCACCGCGTGTCCTCTTCGGAATTTCAACCGTTGGTAGTCTTGCCGTAGTTCGGGGTCGAGACGAACCGCCGGATTTGCAGCTTCGATCAGCAGCCAGCGCACCATGGTGTTGCCCTGTTTGCTGATGGCTCCCAGTCGCCGCTTCCCGCCGCTGGAGGCCTCGCTGGGATTTAGCCCGAGATAACTCGCGATCTTTTTGCTGCCGTGAAAACGAGTGATCGGACCGATGGCCAGCACGAACGCCAACGACGTGACTGGCCCGATGCCCGGATGGGTCATCAAGAGAACGGCATCTTCACGTCGTTTTGCTTCTTCTAGAACTGCGCGATCCAACTCGGCGATCGGAGGATCCAGTTGGCCGAGCAGTTTTAGAAGCTCTTCGCGCCGGCGGCTAGCCCATGGACCAAGTGGAAGACCGCCGAGTTCCGCGCGGCCTTTCTTGGTGAACAGCTTTTGCTTGCGGCACAACCCCTGGCTCATGGCGAGAAAATGGAGCTGGTTGGTCAGCATGGTGCGCAGACACACCAGCTTGTGACGGTGCCAGAGCAACTGCCGAAGGTCGCGTTCGGCCGGCGTGGGAACCCAGATTTTCGGGAAGCGTTTCGCTAGCAGCAGATCGAGAATGAGCCGGGCGTCGCGCTCGTCCGTCTTTTGCTTGCGCACTTCACTGGCGCGAATCTTCGCAGAGTCGCCGATCCACAGTTCGTGGCCGAGTTCGGCGAGCAACCGCTCGAACCAGTGAATCGGGCCGGTGGCTTCGATGCCCACGCGCACCGGCTCGTGCAAATCCTGCAAGCTCCGGTAGAACGCTTGCGCTTCGCCGCTTTCGTGGTCCAAGCGCCGCTGGACAAGCAGCTCTGCGGTCTCTTCTCTGGCCATGGCAATCTGCTGATAGCGTGTGTGAAAATCACATCCTATAAT
>JBAQJX010000021.1:0-12151 GCA_049641765.1 Candidatus Acidiferrum sp.
GGTCACCGGACGCGCCAAACAAAACGACCGCGCAAGGATCGGCCGTGCCGCCGTAACGGCTTCCAGATCGGTTGGTATCGTCAGCCATGGTCTCCTCGGTTCAGTCTCCTCGGTTCGGGCGCGGACCTGAAATGCCAAAAACGGACGCGAAAAACTATACCTTAACGCCGTGATTTCTCAGCTCGGAGCGCAATTGTTCGGCATTTTGATGGTGAATCACGTTCATGCCCAATCGGCGAGGGCTATCGAGATTCAGCGGCCGGTCGTCGATGAAGACGCATTCTTCCGGCGGCCGCTGGGTGACTTCGAGCGCGATTCGGAAAATCGTTTCTTCCGGTTTGCGCGAACGCACGTAGCACGAGCTGAAAAAGACGACAAAATCGCGGCGCAGATGAAAAGCTTCAATGCGGTACTGATTGAGCTCGAGAGGCTCGTTGTTAATGGAACCAATGAAATAGCGGCCAGCGCGAGAGGCATCGTCGAGCACGGCGCGCGTTTCCGGAAATTCCTTGGATTGCGCAAACATGAAGGCGGTGAACTCTTCGCGCGTGAAAGAGCGAGCGCGATAGAAAAGAGTCCGGTCGAGATATTCGTTCAGCGAAATCTGGCCGGAATCAAATGCGGGAAAGGAGAGGTCGTGGCGATCCTCAAATTCTTCGTAATCGAAATGGAAGGAGTTGGCGGCTTCGCGGCGGGAATCACGGTCCCAGCCGTTGGTGAGGATGACACCGCCGATGTCCCAGAACAGCGTCGTAATCTCAGCCAAAGGCGCGGCCCTCCGGTCACGATGTAAGGGTATCTATGATAAAGGTTGCGGGTCAAGAAAACACGTGAATGGCGTGTTTCAAACGTTTCAACACTGAGCGAGCGCACGAACGGCAAACATTTCTTTTGCGTACAACAACGGGAAACAGAACGCAGTCCTGCAAAGGTTCGGCGCTCGTGCAAGCGAACCCAGCGCGAACCAAGATTAGACTTTTAACGATGCGGGTTTGGATTTGGCGTTGGGGCAGGCTTCGCTGTTGGATTGGCAGCCGGCGTTTCCACCTTGGGTTCGATGGAAACGAGCTCGACTTCAAAGACGAGCGTCGAGTTCGGCCCGATGCCGGGACGGCCGCGTTCGCCATAGGCGAGATCCGGCGGAATGAAGAGCTGCCACTTCGACCCCACAGGCATGAGCTGTAGCGCTTCGGTCCAACCTTTGATGATGCCGGTGACGGGAAAGGTCGAAGGCTTGCCGCGTTTGTAGGAGCTGTCAAATTCGGTGTTGTTAAGGAACGATCCTTTATAGTTGCAAACGACCGTGTCCGCCGGAGTGGGCTTTGGACCAGTTCCTGCGACGAGGACTTTATATTGCAGGCCGCTCGGAAGCGTTACGACGCCGTCTTTCGTTTTGTTTTCGGCAAGAAAGTCCTCGCCTGCTTTCTTGTTGTCCACGGCTTCCTGCTGGAGCTTCGCCTCTTGCTTGGCGCGCAGGTCGGCGCGCAGGGCGTCCATCGCGGCTTTGACATCGTCATCCGTCATCAGCGTCTTGCCGCCGGCCAGCCCGTCTTTCATGCCGCGCAGAAGAATGCTGGGATCAATGTCGACAGAATCTTTGCGCATCTGCTGGCCCATGTTCAGGCCTATCGCGTAGCTGGCCTTGTCCTTCTGCGTATTCAACGTGAGTACGGCTGGTTTTTTCGCCGTGGCCGTACCCGTCTTCGCGGCGGGCGGCTTGGTGGTCTTCGCAGGCGGATTTTGAGAAGAGCTCGCGGGCGGCGTTTGTTGCGCGTGCGCGTAGCCAAGCAGCATCATCGCGGCGGTGATTCCTGCAACGGCAAAGGTCCACGGTTTTCGCATAAGTGTATTGTCACATTCCCATGGCTATGCCGCAAACCACCATTCTCTGCGGAATGGTATGAATGGTTAACGAAGCGCGCGATAGGGCTCCGACTGTGGCGGCAGAAGATTGCGGCGGACTAGGCATTTCGGCGGACTTGCAGTATGTTGAGAATTGGAAAATCCGAAGAGGTGAAGCAAATGGCGAATGATTCCTGCGAGTCCGCTCCGGCCCCCAGCGAACCGGTGAAACCCGGAACGCGGATGGTGATGTGCGTCAAATTCGGCAAGGAGCTGCCGGGGCTGGACCGCATTCCGTGGAGCGGCGAGCTGGGAAAGCGCGTCTATGAACATGTTTCGAAGGACGCATGGAAGCTGTGGATCGAGTACTCGAAAATGCTGATGAATGAATACCGGCTGAACCCGATCGATGCCAATTCGCAAAAAATCATGGGAGAACAGATGGAGCAGTTTTTCTTTGGCGAAGGCGCGAAGCTCCCCGAAGGTTACGTTCCTCCGAAAGCCAAAGGCTAATTCCCCGTCGCAGGCATGCGTCCGGTCGCGGGATGTTCGACCGGCAAGCGTGAAATCAAATCAAAATGCAATTTCGCGTGCGCGACGCGGATCGCCTCCTCAGCTTCCGCGGGCGTTTTCGCGCTCGCAAATAGAAATCCCAGATAACTAGAACCTTCCGGCCATGCAGCGACGTAGTCGTGCAGCCGTGCGGTGATTTCGAGCGAGGTGATTCCCGGAACGCTGCGCGCCGCTTCTTCGCCGGCGATTTTTTCAAGCACGCCGTTCTTGGGCACAGGAATCATCATCACGCCGGATGCGTTTCTTTCACGCGGCCAATCGCTACCGGGAAGCTCGAGTGTGTGGCGCAGGAGCAATTCTTCGAGGCCGATGAGTGATCGATCGGATGCGTGCGGCGCGAAACGAAGCGAGCGCGCGCAAAGGCCGCCGATGGGACGCGGAGCGACTTCGAGCGGCCACACACCATCGTCGTTGACGCGGAATTCGGCGTGAATAGGGCCATGCGAGAGACCAAGGGCGCGAACGGCGTCCGAAGCGCAGCGCTCGATCTCGCGCTGTTGCGCCTCGACGAGGCGTGAGGGCGTTACGTAAATGGTCTCTTCAAAGTACGGGCCTTCCAAGGGATCCGGCTTGTCGAAAATGGCCAGAACGCGCAGTTCGCCATTTGTAAGGAGTCCCTCGACGGCTACTTCCCTGCCCGGAATGTATCCTTCGATGAGAATTTGATCTAGATTCGGCTCGCGTGTCGCACGGATTTCCGGCGAATCCAGCAAACGCCGGATGCGCGCCGCGGCAGCGATGAATTCCTCGCGGGAGTTTGCGCGGACAACGCCTTGGCTGGCCGAAAGTGAGAGCGGCTTCAGAACACAGGGATAAGAGATGCCGAGTAAAGACGGCTCGGGTGCAGGCTGGAGCGGGAGTGGGCGAAACCACGGCACGTGCAGGCCCGCGTCCTGAAAAATTTCCCGCATGCGCAGCTTACTGCGGCAGGCTTGGACCGCAGCGGGATGGTTGTATCGAATGCCGAGGCCGCGCGCGACATACGCGGCAGCCACAGCGGGACGGTCGCCCAGCGCGAGAATTCCATCGACTTTCAGATCGCGCATGGTATGCAGAACCGTATGGGCCGCAGGGTCGGGGGATTCGAACTGGACGGGAATGGCGCGATCGCCCCAGGGATCTTCGAGTTGATGGCAGCGATCCGTGACGAAGATAATTTCAACGCCGAGCTTGTGCGCAGCTTCATCGAAACTGTGTGATTGATACCCAAGTTTGGCGGTGAATAGAAGGAGTCGCGGCATCGGATTCTGTTGGGGGACGATTCCAGGTCTTTGGCTTAGACGTAAGTGCCAGAAGCCGGGAGCGGTTCTTCCCTCTTTTTTGCAACTTGCCCGATAGAGACAAATTGCTCGCGCGTGGGTTCGGCGCAGCAGTACCACGGCTCGCTCAAGAACGGAATCGGTGCTACGGGAGTCTCTGGCGCCAAAAGAGCTGGGGCATCCAACCCAGCCGCAGCGTGAGCCGCTCTCCAGATTCGCCCGAAAACCGTTGTGCGAGATTCTTTTCTGCGATCGCCTTCCGCGGCGATGGCCTGCACACTTTCGCCGAGCGCGTCAATGCGCGGATCCGCGTGCTTCCAAGGATAGAAGAGAGATTGCGGATCAAACGGCCCAACGTTGCGACGCACCTCGTCCAGTTCGAGCAATCGGGAGCCTTCGGGAATGAGCAGTCGAATGCCGAGCTGCACGGGAGCTACATTTTCCACGAGCGATTCCGCGTGGAGCACACGAAGCAGGTCGAGGTAGCTCTCCATCGTGGTCCATTGCGTAAATGGGACAAAAGTAGGGTGGAAGGTCATGCCCAAAGCGCGGAAGGCGTGAACGACGTGCAGGAAATCCTCGCGCGTGTGGCCCTTGTCCAACGCGCACAGCACCGCGTCATCCAGATACTCGACGGCGCTGATGACGAAGAGGCAGCCGGTCTCCTTGAGTTTCTGCAGGTAGGCTTCGTACTTTTTCAGGTGTTCGATCTTGATGGTGACGTCGTAGGTGATGCCCGGAAATTCCTGGTGAAATTCTTCGATGAGGTCGAGAGCGTGGCGGATGCCGTTAAAAAAATCGGGATCGCCGAAAGAGATATGCCGCGCGCCCGCGGCCACTTGCTGGCGAATGTCCTGCATCACAACGTCGCGGCTGACGATGCGGAAGACGCCTTTGTAAACGGGAACGATGGGGCAATGGCGACAAAGGTGTTTGCAGCCACGACTGGCTTCCGTTGAGCCCACGAGTCGAAAATCACCGCCCGGAAGGACGAGGTGCGCATATTTTTCGATCGGCGGAAAACCAGAACGATCGGGAATTTCAAACGCGAGCCGTTCGAGCGAGATTTCGATGGCCCCTTCCGGCGGCGTGGACGGCACAGGGATAAAAGCTTCTCCCGTTCTTACAGGCGGCTCGCCGATGGAAAGCCGTTCGGCGAGTTGCACGAGCTGGTGCTCGAATTCGCCGCCGAGAATTGTTCGCACACCGAGGGTTCGCAGGTAGTCCACATTCATCGGCGCATATAATCCGTAGCAACACAAGTGCGCGTCCGGATTCAATTCGCGCAACTGAGGAATCAGTTTCGCGGCAAGGCGCGTGGCCGTGTGCATCGGCAGGTAGATGGCGACGAGGCCCGCAGCACGAATCGCAGCCTCGTTAAGAGATTCGCGCGAAAGATCCAGGCAGACGACCTGATGGCCGCGCTTGCGAAGCCAAGCCGCAGGGGACGCCACGCCAAATGGCTGCCGGCCCAGCTCGTATGTTGAAATTAAAACGATATTCATGCCGCATCCAGTATAGCTGGCCGGCCGCCGCGGAGAATCGTTTTCGGTTATGATAGGGCGTTGCTCTGTTGAGGGAGAGGACCGAGAGCATGGCAATTGCCGCAGGAAATTCGTTCGGAACACGCGATAAGCTGAATGTCGGAGCGCAGACATTCGACATTCACCGTCTCGAGCTGCTCGAAAAAAAGATTTCCTGCCATCTGGCCAAGCTGCCGTTTTCCCTGCGCATTCTTCTGGAAAATCTTCTTCGCTGTGAAGATGGGCGATTCGTCCGGCCGGATGATATTCGCGCCCTAGCCAATTGGACGCCAGGCGCCGCGGAAAAAGAGATTGCGTTCATGCCGGCGCGCGTGCTGCTGCAAGACTTTACTGGCGTGCCCGCGGTGGTCGATTTAGCCACGATGCGGGAAGCCATCAAGCGCATGGGAGGCAATCCCCGGCTGATCAATCCGCTGTTCCCCGCCGAATTGGTGATCGATCACTCCGTACAGGTCGATAGCTTTGGCAGCGCGAACTCCTTTGATTTGAACGCGGAACTGGAGTTTCAGCGCAACATCGAGCGCTACGCATTTTTACGGTGGGGCCAGACGGCGTTTCAGAATTTCAAGGTGGTGCCACCGGACACGGGGATTTGCCATCAAGTGAATCTCGAATATCTCGCGCGCGTGGTGTGCGCGATGCCCACGGGAAGCCGCGTCGAAGCATATCCGGATTCGGTTGTGGGGACGGATTCGCACACGACGATGGTGAACTCGCTGGGTGTCTTCGGATGGGGCGTGGGAGGAATCGAAGCCGAGGCGGCGATGCTGGGACAGCCATCGTCGATGTTGATTCCTGACGTGGTTGGGTTCCGCTTGCACGGAAGGCTTCGCGAAGGAGCCACGGCGACCGACCTAGTGCTGACCGTCACGGAAATGCTGCGCAAGAAAGGCGTGGTCGGAAAATTCGTGGAGTTCTGCGGGACGGGCCTTTCGAGCTTGAGCATTCCGGACCGCGCGACGATCGCGAACATGGCGCCGGAATACGGCGCAACAATGGGATTTTTCCCGGTGGACGCGGAGACGCTCGCGTATTTGCAGTTTACGGCGCGGCCGGCAGAGCAGGTCGCGCTCGTGGAAGCATACTGCAAGGAACAGATGCTCTTCCGCACGGACGAGACGGCGGATCCCATTTTTAGCGACAAACTGGAACTCGATCTTGGAACGGTTGAGCCGACGGTTGCAGGACCGAAGCGTCCGCAGGACCGCGTGTCGTTGCGCAACGCGAAGAGTTCTTTCCAGAAGGTCGTTGAAGGAACCTCCGACAAAAACATTCCCGTGAAAAATAACGACGACTCGTTCGATCTATCGAGCGGCGCGGTGGTGATTGCAGCTATCACGAGCTGCACGAACACGTCAAACCCATCGCTGATGCTGGGCGCGGGGCTGCTTGCAAAGAAAGCTGTCGAGCGAGGCTTGCACGTGAAGCCCTGGGTGAAAACGAGCTTTGCGCCGGGTTCGAAGGTCGTGAGCGATTATTTGGCGAGCTCGGGACTGATGACATATCTCGAAAAGCTAAAGTTTCACCTTGTGGGATACGGCTGCACGACGTGCATCGGGAACAGCGGGCCGCTGCCCGAAGCGATTGGCGCGGCGATCAAGGACAACAACCTCATCGCGGTGGCGGTGCTCAGCGGGAACCGAAATTTCGAAGGACGCATACATCCGCTGGTGCGCGCCAATTATCTTGCGTCACCGCCGCTCGTCGTGGCGTACGCGCTGGCTGGACGCATGGATGTGGATTTGACAACGGAATCACTGGGCCAGGACAGTGCCGGAAAGCCGGTCTTTCTGCGGGACATTTGGCCGACGCCGCAGGAAATTGAAAAAACGGTGCGCGAGTCCGTGACAAGCGAGATGTACAGCAAAGAGTACGCCGACGTGTTCAAAGGTGATGCGCACTGGAAGTCAATGCCCGTTCCCGAAGGCGATTTGTACCGGTGGGATGCGAAGTCGACGTACATCAAGCAGCCGCCCTTTTTCGAGAACATGCCAAAGACGCCCCCCGCGCTTGCGGAGATTCATGGGGCGCGCGTTCTGGCGGTTCTCGGGGATAGCGTAACAACGGATCATATTTCGCCGGCGGGATCGATCGCGATTGATTCGCCCGCGGGAAAGTACCTGATCGCGAACGGCGTGAAGCCGCACGAATTCAATTCTTATGGAGCGCGGCGCGGAAACCATGAAGTGATGATGCGAGGAACATTCGCGAATATCCGGCTGCGCAATCAACTGGCGCCTGGAACGGAAGGGTGCTGGACGCACTATCTTCCGGGCAACGAGAAGATGACGATTTACGACGCAGCCGTGAAATATCGAGAAGCAGGAGTGCCGCTGGTCGTGTTTGCCGGGAAAGAATATGGATCGGGATCGTCGCGCGATTGGGCGGCGAAGGGGACTCGATTGCTTGGGGTGCGCGCGGTGATCGCAGAAAGTTACGAGCGCATTCACCGGAGCAACTTAGTGGGCATGGGCGTGCTGCCGCTTGAGTTCAAGCCAGGCGAAACGCGCGAGAGCCTGGGGCTGACGGGACAGGAAGTGTTCGAGACGGAAGGCGTCGCATCGCTGTCACCGAAGAAAGCCATCACCGTGCGCGCAAAGATCGACGGCGGCGCGGTCAAAATTTTTACCTGCGTGGCGCGCGTCGATACGCCTGAAGAAGTTTCGTACTACCAACACGGCGGCATTTTACAGTACGTCCTGCGGCAAATGCTCTGAGCGGCGAACGAAGTCGCGTTCTGTCGAGATTCAAGAACAGATCAACTCCAAAACAAAAAAATTGATTGCTCAGGCGCGGCCTTCTCTTTTTTGTGCCATGACGAGGCCGCGCGGCGTGGGCAGTAGTAACACGGAGATGAGACCTTCGGCATCGAGCTTGAGCGCGGCTTCCCGGACCGTTTTCATCAGCGAACTGGCGTCGTGCATGAGGATGAGTCCATGCGGATTCATCTGTGGAAGAAACCTGCGGACCTCCTGCTCGCGAAGCGGGGCATCGGAATCGCAGAACAGAAGATCGATCCGGCCATCGACTTTCATGTCGAGGCTGGATTCGTTGCGCGCGTCAATCCATTCGCCAAGGCCGGAGGCAGCGAAGCGTTGTTGCGCGAGGGCGAAAACCTTGGCGTCGTATTCGCAGGTGATGACGCGGCCAAAGCCGTTGGCTTTGAGGCCTTCGGCGATGCGCAGCGTGCTGAGCCCGGAAAATGTTCCAGTCTCAACAATCAGCTCCGGCTTGAGCGTCGTGACAATGGCTTTCAGGAAATCGAGGACTTCGACTTCTGCGCTCATTGAATCGTACATGTGCCAGCGCTCCGGATGAGGGCATTCCAGCGTGGGTCGATGGTATTCCGGCTGAAGAACGTCGCCACGCGAAGCGATGTGCTCTACGATGCGGTGCTCTTTTTTCTGACCGTGAAATTGGCTTTTGAGACGCCAAAGCAACACCGCGCCAAGCAAAATCGAGACCACGCTCGCCGCCTGGGCATTGGACATGCCGAAAAATGAGCGCGGGTTGATGCGAATAAATTCGATGGAGAAGCGCGCGATGCCGGTCAGAATCAGATAATTGCAGAAAATCTCGCCTTTGGCTTTCGGCCCGCGAAGCGATTTCGTGCCCATGTGCCAAAGAAACGCGGCAATCGCCATCCAGATGAAAAATTCATAGAGCGGCGTGGGATGGACGCGGCAATTCGCCGGCCAGTGGTGCAGCACGCAGGTTTCGGTCGTGGGGACAAGACCGTTCGGAAAACTCATGCCCCATGGGAGTTTGGTAGGAATGCCGTAATCGCCATCGCCCGAAAGCAAGCAACCGATGCGGCCGATGGCGTAACCGACGCACGCGGCAGGAGAGCAGATATCGAGAAACTCGAAGAGAGGAATCTTCGAGCGGCGGGCCAGAATAACCAGCGCGATGAACCCGCCGAGAAAACCGCCGAACCATGCAAAGCCGTACCGGCTGATCAACTGCGGCCATGGATCCGCGAAGAAATCGTGCGGGCTTTCGAGAACGTGGTAGAGGCGCGCGCCGATCAAACCGGCGAGCCCTGCAATGCCGATGATCAGAAAGCCTTCGTCCTTGTCGTTGCGGGCGGAAATCGTCTGGAGTCGCGATCTTCGCCGGTCGAATTCAGCTTGCAAAACATAAGCCGAGACGAGCATGGCAATGGCGACCATGAGTCCGAACGTGGGGATGACAATAGGGCCGACATGGATAAAAGGAATCATGAGTGAGCGCGCCCAAAAGGCACACGGAAGTATACATGAGAGGTTAGGCGCAGAATGCGGCGACAAGCAGGTCGCGGGTAGGGTCGCCGGTTAATGATGCTGGGCGCGGGCGGGACGCCGGTGGATGAAAGCGCCGAGGAGGAGCCAAATCGCAAAGGCAAGCCATTCGGTGCGTGTGAAGTGGCCGGGTAGGGCGGGGATCAGCTTCATAAGGATTAGCAAGAAGGAGACGAGAATGCCGAGGATCGTGATGAGGAGAGTCCAAGATCGACGAGGATTGTCGCCGGCAAACGCTTCTGCTTCAGTGCGTCTCTCGACCAAGAAGAAAGAAAGGCACGCGGCAAACCAGCCTAACGCGGAAGCCATGGAGCCGACTTCGGTGATGGGAACGAGAATGGCGTCGCCGAGCAAGAGGCCGAGGAGTGTTCCCACCGTTATACCGATGATGGCGACGCTCGGAGTGGCAAATTTCTCGTGGATGGCGGCATAAACCGGAGAGACCGTACCTCGACGGGCATAGGCAAAGAGCAGTCGAGTGGATGCGGCAAAGTTTCCGTTGAAGCACTGGAACAGCCCGAAAAGCGCCATCACGAGAATGATCTGAACGATCCAGTGCTTGCCGATGCCCTGCTGGAAGGCGACGGCAGTGGCGAACTGCCGGCCGAGAAGCGAGCGCCAGGGAGCGATGAAGGCAACGGCAGCGATCGAGAGCGCGTAGAAAATCGCGCCAATACCGAGCGCCAACGCGATGGCCTGCATGTAACTCGTTTGGCGAAATTCCGGATTTGCTTCTTCCGCGTACTTGGGGACAGATTCGAAGCCGGTAAGAAAATACGGAACGATTTGCAAGGTGAGGAAGATCGAAAGAAATGGAGCGCCGTGAAAAGCTGGATGAAAGTTCGCGGGAGCGCCGCGAAAAGCGCTGATAGCGACCAGGCCGAGGAAAATCAAGAGAACCATGGAGGTCATGGACTTTTGGAAGTTCGCGCTGAGGCGAATGCCACGATAGTTGATGAGAGCGAGGAGCAAAGTGAGCGCTACACCAAGAATAAGACGAGGCAAGAAAACTGGCTGACCGGCTACGCGGTAGAGTTCAAACCTGTCGAGCGATGGAAAAATGTAGGCGGCGATTTTTCCAAGGGCGACGGCTTCCCAAGGGCAAACGATGAAGTAGGCAAGAAGCATCATCCACCCGGTGAAATAACTGACAATGGGCGGAAAAACTTGCGCGGTATAGGCGGCTTCGCCAGCGGCGTCGGGGAGGCGCTTGACCCATTGGCCGTAAACATAGCCGATAGGAAGCAGAATGATTCCGCCGATGGCAAAACCCAGCGCGGCTCCGGCAGGCCCGCCGCGGCCGAGCCAATCGTCCATGAGGACGAGCCAACCCGTGCCGATCATGGTGCCGAAGGCGAGGGCAAAATAATCGTGGAAGCGAAGTTTGCGCGCGAGCGTGGGCATCTAGAGGACGCAGAGCAATTCGTAGAGAAGATTGGCGGCAAGGAGAGACGTGATTTCGCCCGAGTCGTACGGAGGCGAGACTTCGACGAGATCACAGCCGATGATGTTCAGGCCGCGAAGAGCGCGGACAAGTTCAAGGATTTGAATGCTGGTGAAGCCGCCGACTTGGGGCGTGCCCGTGCCGGGAGCGTAGGCGGGATCCACGGCGTCGATATCAAGGGTGACGTAGACGGGCTTGCCGCGAAAAGTGCGAAGATGGCGTTGGACACTCGGCATCCCCTTCTCGTGAAACTGCTCGGCCGTGACCATGCGAACTTTGTGAGCGCGGGCAAAATCAAAATCGCTTTCGCCATAAACCTGGCCGCGCAGGCCGACCTGCAAAACGCCGCCATCAAGCAGCAAACCCTCCTCGAAGGCGCGGCGGAACGGCGTTCCATGGGAATACTTGCTCCCGAAATACTCGTCCCACAAATCGTTGTGTGCATCAAATTGGACGAGCGAAACGGGGCCATGTTTTTTGGCAACAGCGCGAAGGATGGGGAGGCTGATGGAATGATCGCCGCCGACACAAACGCAGCGAACGCCAGCGTCGAGCAGCGACCCGATGCCACGTTCGATGCGAAGAAAAGTGTCCTCGATAGAAAGTGGATTGACGGAAAGATCCCCATAGTCAGCGACGCGATATTTCGCGAAAGGATTCACATGCAACACGGGATTCCAGGGGCGGATAATCGCAGACTGGGAGCGGACGTGGCGCGGCCCGAAGCGCGGACCAGGGCGATACGTTGTGCCGCCATCGAAGGGAACGCCAATGAGGGCGATATCCAGCTCTTCGGGCTGGGCAATGTGAGGCAAACGCATGAAGGTGGAAATGCCGGTGAAGCGGGCGTAAGAAAGGGCATCGAGGGGCTGTGGATGTGGCAGGCGAAAGGTGCGGCGAGATCTTGTCACGGGTGGGCATCTTAGTTTCGGGCAGCATAGGAAGTCAACGCGAGCACGGCGGAGACGATGCTGGCCGGTCGAATGAGCAGTCGAAAAGGCATTGAGGACAGTTTGTCCTGGTGCCGCGCGATACGGGAGTTAACGCGGCCTGCATGAGCCATTCACAGCGCCGTAACTTTCAACCTTTAATCTCGCAACGCCTTTGTTGGCCGCTGGCCGGCCGATCAATCGAGAAATCAATGGAGGATTCACAAAAAATATGCGCAGAGTCTTCGCGATCTTACTCGCCACGGTGTTGCTCAACCCG
>JBAQJX010000028.1:0-24666 GCA_049641765.1 Candidatus Acidiferrum sp.
GCTGCTTTGCAAAAGGCCGGGCTTTACAAGGAAGTGGAACCGAAATTGGTGTATGGAGAAAATATTTCGCAGACCGCGCAGTTCGTGCAATCCGGAAACGCACAGGCCGGTATCGTGGCAATGTCGCTGGCCCTCTCGCCCGGAATGAAAGAGGGCAAGCGGTGGGAGATTCCGGCGGACTTGCACCCGCCCATCGAGCAAGCGGCGATCCTCATGAAAACCGCAAAAAATAAAACTGCGGCGCGAACGTTCCTCGATTATGTGAAGAGCGGCGCAGGCCGAGCAACGCTTGAAAGGTATGGATTCGCGGTGCCGGCGGCTATTGCTGCGCCCGCGCAAAAATAATCATGGACGCGCTTTTACTCTCTCTCCGCCTCGCGCTCTACGTTTCTGTCATCCTCCTGCTTGGCGGTTTGCCCCTCGCGTACTGGCTGGCATTCACGAAATGGCGCGGCAAGTTTCTGCTGGAAGCCGTCGTGGCCATGCCGCTCGTTTTGCCGCCGACCGTGCTGGGATTTTATGTGCTGCTCGCCATGGGGCCGCGCGGCCCGCTGGGACAGTTTTGGCAGGCCATTTTCGGCCATGGCTTGGCGTTTACCTTCGAAGGACTGGTCATCGCATCGGTACTGTACAGCTTGCCCTTCGCGGTGCAGCCGCTGATCGCGTCCTTTGAAGCCGTTGATTCCAAGTTGATCGACGCTTCCGCTGTGCTCGGCGCCGGGCGCCTCAAAACATTTTGGCGCGTGATTCTCCCGCTTTCGATTCCCGGCGTTGTGACGGCGCTGGTTTTGAGTTTTGCGCACACGATGGGCGAGTTCGGCGTCGTGCTTATGGTTGGCGGCAACCTGGCCGGCGTCACGCGCACCATCTCCATCGCCATCTACGACCAGGTGCAATCGCTCGATTATGGCGAAGCGAATCGGATGGCGCTGGTGCTGCTCGCGATTTCCTTCAGCGTTCTGTGCGTCGTGTACGCCGTGAATCGCCATGTAGGCCGTCAAACTGTGCGCCGTTTGTGGACACCGTGGACAACGAACTAAAGGCGGACGTGCTCACGACGCATCTGAAATTGGAGCGCGCGCACGCGGGTTCTTCTCCTTTCCGGCTGGACGTCTCCCTCGAAATTCCGCACGGCATCACAATTCTGTTTGGCCCATCCGGCGTCGGAAAATCCACCATTTTAGATTGCATCGCCGGCTTGCAGCGGCCCAACGCGGGGCGTATAGCCATCGGCTTGAAAGTTTTGTTTGATTCGAAGAGCGGCTTGAATGTTCTGCCGCGGGCCCGCCGCGTGGCTTATGTTTTTCAAACGCTTGCTTTGTTTCCGCACATGACCGCGGAGGAGAATGTTGCTTATGGGCTTGACGGCATGCCCGGCGGGGAACGTGCCGCACGCGTCGAGGATATCCTGAAGACTTTCCGCGTCGATGCATTGCGAACACGGCGGCCCGCGGAAATCTCCGGCGGCGAGCGCCAAAGGGTCGCGTTGGCGCGATCGCTGGTAACGCAGCCTCGTGTTTTGCTTCTCGACGAGCCGCTCACGGGACTCGACGCGCACCTCAAAGCTTCTATTGTTGATGACCTTCGTGCGTGGAACGTCGCGCGCCGCATTCCGATTTTGTACGTGACGCATAGCCGCGAGGAAGTGGACGCTCTGGGTGGTCGCGTCATCGCGCTGGATCATGGGCGCGTCGCGGGCGAAGGAACCGCGATGGAAGTACTGGATGCACCGCGTCATGCGCGACTGGCACAGGCGGCGGGCTTCGAAAATCTCTTCAGCGGCACTGTCACGGACTTGCGCGAAGCGGACGGCGTCATGCGCGTGCACCTCGCCGGGGGCGAGTGCGAAATCGAAGTGCCGCTTTCCTACGCTTCAGCGGGTGACCGCGTTCGAGTGGCGATCCGGGCAGGAGACATCTTATTAGCGACGGCGAAACCGGAAAATCTCAGCGCGCGAAACGTTATTGAAGGCCGCATCGCGTCGCTCAAAGAGCGCGGCGCCATGGTTCGCGCGTCCGTACACTGCGGCGCGGAGTTTATCGTGCATCTGACTCGCGGCGCTGTAAGAACACTGGGGCTGACGGAGGGGCGCTGCGTGTGGCTCGTGCTAAAAACACACTCGTGCCATCTCGTCAAAGAGTGATCGAGCGAAAAGCTTCAAACGAGAATTGTCAGGATTTTGGCGAGCTCGCCGCTGCGGCCGGTGCAGGGGCGGAAAACGTAACTTCAGCGGCTTCGAGCGTATCGCCTTTGGGCCGCGCGTGAATGACAACGCGGTCGCCCACGGCCAGGTCGGAGAGCTTCGCGGGTTTGTTTACGCCGCCGCTTCTCATCACGTAGTTGGTGGAAGCAACGAGCTTTACTTCGACAGAACTGCCGTCCGCCGTTTTCACCGTGACGGAATCCGCGCTGGTCTTCTCAATGGTGCCGATGACGTGCTTGAAATCGCCATGCGCCAGCGTGGCGCTTGCAAGCAGCACGAAAGAAAAAAGGAGTGCCAGGGAACGCAATTTCATATTCAACTCCAAGCGAGCTGGACCGAATCCAATCTCTATAGTACTCCACAGGATTTCGCCCGCCGAGAAAAAGCAATGAACTTCGAAGTCCGCGCTCGCGCGGCGTTTTCCACGCTCTAATGCTGGTGATGGGCTTCCGGCTTCGGCGCCGCAGCCGTGCCATTCAAGAAGTCGTCCTCTTGCTGTTCCTCCACGCGGTCCCCCGGACCTTTTGGATTGTACTTTTCCATTTCGATGCGCTCGTCCGGCGTCAATTGCGGCAGATGGCGGATGAAATCGACAAGCTTCCAGCTGTCTTCTTGCGTGCCCGGACTGAAGAACGCCGGCATTCCCGTGAATCGCACGCCATTTTCGATCACCCAGAACAGTTCGCCGTCTGAAAGCTTTTGCGTTTCGGCTTGCCGCAGATCGGGTGGCTTCGGATAGAGCCCGCGGCCCAGCATCGTATCGCCGCTGCCGTCGTTCCCGTGGCAGACGGCGCAGTGATCGGCAAAGTGCAGCCGCGCATCGCGAAGAGTGTCCGGCGATGCAGGAAAGGCGTTTTTGAGCATCCGAGCGGAAGCCGGAATCGCCAGATGCCTCGCCTCTCGAGCCATCATTTTTTCGGTCGCCGAAGGCGTAGCTCGCGCGCTCAAACCGTTGTGAATAAACGAAAATACCGCGATGACAAAAACGCCGGCCACAAGCACGAGTATCAGCAGGATGAGGGTTCCACGTTTCATGGCACTGCCCAATGGTAGTCGACGCGGGCCACGCCCTGCCAGTCGGGAATTCTCGCGCCTGTTCCTACGCCGGAGTCGAGCCTGCAGAGTTGCATCACGTCTGGTAGGATACGGCCAGCGATGAGAAACAAAATCTATTCGAGCATTGATTCCGCCGTGTGCGATATTCGAGACGGCGCTCGCATCATGTTTGGCGGGTTTGGCGGCGCGGGTTTTCCGAATAATCTGATCCAGGCTCTCTCTCGCAAAGGCGCGAAGGACATCACGGCCATCAGCAACAACTGTGGAACACGCGACGGCGAGCTCGGCATCCTGTTCAAAAACGGCCAGATTCGCCACGTGATTGCTGCGTTCCCCGGCCCGCACGCGAACTATTTTCTGGAGCAGCACGCCGAGAAAAAAGTGACCATCGAGCTTGTGCCGCAGGGAATTTTGTGCGAGCGCATGCGCGCCGCCGCCGCGGGCCTGCAGGGTTTTTATACGACCGTCGGCGTGGGAACGGAAGTTGCCGAGGGAAAAGAGGAGCGCGTCATCGAAGGAAAACGCTGCATCCTCGAGATGCCCATCCACGCGGACTACGCATTTATTAAAGCGGAGAAAGCGGATGAGCTCGGCAACCTAACCTACCGGCTCGCGGCGCGAAACTTCAATCCCATTATGGCCATGGCCGCAACTACGACGATTGTCGAAGTCGACGAGATCGTTCCGGTGGGATCGATTCGTCCGGAGCACGTGGTGACACCAGCGATCTTCGTGCACCGCATCGTGCAGGTGAAAGGTGTCCGCCATGCCGGGTAAACCGCGGCTGACTCGCGAGCAGATCGCGCAACGAGCCGCTCTCGAATTGCCGGATGGTTCGTACGTGAATCTCGGCTGGGGAATTCCCAATCTCATCGCCGATCATTTGCCGAAGAACGTCGAGGTTTATTTTCACAGTGAAAACGGGATCCTCGGCATGGGCCGCCGCGCGCGTCCGGGCGAGGAGGACTACGACCTTGTGGACGCGATGAAAGTGCCAGTCACTCTGATGCCGGGCGCGTCCTTTTTTCATCAGGCGGATGCTCATCTCATGACGCGAGGCGGCCATCTCGATGTCGCCGTGCTCGGCGGGTTTCAAGTTTCCGAAAAAGGTGACCTCGCCAACTGGCGAATTCCCGGAGCTATAGGTGTCGGCGGCATCGGCGGCGCGATGGACATTGCCGCGGGCGCAAAGAAATTGATCGTGTGCATGGAGCACACCACGCGGGAAGGCGCCCCGAAAGTCGTTCGCGTTTGTACTTATCCGCTGACAGGCTTGGCTTGCGTCGATACGATCGTCACCGATCTCGCGGTGATCGACGTGAAGCCACAAGGGCTCGTTCTGCGTGAGATTGCGCCTGGGTGGAGCATCGAAGAGTTGCAGAAACTTACCGGTGCGCCGCTCACTTCCCTGGGCCGCGCGCCGGAAATGAAACTGGCGTAAGTCAATTTTCAAGTCGTGCGTGGTAAAGTGGTGCTTGCTCGGCGGCCAGACACCGAATCTCTTGGAGGCACTTATGTCGGAAAACATTCCGGAAAAATACGCGGACCTATTGGAGAAGCCGGCTTTCGGAAATCTTGGCACGCTCATGAAGGATGGCAGCCCACAGGTCACGCCGGTGTGGGTCGATTACGATGGAAAGCATGTCCGTATCAACTCCGCGCTGGGCCGCGTGAAGGATAAGAACATTCGCCGCGATCCCCGCGTTTCCATTTCCTTGCAGGATCCCGCGAACCCGTACCGCTACCTCGAGATTCGTGGGCGCGTCGTCGAAATCACGCAGGCGGGCGCGGACGATCACATCAATAAGCTCTCGCAGAAATACCTGGGCAAACCCGTTTATCCTTTTCGGCAGCCGGGCGAAGTTCGCGTTCTCTACAAGATCGCGCCGGAAAAAGTAAGCTCGATGGGCTGAGTGGAACAGGTACGTTCGCCGGCGATCCCCCCTCGATTAAAATCCTGGAAGGTCAGCGAAAAGCTAGAGCCGTGCGGCGACGCGCGCGACCATGTGGCCGGCGGAGTTGCGGAAAATCAGGACGAGACTGTCGGTCAGCGGCACGCCGGCGCTGGGGATCCCAAGTTCGTACGACCAGAGGTAGCGCTCCGGCAAATCCGTCGCGAGCGTGTCCGTATAGTCGTTCATCGGCTCGATGGAGAAATGCAGCATGTTGACTTTTCCCGCGGGCCGCATGTCGACGCCGTGCTTCCAGTAAAGCGAAAGCCGCAGCGAATTCATTGCTTCCTTCGTGAGATAGACGCCCGTGCCGACCGGTTGAAGGCCGTACCCGCATGGCTGATCGTGAACGGTCAGCGAGAGCATAACTTTGTCGGGGAATTGCGTGACGGCGTCCGTGCCGACGCGAAACGTCGTTCCGTCGTCTGTGTGGTAGGACTTCAGCAGATCAAAAAAACCGCCCGACGTGACGCGCCCATTGATGCGGAAACAAGGGCCGTTGGGAATGCCGCCTTCGCCAACCAGAAAAACGCCGCCATAATAATTTTCAATCTTTGGCTCTTCTTTTTTGGGAGGTTTATGCTTTTTTTGCGAAGGCGCGGCAGCGAGCGGAAACAGAAGAATCGCGGCGAGGGACAGGCAGGGAATTCGTGGCAAATGAGCGCCCATGGGAAAGTTCCGACGCCGTCATTTTAACCCCGCAGGCCCGGCGCGGAGAAGGAAGGAAATGCCATCGGTCGTATAGAGGGCCATGCCCCCCTCGCGTGGCGTGGCGGCAACCGTGCCCGCGCGGACGGCTTCGATCGCCGTCACGAGCCGCGGCAGAATCGACGGGTCGGCGACGGGTATGTTGTGCGCGCCGAGCACGATTTTCACTTGTGGGGCCAGCGCCGCCAGCTTTTTGACGGACGCGACGTAATCATCGAGATTCGTTTCCGGGCGGAACAGCCAGATTGGCCCGGGATAGTACGTGTCTCCCGTGAAGAGCAGGCCATTCGCGCGGTCGAAGAGCGAGATGGCGTCGGGCGTGTGCCCGGGTGTGGCGATGATTTCGAGGTCGTGCCCGCTGCCGAGATTAATCTTGAAGCCGTCGTGCACGAACAGCGAAATATGCCACGGCTTCGTCGCGTAGCTCTTCGCGTCAAAGCCTTTGGGCAGGTTGCCGCAGACTTGCCCCGGCGCGATTTCCGCCTGCGCCGCGTCGCGCGAGCCTTTCGCGCTCGCCCGCGTGAACGCCGTGTCCATGCCGTAGATGAAAGGGAAAAGCGAATTGCCGCCGACGTGGTCGTTATGCGTGTGCGAGTTGAGCACCATGACGGGCCGGCTCGTCAACTGCGTCACAACCTTATGGATGTTGCCGATGCCCATGCCGGTGTCGAAGAGAAGAGCCTGCTTGGTACCCACGATCAGATAAGAGATTGTTTCCTCGGATTGATGCGGCTCGTAAATCGCAAAAACGCCGGAAGCGACTTTGTAGACTTCGAACCACGGCTCGTTGGGCAGGACGCGCTGTAGCTTTGCGTATTCGGGGCGGGGAAGATTCTTGCACCAGTCCGGGCTTATGGTTTGCGATGTGGCAAAAACCGAATAAGAAAAAAGATTTATCGCAGAGTTCACGGAGAGAAGAGCACAGAGCGCACAGAGAACATATATAGTTCGGGACTTAGTACGCGTCATTTCTCTCCCTTCGCACCATGGGGCTCCATGCACTTTGAAATGCAATTTGCTTCTTGAAGTCCTGTGGTGGCTCCAGGACCTCGTAAGGCTGTATTCCCGTCCCCGGCATGTCTTGATCGTGTCGGAATCCGGTCAGAGCTCTTGCGAGCTCTGCTGGGATTTCGTAAACGTAGTCGACGTCCGCATGCGCGCTGCCCGCGCTTTCCTGTTGGGCAAAGAATTTGTCGCTAATACGTCCAAAATCGTTCGGAAGATTCCCTTCGGTTTCCAAATGGAGCATGCCTTTTTCTCCTCCATAGTGCTCGACACGCCACAATTGCTTTCCCCCGCTCCAGCCAGACGCCGAGCTCAACATAACGTGGTCCTCAACGTAGCAGCTCACGACCATTCCGACGGCAGAGAGTCTTTTCAGGACCTCGTCTGGAATTTCGTCGCCATTCCAGAGAAACAAATGCCAGAAAGTTGGAAGTGCCGTGGCGACAAATTCGGATTCCGCGATCTCCTCGAATTTCCCGGTCGATACCAGTCCAGTCGCCTCGCACATCATGTCTAGTGTTCCGCCCTTTAGCGCCGCCCATGAAAGTGCATAACCCATCGAAGATTATTTCGCGCCCGAGACAAAAATGGATTTGGGAATCATCATGTGCACGCCTTTGTTGCCGTCGACTAATTCGGTGATGTGCAGGTCCGCGGCGACGCTCGAAAGCATGTACGCATCATCGCGCGAGAGATGCTTTTCCGTAACGAGAAAATCGACCATTTCCTGCACCGCGATCGTGGCGGCGGAATTCAGGTTGTCGTCGAAGCCCATCGTCATGTAATGCGTGGGCGTTTCCGCGCGCGGCCATTTCAGGTGCAAATCCTTGCGCACGAGGAATTGAAACGTGCCGACGAGCGAGGTCTCAATTGCGGTGATGTCCACTTCGCCGTCGCCCTGCCCGGCATGGCCGTCGCCGACTTCAAACAGCGCGCCGGGCGCATGTACCGGAAGATAGAGCGTGGTTCCGGCGACGAGGTCCTTGTTGTCCATGTTGCCGCCCATGATCCACGGCGGGTTGCTGCTGAAGCGCCCCACGGTTTCCGGAGGCGCGTCGCCCATGCTGCCGAAAAAGGGATGCAGCGGAATCTCGATGCCCGGCGCGAATTTCGCCACCATGCGCTGCTCGTCGAGCGGAATGATTTTCATTTTCGCGTACGGAAAATCGTCCGGGAGGAAGCCGCGGCCGGGGCCGAACGCGTTGTACGCGTAGGGAATCGCCAGCTTGATCGAAAGAATTTTGATTTCGAGCACGTCGCCCGGTTGCGCGTCTTCCACATAAATCGGTCCCGTCAGGATGTGCCCGCCCGGTCCTTTTTCCTTCACCTGGTCGTAAATGTCGCGCAGCGATTGTTCGACCTGCTCCGGCGGCAACCCGGCGCGTTCAAGTCCCTTGGGACTGTTCGTGAGGAGCGTCTGAATCTCGACCGTGTCGCCCGACTTGATGCGCAGCGCAGGCTCCGCCTTCGCGTCGTAGTAGCCCCACGCCACCGTCTTCGGCGTCGGTTTCAACGTGTAGGTTGTCTGCTGCGCGCGCATCTTCCGGACGCCGAGCACTGAGACGGTCAAGAGGCCCATCAGCGCAAAAACCGCGTTTTTCCTTCTCAATCGGCCTCCCAGACCGCAAAGCTGAGTATCACCAATAAAGTTGCTTAAGCAGCTATCCACATCTGCTAGAATTCGCTCGCCATGACGACCGAAAAATACCGGTTCACGCTGGAGGAGAAAAATGCGCTCCTGCGTGAACTGAGAAAGGTCTACGAGCGCGACGACGAGCGCGAGTTTATGAAGATTTTGCGGAAGTTCGGGATAAAGGACGAAGACCCGCGCTTCGCTGAGATCGTGAAGTTTTTCCGCGGCCTGCGCGGTGGGAAGGCTTAGCGGCCAACCGGTGGATTTCCTCGTGCATGGCTTTAGCTTTTTCGACCGGCAGAGCGGACATGTGCTCCATCAAGATTTCCGCCGTGCGTTCTGCGGCTTGGTCCAGCTTCGTGATGTTTTTTCTCTTCATTCCATGCATAGGATAGCACCTCTCTGCGGGAAAGTATCCGCCACTTTACTCAAATGTTTAACGTGGGTAGTCACGTTCCCAAGCTCATTCTTGCGATGAGATCCTTCGTTTGGCCAGCTTTCTTATCCACGACCACATAAACGTGCGTGACGTTCACGCCGGGTTTCGAGCTCGTGCGTAACTCATATTTTCCAGGCCGCAGGTGCCGGAAGCAGAATTTTCCATCTTCGGACGTAACGCAGGCTGCGAGGCGCCTTTGGTCTGACGGGGAGCGGAGGGTAGTACGGCGGCTCAATATATTTGGCGTAAACGATGCGTTGCTTCTCCGCTTGCGGTAGACCCGCGGAGAGGAACACCAATGCTATGGCAACTAGACTAAGTTTCACGCCCAGGCAACCTCCTCGACGAAGCGGATGCAATCTACGGGGTTGACCTCGATCCCCGCTTGAACAAGACCGAGCAAGGATGCTGGAACCCACGAAATCAGGTGCCGATCGAAGTAGCAAACCCAAGTGTCCCAAGGAGGAGCATCCTGCTCATCAAAATAACCCTTGCTCGTATATTGCGACGCCCCATCTACGACATTGAAGTCCGGTTCGTAGACAAGCAGCCTACCTCCGGCAAGATCAGATGACACTTCGGGCGGGTATGCATTGATCTCGCGAAGAAGAGATACGCGTTGTTCAGCAAGTCTTTCGACGAGCTCGGTGCGATTCTCTCCAGGCTGAAACAGTGAGGCGGCGTAAGAACGAAATGCCGCGCTCCGCAATAGTTGCCGAAGCGGCGGATCAATCGAGCCTGGATTGGCGGCGGCAAACAGGCTCTCTGCCTCGGCTTTCATCTTGCGAGCGCGACGAATCTTCGACCAATTCACCAATCGCGAGACCCAATCTCTTCGCTCGAAGGTTAAGGGATCCGCTCTGTACGCCTGACTTAGCAATTCGGCGGCCCTGCGACTTATATCTCGACGCTGCACTGTGCTCTCGTCCTCCTCTGGGTCTCCGACCAGCTTTTGAGCGGAGCACCACGCGATTGTCTCCGCGAGGCGCTGGCGAAACGCAGGGTCCGCTCGGCCGAATTTGGTGCTTGGCACTGTCACGGATGCGTCATGTCCTCGGGTTTGACCAGAGCGTCGAATTCTTCGGCCGTGACGTAGCCGAGTTTGACGGCGGCTTCGCGCAAACTGATGTGCGCTTTGTGCGCGGCTTTGGCGACTTGCGCGGCGTTGTCGTATCCGATTTTAGGCGCGAGCGCCGTGACCAGCATCAGCGAATGATGCAAATAGTGATCGATGCGGTCGCGGTTGATCTCGATGCCGACGACGGCGTGATCGACGAAGCTGTTGCAGGCGTCGGCGAGCAATTCAACCGAATGGAGATAGTTGAAAATAATCACCGGCTTGAAAACGTTGAGCTCGAAATTCCCTTGCGACCCGGCAAATCCAATTGCCGCGTCGTTGCCCATCACCTGCACGGCAACCATCGTGAGCGCTTCGGCCTGCGTGGGATTCACTTTGCCGGGCATGATCGAAGACCCCGGCTCGTTTTCCGGCAGGGAAATTTCGCCGAGGCCGCAGCGCGGCCCCGACGCCAGCCAGCGAATGTCGTTGGCGATTTTCATCAGCGAAGCGGCCAGCGTTTTCAGAGCGCCGCTCGCAAAGACCAGCTCGTCGTGCGCGCTGAGCGCCGCGAATTTGTTGGGATGCGAACGGAACGGCAATCCGGTGAGCTCCGCGATTGTTCGCGCGGCGCGTTCCGCAAATTCGGGATGCGCGTTGAGTCCGGTGCCCACGGCAGTGCCGCCAATCGCAAGATCGTAGAGGCCGTCGAGCGCCATGGCGATGCGTCCGCCATCGCGGTCCAACAGATTGACGTAACCGGAAAACTCCTGCCCGACAGTCAGCGGCGTGGCGTCCTGCAAATGTGTGCGGCCGATCTTCACGATGTCGGCAAACTCCTTGGCCTTCGCATCCAGCGCATCGCGCAGTTTCTTCAGCGCGGGAAGCAGGCGCTGCCGTGTCTCCGTCGCGGCGGCGATGTGCATCGCGGCGGGAAACGTGTCGTTCGAGGACTGCGACATGTTGACGTCGTCGTTCGGATGAATGGGTTTCTTGCTGCCCATCATGCCGCCAGAGATTTCGATCGCGCGGTTCGAGATCACCTCGTTGACGTTCATGTTCGTCTGTGTGCCGCTGCCGGTCTGCCAGATGCGAAGAGGAAAGTGATCGTTGAGCTTCCCCGAGATGACTTCGTCGGCCGCTTGCGTGATGAGCGCCGTCTTGCCGGCGGGAAGCTTGTCGAGGTCCTGGTTCACGAGCGCGGCGGCTTTCTTGAGGATGCCGAACGCGCGGATCAGCTCCGGCGGCATGGTGTCTTTCCCGATCGCGAAATGAATCAGCGAGCGGGCAGTCTGCGCGCCGTAGTAGCGGTCGACGGGAACTTCGATCTTGCCCATGCTGTCCGACTCCGTGCGGGTCGGCACGGCGGACTGAGCGGCTTCGGTGAATTCAGACATTTGAGCTCCTGGAAATAGTCGCCACGATTTTAGCAGGGGAGGACGCAATGAAGTAACGAAGTAAAGAGGTAAGGGCGGACGATCTCTAACTCAGCCCTCCTTCGAGCGGAGATAGGGATTGGCGCTGTATTTGCCGCTACTCATACCGCAGGGCCACCATCGGATCGACCGACGCGGCTCGGCGTGCGGGAACAAAGCACGCGATAGCGGCTGTGGCGAGAAGAACCAGCGTCACGCCGGCGAGAATCCACGGATTGCGCGAGCTTTCCATGACCCAGCGCGTGGAGAGCTTATCAAACGCGACGCTGAGGAGCAGCCCAGCAACCAAACCGACGGCGACATTCAGCGCGGTGGAAGAAAACACAATGCGAAAAACATCCGAGCGATTGGCGCCGAGAGCCATGCGAATGCCGAACTCGTTGGTTCTGGTGGCAACGCCGTACGACACGACGCTGTAAAGCCCCACGGCGGCAAGCGCCAACGCAAGCACGGAGAAGATCCCGAAAAGCGTGGCGACGAAGCGCTGCTGCGAATACTCCGGCTCGCTCTTGATCCATTCTTCGAGGTCCCGGACCCGCATGACCTGCTGATCGCGGTCGATTTGGACAAGACGCTCGCGAATGTTGTGAAGAATCGAGAGCGGAGGCACCTGTGTGCGCACGAGGATCTGCGTGAACATGCGCATTTGCAGCGTGTAGGGAATGTAGATGGCGGGCTTGATGGGATTGCGGAGGCCGTCGTCGCGAACGTCGGTGACTACGCCAACGATCTGCAGCCAGCCGTCGGCTCCGGCGGCCGCGGGAGAATATGGCGGCTCATCCTTCATGGCCGGGAGGCGGACTTGATGGCCGATGGCGTCGCCGTTTGGCCAGTATTGGCGAGCCATGGTTTGGTTGATGACGGCGAGCGGGGCGCCGCGCATGGTTTCGGTATGGTCCCAAATGCGGCCTTGCGAGAGAGGGATGTGCAGGACGTCGAGATATTCGGGGCTGATGAAGTGGACGCTCGCTTCGGGCTTTTCGGAGGCAGCGCTGTCGAAGATTTCAAAGCGCGTGTCCCAGCCGCTTTCGGGCGGAGTGGCGTTGGTGGAAATGCCCGCGGAAACGACTTCGGGCATGGCGGCGATGGAGGCGCGAATTTGTTCGAAATATTGGGAGCGGTCATTCCAGGAAACGTGCGTGTTTTCGTGAATGGGAATGGGCACGGACATGGCGGAGTGAGGGTCGTAGCCCAGATCAGCGTGAAGCAGGCGGAGGAAACCTTTGCCTGCCGCACTGGCGGCAGAGAGTAGAAGAAGCGTGAGGGCGACTTGCGCAGCGACCATCACTCTGTGCGCACGCTTGGCGTTGGAGCTTCCCGCCACGCGGCGGCCGCTGCCTTGCATGAGCCGCGCGATGTCGGGCCGCGAGAGCTGCAACGCCGGCGAGAGGCCGAAGATAATCGCAGTGGCAAGAGCCAAGCCCACGCTGAAGAGCAGCACGGGCATGTTCATCTTGATCACCGATTCCGCTGGGAAGGAATCCTCCGGCAGCCACGCCACTATCAGCGCAAGGCTCTTCCAGGCGAGGAGCACTCCCAGCACTGTTCCCGCGATGGCAATGCTCAACGACTCGGTCAGTAGTTGCTGGATCATGCGCAACCTGTCCGCGCCAATCGCCGCGCGAACCGCAAGCTCCTGCTGGCGTTCCGCGCCGCGCGCCAGCAGCAAAATAGACACGTTGCCGCAGCCAATGAGCAGCAAGGATGCGACTGCGCCGAGCAGAAGATAAAGCGTCGGGCCCAGCGGTTTCGCGTAGATGTCGGTGATGCTGCGGAGATTGAGGCGAAACTTTTCAGGAAAGTCCGATGGCGACTCCTTGGCAAATTGTTCGAAATAGGGTTGGAGTTCGGCGTCGGCCTGAGTGACGGTCACGCCGGGCCGCAGTTTGATCGAGACTCCGAAATGAATGTGCGTGTTGCTGGTCATGTGGAGCGGAAGGTACATGTCCACGTCCGACCACTTGAAGCGCGGAGGCATGACGCCCACGATTTGGTAGGGCTTGTGAACGAGCTGAATCGTGCGGCCAATGACGCTGCGATCCCCCAAATAGTATCTCTGCCAGAAAGCGTAGCCGAGGACCACAACCGGCTGCGGATCCTGGCCGTAGGGAGCGTCGGAGGGAATCATCCAGCGCCCCAGAAAAGCCCTCGAGCCCCAATGGTTGGGGTCGTCGGGCGAAAGGTAGCTCGCGCGAACATCTTCTGGCAGATCGCTGTCAGTGGTGGTGAGATTCCAGTAGTCCATGCCTGCAACGCTTTCCACGGACTTTGCCTGGCGGAGTTGCTGTATTTCTGGGCCGTTCAACGCGCCATAGCCCTCGTTGCCGGACGACAATATCAATCGCGGCTCCATAAGGCGGTCGGAGCCCGGGTATGGGAACGGATCGATGAGCACGGCGTAAATGACGCTGAAAACGGCGCTCGTGGCGGCAATGCCGAGGGCGAGCGAGAGAATCGCGGTCAGCGCAAAGGTAGGCCGCTTGCGGAGTTCACGAGCCGTGTAGCGCAAATCGAGAAGGAACGAGCGCATAGGAGCCCCAGAGAATTGGACGATGCCATTGGCGGTCAGTTAGTAGACGACGCCAGGGAGAAATAGTTCCACGAAGAAATGCAAATTTATGAATTTTTAAGAAGCGCGACGTAGCCGGGCACGCCGTTGGAACGCAATTGGGCTTAGTGGCCGAGCTTCTCGTCGAAAAACTTGGCCATGAGGTCGAGCGCCTCGGTCGTCTCCAGAAGCTCAAAGTGGTACCAGAAAGCGTGCGGCAACGCTTCGAAGACGACCAGCCTGGCATCCACGCCGGCGCGGAGAAGCGCGCGGTGAAAAAGTGCCGTGTCGCTCAGCAGAAGGTCGCGCGTGCTGGAAACGAGCAGCGTGGGCGGCATGCCTTTCAGGTCGGCATAAATCGGTGACAGCACGGGATCTTTGCGATCGGTTTTGCCTGCATATTCCTCGCCAATCGCGCCATTGGGATCCTGCGGCTTCAAGACGCCGGGGAATCCATTCAACGTGAAGAGCTGCTGAGAGTCCGCCGGGTGCGAGTAATCCGCCAACGTCGAAAAGAGTCCAAGCGCGGCGGGCAACGGAAGTTTGAGCTGTTTAAGGCGAACGACGACTTCCCCCGTGAGAATCGCGCCGGCGGACGTGCCGAAAATCCCGATGTTGCGTGGCTTGTGCGTTTTCAAAAGCTCCTTATAAACCGCGACAACATCGTCAACAGCGGCGGGAAACGGATTCTCTGGAGCCAGGCGATAGTAGACCGACACAACCTTGATTTTCGCGAGATTGGCGATCGGATCGCCTTCGATGAGCGATCCGGAATCGGAGTTGAAACCGCCGCCATGCAGGTCAATCAGCACGAGATCGCGATTCGACGCGGAAGTTTCGAGTGGCGTGATGATGTCGGTGGGCACGCCGGCCGTTGTGACGGACTCAATCTTGACTGGAAAGAGTCGGAGCGCTTCCGCGGATTGGCGGGTGCGCCATTCGTCCGTGCGTTTGCGGCGGGTGGCGAGGTCTTCCGGGCCGGGAGTCGAGTTCGCGAGCGATGCGAGCCACTTTTGCGCCTCCGGGCTGAGCGTTGCGGGCATCGGCACGGTGCGCGTGACGTGTGCGGTGCCGTCTGGATCGAATGTGGCGGAGTCTTGCGGTGTAGGTGGCGCGACAGCGGAAGGCTTGTTGCACGCGGCAACGCATGCTGCAAGCAGAAACGGCACGGCCAGTAGATAGCTTCTCGACACGGGAAATCCCTCCATTCGATTTCGCCCAACGCCGGCGCGAAAGCCTCAACGCAAGGCGGACAATCGTATCGCCCGCCAGCGCCGCTGGGTAAGCTTTTTTCGCGACAATCGGCACGCGGCCCCGCGCAGAAGAGGCCTTCTTTCCGGCCGTCCTCGCCGCGCCGTCCGGTTGCCACGCCGACGTGTTGCAAGTCGTGGCACGCGCCTCGCGTAAAAGATCCGCGGACCGCGCGTTGTGTATAATTAAGTTCTTGGGGATTTCGCGCAATTCATGTCGGAACAGACCAATCCAGTAAGGGCTAACGCGGAGGTTTTGCGCCAACGGCGCAGGCGATTCCGGCGCACGCGTGTGCGCGAGCTGAAAATGATCGCCAAGGCGCTGGCGTCGACGAAGCACCCCATCCTGGTGCACATAATTCCCATGCGCCGCTGCAACCTGGATTGCGGCTATTGCAACGAGTACGACGACGTTTCGAAGCCCGTCCCGCTCGAGGAGATGAAAAAGCGGCTGGACATTCTCGCCAACATGGGAACGTCGATCATCACCATCAGCGGCGGCGAGCCGCTCATGCATCCGGAGCTGGAAGAAGTCATCCGCCACATCCGTAAGCGCGGCATGATCGCGGGAATGATCACCAACGGGTTCCTGCTCAGCAAAGAGCGTATTGCGAAGCTGAACGACGCGGGGCTCGAGCACTTGCAAATCAGCATCGACAACCTCGTCCCCGACGAAGTCTCGAAAAAGAGTTTGAAAACGCTGGATTCGCGCCTCGAATGGCTTTCCGAATTTGCGGTCTTCCAGGTGAACATCAATTCGGTGCTGGGCAGCGGCGTGAAAGATCCCGAAGACGCGCTGAAAATCGCCCGCCGCGCCGTCCATCTCGGGTTCACCAGCACGGTCGGCATCATCCACGATCACAACGGCCAGCTAAAGCCGCTGGGTCCGCGCGAACAGGAAATCTTTGAAGAGATCATGGTTCTGGGAAAGCGCTCGTTCTCGCGGTTCAACGATTTCCAGCACAACGTCGCCCGCGGCAAGGAACACAATTGGCGCTGCCGCTCTGGCTCGCGCTACTTGTATGTATGCGAGGATGGGTTGGTGCACTGGTGCTCGCAGCAGCGCGGCTATCCAGGGATTCCGCTGGCGCAGTACACCGACGAGATGCGGCACCGCGAATATTACACCTCAAAACATTGCGCGCCGATGTGCACTGTTTCCTGCGTGCAGCAGGTCGGCATTATCGACAACTGGCGCGGCCCGCAGACCTTGAAGCCCAAGCCCATGGCGCCACCGCCGCCGCAGCCCGAACTGGTGCAAATCGGCGGCACGCGCAACGACGCCTGATCGCGCCACTTCCTCCCCGGCAAGCTCTCTCTAGTTTCTCTCCGCGCACACGCCAGAGTGTGCGCGATTGACGATGAGGCCGCGCTTTCGAAGAATGAGAGCATGCCCGGCGCAGCCATTGAAATTGAAAATCTGACCAAGGACTATCCCTTCGGCTTTCTGCACCTCAAGAAACGAAGATCGCTCGAAGGTTTGTCCATGCAGGTCGAAGACGGCGAAGTCTTTGGTTTTCTTGGGCCGAACGGAGCCGGCAAATCCACGACCATCAAGCTGCTCGTCGGCCTGATTTTTCCCGAGGCTGGCACCGCGCGCATCCTGGGCAAACCGATCTCCGACATTCAAATGCACCGCGACATCGGCTATCTGCCGGAGCAGCCCTATTTTTACGACTATCTGACCGCCGCCGAACTGCTCGATTACTTCGCGCGGTTCCATGATTTGACGGCGGCGGACCGCAAGGAGCGCGTCGCGCGCATGCTCAAGAAAGTGGGCCTCGAGACCGCGAGCAAGATTCAACTGCGCAAGTATTCCAAAGGCATGCTGCAGCGCGTGGGCCTGGCGCAGGCGATTCTTCACGATCCGAAAGTCGTGATTTTGGATGAACCGATGTCCGGCCTCGATCCTATCGGACGGCGCGAAGTGCGCGACATCATCTTGGAATTGAAGGCCGAAGGCAGAACGATCATGTTCTCCACCCACATTTTGTCCGATGCGGAAATGCTGTGCGATCGTGTGGGCGTGATCGTCGGTGGCAAGTTGCGCGGTGTTGGCGCGCCCGGCGAAATCGTCGGCATGAAGGCGCAGGGCATGGAGATCCTGTTTGAGCTGCCTGGAGGCGCCTCGAACGCTGCTGCGATGGCCGCGAAGGCCACAAAGACGGGCGATCGCTATCGCATGGAATCTTCCGAAGAGGGATTGTATTCGACGCTCGATCAGCTTCGCGCTGCCGGAGCGAAGATCCTCTCCGTGGCGCAGGTAAAGCCGTCGCTCGAAGAATATTTCATGCACCTGGTCGAAGCGGACCGCGCCCAAGGTGCCGCCATCGAGGTCAGTGGAAAATGAAGCGCGCTGGCGTGGTGGCGTTGAATACGTTTCGCGAAGCAGTGCGCGACCGCGTGCTGTACACCCTGGTTTTCTTTGCGCTGCTGATGATGGCCGCCGCGATTCTCGTCGGACAAATCTCCCTCGGAATCGAAGAGGTGGTGATCAAAACGCTCGGCCTGAGCGCCATCTCCGTGATCGGCCTCCTCATCGCGGTCTTTATCGGCGTGGGTTTGGTCCACAAGGAAATGGACAAGCGCACGCTCTATGCGCTGTTGGCCAAACCGGTGCGCCGTTGGGAATTTCTTCTCGGCAAATTCGGCGGCCTGGTTTTGACGCTCGCGGTCAACACGCTGGCGATGGCGGCAGGACTGTTTGCCGCGCTGCTCTATGTGAAGCACCATCTCGAACGCGCCGACGTGGTCCTGCTCGTCGCTATTTATTTTATTTTGCTGAAGCTGATGCTGGTGGTCGCCCTGGCGCTGCTCTTTTCTTGCTACTCGACGCCGCTTCTGGCGATTCTTTACACCTCGGCGTTTTACGTTGCCGGTTTGTTCGTCGAAGATATGCGCACGTTTCATCTCGCCACGGCGAGCACGGCGACGCAGGGTTTTCTTCGCGGGCTCTCTTACGTCTTGCCCAACTTTGAAGATTTCGACGTCATGGGCGCGGCGGCGCATGGAACGGCCGTCACCAGCGCTTTGATTTTACAAAATACTCTCTACGCCCTGCTGTATTCCGCCATCGTCTTGTTGATAGCCGCGGCCGTTTTCTCGCGGCGGAATCTGAAATGAATACTCTCGGCACGAAAAATTGGCTTCTGCTTATTCTTCTGCCGCTCGGTTTCGCGGGCGTCTGGCATCTCCAGCAACACATCGACACGCAGCGTGCCGGGATCTACCAAGAAAGCGATGACCTGGTGCTGCGCTCCGGCAAGCTCGTCAAAGCGATGAGTCTCGAGTACGCGCCCCTGGCCGCGGACATCTACTGGACGCGCGCGGTGCAATACTATGGCTCCAAACGCGCTCACCACGATCGGAACCTCCAACTGCTCTCGCCGTTGCTCGATCTCACGACAACGCTCGATCCGAATCTGATCGTGGCCTATCGCTTCGGCTCTACTTTCTTGAGTGAACCCGCGCCGCGGGGCGCCGGCCAACCGGAGTTGGGCATCGCGCTGCTCGAACGCGGTATCCAGGCGAATCCGGACTACTGGCGGTTCTATGAAGACCTCGGATTCATCTATTACTTCGAATTGAAGGATTACAACAAAGCCTCGGCGGCGTTCCTCGAAGGAAGCAAGAATCCGAAGTCGCAAATCTGGATGAAAGTGATGGCCGCGAAAATCGCAGCCGACGGCGAATCGTTTTCTACGTCCGTGTTCCTATGGGATGAGATCTATCGGTCTGCAACCGATGCCGACGTCAAGAGAAACGCGCAGACGCACCTGCACCTTTTGAAAGTCGAACAGGATTGCTTGCAACTCGACGCGCTAGCCGAAGAGTTTCAAAAGCGCACCGGCCGTCGGCCTGTACGCGGCGGGGAATTGGTGCAAGAAGGACTGTTGAAGCATTTGCCCGTGGATCCCGAGGGCTATCCCTACATTTTCGGACCCGACGGCAAAGCGGCCCTAAACCCGGCCAGTCCTTTGGTCGAGCAGCAGCGTCTTCACTCCATCACGCAGTAAATCCGCCAATCGGTTTTCTATTCTTCCGTCTTTTCCGATTGATCCGTAACGCAGAGCAGTGTCATCTGCGGGTCGATAACGAGCTTGCGCGGCGGGAGCTTCGCGGCGAAATGAAACGAAGTTTCGGGGCCCGCGGCCACGACGTCTCCCAGGAATGCGAGATGCCCGCTGCCGTCGTTGGCATAAAGCGGCACGCTGGTGATGAAGTAGTGCGGCACCTCGGTTTGAAACAGCTTTCCTCGCACGATAATGCCTTTTTCCGTGTGATGCGTGGAAAACTCGACGCGATAGTGAGGGATTCCGGTGCCTTTCACCCACTGCTCGAAGAACCATTCCATGGAACGCCCCCCTTCGAGATCCATAGCTGGGGTCATGACCGCTTCAACTTCATGCTGCAAATCATCCGTGGAAAAAGCGCGATAAGCATACTTGGTGGAGATCGCGCGGAGCAACGCCTCGAACCGCTCGTCGGGATTCTTCGCCCCGGGTTGGCGCAGCATTTCCCGGAGCATGTGAATCACCCATGAGCCCTTGCTATATATCACGTCTTCGAATCCGTTCGGCGATCTCGAGGAGTTCAGCCGGTTGCCGAGTGTCAGCGCGCCGATATCGCCGCCGGGCGTGTCCGAGCCCGGAACCTTGTCCTCAAGCTGCTTGCGATAGCGTTCAAGCCAGACGTGCAGCGCGTGCTCGGAAGGTTTGCGGTTGTCCGCGAAAAGCAGCGCGAGATAATTCGCAATCGCCTCGTCGATCCACTGATCGCGATAGCTGGACCAGCCGACGACGTTTCCCCACCACTGATGTGCGACTTCGTGATACGGAACGATGTCGGTGAATGCTTCCTGCCTCGACGAGGAAAGTCCGGCGCGATTTTGCTCTTCGGGCGACAAGAACGAATACGTCGAAAGATAGAGAAGGCCGGGCCAGCCCTGGCCGAACGCGCCGGGAATCTGCGAAACGCTCAGAGTGTGGAATGGAAATGGGCCGCTATAGGTTTCGTAGAAATGGATCGAGGAATCGATGTCCTTGGCAAGATGCTTCAGCGCGTCGGTTGGATTCGCCTGCGGCGGCTGCAGCGCGGCACGGCTGGTTCCCTTCGGCATGCCGTAGGGAACCTCCACCGCCGGAAGAGAATCTGGATTCACAGTGTCCAGCCGGTTCGCCAGCGCTTGTTCGAGCTGGCGATTCGCGTAGACATCAATGGTACGCGAATCGTCGGCCAGCGTGGTGGAAGCGTACTCGCCCAGATTGAAGCCGGCAATCGCCAGCGAATTCACGCTGCGCCAGTGGCCCACGCGTAAATCGCCGGAGCTTTGCTCGTCGATTTTGGCGCCGGTAGCGACCAGTTTCAGATGGCGCGGCCAGCGCATCGTCAGATCGTAGGACGCGAAGTCCGCTTGATCGCCCAGGTGCGGATACCAGCTTTCGCGCGCTCCGACGAACAGGACGCCATTGCCCGCGTCCTGGATCACATTCCCGCGATAGTGCAAATGGACGATAAACTCCTGGCCCTTTTGCGAAAGCTGCGGCAGCACTACGTGAATGTAATCGTTGCCGCGAGCGCTCAATTGCTGGAGATTCATCCCCTCGTTTTGAAAATAGGCCAGCGGCTGATTTTGTGCGTCGGTGACGGAATCGGCGCGGAGAGCGCGGGAGAGCTGCAGCGTGATGACGCGCTCGCCGGAAGTTTCGGCGCGAATGTGGATCGCGGCCGTGGCATCGAGCGAGTTGTCCGGCATGACGGTCGTGTCCAGCGTGTAGTCCAGCGCGTGGAAATCGATTTGCGGAGGAGCGACGCCCGGCACTGGGTAGGACGCCCAAACATCGTAGTACATGAGGTCGCCGGTTTTTCGCCGCTGACCGAGAAGGACTTGCTCTTTGCGCTGCGGATCATAGAGCAGATCGAAAGCACCGCTTTCCGCGCCTTCGAGGGCGGCATAGAAGTAGGGCTTGGGATTTTGCGAGAGACGATCCTCTAGAATGCGCAGAGATTGCGACGGATTGAACTTCGCAACAAACGGGTCCGACATCGAAGCAAACGCAGTGTCCAACTGGGCGGTGAGATTCGCGGTCTCGAACTGGTGGCGGAGATCCACGGCGGCGTCGTCCGTGAATCGCACGTATGCGCTTAGAAAATCCTGGTCGAGAACGGGAGTGCCGAGGAATCGCGCCATCTGCTGCTTTTCCACCAGGTCACGCGGGAACGCGAGAACGTGGCCGCGCCCGGTGAAGAGAAAGCCGGTGATGTGGCCGGCGCTCGGACCGAAAAAGGCGAGCTTGCCCTCCTCGAAGTAAAGTTCCACGCCGCCGCGGCGAAGCTCGATACGATTGGCGGGCGTGATTTGGTAGGTGGCGGCGGGATCGATGCGCAGCGCGTTGAGCGCGTCGTAGAGTTCGTGAGGTGATTGATCGGCGGCGGAGCAAACTGCTGGCCCTATGAAGCACGACAGAACCAGAAGTGCCACCCCTGGCCGCATACAGGAAGTGTAGTCACATTCGGCATCGCGTAACAAGGCCACAGAGGTCCCGCGAGGCCAGGCGGCTAAAATGGTGGGATGCGGCGAATTTCTCGAGTGTGGCGCATTTCATTGGCGGCGGCAGCGCTCTTTTTTGCCTGTACCGAGGCGCGTGCGGATACGATCGTCCTCAAGAATGGACGGCGGATTTTGGCGATCAGCGCCAAAATCGAAGGCGACAAGGTGACGTATGAAACGTCCGCCGGAGAGCTGAGCCTTCCGAAGTCCATCGTCGATCACATTGAAAAAGGCGGCGCAGGATCGATAGGCGATTCCCCCGCGTCCGCGGCGGCGAATCTCGCAATTACGCCTCCCGCGATGGAGACGCCGAGCGGCGGATCGGAAATCGAAAATGGCGCGGTGCATGACGGCGCGATCGATCGTGAGTACATCGCAAAGCTGGAAAGCGCGGCTCGAAATGGAGGACCGCGCGCGAGCATGAGCGCGGCTGTGGCGCATCATGCCGCCGCTCAGTTTGAGCTTTCGCACAGCGACATGGAACACGCGCTTGAGGACGAACGCACGGCGCTGACCTACGCGCCGGAAGAGCCCGCACTGCTGATGAACATGGCGTACATGCACCTGCGGCGAAGCGAGTACAAGGAATCGCTCGAATTTCTGGAACGCGCGCGTCGCGTCGCGCCCGACAATCCGGATGTGGCCAAGCTGGCGGGATGGGCGTACTACGGCTTGAACAAAATGGATCAAGCCGTGGCGGAGTGGAAACGCGCGCTGGCGTTGCGGCCGGATCCGGAAGTGCAGGCCGCGCTCGACAAAGCACAGCGCGACAAGCAGGAAGAAGAAAGCTACAAGGAAAACGAGAGCGCGCACTTCACGCTGCGCTACAGCGGCGCGGCGGAGCCGGAGCTGGCGCGCGAAGTGCTGCACACGCTCGAAGCTCATTTTTCCGAAATCGAGTCCGAGCTGAATTTCACGCCGCCGGATTCGATCGGAGTAGTCCTCTACACGCAGCAGGCTTTCGCCGATATCACGCGCGCGCCGGGATGGGTCGGCGCGCTAAACGATGGGCGCATTCGCGTGCCGGTGCAGGGATTGAGCGGAGTGACTCCGGAATTGTCTCGCGTGCTGAAACACGAGCTGACGCACAGTTTTGTCGGACAGAAAACGCGCGGGCGCGCGCCGACCTGGCTTCAGGAAGGTTTGGCGCAGTGGATGGAAGGCAAGCGCAGCGGCGACAGCGCCAGCGTGCTGGTGCAGGTTTATCAGGGCGGACACGCGGCGTCGCTGGGCGGACTCGAGGGTTCGTGGATGGGTTTGCCGGGCGATGCGGCGGCGTACGCGTATGCGTGGGCGCTGGCCAACGTCGAATACATTGTGCAGACGGACGGGATGGGCGACATCGAGCGCATCCTTGATCTCATTGCGAGCGGCACTTCGACGGAAGAAGCGCTGCGGCAAGTGCTGCACAGCGATTACAACGACTTGATGCAATCGACCGCGAATTATCTTGGCAAGAACTACGGGCAATAGCCCGATTCAAATTCCATCATTCATTTTGTTGAGCAGTGCACGAGGAGCGACGCGAGCAGGGCGGCGCGCAAGGGCATGGTATTGACGAGAATGTGCTCATCGGTCGAGTGAGCGCCGTGGCCGACAGCGCCGAGACCGTCGAGCGTCGGAGTGCCTACGGCGGCGGTGAGATTGCCGTCGGAGCCGCCGCCGGCGATGGACTCGCCGAGAGACAAACCCATTTGTGCCGCGAGTGCTTTGGCTTTGGCGAAAAGCGCGGCGCTTCGTTTGCGTTCGAGAGGCGCGCGATTGAAGCCGCCGTGAATTTCAAGACGAGCGCCGGGAAGAATGGGACGGAGCGCGCGAAGACGGCGTTCGAGGCTGCGCATGTCCGCGATGCGGAGCGCGCGAAGATCAAGAACGGCTTTGGCACGTTCGGCGATGACGTTGACGCGCGTGCCGCCTTCGATGATGTCTGCATTCACGGTGACGCCTCGGCGTGGATCGTTCCATTCCTGAATGCGCGCGAGCTGGCGCGACAATTCGTGGATGGCGTTGATGCCTTCTTCGGGAGCAAGGCCGGCATGAGAAGCGCGGCCGTGGACGATGAGCTCGGCTTCGCCAACGCCTTTGCGCGCGGTCTTGATCAAACCCTTCGAGCCAAGCGACGGCTCGAGGACGAAAACTGCATCGCTGCGGCGCGCTTCGGCTTCGATGATCTTGCGCGAGGCGTCGCTGCCAATTTCCTCATCGGAGGTCCAGAGAAAAACCAGACGGTGCGTCAGCGAAACTTTCGAGCGCTGGAGCGCTTCGAGCGCGAAGAGCGCCTGAACGATGCCGGCCTTCATATCGAAGACGCCGGGGCCGTAGGCTTTTGCGCCGGACACGCGGAAGGGCATGCGGCTCAAACTGCCGGAAGCGTAGACGGTGTCGTAGTGGCCGAGAACAAAGAGCTGGCCCACGGGGCGGGACTTGTGCGGCCACCAAGTGATGCGAAGCTGATCGCCGCGATGCTTGAGAGCGATGCGGTCGACGCGAGCGCCGGTCTTGCGCCATTCTGCGGCGAGGAGGGCGCAGCAGCGGTCGGACGGAGCCTTTTCGAGGCTGGGCGATTCGACGAGGACGAGCTTCTTGAGTACCGAAAGCATCTCCGGCAAGCGCGGTTTCAGGAGACGCAGGAGTTCCTTGGGATCTTTGGCGTTATGGGTGTCCGGCATGGCCGTGACATGCTAGCAACGACGGACAGCAGGAGCAACGCCACTTACGAAGAAGCGGGTCGAGATGGTGGCGCGCGTTTGTATTGCCCGCCATCGCCACGTTGCCAGCAGTGTCAGCGATCCGCCGGGTTCAGTCTGTCAGCCATCCCCCCGGTCCGTA
>JBAQJX010000032.1:0-44665 GCA_049641765.1 Candidatus Acidiferrum sp.
CACTTTCAGTCGGTCCCGTTCTCGTTGGCTCAAGGCCATGCGCTCCGTTTCCATGCGGCCCCCAGCCACCCATGAAACCGGACATTTCTACTTTGCACAAACCGGACATTCTCACTTTGCAGCGACATCCCGCCGGGCTCGTTCGACAAAATTGCACGGCCCGTGTAAAATTCTTGGACCCTCTGTGCGCCGCTAGCTCAATTGGCAGAGCAATGGACTCTTAATCCATAGGTTGTAGGTTCGATTCCTACGCGGCGCACCATTATTATTTTCGCGCGAGTTCCGAGCGATAAAATCACCTCTAACCCTAATAAGTGAGTTGTATCGCAAGAAAAGAAGAAGGCTGCCGTGAACGTTTTCAGAAGTGGCGTGCAGCTAGGCGGGTAAGAACTGGGTCGTGTTCTTGAAGAACGGAGTCCACGAAACCGCGCTTGGGAGCGCGCAGCAGAAGAAAAAGCTCGCCCGCCCAAAGAAGAATGTCGAGCAGCCGTCCGCGCTGCAGATTATCGATCTCTTTGCAGTGCAGGGCGACATCGAGCGCCCGTCGCGAGCACTCTTCGATAAATGTGCGCAGCGCCGGAAGTTCGAGTGGCAGGCGCCCGATCTTCTGCGTGCGTGGATCGATGCGTTGCAGATTCTCGTAGCACAGATCGATGAAATGGTTCAGGCAAAAGTCCTGCTGAGCCAGTGAGGCTACTGCGGCCCCTTCACAAAAATCTACTGCGCAAATCTTGTCCTCAGACATCTTTGAAATGGCCCCCAACTCGAGTTTTACAGCTCCCATTCCCTCGCATCCATCCTTTCCTCTGTATAACCCTTAGAAAAGTAAGATGTTGCGAGGAGTCCATCTGTTGCCGGAACGACCGCAAATTCCGATGTAGAATCACTTCGCGCAGATTTTCAAGCTACGCACGCCGCTTCCTCTTCGTTCACTTCTGTTTCGAGCTCTGCTTCGGAACAGGCTTGTTCGAATTGTTCGGAAACTTGGGGCGCCTCGGGGACGTACGCAGCGTGCGTTTGCACGCGTAAGCAGCGATCCAGATACGGCGCAAGCAAAGCCCGCACCCACCTCACGTTTTCACCGCACTGCTTCACTCGGTCCTCACCGCACCACAGCGTGACGACAGTGACCAGTCGCGCCTCATGATTCGCAATCAAAACGTAGCTCCCGGCGAAACCGGCCACTTCTCCAAGCGCTCCATGGATGGCCATTGGCAAAGCCGCGTTCACCTTGTGTGCTTCGCTGGGCTTGGCCACAAACTCGACACTCAGAACCGCCATCCGCGAGTTTGTTTGTCGTGCGCCAAATTTCCACGAGCTTGTATTTGGTGTTTTTGTATCTAGCAATCGGGATGAAACAGGTGAACTCATGGGTTTCTGAAAAGCGAGCGGCACATAGCCTCCGTTTTTATTGGTCCTCCCCGCTTTTGGGGGAGGCGCATCTTCGCTGGTCCAGGTCCAACTCGGATGCGCCCTGGTGGGACACGCGTGGGACAGGGGATCAGTCCCTTCGCCGAAGGACTCGCAAGCTTTCGCTTGGTTCCTACAAACCAGTAGTGCACATGGCAGCCATTTCGTTTCATTGGGAGACCCAAAATGGGAAATGGCAATCGTTGCTCCTACGGGAGGGCGAAGATATACTCCTCACCACAATTTAGAGGGGCATGTGGAACTCTTCGCGTTCACCAGGGAATACGTAGAGCGCCTCCGCGGAGGAGACCCTTCGACGGAACAGCACTTCGTCGCCTATTTTGACCAGCTTCTGCGAATCAAGTTGCGGGCCAAATTGCTTGCGTCGGAAACAATCGAAGATCTTCGCCAGGAGACCTATATTCGCGTTCTCGTGCAACTGCGCAAGGACGGGGTTCGCCAGCCTGAGCGCTTTGGAGCATTCGTTAACTCCATCTGTAACAACGTTTTAATGGAGTTTTACCGCTCCTCTTCCCGGACTCGCCCGCTGGATGACTCTCACTTGGAAAAGCCGGATCCCGCCATGGACTTGGATGGATTACTGGTGACCAAGCAATCCAAAGCTCGTGTCCGTCAGGTCTTGAACGATTTGCCCCGGAAGGATCGGGATCTCCTGCACGCCTTCTTTCTCGAAGAAAAAGAAAAGGATGAAGTCTGCAGGCAGTTTGGTGTAGACCGCGATTACTTTCGTGTTTTGCTCCACCGGGCCAAGGATAAGTTCAGGCTTTTGTATGAGAAAGACAGGGATGGGCTGCCCGGCAAGCTCCCTTCCGGAGAAAAAGCATGAAACGATTCAGCCCCCTCCTGCACTATCCATCGGATGACAAAAATGGACCATACTGAAGCGGTGCGGCTGCACGCCGCCGAAAAGTACCTTCTGGGTGAACTTCCGAAGGCGCAGCACGAGGAGTATGAAGAGCATTACTTCGATTGCTCCGCGTGTGCCGAAGAGCTGAAGGCCACCGTCGCTTTCATGGAAAGCGCGCGGCAAGTCGCCCGTGAAAGGTCACCGGAAACCTCTGACGCAACAAGACTTGTTCCATCCCCTACGGGCTGGTTTGGCTGGCTGCGGCCCGCCTTCGCGATTCCATTATTCGCAGCCCTCGCTCTCTTCGTTATCTATCAAAATGCAATCACGATTCCTGAGCTCAAGCAGACTTCCTCTCGCGCTCTCTCGGCGCAGATTGTTAAGTCGTTTTCTTTGCTATCTGTAGGCTCTCGCGGCGAAGGCTCATCCTCGCTGACCCTTAACGTAGGCCCTACAGAGGATTTTGGTCTGGATGTGGATATGCCCGGAAACTCGGCGAGCGGATATCTTTGCGAAGTGCAAAATCAGTCGGGCAAGGTCTTGTTCGCGCTACCCGTCTCCGCGGAAGCTGCCAAGCGCTCGGTCCACGTCAACGTACCGGGCGGCTCCCTTCCGCCGGGACAGTACAACTTCGTGATTTTCGCTGGTCAGTCCGCTTCAACGAACGGAGCCAGCGCGAATGCCGCTTCGCAACTGCCCTTTAGCATTGAATTTGTCCGATAAATGAATGAGTATTGTGGCCCGTTGGAATTCAATAGATTGAGGTGTCCCCAATGACCATGCATGAGCACATCCCTTTCCATTTTCATGCGGAAGGCCACGCCTTTAGCGCACACTTTGTCCGCCCCGTCGACGTTCCCATAGCCGTGCAGGCTGCCACTTCGCTGCCCACTATCGGCGGCCATGGCCACTCCCACGTGGAAAACTTCAACGCGCCTCGTCTCGCACACTTCAGGGTCGGCACATCGCATGTTTCTGGCAGTTGGCAAGACGAGAAGACGGCTACGACCAGTGCGACCGCGCTCATCGAGGGCGTGAGACTACTCGACTATCTCACTGCGGATCGAATTGTCGCGCGCCTCACGGCCGAATACACTCGCCACACTACGAATCGCGAAGGTCACATCATCGCTCTGGGCAGCCACTTCGAAAACCTCCGTCTGGGCGGCCACGAGGTCAGAGTCATTCTGCGCCACGATTTGCTGCTGAAGTCGAGGACTTTCGCGGATCTCCAGAATAACCTTGCGGGCGATGCAAAATCAGGGAAAATGACGGTGATCGATAATGGAGTGGCTCTTTGCTCGTTGGTAGAGAAGATCGAGACCGACCTGACTGGCCTGCCAGGGTTCGAAATTCGCGGACACATCCTTCGGATCCCTCATTTTGGCGAGATTGCCTTGGCGGAAATATTCGCCACACCTGGAACCATCACCTTGACGATGCTTCGATTCAATCTAGGTTCCCCCGATCAGGGCCGCGGTACCATGGCGGAAGCGCTTGTCAATGGACAGCCCATGCCGCCAGTACCGCCTACCAACTGATTGCATTGGCTTTAGGCCTTTGCCTCGCGGGATGCCATGCCCGTCCCGGCCCCGCTACGCTTGAAAGACAGATACAGCAGGAAATCCATAACGGCGACCTTACCTCTGCTTCGCGGGACGCCGAAAAAGCCTATTGGGAATATGCGTCCACCAGCCCCGAATGGGCTTGGCGTTTTCGTGTGCTTAAGGCCGAAGTGCTGGTTTCTCAGTCGGATTACAAAGGGACCCTTGCGCTCCTTCAATATGACTTGCCGGCCTCCCTGGCCGCCACGGACATTGCCGTCGAAAAAGACGTCTTCATGGGCAAAGCGTACGCCCTGAATCACCAATATCTGGAAGCGGAGAAGGACTTCGATGAAGCTGCGCGCGTTGCTTCCAACCTCGCTCCCAAATTTGTGTGTCAGGTTCTTCTCGAGAAGGCCACGCTGAATGTGAACGAGAACAAATTTGCGGACGCTGAGGCCGATTACAAAAGCGCCCTCGCCATTGCCCGGCAGGAAAAAATCCTCGGCTTTGAGGCAAACGCTCTCGGGGGGCTAGGCTGGCTTGCAACCAACCAGGAACACTACGATGAGGCCATTGATTGGGACCAGGCGGCGCTACAACTATCGCGTTCCCAGGGATTCAAAAGCACGAGTGCGACCGTCCTCGGAAACATCGCGTGGAACTACCTCGAACTCGGAGACTTTGAATCGGCCCTCGATTTGTTCAAGCAAAGCGCGGAAGAATCCAAGCTGAGCGGTCTAACGGGCGATATGTCCTACTGGTTCAGCGGAATCGCCGCGGCCCAGATGGCCCTGCATGACTATTCCGCCGCTGAGGCAAACGCCGAGCAAACTCTCCAGCGTGCCCAGCGGATGGATAACACGCAAACCACCGCCGAGTGTCTGAATACTCTCGCGGAAATCAATCTGCTCACTGGCCGCCTCGCGGAAGCCGAGCAATATAATCAGCAAGCTCTAAAGCTGGCTGCCGGCGCGGACCATTCTGCCGCGCTCGATTCGATTGTTCTTTCTGGACGAATCGAAGCGAAAGAGGGAAATTTTGCCGACGCGGAAAAACAGTTTCGCCGCGTTCTGGAAGATCCGAACGCTGACACGGCGGTGCGTTGGGGCGTGCAAGCCAGGCTCGCCGAGCTGGACGATTCCAAGGGTCTCCCATCTCAGGCTGAGCAGGAATATCACGAGTCCATTCAAACGTTTGAAGCCGCTCGCTCTTCGATCGGCGCGGACGACCTCCGTCTAAGTTTTCTCTCAGGCGCGATCGAGTTATATGGCGACTATGTCGATTTCCTCGTTCGTCGCGGCCGTTCGAAAGACGCTCTCATGATTGCCGAGCTAAGCCGCGCGCAAACGCTGGAAGAAGGACTGTCCACCGATAAACAAGCCGTTTCCGAAGCCAACCGGAGTGTACATCCTCAACAACTCGCCCAGCGCCTGCATTCCACGCTGCTCTTTTATTGGTTGGGACAGTTTCACTCCTACCTCTGGGTTATCACGCCGGAAAAAACTTCATGCATCCCTCTGCCGCCCGCCCCGGAAGTCGATCCGCTCGTAAAATCCTATCGGGAAGCCCTGCTTGGCGTGCGCGATCCGCTCGAAACGGCCAACCCCGACGGTCAGAAACTTTACAAGCTCCTCGTCGAGCCTGCCGCGAAATTTATCCCGCGGAACTCCCGTGTCATTCTTCTTCCCGACGGCAGCCTGTACGGCCTGAATTTCGAAACCTTGATCGTCCCTGCTGCCAAACCTCACTACTGGATCGAAGACGCGACTCTGACCACCGCCAACTCCCTGACGCTTCTCGCTTCCTCTGCCGCCCGGCCCGCTCTCAATGCGAAGGCCCAGAACCTCTTCCTCGTAGGCAACACGATTTCTCCGAACTCCGGCTTTCCCACTCTCCCCCAAGCCGCGGCGGAAATGCAGCGCATCGAAAAATACTTCCCCGCTTCGCATCGCGACGTCCTTTCCGGCAGCCAGGCCACGCCCGCCGCTTACCTCAGCAGCAAGCCCGAGCAATTCTCTTTCATCCACTTCGTGACGCACGGCACCGCCAGCCGGGCGCGTCCCTTGGAATCCGCAGTCATTCTTAGCAGGGAACAGAGCGACGATTCCTACAAGCTCTATGCGCGAGACATCGTTAAGCATCGCCTCTCCGCCTATCTTGTCACCATCTCCGCATGCAACGGTGCCGGCACGCGTGCCTTCTCCGGAGAAGGCCTCGTCGGTTTGTCTTGGGCCTTTCTTCGAGCCGGAGCTCACAACGTCGTCGGCGCCCTCTGGGAAGTCAGCGACGCTTCCACGCCGCAGTTGATGGATGCTCTCTACGATGGCCTCAGCCATGGCCAGGACCCTGCCTCTGCCCTGCGCGCCGCCAAGCTCTCCCTCTTGCATTCCGACAGCGTTTTCCGCAAGCCCTACTACTGGGCGCCCTTTCAGCTTTACGCGGGCTCCTGACCCGCAAACCTTTCCATCGCGTGAAACGATTTCGCCCCCTCCCTCACTATCCATAGTTCGACAATTCTTTCCCAAGGGGTGTTTCCGTGAACTTAGCTAATTCCGATTTTCAGACCGCCGGCCAAAGCTCCGTCGCGCCCGCGCAATCCCAAACGCAACTGCAATCCATCGACGACCGCGCTCCAAGAATCGAACGCTGCGAATTTGAGACCCTGCTCGAACGAGCGATTGAGATCCTCAGCGTGCGTGCAAAAAGCCCCTCTTCTTCCCGCGCCTGATCGAAAAAGACTCGAGCGGCGCAACAGGTAAGCGCCGCTCGAGTCTTCCTATCCAATTTCTTCCCGCTCTGCGCTTCTCGTCTTACGACGACAGCGCCTGAAGCAAGCTCTGTCCGTTCGGACTTCCCAATCCCGTGCAAGCATCCCAGCCTTTGCCCGCTTTGTAGTCGCCGTTGTTTCCCTGCGTGATGTCGTGAAATGTCGCGTCCGCTGGCGCTGCATACAACAGCGCGTTCACGAAACCCGCCGGATTCTTGAGCCCCTGATTGATGCACGCAATCAGCCCCGCCCACAGCGGTGCCACTGCGCTCGTACCGCCCACGGGCGGAATCCCCTGTGACGGATCTGGGAAGCTCGTCCCATCGCACAGTATCCTGTATCCCGATTCTGGCGCCGCATCTCCCGCCACATCCGGCACTCCGCGCATCACCGGCCCCGTGGGATCGGCTGCTGGCGGAACACCTGCATTTTGTTGATAGCTGGGCAGCGCAAAGAACCGGCTCACGCCGCCGCCTGTTCCATCATTTTTTCCATCGTCCCAGACTACCTCCTTCGAAATCGTTCCGCTCGCCGCGGTGACTTGCGTGCCGCCGCACGCAATCACAAACGGATCCGAAGCGGGGAAGTCCACATGCGCCTTGCCGTCCCAGTTCGGATCATTCGAAGCAAAGTCCGCCGAGCCGTTGTCTCCCGCCGCCACGCACACAGTCATTCCCAAATGCGCCGCCGATTGCAGCGCCTGATCGAACTCATTCCTGAACTGCGCGGTGGCTTCGTCTTCGGGCCCGCCCCAGCTGATTGACACGATATTCGGTTTGTTGACCGTGTCGCCGACGATGGAGTTGATCACGCCAAGAAAACTCTGGTCTGTCGCATCCGGCGCGAAGTACACAACAACCTTTGCTCCAGGCGCGATCGAACCTGCCACTTCGATGTCCAGCATTACCTCCACATCCGGATTACTGGGATCCAGCGCATTCGTGCCCGGGCTGTTCGTCCCGCCGTTTGGATATGTCGCCGCCGCCACGCTCGGTGATTTTGCAAGGCCTAGACTTTGAAAGTAGGTCGTCAGTTCCGCGGAATGGAATCCGCCGCCCAGTTCCAGAATGGCGATCGTTTGCCCGGTTCCATCTAGGTTTTTTGGATAGTCATAAAGTGCGGCCAGCTGCGGCGGTGTGAATCCCGCGGGTATCGAAGCTGCCGCTGCCGAGCTGTGGCCGCTCGCGCCCGCTCTCACTGCCTTTGCCGCGCCCCGCAGAATGCGGTAATGAGGCTTAGCAAAAGGGCGGTTGTCGAGCCCCGTCACACTCGTCACGATGCCCTGTAGACTCTCTGGAATGAGGATGTCGCCTTCACGCCCTCGATAAGCTACGTCGCCCGATTTGTACATTTTCAGCGTGACGCCGAAGGCTTTCTCGTAAGCCTCCGCCGTTCCGGACAGGGTGATTGTGCGCTCAGCGGCATTCGAATTCGTCACGCGCAATCCATTCTCTTTCGCGAACGCCTCGACCTTTGCGATGTCTGCGGGATCGCCCCCATGCTTTGCCGCATGCTCCTCGCGTGTCATATAGGTGCGCTCGTTCGGCTTCCGCATGCCGTGCTCTACGAGCGGAGGTAGAGCGTTTCGTCGCCGCACGGTGACCGTCACGCGAAACTCCACGCCAGGCACTTCTCCAACGATTTCCGCATTCTTCATGCGCTCTCTCGTGCTGCCTTCCAGCCGCACCTGCTTTTGTCCTGCGTTCATGTTGGAAATCTCCTTTCCGTCCGCTTCCTGCCCGGGTATCAGTCACCCGCTCGCGTATGGCTCTTAAACCCAGAACATCGAATGAATGGAGTTTTGCTCTTGCGTTTATCTCCGGCGAATCGCTCTGAGAACCCCTGGGGATGTGTTCGGCTGGACCTTCAGCTTGAACTCTTTCCGCGTCCTGCGCAACCGTCGTCAGGCGCGCCCTCTGCGCGCTGCTTGACTTGGCCCCAATCCTAGGTGCGCCTGTGTCCGCGGCCCCATCCCGCCGATCTGTAGCCAGGTGTCCTCAAACAAGTGGTGTCATCAACAGGCAAAGCGTTTCATTCTTTTTCAAGTACCGCATGCAATATCGAAAAGTCTTCCCCTCATGTCCCTTGACTCTCTTTCTCACTCGCGGCTCAACGAAATTTTCGAATTCATTCCAAAAGAATTTTCCACACGAACTAAACTTTCGCTGCTGCCGCAAACTCTACTTTTGTCTTGACACTGCTCGTTCCCGAACGCTAGCCTACGCCCACTGCTGCACTAGGGGATTTTCCGGAGGATTGTTAACGTTTGTTCACATTTGCGGTCTTGCGGGAAATTGCTTCCACTGTATGCGCCACGACCTCGCTCCGCATCCTCTCACCATTAAAGCGTCTCGGTCTTGCTTGCATAGGGAACCAGTGTCGCGCCGTTGCTTTCTCGTTTTCGTTGTAGCCGTCCAAGTTCCTGGGGTGGAACTTTTGCTTCGCTTCCGTCGTAATCGCAGTATTCGAAAGGGGTGTTGCACATGAGGTTTCGAATTCTTTCTCTATTTTTGATCGCCGGTCTTGCGCTCTGTCTGTCTCCAACTCTTTATGGGCAGGCCACCGGCAGCTTCTCCGGCACGATTTTGGACAAATCCGGCTCCGCCATTTCCGGCGCAACCGTCACTGCTACTTCTCAGAGCACGGGCGTCACTCGCGAAGCGAAAACCGATGACGCCGGCCACTACCTCATACCTCTTCTGCCCGCTTCGCTCTTCACCCTGCGTGTTCAGTTCTCCGGTTTCCAAACCGTTGAGTCCAAGGACGTCCGCCTTCAAGTCGACGAAGCGCGCGAACTGGATTTCACACTCGTTCCCAGTTCTGTCTCCACCCAGATCGAAGTTTCCGCGGGCGCCGTCGCCGTGGAAACCGCCAATCCTTCTCTCGGCCAGGTCATCACCGCTCAAGAGGTTTCACAACTGCCTCTGAACGGCCGCGATTTCGTGCAACTCGCCAGCCTCACGCCCGGCACCACCCAGGAGACCAATCCGAACAGTTTCTTCACCAGCGGTGCGGATAGCGAAGTCGCCGCCCGTGGCTCGTACTCTCTGTCGGTCGGCGGCTCTCGTCCCAACAGCACCGATTGGCTCCTCGACGGCGTGGACAACAACGAATTGACCGCCGGTGGTATCGGTGTCTTTTCCTCGATCGATGACATTCAGGAATTTAAAGTTTTGACCTACAACTATTCCGCGCAATACGGCACGCGCGCCGGCCCCACCGTCCTCGTTACCACTAAGTCTGGTTCCAACGACTTTCACGGCTCGCTCTTTGAGTTCTTGCGCAACACTTCGCTCGACGCCAAAAGCTTTTTTGCCACCACGCCCGAAAAATTCAATCTGAATCAATTTGGCGGTTCCATCGGCGGACCCATTCGCAAAGACAAGACCTTTTTCTTCGTCGATGGCGAACAAAAAGATCAGCTCCACGCCATCACGTTTACCGGTCTAGTCCCCAGCGCCGCGATGCACACGAGCGCGACGCAGCCATACGCGGATTTCAGCAACGACCCCTTCGGGAATCCAGTCTCCACCACTTTCATCACTAATCCCTATACAGGCGGTACCCCATTTCAGTGCGACGCTGGCACTGGCCTGCCGACCGCCGTTAATCCCAACGGTAGTCAAGTTGCCGGTGTCTCCTGCGCCAAAATACCCGCCGCTTTGGTTAACCCCCTCGGTGCGGCCTTGGTAAATTTGTATCCCCTGCCGAACGCTAACAATCCCACTTCGAATTACAACTTCGTAAGCGAGCCGGTCCGCAGCCTCTATGAAACGAAGCTGGACGCTCGTGTGGACCACAACATCTCCGCCAACGACACTCTCTTCGCCCGTTTCAGCTACGACGATGCCGTCTCCTACGTTCCTGGTGGTTTTGCCGGTGGTTTTGCCGAGGCCAGCGCCTTCGGCAGCAACCAGGGCATCATCAATCATGCCCGCAACGTCGCCATCGGCGAGACTCACGTCTTTTCACCCACCACGGTGAACCAGGCCAGCTTTGGTTACAACCGCATCTTCGACTACATCACTTCGCAAGGCACCGGTTCGTGCGCATCCGCCAACCTCGCCGGCATCGGCATTCCCGGCGCCAACCTCGGCTGCACCGGCACGCCCGGGAGCGAGACGTGTATCAAGGGAGCTTATAGCTGCGGCTTGGTCTCGGTGTTGTTCAACGGCGGCCTGTGGTCCCTCGGCGATCGCGGCTACACTCCTTTCCAGGGTGGAACCAATATCTTTACGTATGCGGATTCTCTCGATTTAATTCGCGGGAAGCACGAACTGCACGTCGGAATTGACGTCCGCGCCAATCAAATGAACGTCGGCGCCGAAGCTTTCCAGGATGGTTTCTGGATTCCCCTCGGTTATTACTCCGGCAATCCCGAGGCCGATCTAACTCTCGGCTATGTGGACATCTCCGAACATGATCAAACCTTCAACGGCCCGGTCACTGGTCGCCGATGGAAAATTATCCGCCCCTATGTGCAGGACGATTGGCGGCTCACCAAAGATCTCACCCTCAATATCGGTCTCGCGTATGACTTGTCCACACCCATCACCGAGGCCGACGGACGCATGGCCGACTTTATCCCTCCGACCATCGCCACCGGCGCGAACGCGGTCACCGGCCAGCTTCTTGTCGCCAATCAAGGCGGCGTGGGTTCTTCAGCAGGCATCAACATGAATTGGACTGCCCTCGAACCACGTATCGGCGCCGCTTATAAACTCCTTGGTAGCGACAAGACCGTCCTCCGCGGCGGCTTCTCCATCTACCACGACTCCGCCTGGAGCCAGGGCGCGCAGGGCCTTTGGCAGAACCCTCCCTTTTTCGCCGAGGGCGATATTTTTCAGTTCGGCGGGTGCCCAGCTGCTACCCCAGCCGGTGGAACTCCAGCCTGCTCCACGGGCCCGGGCGGCGCTTCCAGCATCTCTAGCGGATTTCCAATTTATAACACTCCGCCAACTCTATCCAATTTTACCGGGACATATTTCTACCAACCACAGGATTTCCGGCAAGGGCAGGTGCTCCAGTACAATGCCAACGTCGAGCGCCAGTTGCCCGGCAATATCGTGCTGACCGTCGGCTACGCCGGGTCCCAAGGTAACCACATCCTGGAAGCCGGAAACGCCATCGATACCAATGGCCCTTCGGGATGTGTTGCGGGAGGAACCTACACACTCGGTTGCGCTGCCGGTGGGGCTCCTTTCGTATCGCCCTACACTCCACCAACCGGCAACGCCATTCTGGAATTTGGGGACCTCGGCAAAACCAGTTACAACTCCCTGCAGATCAAGGCCGAGACCAAGTCCTCCAGACACGGTCTGTACGCGCTCCTCGCCTACACTTATTCCAATACCTACGACAATGGCCTATCCGACGGTCTGGGTTCCGAGTTGAGCGCGCCCTATTTCCCGCTCCCGAATTGGCAGAAGCTCGATTGGGCGCCTTCTCAGATTGACCTCAAAAACAACTTTACCGCTAGCGTCATCTACGACCTGCCCTTCGGCAGGGGAAAGCGCTTTGGCAGCGATTGGAACAACATGGCCGATTCGCTTCTCGGCGGCTGGCAAGTTACGCTGATCGAAAAAATCAGTTCGGGCTTCGCCTTCCCGCTCATCGACAGCCTAGACAACTCCGGCGTCGGTTCCGGCAACGGTTTCAACACCGGCGGCAACGGCAACAACTTCAACCGCCCCGATCAAGTTGCTGGCTGCAACCCCTACGCCAACCAGACCAAGGTCCAGTACATTAATCCAGCCTGCTTCACTCAGCCTGCAACGGGTGAACTCGGCAACGCCAGCCGCGTTCCGGTCTTCGGTCCCGATTTCGTCAACACGGATTTCTCCGTAATTAAACAGTTCAAACTGCCCTGGGAAAGTATGGGTCTGAACTTCCGGGCGGAATTCTTCAACCTCTTCAACCACGCTCAGTTCGGTCAGCCGGACAACGACATCAACGTATCGAACGGTTTTGGCGCGGTCAACTCAACAGTCAACAATCCGCGCCTCGTCCAACTAGGCCTCAAGCTCACGTTCTAACCCGCGCCTGTCGCTCGGCGCGTTTCTTTCGCATTCCTCCGGCCCACCTCAGTTTGGTGGGCCGGATTTTTATTCGCCTCAGCTTGTCCTCTCAGCGCGTTGCGCAAAGTTTTCCACAGTTCATTCGAACGATATCTTACTTTTCTGTAGACAGACGGCCCATTTCGTGCTATCCTCCCATATGTTCGTCGCCGCCCAGCCACATTCCCTTTGCACCTCGTCCTCTTTTCCTAGCTTTGGCCGTCGCTTTTCACCTCTTGCCATCCGCCCGCGCACGATCTTGCAATTCCCGACTCGCAACTCAGTCTCTTCCCATCGAAGCGCTCCACTCTGGCTAAAGGTTTTAGAATCAACACTTACAGAATTCCTCGCAAGTGTTGATTCTAAATGGTTTACAAAAAACCTAAATCCTTTAGAATCTGCACTTACAAAAAAACAGGGGGGGGGAGGGGAGGGACCTTATGTTAACCATGTTTCAGCTTTCATCTGATAGTGCAATGGGCCGCTGCGCTTTGTCGTTCCGTAGCCTTGCGATGCTCCTCTTTGGGGCCGCGCTCGCTTTTGCTCCGCTACCGATTCATGCTCAGGCCAAGCGCAAACTCATCATCGATCAGGACTGCGCTGGCCCCGGCGGCACGGACATGCAGGCTGTCCTCACACTCGTCAACTCGCCGGACACGGACGTCCTTGGCATCACCGTTCTCACCGGCGACGCTTGGCGCGATGAAGAAGTGGCGCACACGCTTCGCCTGATGGAAATCATCGGCCGCACGGATATTCCTGTCGTTCCCGGCGCTGTCTTTCCCCTGGTTAATTCCAAGGAGTTCATCGCCAAATGGGAGACCTTCTACGGCAAGATCATTTATCAGGGCGCGTGGAATTTTGCAGGACGCCATCCCGTCCACGGCCCTTACGAAATTCCTCCTCTTCCGGAAGGCGCTCCCACGACCAAGCCTTCCGCCGAAGACGCCGCCCATTTCATGGTACGCATGGTCCATCAATATCCGCATGGGGTTACCGTCTACGCCGCCGGGCCAATGACCAACCTTGCCACGGCCATTGCGCTTGATCCGCATTTTCCGGAACTCGTCAAAGAACTGATCGTCATGGGCGGCAGTATCAATCCTGTCAGCGACGACCCCGAATTTCAGCTCTCGCCGCGCCGCGAGTTTAATTTCTGGATGGATCCCGAAGCCACTCACGCGGTGCTTCACGCTCACTGGCCGCGCTTCGTCCTCACCACCGTCGACATTTCCGTCAAGACGCGCATGGAAAAAAGCCTGATCGCGCTGATCGCTGCCAGTTCCGCGCCTGGCGCGCAATACGTCGCGAAGTATGCCGAAGCCAATTATCTGTGGGACGAACTTGCCGCCGTCGCCTGGCTCGATCCCACCATCATCACCAAGTGGCAAAAACTTTATATGGATGTGGAAGTCGATCACGGCGCTTCCTACGGCGACACTCTCGCCTGGGCGCCCGGCCAGCAACCCGATATGGGGGAAGCGCTCGTCGATGTGCAGCGAGATCTCGATAAGGAAAAATTCTATAAGGAGTATGTCGACCTGCTCACGCGGCCCACTCCCGCGCCAACCGGCCACGGGGCAAACCGCTAATTAAAACGCGGAAGAAAGTTTGGCCCTCCAATCGCTTATCCACTCTTGGGCGCTCCAGTCCAGGGTTGGGGGCTTTGTCGCGGCACAAAGCGAACTCATTGAGCCTGCTGTACTTGCGAGCCGGAAACACACAGGTTTCCGCGTCTCTCGACAAGTCAATTTGGGATTGTGCCAACCTGAAACGCTCTGAGAGAGCAATGTTTCAAAGGCAGATTTGCCTTCCATGAAACCGTCGCTTCCCATTTCGTCGAGCTCGATGGACGAGTCGCGCGCGTCGCAAACTTCCTCGCAACGCCCTCCCTCCCTCCTCCTTCGCCGCGTGCTTCTCTGCGCGGCGTTTGTGGCCGCCTACGTTTGGCTGGACCGCACCGCCGTCTTCCTCCAGATGTACGAAGAGGTGAGCGCCTGGTATCCGCCGGTGGCGCTGGCGTTTGCCATGTTCCTCGAATTTGGCTGGAGCGTTTTTCCGGTGGTGTGGATTGCCGCGGCGATCAGCGTCATCGTGAACTACCACATGCCGCTGCTCAGTAATGATTTTCTTTACGTCAACTTGATTATCCCCACGGGATACGCAACGGCGGCGTGGGTTCTTCGGCACGTCGTGAAAATCGATTTGCGATTGCGCGCGATGCGCGACGTTTTATGGATTCTCCTGATTTCGCTCACGGCGGCGGCCGGCGTGGCGGCCGGCGGAACCTACATGCTCGTCCTCGACAAGCAGATCGCGCAAGCTGCCTACGTGAGCGCCGCGATTCACTGGTGGATCGGCGACGCCGTGGCGATCGCGTGCGTCCTTCCATTTCTTCTTGTCTTCGTGATGCCGTGGCTGAGGCAGAAATTGAATCTCGGCGCGGAAGAAGAGACAGAAGAATCCGCGCAGAACGGAATGCATGGCCATGAAATACAGGACGCCTTCCGAACGCTCGAATGGTTTGCGTTCATCGCCGCGATTTTGTTGACGTTGTGGTTCGTGTTTTCCGGGAAGTACGAAGAAACGCACGATCTCTTCTCGCTTCTTTTCCTCTGCATCACCTGGATTTCCGTGCGGCGCGGACTGCGCGGAGCATCGGTTGGCATCCTATCCATCGATTTAGGGATCGTCATTTTCCTAAAAATTTATCCCCAAAATTTGCAGTTACTGGACGCATTTCAGTTGCGAATGCTCATTCTCTCGCTCACCGGACTGCTTCTCGGGACGCTGATCAGCGAGCGGGAGACGACAGAACGAAAGCTCGGCGACGAAGAGGAACGCGTACGGCTTATCCTGGAATCGACTGGCGAGGCGATTTTCGGCATCGACCTCAAGGGCCGCGCGACGATCTGCAATCCCGCCTGCCTCCGCGTTTTGGGCTACGCGTCGAACGAGGATGTCCTGGGGAAAAACATGCACCGGCTCATCCACCACACGAAGGCGGACGGGTCGCCCTATCCGTACGAGGAGTGCAAAATCGCCGAATCCTTTCACGGAACGACAAAATTTCATTCCACTTCGGAACTGCTTTGGCGCGCCGACGGAACGAGCTTTCCGGCGGAGGTCTGGTCGCACCCGATCGTTCGAGCGGGGGAAACGATCGGCACTGTCGTGGGTTTCGAGGACATCTCCGAGCGCAAGAAAGCGGAAGAAAATCTGCGAAGCGCAAAGGAACAAGCGGAGAATGCCAACCGCGCGAAGAGCGAGTTTCTCGCCAACATGAGCCACGAAATTCGCACCCCCATGAATGGGGCCCTGGGGATGACGGAACTCATGCTGGCTACGCCGCTGAATGCGGAACAACAGGAATATCTCGGCATGATCCGGACTTCGGGCGAATCTCTGCTTACGCTGCTCAACGACATTCTTGACCTTTCGAAGATTGAAGCGGGCAAACTGGAGCTCGAGTCGGTTCCGTTTTCTCCGGCGGATTGCATTGAAGAGGCGCTTCAGCCATTGGCCTTGGCCGCTCACAAGAAGGGAATCGAGCTGGCGTGGGAGACTGGAGAAGATTTTCCAGAATTTGTGCAGGGCGATCCCACGCGGCTTCGCCAGGTGCTGATCAATTTGGCGGGGAACGCGCTGAAATTCACGAACGCGGGCGAAGTGGCGATCCATGCGAAAAAGGTGGCCAGCTCGAAGGACGGTTCCGTCCTGCAATTCTCCGTCTCGGACACGGGAATCGGCATCCCCGAAGACAATCGAGACAGAATTTTTGAAGCCTTTTCGCAGGCGGATATGTCGACGACACGGAAGCACGGCGGAACGGGACTCGGTCTTTCGATCTCGAACCGGCTGGTAAGCCTGATGGGCGGCCATATTTGGCTGGAAAGCGAAGTGGGAAAAGGAAGCACATTCCATTTCGAGGTTTGCACAAGAGAAGTTCCGTCCGCTGATTCCATGGAGCCTTCCCAGAGGAAAGGCGATGGAGAAGTGTGTCAACGGATTCTGATTGTGGACGACAACGAGGTGAACGGGCGTCTTCTGCACTCCTTGGCAGTGCGCTATGGTTTGATGCCACGAGTGACTCGGACCGGAGAGGACGCTCTACGCTCCTTTCAGGAATCCAAGTCCCGCAAAGAAAATTTTGAGTTCGCCTTGATCGATGCGCGGATGGCGGGAATGGATGGGATGGCGCTTGCCGCCAAGCTGCGAGAATTATCTCCAAAGAAACTTCAGCTGATCCTCATGCACGATGGGCCGCTGATCTCCTCGGACCGGCGCCGCTCCGAAAATCTTGGCAGCGTCCAATTCATTCAGAAACCGATCCGGCGCGCGCCCTTGCTGAAGGCGCTGAGGGCTGTCCCGGAAGAACCAGACCTCATTGAAAGGAAGGAATCGCTACCGGTTTCCACAACGAAGCAGCGAGGCCTGCGGATCTTGCTGGCCGAAGATAATGCCGTGAATCAAAGGCTGACTTCGCGGATGCTCGAGAAAATGGGTCACCAGGTCACGATCGTGGGCGACGGCCAGGCAGCTGTTCAACTTGTGAAGGAGCGCGAGTTCGACTTGGTTGCCATGGACATGCAGATGCCAGTCTTGGATGGAATCGAGGCGGCGCAATTGATTCGTGCGTCTGAAATTGGTACCGGAAGGCACGTTCCGGTTGTGGCGATGACCGCGAATGCGTTTGCGGAAGATCGGGAAAAATGCATCGCAGCGGGAATGGATGGGTACGTGGCCAAGCCGGTGAGTTCGCATTCGATTCGCGCGGAGATTGAAAGAGTGCTGGCGCAACGCGCGGAAGTCTGCCAGGGGGCTACGCTGCGGGAGCCGGGCAGGTAGGTTCGCCGGCCACGCCGTTCGCGGCGGCGACGGGGCAACTCACTTTTCCATCTTCCTTGATTGAGCGCGGCGTTTCCTCGACAATTAAGGGTTAGCAGTTGCCCATTTTCCCTGCATGGCTGCCGGGGCGGCGCCCAACGGAGAAACGAGAAAGATGTCCACGCACGGCAATTCGGTTAAACGGTTCATTGCCTACTTTTCGATGGAGATCGCGCTCGAGAACGCGATGCCGAGCTACAGCGGCGGCTTGGGCGTTCTGGCGGGAGACACGATCCGAGCGGCCGCGGACCTGCGCCTGCCGCTGGTGGCCACTTCGCTGCTGTACCGCAGGGGATACTTCTCGCAACATCTCTCGGAAGACGGGTCTCAGACGGAAGAGCCGGTGGTCTGGAACGTCGCAGATTTTCTGAAAGAGGAGAGCGCGCGGGTAACGGTACCGCTCGAAAACCGGCGCATCGAGCTTCGCGCATGGCGCTATGACGTGAAGGGAGTGCGCGATTTCGAGGTGCCCGTTTATTTTCTCGACGCCGATCTACCCTCCAACTCGGAGTGGGACCGAAATCTGACGGGCGGGTTGTACGGCGGCGATTCCTACTACCGGCTGTGCCAGGAAGTTCTGCTGGGAGTGGGCGGAGTGCGCATGCTGCGGGCGTTGGGCTACACGGAGCTGACGCGCTACCACATGAACGAAGGGCACGCAGCGCTGCTTTCGCTGGAGTTGCTCGGGGAAGAAGCGGTGAACGCGGGCCGAACGGCCATCAATGGCGAAGATATTGAGCGAGTCCGCGAGAAATGCATGTTCACGACGCACACGCCGGTGCCCGCGGGGCATGACCGCTTTCCAATCGAATTTCTGACGCGCGTGTTTCCGCAGCAGACGCGATTTTTTGATCTCAAAGATGCTTCCGTCGCGGACCTCGTGAAGCGATCGCTGCAAACGGAACAGAACTATCCGAACTTGCAAGAGGCCGCAGCAGGCGGAGCTCATTTGAATATGACGTACCTGGCGTTGAGCCTGAGCACATACGTCAACGGCGTCGCGAAGCAGCATGGCGTTACGTCGAGGCAGATGTTTCCGGAAGTGCCCATTGAAGCGATCACGAACGGAGTGCACGCGGCGACGTGGACTTCGCCGGCGTTTCAACAATTGTTTGACCGCCAGATCGCGCAGTGGCGCGAGGACAATTACAGCCTTCGGAGCGCGCTTGGACTTCTTCCCGAAGAGGTGTGGTCGGCGCATCTGATCGCCAAGCACGACCTTCTGGAAACGGTCCGCGAGAAGACCGGCCTCAGCCTCGAGGAGGATGTTTTCACCATCGGCTTCGCGCGGCGCGCGACCGGGTACAAGCGCGCGGACTTGATTCTTTCCGATTTGGACCGCTTGCGGCAGATTGCGAAGAACGCGGGACAATTTCAGATCATCTACGCGGGAAAAGCGCATCCGAACGACACGGGCGGGAAGGATATCATCCGCCACATTTTCCACGCGAAGAAGGCGCTTCGGAAAGCCGTGCCCGTGGTTTTTCTGGACGAATATAATCTCGAGCTCGGCGGGAAGATGACCGCGGGCGTGGACCTCTGGCTAAACACGCCGCAGTTTCCGCTCGAAGCATCCGGTACGAGCGGCATGAAAGCGGCGCTGAACGGCGTGCCCAGCCTGAGCATTCTCGACGGCTGGTGGGTGGAAGGACACATCGAAGGCGTTACAGGATGGTCGATCGGCGAGCCGCGTCGCTCGATGGAGCAGGGCGACGCGCCGACGGACAATTCGAAGGAAACGGAGTCACTTTACTGGAAACTGGAAAACGTGATCCTTCCGATGTTCTACAAAGAGCCGAAGCAGTTCGTACAAATCATGCAGCACGCCATCGCCATCAACGGTTCGTTCTTCAATACGCAACGCATGGTGCAGCAGTACATCACGGACGCGTATCTGCGTTAGCTACTTCGGAAAACTCAGGAAATAAGCCGGCTATTGCCCGGTTTTTGCCGTGCAAATCGGTTCAGTTAAGGTTTGCCGGGCTGAGGAATTTGCTTGGTTCCGCTCAGTTCCTTGGCCATGTCGGCGATGTTGCGCGGCGCGAAATGGTCGAAGAATCCCCAGTCGCCGTATTTTTCCTTCAAGCCGGGAAGCACTGCGTTGACCAGCGCATCACCCGTGAGGCCATCTTTGACAGGCTGAGCCATTCTGGCGCGCAAATCGGTGAGATAGGCGCCAAACTCGCGGACATCATCGGCGTTGCCAACTTCTCCATGGCCAGAGACGAATTTGGCTTGTGGATACTCCGAAGCGAGCTGCGCATCCGTGACGGCCCATTTGTCAGTCGTGCCATCGATCGTATTGGGGATGGTCTTTTTCCAGAAAAGATCGCCGCAAAAGACAACTTGCGCATCGTGAATAATCACAACGGAATCGCCGCCGGTGTGGCCGAGATAGCTACGCACGACAACCTTTCGCGAACCCAGGAATAAATCGACGCCGGAATCGTAGACGAGGTCCGGAGCATGGAGGCCGTCAATCCAGGCTTTTTGTTCGGGCTTGATGTTTGCGCCGAAGAATTTCAGGTTTCGCGTGTGAATCCACGCGCGGACATTTTCCTGGGCCATGACGACGGCGCCGGCTTGCGCGAAAACGCCGTTGCCGGTGACGTGATCGAGATGGTAGTGCGTGTTAACGACGAATTTTATGGGGAGCTTGGTCAGCTTCTGAATTTCGGCAAGAAGTTGTTGCGCGGCTTTGGCGTCCTCAAAGGTGTCGATGACGGCGACACCGTCGTCGCCGATGACGAATCCCGCGTTCGAGCCGGCGCTGCTTTTCGGCTTGTCGATGGCGGCATAGACATTGTTTCCGAGCGGCTCGATGGTGAAGAACTGGGAATCGGAGGACACCACGGCGTTTTGTGCGTGGGCCGCGCCCGAAAAGAGAAGCAGAAGCAGTGACGACCACATTATTTTTCGCATGAGTTTGTGTCCTACCTTATTTTTGCGCGGCGCAAGCTGGCGAGCAGACGACTCCATGGCACCTCACGATGCACGCGCGATCCGAAGACTCACTCTCAATCCAGGGGCAACATGTATCCCGGCGTTCCGCCCAAGCGCCCGCCAAACGCCTGAGCATCCAGCGCTGCCATGTCCCATGCGGTCCACGAAATCGGTGAGAGCCGTATCGTAATGTCATCAAACGATGCGAATACTGGTTCGATGTGCGGATCGGACATCGCTGCCGCGCTCATGTAACGGCTGTGAATGCGCCGGTTCCATTCGCGCGAACGGTCACCCGAGATCAATTCCGCTGTTCCGATAGCGGTGACGCCGCGCTCGGTAGCCGGCTTTCGCGCGTCCACCATCGATGAAGCCTTCGGCCGGGCCAGTATGTTGCGGGCCTTTCGAGTTTTGGAAGAGGTCGCGACGAGCAGGTAACCATCCTCAAACATGTACCACACTGCGGTCAGGTGGATGCTGCCATCCGCGTTCTCGGTCCCGAGAGTGGCGATATAGCGTCCGCGCAACAATTCCTGAAGACCCGGGTCCAGAGATCGAGGCGACATCATTCCTCCATGGCCTGCGCGCAAGGCAGGCGGCGGCCATTCTCTCACTTGTGTTTGAAATAGCAAACTATCGCTGACAACCGACCGTGGACGGGCAGATAGGCGAGGTTGATAGAGAAATCGCAGGACGAGCCGCTGTTCAGCGGAGGCGGTTTTTGTAGACCGCCATGCCCACGGCGGCATCCATGCCGATTTTTTCGAGGGCGGCAATCTCGCGGTGAGATTTGATGCCACCCGCGGCGATGATCGGATGTGAAGTGGACGCGCGCAGCCGCCGAAACCACGCCAGATTTGCGCCCGACATGGTGCCTTCGCGGTCGACATCGGTGCAAAGAAAGGCCGAGCAAAAAGGTTCGAGCCGAGACATGATTTCTTCCGGGCGAAGAGAAAGCCTCCGGCGCCAACCGTGAGTCGTAATGCGGCCTTTTGCGGTATCGAGCGCGATGACGATTTTCTTCGGAGGAATGGACTTTGCCAGGCGGCGGAGAAAAGGGAAGTTGATTTTGCCGTCGCGGAAGGCAGCACTGCCGATGATGATTTGGTCGGCGCCCCATTTGGCGACTGATTCTGCGCGAGCGACGGTGCGAATGCCGCCGCCGACGCGGACATGCAATTTGTGACGCTTGCGAGCGCGGAGGCAAAGTTCACGGGCCAACGCATTGTTGTCTCCGGTGCCGATGGCGGCATCGAGATCGATGAGATGCAGCCACGGATAGGATTGAAATTTTTCGAGAAGGCCAAAGACATCAGCGACGGCGAGTTCGCGCTTGCGGCCGTGTACGAGTTGAACGGCCTGGCCGCCTTGGAGATCGATGCAAGGAATCAGCATGGAAGACGGACCTCGATGTTTTGCGCGGCGAGAAATTGTTTAAGTTCGCGGATGGACTGCAGGCCGTCGTGAAAAATCGAAGCGGCGAGGGCGGCGTCGGCTGCGCCTTCGGAAAATACTTCAGCGAAGTGCTCGGGAAGTCTTGCGCCGCCGGAAGCTATGACGGGGACGGAAACAGCGCGGGAAATGGCGGCGGTCAACGGAATATCGAAGCCGAGCTGCGTGCCATCGCGATCGACGGAAGTGAGAAGGATTTCGCCAGCGCCGAGATCGACCGCCTGGCGCGCCCAGTCCAGGGCGTCGAGATGAGCGGAATCGCGGCCACCGCGGACGGTCACATCCCAATGATCGTTGAGGCGCTTGGCGTCGAGAGCGAGGACGACGGCTTGCGCGCCAAATTCGCGAGAGAGTTCGGAAATGAGAGCTGGACGCGCGACGGCGGCGGTGTTGACGGTGATTTTGTCGGCTCCAGCGCGAACGACCGAGCGAGCGTCTTCGAATGAGCGAATGCCGCCGCCGGCCGTCAGAGGAATGGCGAGTTCATCGGCGACGCGGCGAATGGTTTCGAGAAACGTGGGGCGGCGATCGCGCGATGCGGCAATGTCGAGGACAACGAGTTCGTCGGCACCTTCGGCATTGTAACGAGCGGCGAGCGCGACGGGATCGCCGGCGTCGCGAAGACCGACGAAGTTGACGCCCTTGACGACGCGGACGCCGTCGGTGTCGAGGCAAGGAATGATGCGGCGGGCGAGGCTCATGGATTAACCCTGGGGCCGAAGAAAAAGCAGATTCCTCGCTCCGCTCGGAATGACAATTGTTTTTTCTTATGCGCTTTCTGCATTAGTGGCTGGCCGCTAGAAAATTTGCGAGAACGCGCGCGCCGGCGTCGCCGCTTTTTTCGGGATGGAACTGTACGGCGAAGATATTTTGCTGCTCGAGAACGGCGGTGAAGTCCGTACCATGATTACAAAGCGCGACGGCTTCGCCGTTTGCGTTGGTGGCGGCAAAGGAATGCGCGAAATAAAAATACGCACCAGGAGAAATGCCTTCGAGAAGGCGAGACGGGCGAGTGAGTTGGAGCTGGTTCCATCCCATATGGGGGAGCTTGACGTTCGAGGGCAGGGAACGAACGGAGCCGGGAAAAAGATTGAGGCCGGCAAGTTCGGGGGCTTCGTCGCTCGAGGCGTAGAAAGCTTGCAGCCCAAGGCAGACGCCGAGGAATGGAATGCCGCGCTGAATGGTGGCTAAAAGAGGCGCGCGGAGAGAACGCTCGTCGAGCGCGCGAATGAGCGCGGCATAGTGGCCGACGCCAGGAAGAAGGAGCGCTGTCGCTTTCGCGATGTCCTCGGGAGACTGAGAGCGATGCGTTGCAACGCCGAGCCGGTGCAAAGCGTGCTCGACGCTGGTGACATTGCCCGCGCCATAATCGATAAGCGTGACGCTCATAGGAGGCCTTTCGTGCTTGGAAGAACGCTGCGGAGGCGCTTGTCGCGCGAGACGGCGAAACGAAGCGCGCGGGCGAAGGCTTTGAAGAGCGCTTCGACCTGGTGATGAGATGAACGGCCATACATAACGCGAAGGTGGACGTTGGCGCGAGCAGCTTGCGCGAAACCTTGGAAAAAATCCTCGGTAAGCTCGGTTTGAAAATCGCCGACTCGCTTTGCAGAGATTTTCGCGTTGACGACACAAAACGGGCGACCGCTGAGATCGACAGCGGCAGCGGCAAGCGTTTCGTCCATGGGCATCAGGAAATATCCGGCGCGCAGGATGCCGCGCTTCGAACCAAGAGATTTGTAGACGGCTTCGCCGAGAGCGATGCCGACGTCTTCGACGGTGTGGTGCTGGTCGACGTCGAGGTCGCCATTTGCGGCGAGGTCGAGGTCGAAGGCGCCGTGGCGTGCGAAGAGATCGAGCATGTGGTCGAAGAAGCGAATGCCGGTTGCGACGCGAGATTTGCCGCGGCCGTCGAGATTCAGGCGGAGACGGATGTCGGTCTCGTTGGTCTTGCGGTGGATGGTGGCGGCGCGTGGCATGATTTTCGCTTTATCTGAGGCGCTTGATGAACTTGAGCAAGCGCTCCATCTCTTTTTGTGTGCCAATGCTGACGCGGACGAGACCTGGGCCGATGTCCTTGGCGCGGTCGCGGAGGAGAATGCCGCGTGCGTGAAGTTGCTCACACATCTCCGAGCTGCCGGGGCCGAAATCAGCGAGGAGAAAATTTCCGGCGCTAGGAAAGGTTTTTACGTTGAGTTTGCGAAGTTCTTTTTCGAACCAGGCGCGGGTGCGAAGAATGTTTTTGACGTAGCGCTTCATTATTTTGGGGTCGCCAACGGCGGCTTCGGCAGCCGCGAGCGCGGCTACGTTGACGGGAAATGGAGCTGTGGCGCGCCGAAGGATCGCGAGCGATTCAGCGCAGGCGATGACGGCTCCGAGGCGAAGACCGGCGAGTCCAGCGGCTTTCGAGAAGGTGCGGGCAACGAAGAGATGAGGGTACTGATTTATCCACAGAACGACGGTGACGCCGGAAAATTCGGCGTAGGCCTCGTCGAGGACGACGGCGGTGTGCGTGGCGGCTTGCAAAATTGTTTCGATCGTTTCCTTGGGCAGAAGAGTGCCGGTGGGATTGTTGGGATTGCAGACAAACAGCACGCGCGGTTTGGCTTCGAGCGCGGCGAGAACGCCGGCCAATGGAAATTCCATGTTGGCGTTGTAGCGTTGGACCGCGATTTTGGCGCCAGCGACTTCACCCCAGTAGCGATACATGGGGAAGGTGGGTTCGCAGATGACAACGGAAGTTCCGGCGTCGACGAAAGCATCGAAGAAAAGGCGGAGCGCGTCATCGCCACCGTTGGTGAGAAGAAGCTCTTCGGGCGCGACCTGAAAGTGACGAGCGAGGCGGCGAGTGCCGCGGTCATATTCGGGGTACATCGATAGAAGCTTCGGTGTGAGTTTCGCCAGCGTACGACGAACGGCGGGCGAGCAGCCCGCGGTGTTTTCGTTGAAGTCGAGGCGAATCTTGTTGGCGCGACCCTCGCCGGGAGGCTCGTAGGTGCGACGATCGAGAATGGCTTGACGAGTGGGAAGTTGCGCTTTCATCGGCGGATCCTCACGGCGTTGCGGTGCGCGAGCAGACCTTCGGATTCTGCCAGAGATTCGGCGGCGTCCGCGAGGCGAAGGAAGCCTTTGTTCGAGATCGTTTGGAGGGTGATGCATTTGACGAAGTCGGCGGGGGAGAGGCCGCCGCGCTTGCGAGCCCAGCCGCCCGTGGGAAGAACGTGATTGCTGCCCGAGACGTAATCGCCGAGCGGCTGCGCGCCCCAAGGGCCGAGAAATATGGTACCCGAGGAAGAGATTTTCTGGAGGAGCGTCCCCGGCGAATAGGGAAGGCTGAGGTGTTCCGGTGCGAAGCGGTTGACGAAGGTGCAGGCGGCTTCGAGTGTGGGCGCGAGAAGGATTGCGCCAACCTTGCGCATGGACAGATGTGCCGGGTTGCCTGGAGGGAGAGCCGCCAATTGCGATTGAACTTCGAGCTGAACGGTTGCCGCCAGCTTTCGCGAGGGAGTTACAAAAAAACTGCCAGCATCTGGAGCGTGCTCGGCTTGGGCCAGGAGGTCGGCGGTGATCCACCGCGGGTTGCCGTTCGCGGCGAGCACGATGGCTTCCGTGGGGCCAGCGGGAAGATCGATGGCGCAATCGCTGCTGACGAGTTGTTTTGCGGCAGTGACAAAGCGATTGCCGGGGCCAAGGATTTTTTCGACGCGCGGGACGCTCTTTGTGCCGTAGGCGAGCGCGGCGATGGCCTGTGCTCCGCCGATGCGCGCGATTTTTCGAACGCCCAGGAAATCGGCCGCGGCGAGCAGAGCGTCATTCGGATGCGGACAGACGGCTTGAATTTGCGGGACGCCAGCGACCTGAGCGGGGATAACGGTCATCAATAAAGTGGAGACAAGCGCAAAGTTGCCGCCGGGAATGTAGCACCCGACGGATTCAATGGGTGAAACGCGCTGGCTAATTCTTACGCCGGACTCGACATCCAGGGTCCAAGGGCGTGGCAGTTGTTTTTCCGCGACGCGGCGTATGTTTCGAGCGGCTTGACGGATGGTGCGGAGAAAATCGCGGCTCACTTTTGAGCGAGCAACGCGCATTTCATGCGGCGTGACCCAAATTCCCTCACGATGGAGATCAATACCGTCGAATCGCTTGGTGTATTCGAATAGTGCGGCGTCGCCGCGCTTGCGGACGGCGGCGATAATCTCGGCAGCGACGGCTTCCGCTTCGTGGTCGCGTTCGCGGCGAGCGCGGAGGAGTTTTTTTTCGACGGCGGGCGTGAGTTTGAGGATGCGCATCAGAGCACGATCTTGTTCAGAGGATACTCGACGATGCCCTGCGCTTTGGCGGCTTTGAGTTTCGGCAATATCTGGCGAACGACGGCTTCCTCGACAATGGTGTTGATAGCGACCCAGTCGGGATCGCTGAGAGCAGAGATGGTCGGCTTTTTCAGCGCGGGCAACACGCCAAGAACCGCCGTGAGATCGTCTCGGTGGACATTGAGCAGCAAACCAACTTTGCTGGCGGCGGCGATGGCGCCTTGCAGCATGAGAATCAGATTCTCGGCTTTCTCGCGCTTGGAGGGATCCGCGGCGGCGGCGCGATTCATGATGAAGACGGTGGCGGATTCGAGAACGGTATCGACGATGCGCAAACGATTGGCGCGCAACGACGAGCCGGTCTCCGTGACCTCGACGATCGCGTCGGCAAGTTGGGGTACTTTCACTTCCGTGGCTCCCCAGGAAAATTCGACACGGGCTTTGACACCGTGGCGCGCAAGATAGCTTTCCGTGATTTGTACGACTTCCGTGGCGATGGTTTTGCCTTCGAGGTCGCGGACCTCGCGCATAGCGGAGTCCTCGGGAACGGCGAGGACCCATCGAACCCGAGCGAGGCGCTGCTTGGCGTAGACAAGTTCGGAGAGTTCCTCCACGGCGGCGCCAGTTTCGACAACCCAATCGTGGCCAGTAATGCCGGCATCCAGGGCGCCAGTCTCGACATAGCGCGCCATTTCCTGAGCGCGGACCATAAGACATTCGATTTCGGGATCGTCGATGGTGGGGACGTAGCTGCGCGAGCTCAACGTGATTTTCCAGCCCGCGCGCGCAAAAAGGTCGAGAGTGGCGTCCTGCAAGCTGCCCTTGGGAATACCTAGCTTCAGGCGGGTCATGCCTTTTTCTCCTTCTTCACACTGCCGTAGACGGTTTCAGGCGCGAAGGTGCGATCCTCGGTGATCCTGGCGCTGCCGTGGGACTCCAGTTTGCGGAAGAAACAGCTGCGATAACCTTCGTGGCAAACGCCGGGGCCGAGCGCTTCGACACGAATGAGAAGGGCATCGGCATCGCAGTCGACGCGGATCTCACGGACCTTGAGGACATGGCCACTGGACTCGCCTTTCTTCCAAAGCTTGTTGCGTGAGCGGCTGAAGAAAACGACTTCACCGGTGCGCTGCGTCTCGGCAAACGAGACGGAATTCATAAAACCGAGCATGAGGACATCGCCGGAGCGGTCGTCCTGAATGATGGCTGGGACCAGCCCGTCAGCTTTGTCGAAGTCGATGGAAACGGTGCTCACGCTACCTGCCTCCTGGACCAAAAGCGCTCCGAAAAATAAAAAACCCGCTGGGGCTTTCTGCGCCAGCGGGCCGATGAGTGCTTTTTGCTTCTAAACTCTATGCACACCTCATCGGGCGCGGCGTGTGGCCGTGATGATGATGGTGGCGATGCGCCCGAGAGTTCATGTTATGAAAGTAAAGAAAATCGGAGACGGTGTCAACCGCGGTTTTTGAATACCAAAGTGCGATTGTTTGAATGCGGGAGGAGCAATTCAGTTCCGTGGGCCTGGGCGGACAGGACCTGCGGAGTAATTTACGCTCATTTTCAAATGGACAGCTACGCCCGTCTTGCCATTTTCCAGCTTTTCGACGCGAACCACCTGGGCGACATACTCGCAGTTCATGGGATCGTGCGGGGAGGAGTAAGGAAAGGTGACAAAAACACGCATGCCCGGATAATACGAATGGAGACGGGTGGTGAAGTAAATGCCCTCTTTGGAGGCGTTGACGCTTATGGGGAGGTCCTCAAAATGGTCGTCGCGCGGCTCCGAGGGACGCACGCGGACGGGCTTGGCGATCTTGGCCCTGCGGCTGACGCGGTTGTCGCTGAGCGGTTTTGCGGTCTTTTCTGGCATAGCCACTTTCAAGCTAGAATCTAAGTGTAGCGAGCCACCTGACGATTTAGGACGAATCGTCCGACCCTTGCGACGTATCTGATACCAAAAGGGAGCAAGGTAAAGGCCAAATTCGAGAAGGAGATGGAGGCAGGTTATGGAAGAGAAAATTCGCAAGGACGAGTCTGCCTGGAAGAAGCAACTCACGTCGAATCAATACTATGTGACCCGCCAGAAGGGAACTGAGCCGCCGTTCACCGGGGAGTATGAGGCTACAGAAACGCCCGGTGTATACAAATGCGTCTGCTGCGGCCAGCCCCTGTTTCTTTCTGATACCAAATACCACTCCGGCTCCGGGTGGCCGAGCTTCTTCGCGCCCGCCAACAAAGAGGCTGTGGAGGCAGAAACCGACTCCAGCCATGGAATGTCCAGGACGGAGGTCAAATGCAGCCGGTGCGACGCGCACCTGGGGCATGTTTTTGAAGATGGCCCGCGGCCGACAGGGCTGCGCTACTGCGTCAATTCCGCGGCACTTAAGCTGGAGGAAGGCAAGTAAAACAAGAAAGCGCCCCGGCTGGGCCGGAGCGCTTTTCAGGTTGGGAAGCTTTCAGAAAAAAGTCTCAAACTTATGCCGCGGGGCAGGTGCAGGCCACTAGCTCTGCGACTGGATCGCTATCGCGTTCCCACACGCCGAGCAGCATGACCTTCGTTCCCGTAGGATATTTGAAAACGTAATAAATACTAGAACGCCCTTCGACTTCAAAGAAGCCGGGCCGACGCGGATCTGGCCGCGAAGGAGCACCGGACTGAAGCAGCATGCGCAATTCAGCAATCTGCTCCTGCGAATGATTTCGCAGGTCTTCCACGAGGGGCGGGTGCTTCGTAATTGTGATCATCATGTTCATTCTCCGCCACATTCAGTCTATCGTTCGCCTCATAGGTTAAGACGAAAAAAGACTGGAAAAGTTTCATGGGATGCAACGTGTTTTGGAAAATGTTGCATGGGGATTGCGATGGAAGGGGGGAGAAACTGCTGATTTCTTTGCGTTTTGGGGCGAAAAAGGGGCCTTCGAAGACGGTCCAAATTGGCTCCCCTGAACCCTGGATTTCACGCCAAAAGCCGCTGAAATAGCATGTTCGAGGGCAGGGGACCAGACTCCGGCCAGACTGCTGTTTGCCGACTAGGCGAAACTTTCAGAAATAAAAACAGCGTTAGTATCGATAGCAGTACTTGCGCTAGTGGCGCTTCCCTGAGATAGTTGTCCGAGTGACCCACCGACACAAATAGGGATGGCCTCTGTGACGAAAAATTCGACGAAAAAATCCCCAACGAAAGAGAAGACCAACTTCAACAAAGACAAGCGGCGGAAGCATCATCACTTTCTTGTCACCGTCTTCTATGCGGACGGAGAAAAGTTCGGTCGCGTGTATACCGACAAAGAGAAAGCAGACCGGTTCGCGGACCGCCAGAAACGCTCGCCGGTGGTGAAGTCCGCCCGCGTAACTCTCGTGTCCTGACAGCGAAATCCAAGAGATTGAATTGTCGCGAAAAGCCGCCGCACGGAAGGCTTGTTCCGCCGTGCGCGGGCATGTTATAAGGAAGAAGTGCTGTTGAGCGGCCTTAGTATAGTGGTAGTACGGAACCTTGCCAAGGTTCAGGTGTCGGTTCGATTCCGATAGGCCGCTCCATTCCTACCGTTCTTTTGAACAATTTGCCAAAGCGAGTCTCCCTGGTGGGCTAGCTGTGTTCGGCTGACATCGCGTCCGAGGGCGGCGAATTGCGCCAGCGATAGAAGCACGGAATGCCGGCCAAGATTACAAGAAGGCCAAGAGTGGATCGCACGGGGTGCATCATCCACAGGTTTAACGTGAGTGCGATGGCCGCGAGCAAGAAGACGAGCGGCGTCCAGGGATAGCCCCAGGCACGGTATGGGCGGGAAAGCTCAGGTTCCCGTTTTCGTAAGCGCAGCAAGGCAATTGCGGCCAACGCGAAGAAAATCCACACCGCGAATACAAACAGGGAGTAGAGGTCCTCATAAGTGCCGCTCAACGCCAGCAACGCAGCGACGGCGCCGAGAAAAATCAGCGAGCCGCTCGGAGTACGAAAAGCAGGATGAACGCGCGTGGCAAATCGAAAGAACACGCCGTCGCGAGCCATCGCGTAGGGAATGCGCGCGCCCGTTAGGACGACGACGTGCAGCGCTCCAAGCGCGGAGATAGCCATCGCGATCGTTAACCACACTGCACCACGAGATCCGGCAAACGTTCGCACGACGTCAGAGGCGACGTGCTGCGACTGTGCTAGAGCCGCGAACGGAAGTGTGCGGAAGTAGACAACGTTTGAGAGCAAGTAGAGACCGCCGACAGTCGTCAGCCCCAGCAGTATGGCGCGAGGAATATTCTTCCCTGGATTCAGGATTTCTTCGCCCAAATCGCCGAGATCGTTGAAACCGTTGTAGGCCCACATTGCGGGAACCATCGCAGCAAGGACCACGCCAATGGTGGCCCAGCCGAATGCGCCGACGGGTTGAGCGCCGCTTGTGTTGGCAGCCGCAAGGGGATGCGCCTGTCCGAGAAGAAGCCCGGCCACTACGATCACAAGGATCGTGCCGACTTTGAGTGACGTCAAAAGAAGCTGGAGAACTCCTCCAAAACGCACGCTTAAATAGTTGACGGCCGTGACAGCAATGACGACGAGCGCTGCGAGCGGCTGGGCAAGAGTGAACGTGAATGCGAAGCGGTCGAAATGGCTCGTGAACAATGGAGTCGCCACTATGGGAAAAAGAAAACCGAGAAAGCGCAGAAATCCCGCTGCCAGCGTGGCCATGGCGACAGGCCGCTCGAGAAATGAACTCATCCACCCGAACAAGAAGCCATAGAGCGGTCCGATACCGCGGCCGAGATAAACATAAGGACCACCGGCTTTCGGGAATGCCGCGCCCAACTCGGCATAGCAAAATGCTCCGAAAAGCACGACCAACCCGCCGATGATCCAGGCGGCAAATACCAGAGTGGCCGAGCCGGTCGTGCGCGCCATATCGCTTGTGACCAGGAAGATGCCCGACCCGATGGTGTCGCCGATGACAATCGCGACCGCGGCCCAAAGACCGAGGCCGCGAACCAGTTGTGGCGGCGTAGGTTGCTTTGTTTGCCCGGAGTTCGTGAGGCTCATGGAAGTTCAGGGAGCCTACTATCGAGAAGTGAGGCGGTCAAATGGCGCCCGGTCCGAAGTTCATCGCCCTCGTCACGCGTCGCGATGAATCGGGAATAACGCGCTGTGCGTCCAAAGGATGCGCATCCGCGCTATCATCGGAGCCGCAATGGCGACACAGAAATCCATGTTGAGAGAATTCCCCTGGAATCCGCAGTATGGAATTTCCGGCGTCGACGAAATCTTGACGCCTGCGCTGGTGATTTATCCGGAAATCGTCGCGTCTAACATCGAGTGCACGCTGAAGCTGCTGAATGGCAGCGCGAATCGTTGGCGCGTGCATCTGAAAACTTCCAAGCTTGGTTACACCCAGCGGCTATTGATCGAGCGCGGCATCCGTAATTTCAAGTGCGCGACCACGTTGGAGCTTCTGGTGGCATGTCAGGCAGGCGCGGCCGATGTGCTTCTGGCTTATCCGTCGATGGGCGCAAATGCGCGGCGTGTCAAAGAGATCGCGGAAGAGTTCCGCGAAGTGCGTGTTTCCGTGCTGGCCGAAAACGAAGAACAAATTCAGCAGTGGAAGGGCAGCCGGTTGGGAGTTTTTCTGGACATCAATCCCGGCATGAACCGTACTGGCATCGAACAGAGCCACGCCGATGAAGTGATTCGTCTCGCAGGTGTGATTGCGCGCAGTGGACTGGAGTTTCGCGGCCTTCATTGCTACGACGGCCAATACGCGTCGGCGGAAGAGCCCGCCCGGACAAGCGAGACGCACAAGGGGTACGACAGCCTACTGGAAATTGAGAGAGCCATCACGCGAAGCGGGATCAAAGTGACGGAAGTCATCACCGCGGGGACGCCGACGTTTCCATGCTCACTTTCTTATGAGGGTTTTCGCGATGAGCGATTCATACACCGAATTTCGCCGGGAACAGTTGTCTACAACGATGCGACGAGCCTCGCACAACTTCCGGAAGAGTACGGCTATCAGCCGGCGGCGTTGGTTCTGGCGCGCGTGGTGAGCCAGCCGCGCGAAGGAATGGTCACTTGCGACGCGGGACACAAAGCTGTTTCGGGAGACAGCGGAGCCCCGACATGCGTAGTCGTGGGACATCGGGAACTGACGCCGCTGGGTCCCAGCGAAGAGCATTTGCCCATCGCGGTCGACGCGGGTGCGATGCGGCCTTCGACTGGCGATGTGCTTTACCTGATGCCACGGCACGTTTGCCCCACGGTGAATAATTTCGAGCATGCATTGTTGGTGAGAAACGGCGCAGTTGAATCGGTGGAGAGAGTTTCCGCGCGCGGACGCGAGGCTCCGCTGATTGGGCGCTTTGAGGAGGCCGCTTCCAGGCTCAGCGCAGCGGCGCACGAGCGCCACTGAGACACGCAGCTCGCGGCAGTTTCCAGTTCGCAACTCTCGGCATTCTTTGCAGTTATTAGCCGCACATTGCTGGTTTTCTCATAGAACTCGCACTCGAAAACTGCTTCACTTGGGCCTTCCACGGCGAATCTTCCGCTTGACTTTAGAGGGGTTGCAGACCAGAATCTCGGGACGGTCGGGCCGTACGTGCCGTGTCCCCCGCGTTCCTCGTAACGCCGGCCACCAGGTCTCTGGTATTGGCTTATTCCCACTGAGGCGTATTTCAAATCAGGCAGTTACACTGCTTCGAGATACTAGCGAAGCTAGGAGTTCTACGATGAAATTCTCCGTTGGCGCGGCGCTGGCATTCCTCTGTTTGGCCTCCCTCGCAGGTCTTATGAGCTCGCCGTCGGCGGTGGCGCAAGTGGCCGGGCAAAACGTCAACATGGTTTCGGGCACGCACTGGCCCACGGGCGATCCCTTTCTCCAGCGGCAAAACGAACCGTCGATGGCAGTGTCGACGCGAAATCCGATGCACATTCTGGCGGGCGCGAACGACTATCGATCCGTGGATCTTCAGATGGTGTTGACGGGCGGAGAAGAAACGGGCGATGCATGGCTCGGCATCTTCAAGTCATTCGATGGCGGCTACACCTGGCAGAGCAACCTCCTCCCGGGGTGTCCCTACAACGTCCCTCAATGTGTGGATAGCGGCGCTTTGCATGGCACGTATCAGGCGGGAGCCGATCCGGTTGTGCGCGCGGGCACGAACGGAATGTTTTACTTCGCTGGATTGGCGTTCGATCGGGCCACGAGCGCGACTACCGCTAGCTCTGTGAGCACCGTTTTCGTGGCGCGCTACAACGACCTCAACAACAACGAGCAGCTCGACCCAATCACTTACATTGATACCCACATCGTGGCCACGGGTAACAGTTCGCAGTTCCTAGACAAGCCCTCGATGGCCGTGGATATCCCGCGCGCGGGCGCATCGACGTGTTCCTTCACCGCGAACGAACCCGGCGTGGGGCCGAATGGCGGCACGCTGGCGGTGAAGCAATCGTTTGCAGCCGGAAATGTCTATGTTGCTTACACCGATTTTCTTGCGGGGACGAAAGCCAACAGCACGCCAACGCATCTGATGTTCACGCACTCGACCGATTGCGGCGTGACGTGGAGCACACCGATCCAGATCAACACGGGAACGACGACGAGCCAGGGCAGCGCTATCGCCGTGAACCCGCTTACGGGAGCCGTGTATGTAGCGTGGCGTCAGTTTGCCTCGACGGGAGTGTCCGACGCGATTATGATCGCGCAGTCCACCAACGCCGGAAAGACGTTCAATAAGCCGGTTCAGATTTCTACTTTCCAGCCCTTCGATCAGGGAACCACGCTCACGTCCTTTCGCACGAACGCCTATCCTGCTCTCACGACGGATATGTTCGGCTTTGTCTATGTGGCGTTTTCTGCCCGCGGTTTGAGCTCGAGTGGAGATGCACGGATCGTCGCCGCTGGCTCGATTGATGGAACACACTGGACACCGCCCATCATGGTGGACAATCCGGGCCAGAATGCGCAAACCAATCCCTCGGGACGAGGCCATCAGATCATGCCCGCCATGACGTTCGCGAATGGCAGGCTGACACTTCTTTACTATGACTTGCGCCTCGATCACTACGCTGGGTTCTACACGCCAAATCCGGCGAGCCTCGGCAACTATACCGAGATGTTGGAACCGCAGGGAGAACTAGCAGCGCCAAGCCCGCAGCCGAATCTCGTATTCACGCCTTATATTGATGATGCGAACCTCACTCTTCGCCGCCACACACTCGACTTGCGCGTGCTTGAACTCGGAATCTTTCCAACTGTCACTTTGGGACCATCTGTGCTCCTCTCCCAGTACGAATATGGATGCTGCGTGAATCCAGAAACCGAGGACATCGAGCAATTCAAGTTCAACGTGCCCAACCTGCCGCTTTTTGATTCAGGACAGGAAGCCTTTCTCGGAGACTACATCGACATCGTTCCATCGCCCATGTTCGTGCCCAGCGGTAGTTCGTGGGCTTACAATTTCATGCCAAGCGTCAATCCGCTCTTCCATGCGACCTGGACCGACAACCGCGACGTTGTGCCTCCTCCGCCAGGCGGAAGTTGGGAAAACTACACGGCGCCAGTGGTTGCCGGAGCCATAAGCGTCGAGAACGGTCAACCTCTTCCGCCCTGCGTGCCGGGGCAGGAGGGCATGCGCAACCAAAATATCTATACGGCGCAGGTCACGGGCGGCCTGGTCGTCGGAGCACCCGGGAACGCCAAGCCTTTTGGGACAACCACGTTTAACGGTCAAACGTATCCGTTCCAGCGTGCATTTCCCGTGGAAGCGCAGAACACGACAGCTCAGCCGCTCAACGTCCGCTTTACCATCACCAACCAGCCCACGGGCGGCACCGCGTCCTTCTTGCAATTCTCCAAGCTGACCACGCTGGACATCACCATTCCCGCGTATTCCTCGGCATCGAGAAGCGTCTTTGCGACTTCTACAAATGCGGCAGCCAGCGTTACCGTGACTGTCGCTCAGATCACCGCGATTGGAGGGTCTGTCGTCTCGAACGGGCTTTCCTCGACGGCGGTCCTCAACCCGGACATCACCAACCCAAACATCACCAATCCCAACATCACCAACCCAAATATTACGAACGACGAAGTCACGAACCCGAATATCACGAACCCTAATATTACTAATCCTAATATATCGAATCCGAGCACCGCGAATCCGAATATCACGAATCCGAATATCACGAACTCGTCCTACCTGAATCCGAATATAACTAACCCGAATATTACCAATTTGAACGTCACGAACGTTAGTGCCACGAATCCGAATATAACGAATCCCGACATCACCAATCCCAACATCACCAACCCGAACATCACGAATCCCAACATTACGAATCCGAACATCACGAACCCGGACATCACGAACGGGTCGATTCAGGACGTGATCTATCCCGTCACGAATAACGGAAACACCACGGCGTCGTACACGGTGAAGACAGCCACTGGAGCCACGATCCCCGGCGGGATCGTGTTGCAGATGATCATCAACAAGCTCTATCAAACGCCGGTCGCGGAGAATTGCGTCCTCGGCGTGCAGACGCATTGGATCACCGTTGCGAACATCACCAACCCGAAATTGTTCAGTGTGGCCGACCCGAATCTCACCAATCCGGACATCACCAACAGCACGCCGAATGAAGCCACCGTTACGCTGGCTCCAGGTGAGACGGCCTACATCACGCTTCGCGTCGTAAATCCCACGCCTGCGTTGACGCCTTTCAACCCGCTCACCGTGATTACGCCAGTGACCGTGCCGCAGGCGGTGAATACCACGACCGTTCTGGCGAATCCGGGAAATCCGAATCTTACCGCGCCGCCTGTTTATCCTCCCATGTCGATTCTCACGGCTACTTTGCCCCCAACGGATCAGAACGAACAGGGTTACTCCTTCCAATTGCAGTCTTCGGGGGGCAAGCCGGGAACAGATACCTGGTCCCTCGTTTCTACTTCTGTGCAGGGTGTTAACGTAAGTTCTTCCGGTCTGCTCACCGCGCCGGCTTTGCCCCTGGGTCCAAATTCCATAACCGTTCAGGTTGCGGACAGCGCCACGCCCCAGAACACGGCCTTGAAGACGTTTTCCATTCTTGTCAGCAACGCATTTATGCCGAATGTCCCGAGCAGGTTCAATGACGGTGTGGTCGGCCAATCTTACGTAGGTTCCTCCTTCACAACGACCGGCGGAACTTCGCCGATCACGTGGACTGCGACCGGGCTGCCCGCCGGATTGTCCCTTAGCTCGACCACAGGCCAGTTCACCCAGGTCATTGGCGCTCCAACGGTCGCAAACCCAGGGGGTACTGTGGTTCAGTTAACGGCTACCGATTCAGCGTCGCCCCCGGTCGCGCTCTCAGCGTCGGTAACCATTCGCGTCGGCGCCGTAATTCAAATCACGCCGGCCACGCTGCCCAGCGGCACCCTTGGCGTTGCTTATTCGGCTAACCTCGGTGCCAACGGCGGTATTCCTGGCACCGCCGGTTCATACACCTTTGGTCTCCAAACACCGGTGACGGGTGTTTCGCTCGACAGTTCTGGTCAGCTCACGATTGCCAACCCTCAATCGTCCTCGATCAGTTTCAGCGTTTCCGTGCATGATCAGTCGAATTTGGGAACCACGCCAGGCTTTCAGTTCCAGACTGCGAATTACACGATACTTTTCGCGGCACCGGTCGGCGGAAACGTAACGTTCGTGCAGCAGCCTCCCAATTACATCGCTGGACAGACGAACCCCAACTCTCCGGTCGTCGTCCACGTCCAGGATGCGACTGCAGCTCCCATTGCAAACGCAAATGTGACGATGTCGCTCTTCGGGACGCCGCCCTGCTCGACGGCGACCCTGAGCGGCACGCTGACGCAAGCAACCGAGGCGGACGGCAACGCATTTTTCACGGACTTGAACGTCAATCGCGGCCAGAACGGCTTTCTCTTAAATGCCAACGTTCAGGGTATTTCCGCGCAGTCCAATCCGTTCAACGTCAGCGGATTCTGCGACACGGGCAGCATGAACACCGCTCGCCGCAATCACATGGTAATTGCTCTTCCTAATGGCAAGATTCTGGTTACCGGTGGTGCGGCGAATGCGGACGGATCCGGAGTTCTGGCGAGTGCTGAACTCTACGATCCCGTTGCGCATACCTTCATGACAGTTGGTCCGATGACCGCAGCTCGCGCGGATCACACCATGACACTGCTGCTCAATGGAAAAGTGTTGATCACAGGCGGTTTCAACGACACGGATGTCATCGCCAGCGCCGAGCTTTTCGACCCGAGCTCAAATGCGTTTACGGCCGTGCCCGTGCCGATGACTACACCCCGAGCGGAGCACACCGCTACGCTGCTCGCGAATGGGACAGTGCTGATCACTGGAGGAAACAACGACAACGGGGTTAGCGTGAACTCTGCGGAGATCTATGACCCTGTCGCGAACACTTTTACCGCTACTGCCAACGTCATGAATAGTGTGCGTCAGGCCCATCACGCCGATCTGCTTCCCAATGGACAGGTGTTGATCAGCGGCGGACTCGACTCGAACAACAATGCGCTGGCCTCCGCGGAAATTTTCGATCCCGTTGCCGGGACATTCACATTGACCGGCAATATGACTACGGCTCGCGGGAATCACTCTTCCGCGTTGCTGTATAACGGGCAAATCCTTGTTGCCGGAGGATTAACAGGCCCCGGAACGGCGCTGGTGCTAACGCCAACGGCAGAGCTTTACAATCCGTCAACCGGAGCGTTTACTCCGACGGCCAACATGTCCATCGCGCGCGGGCATTATGCGGGGATCGTCTTGGGTGATGGAACGATCTTCATCTCCGGCGGGGCCACACTGCCTGCTGGTACGAACGCGGATATCTATAACCCGGCCACGCAGACATTCAGCACAACCGGGAATTTCACGATGGTGCAGACGGGTGGGCGGGAAGCCGTCGCGCCTGACGGCACAGTTCTGCTCGCAAGCGGCGTCAACAACGCGTCCCCTGCTGTCACCGTTCCCAACTCGGAGCTTTTCTATCCGCCCACGGTTGCTCCAGGCATCGTAGTGACAAATCCCACCAGCCTGCCTAATGCCATGCAGAACGCGCCTTACACGCAGCTTTTGCTCGAGCATGGCGGCATCGGTCTGATCACATGGACGCCTGTCAGCTTGCCGACGGGGCTAACGCTCACTTCGAACGGCATTCTGACCGGCACTCCAACACAGTCGGGGACGTTTGATGTGGCCGTAACCGTGACCGACACCAGTACGCCACCACAAACGCAATCCGTTACTTTCTCACTTACGATTGCTCAGCAGTTCGCGATCACAACGCCAACGCTGCCGAACGGAACCGAGGGCACTGCGTACTCTGCCACCATTAGCACGACCGGGGGCACGCCTCCCATCTCGTTCTCGATCACTCAGTCGAACTTCCCTCCGGGTCTGACCATCACGCAGCCTCCGGTCACTTCCACTACGGATACGCTGGCCGGGACGCCGACTCTGGCGGGGAACTATACTTTCTCCGAATCCGTGGCCGATAGTGGCAGTCCGACGGAGATGGCTACGCAGAATTACAGCGTGACCGTGCTTCCGCAGCCGCCGACGAACCTGACCGGGTCCCCTCAAACAACATCCATCATCACGCTGACTTGGAATGCCAGCGCCGCGCAGGACATCACCGGTTATCGCATTCATTACGGAACTTCCTCGGGCGTATACACGACGACGATCTCCGCCGGCAACGTCAACCAGTACGTCGTCATGGGACTGAGCACGGCTACGACCTACTACTTCGTGGTGGATACCATCAGCACTTCGGGGGTTGAGAGTGTCTTCTCGAACGAGGTCGCGGTCGCAACACAACAACCATCACCGTGATAATCAAGCCGCCTTCTTGGATCAGTCTCGCTTTATCGCACGGTTAGTGCAAGCCAATTCGGCGCCGGGCATCCGCCACAAGCGGGTCCCCGGCGCCATTTTCCTTGATGCTCAGGAACGCTTTGTAGGATTCCGCAGCGCCCGGGCTGTTCAGTCCTTCGCGTGCCCGGCCCTGGTAGTAATAAACGGCCGGCAGCAGGTGATAGCTCGGAACATCGTCGAGAAAAACGGAAGTCGCTTCGCCTCTCCGCTCCAGGCAAACATCAAATTCCGATGAGGCCTCCGTGAACGCGCCCGCATCGAGATAGGCACGCCCCAAGTCAAATCGCCCGAGCCAGGTGTCGGCCAGCTTCTGCGAATCCTGGAAGTAATTGAGCGCGTCGCGTGCGTTGCCCTTCCTTAGCTGTGCCTCGCCCGCGATCAATTTTGCATAAACCTGCGGCTCCGTTTCGAGGCGCTGCGAAAGCGGCGCCACAATTTGCAGCGCCTTATCTCCCTGACCAGCCGCGATGTAAACCTGTGCGGCCCGGTAAAGTACTCCGGGATCTTTGCTGCCGGACGCTGCCCTGTTTGCAGAGGCGAGCGCTTCCTGCGTCTTTCCCAGACTAATTTGAATGAGCGCTAGCGTGGCCGTCCGGCCAGCCGCAGTTTCCGTGTCTTTCGCCGCCAGATCACTCACGATAGCTTTCTGCAAAATGCCTGCCGCGTCCGCCAGTTTACCTTGGTAGAGATCCAAGTCCGCGAATCCAGTGGCGGCGATGGAGGCACCATAGGGGCTCACCGCCTCAAGCTTCTTATAGTTTTCAGCGGCCTGCGCCGTATTCCCGCGCCCCAATTCCGCGAGCGCCGCTGTGCGCAGCGCCTGATCGAATTTCGGATTCTCCTGAAGAATAGATTCCGCTTCCTTCGAAGCGGTCGCAAAGTCGCCGTCGTAAAGCGCGTACATCGCGTAATTGATTCGCTGCAACACGCTGTGCGGAGTAATCGCCAGCGCATGTTTCTGCTCATCGAGCGCTTTGCTCATATTCCTGCTATAGAAATAAGCGAGCGCCAGATTTGCGTGCCCTGCCGTGTCCGCCGGATATTGGCTGACGAGTACCGTCAATTCTTCCACCGCCTTCGCCTGATCGCGCATCAAGAGGTAGTAGCCGCTTCGCGTGCGGTATTTTTCCCTGTCGGTCATCAGGTCGATGTGCGACATCGCCAGGCCGTAATTCTTCTTCGCCTCTTCGCGTTTTCCAAGATTCGCGTCGATTACCGCCGTGCCGGCGTAAGCTCTGCCAAGGTTCGGGTCCAACTGCTCTGCCTGCGCATACGCTTTCAGCGCGTCATCCCATTTCGCTTCCTGTTGGAAGTCCTGACCCATGGCATACGCGTGCGCGGCTTCCAGCGAACTTGCGCTGAAGGTTTCCGCCGCGGCCTGCTGCGCGGACTCCGATGTGGTGTCGCCCAGCCCTTTGCGGATTTTTTCTGCTAGCTTTCCTGCCGCTGCCAGTACGTCCTGTTTATTTGAGGTGTTTTGCGTCTCTTGCAGAAGAGTGTTGCCAGTCGCCGGATCCAGCGCCGCAACAGAAACTTTGTACCCGCCCCCGTTCTGCGCGATGGAGCCTGTCACCACCACGTTGACGCCCTCGCGCTGGGCCACCAGCCTGGAGAGCGCGTCATCCATGTGCGCTGCTCCCGGCTTCAGCCGCTCCGCGTCTTTTTTTGCTTGACCGCGGCTAAAAGACGAAATAAACGGCGCGCCTTCCAGCGCGATGCCCAGCATCGGTTCCAGCGTTCCGTCAAACACGGGATCACCCGTCTTGTTGTCGAAGTCCGCGATCAACAAGCTCATTGGAGCGTGCGCTGCGGGAGGCCGCGAAACTATTTTCATTCGAATCACGATTCCGCCCGCAATCAATGCGACCGCCAGCCCCACAGCGACCCATTTCGTGTACGCGGGGAAAGCGGTGGAAGCCGCAACCGGAATTCGCGTACCTGCTGTCGGACCTTGCCAAACCTCGATCTGCTGCAACAACTCCGCGGCGCTTCCAAATCGCTTTTGCGGATCGATCTCGAGGCACTTTCGCACGATGTTGCTGAGGGCTTGGGGAATCGCTTTGTCCAGCTCGTCGAGTGGCCGCGCGGGTTCGTTGGTCCGTTTCCAGAGCTTGCCCATCGTGGTGTCCGCGTCAAACGGCGTTTGCCCGCTGAGGAGTTCGTAAAAAATAATTCCCACGCTGAAGAGGTCCGATCTCGCATCCAGCGTTTGTCCCTTTGCCTGCTCGGGGGACATGTAATCCGGTGTACCGATCAACGCGCCCGTCTGCGTCATGCCCGCGCCAAGCATCGACCGCGCAATGCCGAAATCCATCACGTATGCCCGCCCGCCCTTGTCCACCATGATGTTCTGCGGTTTCAGGTCGCGATGAATCACACCTTCCGCGTGCGCCGCCTCCAGCGCTCTGCACACCTGGGCCATGATGTTGGCAGCTTCCGCCGGTTCCAGTTTTTTCTTGTGGCGAAGAATACTCTGCAGATTCTCGCCCTCGATATACTCCATGGTGATGAACTTGATTCCGTCCGCCTGCCCGAGATCGAAAATGCGAATGACGTTTTTGTGCGTGATCTGGCGGGCGAGGATCAGTTCCTGTTTGAATCTTCGGAGAATCTCGGGATTGGAAGCCATGTCTCCGCGGACGATCTTGATCGCCACCTGCCGCTCCAGCTCCCGGTCGTGCGCCTGATAAACCGCACCCATTCCGCCTTGTCCCAGCAGGCGAACGATTTCATAGCGGCTCCCAATCGAGGTTCCCGGGGTTAGCTGCACAAGGGAGGTGGAAGACACCACTCCATCGGCCGCAGGGACGGACCATCCTTGCCCGCCGGTGGCCAGGGTTTGATCGCTCAGCGGCAACGGCGTTGTGCACTTTGCGCACTGCACCGAGGATTCAGGGTTATCGTAACTACATTGCGGGCAGACCATTGAGAATGCGACCTGATCGCACGAATGCGCTTATTATCTTGCGTTTGCAAGCGAATGCAAACAAGCAATCGGCCGCTGTGTCCCGATAGTCTCCTCGATCTACGACCTTGCCTCGTAGTTCTCACGCGCTTGCGCCGAGCACTTGCCAAAAGCGTTTCGTCACGGCCTCATTAACACACCCAGCAGCCTGTCGCATCCTGCTTCTCAATCCGCATCCCAAGTCTTCCGACGTTTTCCTCAGCCCCTCGATTTCCGCGTGATATTCTCCCGCCATTCCCGTTAGAATCAGCGCGTCCGATCTGTGGTCACATGAAGAAGATACTTGTCGCCGTCGGGAGCACGCGCAAGCCAAAGCTTCAGGCCGTCGCCAGGGCTCTGGCTTCCTTCGCGCCAAAGCTCGTTCCTGACGCTGACTTCGAAGTAGTCGGCCTCGAAGTTGAAAGCGGTGTGAGTCTCACTCCTTCCTCTTCGGAAGAGCTTATGCACGGGGCTCACAACCGAGTGGAAGCGTTGGTTCGAATGGCTCGCGAGACTCGCGCCTCCTGGCGTTATTTTGTGGGGTTGGAAGGCGGCCTTGAAGTCTTGCAGGACGATCGAAGCAGGCGCGTGTTCCTCGAATCCTGGGCTTATGTCAGCGACGGCCGGCAGGGCTTCTACGGGCGCTCCGGCGGTATTGAAGTGCCGGAAGCGCTTGCCCACGAAGTCCTCGAGCGCGGCTTCGACTTGTCAGACGCGATCGACCGCTTCGCGGGCGCTGTAGGGATTCGCGATGGACAGGGAGCATGGGGCGTGCTTTCGGCGGATTTGATTCCGCGCGATGAGTCGTTTCGCGTTGCCGTCATCGCGGCATTCGCGCCGTTCTACAACGCGAGGATTTATGGCCGGGCGACGAAAGCGGCAGGATAGCTTCTTCGCGGCGCCTGTTCCGTCGAAATTGTTTCGATGCGCAGCGCCTTGCCGTGAAAGCATTTGCAGAGCGGAGTAAACTGAAAAAGGACCAAGGGGAGAAAACAGCGTGGACATCGTCAAGGGCAACATGGGCTGGATCGAAGTTGTGGTCGGTCCGATGTTTTCAGGCAAAAGCGAAGAGCTGATTCGCCGGTTGCGCCGCGCCGAAATTGCACGCCAGCGCGTGCAAATCTTCAAGCCCGCCATCGACGAGCGCTACGCGGCCAACGAAATCATTTCGCACTCCGGCCTGGGTATTCCGTCCGACAACGTCGCAAAGGCCGCCGACATCATGGAGAAGCTTTCTCCCCGAACCGAAGTCGTCGGCATCGACGAAGCGCAATTCCTGGGCGAGGAGATTCTCGATGTTTGCACCAGGCTTGCGAATCTCGGCAAGCGCGTCATCGTCGCTGGGCTCGACACCGACTATCGCGGCCGCCCCTTTGAGCCCATGCCGCGCCTTCTCGCCGTCGCTGAGGAAATCACCAAGTTGCTCGCCATCTGCGTGCGCTGTGGTAACCCCGCGGTTCACACGCAGCGCCTGGTCGAAAGCGAAGAGTTGATCGTGGTCGGCGCAGGCGGAATGTATGAAGCCCGCTGCCGCCGCTGTTTCGAGCCTAACCCCGCGCTGGCCCAGGAGAAAAACGACTCGGGCCCGCTGCTCATGGTCCGCAACCGTGCCGCGGCCGCCGGAAACTCCGGAAAATAAAATCGCGCGTCGCCCCGTGACAATTTGTCGCTCCTGTCGTCTTCTCCGCTTGAGCTTATAGTTTGATTCCTGCAAACTGGCTCGACGGACGGCACGTTATTTCACTCATCGGAATCTCATGATTATCGAATCCAAGGCCCCGACTCGCGTTGACTTTGCCGGTAGCACTCTCGACATCTGGCCTCTCTACCTCTTTCATCCCGGCTCGGTCACTCTCAACGCGGCCATCTCCCGCTATGCCTCCTGTGTGATTCATACTCATGCGCCCTCCGATGGGCGCATCAAGCTCGTTTCTCGCGACATCAAGCGCGAAGAAAGTTTCCCTTCCTTCGCCGCTCTCCTGAAGACCAAGCGCTACCGCTTGCCGCTACTCGCGGAAATCGTCAAATTTTTTCAGCCGCAGGGCGGGTTCACTCTCACCACAGACTCCGAAGCACCTAACGGCGCGGGCATCGGCGGCTCCAGCGCCATGGCCGTTGCCATCTGCGCGGCGCTCGACCGCTACACCGGAGCAGGGAAGAGCAAGGTCGAATGGATTCACATCAGCCGCGATGCCGAAGCCATCGTCATCAATGTCCCCACCGGCACGCAGGATCACTACCCGCCTGCATTTGGCGGCGCCGCAGCCATTGAGCTTCCGCCCGGCGGCGAGCATCGCGTCGAGCTTCGCGTCAATCTCGACGAACTCGAACGCCGCATCGTTGTCTGCTACACCGGCAAGCCCCGCCAGCACGGCATCAACAATTGGGAAGTTTTCAAAGCCCAGATCGGCGGCAAACGCACCGTCCAGAATGGTCTGGAGCGCATTTCTGACGTCGCTCAAAAGCTCCGTCATGCCATGGAAAAGCCGGATTGGCACGAAGCGGGACGTCTGATGCGCGAAGAGTGGTCTTTCCGCAAGCGCAATCTCCCCACGATCTCCACCAAAACTATCGATCGCGTCATAGCCGGTGCATGTCGCAACG
>JBAQJX010000047.1:0-15802 GCA_049641765.1 Candidatus Acidiferrum sp.
AACGGAAAGGCCGACAGCGTATTCGAATCAGGAACGCTGACGGAGAAGCAGGCGGCGGGCGCGGAGACGGACAAGTGGACGTACGACCCGATGGGCACGCGGCCCGGCGATGCGGAGATGGACGATGACGACGGCCTGAAGTCGCAGCGAGGAGTCTTGAATAATTACGGGAATGGCGCCATCTATCACACACCGGCATTCGGCGCGGCGACGGAAGTGACCGGCTTTTTGAAGTTGACGATTTGGTTGTCGATGGATGTGACGGACACGGACCTAGAAGCGGATGTGTACGAAATATTGCCGAGCGGCGATTCAGTGTATTTGACGGGGGCGACGATGCGAGCGCGGTACCGTGAGTCGTTGCGCGAGGAAAAACTTGTGACGACGGGGAAGATCGAGAAATACGTGTTCGATAATTTCACGTTCTTTTCGCGGCGAGTAGCCAAGGGCAGCCGTTTGCGGCTCTTCGTGCATTGTCCGAATACGCCGGGGACGGAGAAGAACTACAACAGTGGAGGCGTCGTGGCCGAGGAGACGGGCAAAGACGCGAAGACGGCGCATGTTACGCTGGTGCACGACAAGGAGCACGAGAGCACACTGGAACTGCCGATTGTGAAGTGAGGGGAGTCGGGAGGCAAGGGCAAGCTCCTCCCTTACAGAAGAATTACGAGGCGCGTAGAGGGGTAGATGTAGGAATTGCGAAACGCGGGGACACAAAGGACAGAGGGAAGAGTGGCGAAGGCAGAAAACAAAAAGAAGCGGGCGTTTCGATCCGGCTTCGTGGCGATTGTGGGGCGGCCAAATGCGGGGAAGTCCACGCTGCTGAACCGGCTGGCCGGGCAGAAGCTTGCGATCGTCACTTCGAAACCGCAGACGACGCGCAACCGAATTCAAGGGATTGTGACGCGGGCCGACGGGCAAATTGTTTTCATCGATACGCCAGGACTGCACTCGCCGGATTCGGCGCTCGGCCGGCAGATGATGCGTGAAGTGGCGGCGGCGGTGGAGGGCATCGATGTGCTGCTGCTGATTGTGGATGCGAGCCGAGCGCTACCTCATGCGGAAGAACAACTGATCGAGCGGGCAAAGAGGTTCAGCGGCAAAACCATTCTGGCGTTGAACAAAGTGGATGGGCTGCCGAAGCAGAAACTCCTGCCGTTGATCGGGGCGTACAGCAAGGCATTCGAATTCTCGGCCATTGTGCCGATTTCCGCGCTGCGCGGCGCTGGATGCGACGAATTGTTGCGCGAGATAATGCAACTGCTGCCGGAAGGCGAGCCGTACTTTCCTGAAGATCAGGTGACGGACCAGCCTGAGCGGTTTCTTGCGGCGGAAATCGTGCGGGAAAAGGCGATTCAAGCGATGTACCACGAGGTGCCGTATGCAGTAGCGGTGAAAGTCGAGAAGTTCGAGGAGTTGCCGAGATTGCTGCGAATTGAAGCGACGATGAATGTGGAGCGCGATTCGCAGAAAAAGATTTTGATCGGGCACAAAGGGGAGATGCTGAAGAAAATCGGGACGCAAGCGCGGAAGGAACTAGAAGAGCTGTTCGATACGAAGGTTTATCTCGGATTGTTCGTGAAGGTGGCCCCGAGTTGGCGGGAAAATCCGTTGCAGGTGCGCGAGCTGGATTGGCATGCGCAGCTGGAGGCGTTGGGGGAAACCGCCGAAGGCGAGGGGGACCCAGAGGTTGGCGAAGTATAAGGGTTGCCCGCGGAGCCGCCGGCCTTGGCCAAGCTGGGGCTAATCAGAGGCTAATCTGGGGCGGCGATGCCGAGCGATTTCATTTTGCGGTAGAGGTGGCTGCGCTCGAGGCCGAGGGCGCTGGCAGTTTGAGTCATATTCCAGCGATGTTCCTGCAATTTTCTGAGAATAAATTCGCGTTCGTAGGCGCTGCGCGCTTCGTGCAGGGTCGAGTAGGGTTGCTGGGGACTTTCGGCGGCTCCGCGGAAAAGCTCCGGCGGCAGGTGGTGCGGCTCGATGCGCGCCTGCGGGCAGACGATGACGAGACGCTCGACGAGATTGCGCAGTTCGCGGACATTTCCCGGCCAGGGATAGCGGACAAGAATATCCATCGCCGTGGCGCTCAGTTCACGCGTTTTCTTGCCGTAGGCCGAGCTGAATTCGTCCAGGAAATAGCGCGCCAGCACGGGAATGTCTTCTTTGCGTTCGCGCAGCGGCGGAACGAAGAAGGGAATTACGTTCAAGCGATAGAAAAGATCCTGGCGAAAGGCGCCGCGCGTGATTTCCTGTTCGAGATTCTTGTTGGTGGCGGCGATCACGCGGGCATCGACGGTTACGGTCTGGCTGGAGCCGACTGGTTCGAAGCGCTGCTCTTCAAGAACGCGCAGAACTTTGGATTGCGTGCGCAGGCTCATGTCGCCAATTTCGTCGAGGAAAAGCGTACCACCGTCGGCCTTCTGAAATTTTCCCACCTTGTCTTCGGTAGCGCCGGTGAAGCTTCCTTTGACGTGGCCGAAGAGCTCCGATTCAATGAGCTCCTCCGGAATCGCGGCGCAATTCACTTCGACAAAAGGACCTTTGCTGCGAAGGCTGGCGGCGTGAAGCGCATGAGAGACGAGTTCTTTGCCGGTGCCGCTTTCGCCGTAGATGAGCACGCGGCCGTTGGTGGGAGCGGTGACGGAAATCTGTTGGCGAAGCGCCTTCATGGGCACGCTGTCGCCGATGACCTGATAGCGATGGCCGAGCTCGCTGCGAAGAACCTGGTTTTCCTCCTGGAGGCGGCGCTGCTGGACGGCGTTGCGAACGAGCACGATAATCTTTTCGAGCGAGAGCGGCTTTTCGATGAAGTCGAACGCTCCGAGCTTGGTGGCGCGGACGGCGGTCTCGATGGTGCCGTGGCCGGAGATCATGATGACCGCGGGCGCGCGCGAAAGGGCCTGCAAGCGGCTGAGAGCTTCGAGACCATCGATGCCGGGCAGCCAGACGTCGAGGAGGATGACTTCGAGATCGCCCAGGGCGGCACGCTGGAGGGCTTCTTCGGCGGAGGCGACGGCTTCGACGTGATAACCCTCGTCTTTGAGGATGAGAGAGAGCGATTCGCGAATGCCGGTTTCGTCGTCGACGATCAGGACGTGAGGCTTGGGTGTCATCGCGTGGATTCCGTCGCGTTGTGCTCGGCAGCTCCGGCGGGAGTCAATTCAGCGGCGGGAAGCTCGACGAAGAAACGGGAGCCGACAGGGGAATTGTCTTCTACGTGAATGCTGCCGCCGTGTTCAGCGACGATGCGAGCGGCAATGGCCAAGCCGAGGCCGGTGCCGCGATTCTTGGTTGAAAAGTGCGGGAGAAAAAGTTTGTCTTTGTCTTGCGGCGAGATGCCGTGGCCCGTGTCGGAGACGCAGATCTCGACGGTCTCGGCGTCGGGATGGGAGCAAGTGGAGACGAGGATTTCGCGGAAGGAGGAGTTTTCGAGAGCCTCGGCGGCGTTGTCGATCAGGTTGACGACGACGCTGCGAAGGAGACCGCCATCGGCGCGAACGGGGGGAAGATTTTCGCCGAGCGTGGTTTTCAGAGAGATGCCGTCGAGGCGGCCCGAAAAAACTTCGAGGGCTTCGTGAACGACAGTGTTGGCGTTCGTGGGCAAAAGCTTGGCGGTGGGGAAACGGACGAATTGAGAGAACTCGTTGACAAGGGCGGCCAGCGTGGAGACTTCGCGCTCGATTAGACGGGAGCACTCGTAGACGAGGTTGGTCAGTTCGAGGTCGCGCGGGGCTTTGGAATCGGCGGATTCGCGGCGTTCGAGGAAGCGGGAAAGGCGCTGCGAAGAAAGCTGAATGGGGGTGAGGGGATTCTTGATTTCGTGGGCGATGCGGCGAGCGACTTCTTGCCACGCGGCGGACTTTTGGGCGTGAAGCATCTCGGTGAGGTCGTCGAGGACGAGCACGTAGCCGGAATTAGCGCGGCGGGGGCCGAGAGAACTGGCCGTGACGGCGAGGTGCAGAATGCGACCGGCGACGACGGTTTCGATCTCGCGGGAAACGACGCCCATGCGGAGCGAACGGCGCATGAGCAGTTGGAGAATGCGCGATGCGTCGGGACCGAGGAGCTCGTCGAGAGATTGCGCGTCGCGGGCGGCACCGCCGAACATGCGCGTCACGGCCGTGTTGGCGCGGAGGATTGCTCCGTCAGCGTCGAGTGAGATGACGCCCGTCGGAATGTTTTCGAGAACGGCTTCCATAAGTTGGCGGCGGCGTTCGAGTTCCTGGACGGCTTGCTGGAGATTGCGCGTGAACTGATCGATCTGGGAGCGGTTGTCGCGCAACTGCGTGGTCATGGCGTTGAACGAGCGCACGAGAACGCCTAATTCGTCCTGAGCCTGCTCGGGGACTTGATAGTCAAAATTGCCAGCGGAAACTTCACGGGTGCCCTCTGCGAGAGCCTGGATGGGGATGGTGACCTGTTTGGCGAGGAATAGAGCGACCCAGGTCACGGCGGAGAAGAGTAGAACGGTGAAGAGCGCAAGGATGAGGAGCATTTGACGCTTCAAGAGGCGAAGGTCTTGCTTCTCCTGGTTGTACTCGAGAGTCTGCGATTGGATTTCGGTGATTCGGGAAAGGAAGTTGGGGCTGGTGCGGTAAGCCATCACGACATAGCCGCCGGGTTCGACGCCGGCGGGCCAAGGCGTTCGAACTGCGAAATAGTCATGGCCGGCGGCTTCCCAGACTTCGATGCCTGTGGGCATCGTCCGGACTTGCTCTCCGAGGACGCCCATTTGAGCGCAGATTTCGCCGGGGCGATCCTCGGGCTCGTTATCGCAGACGACGCCACCTTCCGTGGCCTTTCCGTTTTTATCCAGGATCCAAACGCCGTCGGCGCCCTCTTGGAAGACGTGCTGCACCTTGTCAGCAAGGGCGTCGGCGGGGTCCGTCAGAAAACCGTGGGCCAGCCTATGGAGCCTGGGCAATTGGGAGTGGCCGATATCCTTCATCAACTCCTGGGTCTGTTCGGAGGCAATTTCCAGTGGGCGGGGGAACCATCGCAGGAGGGTGCGGTTGATCAGCGAATAGCTTACGAGAAACATGAAGATGATCGGCAGAAGGGAAATGGCCATAGCGCCGACAAGCATTTTGGTCTTGAAACGAGCGCCAAGCTTTTCGCGGCTGCGCTCGACCCAGACTCGAACCAAGCTGCGACCAAGAATGAGCAGGAAGACCATCAGCGCAGCGATCACGAAGCTGTTTACTGCGTAGAGGGGCATGAGCGTGCGCCAGCTCTTGGGTTCGAACGGAACGTCCAGCGAGCCAAACGTGAAGACAGCCGAGAGAAGCAGGGTGAGCAGAATGCCCGCGCCGAGAAGACTCCAGCGATGTTTGGAATTGGGGCGGCTCATGCGGGCATTACCGCGACGGAGGGAGCGGCCAAGACGGCATAAAATCCCATGGGCACAGCCAGGCTCGTAGGAGGAGTAGCGTAAAGCAGGCTAAGAAAACTGTAATCGTTCGGGCTTGGCACTCCTACTGAGGCTGCCGCGGCAGCGAGCCTGCAGAAACGGCGGACGAATTTTGTCTGCGCGGCCGCGCGTAGCTGTGAGTGAAGCGCGCTGAGGTACAAAATCATCTCTATCGCACGATAGCCAGCGCGCCGAAGCAAGTCAAGAACGGCACCTGTACCGCGTTCGAAAAACCTGCCCCAGCGTACAGGTATTAGCCATTTCAGAACTATCAACGAATTTCCGCGCACAGCCATCGTCCCCATTTGCTATGTTGACCGTGGGTGCAAACCGGCAGGGAGTGCTGCGGATGTCCGTCCGTTTGGGCGAGATACTAATTAAGGAAAGCCTGATCACTCAGGACCAGCTCCAGAAAGCGCTCGAGTTTCAACGAGCGAATGGTGGCAAGCTGGGGAGCTGCCTGACGAAGATGGGCTTCATCACCGATGACGACATCACCGGTGTGCTCTCACGCCAGTACGGCGTCCCCTCGATCAACCTGAAGTATTACGAAATCGATCCTAACGTCATCAAGCTGATCCCTCAGGATACAGCGCTGCGCTACCAGGTGATCCCGCTTTCGCGCGTGGGCTCGGTGCTGACCATCGCGATGACCGATCCGACGAACGTATTCGCGATGGACGACATCAAGTTCATGACAGGATTCAATGTGGAGCCGGTTGTGGCGTCCGAGTCGGCTATCGGGGAGGCGATTTCGCGGTTCTACGGCGGGTCCGAATCGAACACGGAAGAGTTGAGCAAGATGATGAAGGACCTGGTCGAGGAAGACCAGGAACTGGAGCTCGCCGCCGACGAGGCCGAGCTAGATACCGCGTCACTGGAAAAGGCTGCCGAAGAGGCGCCCATCATTAAGCTGGTGAACCTGATTTTGACGGACTCGGTAAAACGAGGCGCGAGCGATATTCACGTCGAGCCGTACGAGATGGAAATGCGCGTTCGGTTCCGAGTTGATGGCCAGTTGCAGACGGTCATGACCCCGCCGCTGCGGTTGAAGGACGCGATCACCAGCCGTATGAAGATCATGGCCAAGCTGGACATCGCTGAAAAGCGCTTGCCTCAAGACGGCCGCATCATGATCAAGTACAAGGCCGACGGCAAGAAGAAGGAACTGGACTTCCGCGTTTCAACCGTGCCAACGCTCTACGGCGAAAAGATCGTGCTCCGGTTGCTCGACAAGGAAAACCTCCGCTTGGACATGACCAAGCTGGGCTTCGAGGCGGAGTCGCTCAAGAAATTCGAGCGGAACATCTTGCGGCCATACGGAATGGTGCTGGTTACAGGCCCGACGGGTTCTGGTAAGACGAACACCCTTTACTCCTCGGTGGCGAGGTTGAACACCGTGGACACGAACATCATGACGGCTGAAGACCCGGTCGAGTTCCAGCTGTCGGGCATCAATCAGGTTCAGATGAAGGAGCAGATCGGGCTGAACTTTGCCGCCGCACTGCGCGCCTTCCTTCGGCAAGACCCGAACATCATTCTGGTCGGCGAGATTCGAGACTTTGAAACGGCCGAAATCGCGGTCAAGGCCGCGCTCACGGGGCACTTGGTGCTTTCAACGCTGCACACGAACGACGCACCATCGACGATCAGCCGCTTGATGAACATGGGTATTGAACCGTTTCTGGTGGCGACTTCCGTGAACCTGATTTGCGCCCAGCGCCTTGTGCGCCGAATTTGCTCGAATTGCAAGGAAGAGCTGGAACTGCCCGAGCAGGCGCTGATCGATGCAGGGTATTCGCCGGACGAAGTGAAGACGACGAAGATCTATCACGGCAAGGGGTGCAACACCTGCAATAAGGGCGGATACAAAGGCCGAACGGGTTTGTACGAGGTGATGGAAATCAACGACGAGCTTCGAGAGCTGATCCTTGTGGGCGCCTCGGCTTTGGAATTGAAGAAGAAAGCGATCGAGCAGGGAATGATCACGCTGCGCCGAAGCGGATTGATCAAAGTTGCGGCGGGTATGACGACGATGGAAGAGGTTTTGCGCGAAACGGTGTTATAGGAAAAAGGTGAACTGATGGCCGGGATTACGCTGAGCGAATTGCTCAAGAAGATGATCGAGATGGGAGGCAGCGACCTCCACATCACTACGAATAGCGCGCCACGCGTCCGAGTACATGGGCACCTGCGGGCACTCGATATGCCGCCGTTGACGGCCGCGGACACGAAATCACTTGCCTACAGCGTTCTTACCGACGCCCAGAAACATCGCTTTGAAGAAAACCTGGAGCTGGACTTCTCGTTCGGATTGAAGAACCTCGCGCGTTTCCGTGGAAACGTGTTCAATCAACGCGGCGCGGTAGCCGCCGTTTTCCGCACGATTCCCTGGGAAATCAAGAATTTCGACGCTTTGGGCTTGCCCCAAGTCGTGAGAGGCCTTTGCGATAAGCCGCGCGGGCTCGTTCTGGTTACGGGGCCGACGGGTTCGGGTAAATCAACCACGCTCGCCGCGATGCTCGACAAGATCAACTCAGAGCGCGAAGAGCACATGATCACCATCGAGGATCCCATCGAGTTTCTGCACAATCACAAGAAGTGCCTGGTGAATCAGCGCGAAGTGCACGCAGATACGCATTCGTTTGCCAATTCTCTCCGCGCCGCGCTGCGCGAAGACCCGGACGTCGTGCTGATCGGCGAGATGCGCGACCTGGAAACCATCGAGTCGGCACTTCGAATCGCAGAGACGGGCCACTTGACGTTTGCAACGCTGCACACGAACTCGGCGGCCTCGACCATCAACCGCATTATCGACGTGTTCCCGTCACACCAACAGCCGCAGATTCGAGCGCAGCTTTCGATGGTGCTTGAGGGAATCCTTTGCCAAGCGCTTCTGCCGAGGGCGGACAACCGTGGCCGAGTGATGATCATGGAAGTTCTAATCCCGACGCCGGCGATCCGCAACCTTGTACGCGAGGACAAGATTCACCAGATTTATTCGGCGATGCAGACAGGGACAGGACAAACGGGAATGCAGACGTTCAACCAGGGTCTTGCGAACGCGTATTTTTCGAAGCTCGTCACACTGGACCTGGCGCTTTCGCGCTCGTCGAACGCCGATGAGTTGCAGGACATGATCAACCGCGGTGTGTCTGCACCGGGTGGCGGCGGCTCAAAAGCGCCGGTTGCGAGCAAGAGATAGAGATTTTCCGGGGCATTCGAGCCGCGGACAAATGAATTTGAAGGATTGAGGAGGAAAGAACATGCCGGTTTTTACTTATCGAGGAACGAATCGTTCCGGCGGAAACGTGAGCGGCGAGATGACCGCAACGAGCAAGGCGGAACTGCAGAACATTCTGCGCCGCCAGCAGATCACGCCGACCAAAATGTCGCAGAAAGGCAAGGAGTTCAACCTGCCGACGTTCGGCTCCGGCGTTAACTCGAAAGAGCTGGCGATCTTCACTCGACAGTTCTCGGTGATGATCGACGCTGGTCTGCCGCTGGTGCAGTGTCTTGAGATTCTTGCCAGCCAGCAGGAGAACAAGACATTTCAAAAGGTGTTGACGGGAACACGAGGTTCGGTGGAAGGCGGCACGACGCTCTCGGCTGCCATGCGCCAGTACCCGAAGGTTTTTGACTCACTCTACGTGAACATGGTGGAAGCGGGCGAGACGGGCGGTATTCTCGACACCATTCTCCAGCGCCTTTCCTCTTACATTGAAAAGAACGTCAAGCTGCAGCGAGCCGTTAAGTCCGCCATGGTGTACCCCGTCGGCGTCTTGACCGTGGCCGGCGGCGTTATCATCCTCCTGCTTTGGAAGGTCGTGCCAATTTTCGCCACGTTGTTCGCGGGCTTGGGCGTCGACTTGCCGCTTCCGACGAAGATCGTTATCGGGCTTAGCAACATCATCGGCAGCGTGTTCGGCTTGATGATCCTGGTTGCCCTCGGCGCGGCAATTTTTGGATTAAAGGTGTGGTATGGCACCCCACAGGGGCGCTACGCGCTTGATTCGCTGATTTTGCGGTTGCCAGTCATCGGCATTCTGATGCGTAAGATCGCAGTGGCTCGTTTTACCCGCACGCTCGGTACGCTAATCGCCAGCGGCGTGCCCATCCTGGAAGGATTGGACATTACGGCCAAGACCGCCGGAAACGCAGTCGTCGAAAGGGCTCTCCAGCAAGTCCGGAAGTCGCTCGAAGAAGGCAAATCGCTGACGGATCCCCTCAAGGAATCGAACGTTTTCCCGGGCATGGTCACGCAGATGATCAGCGTTGGCGAACAGACGGGCGCGATGGACGCCATGTTGCAGAAGATCGCAGACTTCTACGAAGAAGAAGTCGACGCAGCCGTGAAAGACCTCCTTACTGCGTTGGAACCAGTCATGATCGTTTTCCTCGGCGTGGTCGTCGGCGGCGTCGTCATCTCGATGTACATGCCGCTGTTCTCCTTGATCGGCAAGCTGAGCGAGGTTCACTAGCCCCGTTATTGGGCAGCGAGCAGTATCCAATTGGCGGAGGGCTGGGAAGGAACTCCCAGCCCTTCGCCATTTCTGTCTAAACTAGAGAATGCCTGGGGGAATTGGGGCAGGAACGCGGGCGATTCATGGACCAAAGCATGACAACGAGAGAGTGGCTGGGCTGGCTGACGCGTGCCCGTTTGCTCACGATTTTGCTGATTCTCGTTGTTGACCTCATCTGGCCGCAGTATGTACCCGCTTCGAGCACCAACCACGCCTTCCTCCCGCTTTTGCTGATCTGGATCACGACAGGCATCGTGTACGTAGCGTTTGTTCGATGGCTGCCCGGCGGAACGTGGCAAGGGGCGCTGCAGGTAGCCTCAGACATAGCCATCATCTCAGCCCTCGTCTACACGACCGGCCTGCAGGAAAGCTACTTCATCTCTCTCTATCTGCTCGTCATCATTGTGGCGAGCATCTTGTTCTCGCGCCAGATGGCGTTTGTCACTGCGTTCGTATGTCTTTCCATCCTTGGCGGGATGACGGCCCTGGCCTTTGCGGGGAAAATTCCCCCCACTTTCTTGATTGTTCCTACCTCTGAGGGTCTGCGTGTCTGGTTTCTCAGCAACCTGTTCGGGTTCCTGGCGGTCGCCTATCTGGCCGGTTTGCTCGCGCAATCTCTGCGACGGAAGGGCATTGAGCTCGAAAAGAAAAAGGAAGAGCTGCGCGAGCTCTGGGATTTTACAGAAGACATCATCCACTCGATGCGCGGTGGACTCCTCACAACGGATCTCGACGGCAAGATCGTGTTGCTTAATCGTACGGGTGAAGAAATTCTCGGTTACCGCTTTACGGAGTTAAAGGGACGCAACCTTCAAGAGATTAACGAAAATTTTTGGCTTCCCGGACTGCGCAGCCCCACCGAGCGGCCGCTGGTCCGCAGGGAAATCGACTTCCGCACGCCGGACGGCCAGCTAAGATATTTGGGCATTTCCGTCTCTCCCTTGCGTACCAGGAACCCCACGAGGAGCGGTTACGTTTTCAATTTCCAGGACTTGACGGAGCTGCGCAGACTCGAACAAGAGGTGGCCACCAAGGAGCGCATGGCGGCGCTCGGCCGGCTCTCCGCCGCGATTGCCCATGAGATTCGCCAGCCGTTGACGGCCATGGCCGGCGCCGTAAAAGAGCTGGCGCGACTAGTTCCGCTCGAAGAAGATGAGAAGCACCTCGTGAACATCGTCAGCCGTGAATCAGAGCGGCTGAACCACATCATTACGGACTTTTTGAATTATTCGCGCGAGAAGACCTACGAGTTTCAGGAGGCGGACATCCGCGGGCTGCTGGATGAAACTCTGACACTTCTCGAGAAAAAGCCGGAGATCGAAAACAGGTATCAGATTCTGCGCACCTTCAACGGTGCGGAAACGCGGGCGCGCGTCGATGCAAACAGAATCAAGCAGGTCTTTTGGAACCTCTGCGACAACGCGCTTAGGGCCATGCCCGGCGGAGGAACGCTTACCGTGGGCATCGAGCGCTTGCCTTTCTGGTTGCGGATCGCCTTTCGGGATACCGGCATTGGCTTGGACGCAAAGCAGCGCGCGAAAATCTTCGAACCGCTGCAATCGGGATTTGAAGGCGGCACGGGGCTCGGGCTTTCTATCGTGTACCAAATTGTGCAGGCTCATAGCGGCCGAATCAGTGTGATCTCCGAGAAAGATCGCGGCGCGGAGTTTATCGTCGAGTTGCCAAGAACGGTGTGAGGATTTATGCAAGGAACGAAAACAGCGGCAAAGGAAACTCAGAACGAGCTGGTCCACATTCTTGTGGTGGACGATGAACGCTCCATTTGTGAACTGCTTGAAATTACGTTTCGCAAGGAAGGCCACCGGGTTGAAGTAGCTCACAGCGTGGAAGCCGCGAAACGAAAACTTGAATCGCAGATTTTCGACATCATCATCTCCGATGTGCGCATGCCGGGAGCGACCGGGGTGGATCTTCTGAAGTTCAGCAAGGAAATCTCGCCCAACTCTTTTTTTCTGTTAATCACCGGAGTCCCCACTGTTGAGACGGCCATCGCCGCCATCAATTCCGGCGCGGACCGCTACGTCATCAAAGACCATGAGCTGGTCGATCAGCTCCGCCGCGCGGTCAAGGAAGTCTCCGAGAGTTTGAAATGGAAGAAAGAGGCTGGCTACCTTCGCAGGGAACTGCGGCGGCTGACGGGACTCGACAACATCATCGGTCAGAGCCACAAGATGCGCGCCATCTTCGATTTGATTCAGACGATTGCGCCGCAGTCCAGCCGAGTCCTCATCACCGGTGAGAGCGGGACAGGAAAAGAGTTGGTCGCGCGCGCGATTCACGAGAACAGCCTTCGCGCTCAGGCTCCCTTCATCACCATCAACTGCGGAGCGTTTCCAGAGACACTGCTCGAATCGGAATTGTTCGGCTACATGAAGGGCTCGTTCACTGGCGCGAACGAAAATCGCCAGGGACTCTTTCAAGCCGCGCACGGCGGCACGCTTTTCATGGATGAAATCGGAAACATGAGCCTGACCATGCAGGTCAAACTTTACCGTGTGCTTCAGGAAGGCAAGGTGCGGCCGATCGGAAGCAATGAGGAAACCGACGTCGATGTGCGCATCATCGCCGCCACGAACAAGGAATTCGAAAAGGAGATTGCCGAAGGCCGCTTTCGCGAAGATTTGTACTATCGCTTGAGCGTCATTCCGATTCAGCTCCCTGCCTTGCGCGACCGGCGCGAGGACATTCCGCTGCTTGCAAGGCATTTTCTGGAAAGATTCCGGAAATCGATGGAAAAGCCGGTCGAAGGGCTCTCACCAGAGGCTGTTCGCAGGCTGGAATCCTATGATTGGCCGGGAAACGTCCGCGAGTTGGAGAATACGATGGAACGCGCCGTAGCCCTCGAAAACGGCGGCGAGATTTCTCTCCGCGTTCTTCCGGATCGCATTGCGGGCTACTCGTCTGCGTCAGGCTCGGGAGCAGGCGCTGCGGGCGAAGTCGCTTTCCCTGCGGAAGGAATTGATTTCGAGAAGGAAATCGCGGAAGCGGAGCGCCGCTACTTGCTGGCCGCTCTAGAGAAGGGGGAAGGGGTTCGCACGCGAGCCGCGGATCTCTTGAAAATCACCTATCGTTCGTTCCGGCACTACGCAAAGAAACACAACATCTGAACTCATTCCATTTTGAAGATGCCATCCGCGACGATTCCCACCCCCTCAGGAATGCGACGCAAGCCTTATCTGTTGATGGTGTTGGCAGCGTTTGCCGTTCGCGTCGCGCGGATTCTGATCGTCCACAGCTACATTATTCCTCTTACACATGTGGCGCCGCCGATGTCGGTGGGCGACCCGCACTTCACGTTCGGATATGAAATCGGGAGCATCGCGCACTCGATCGCAACGGGCCATGGCTTCGGTTCGCCGTTCGGTCCCATAACCGGACCGACCACCTGGATTGCACCCGTCTATCCGTACTTGTGCGCGGCCGTGTTCAAGATGTTTGGTATTTTTACGCCAGCCTCAGCTTTTGTGCTGCTCTCGCTGAACAGCCTCTTTGCCGCATTCACATGTATTCCTGTCTATCGAATCTGCGAACGCATGATAGGTGCAGCCGGAGGGATGTGGTGCGGTTGGACCTGGGCTCTCTTGCCCTACTTTTGGCTTTGGCCGACAGCGGAGATTTGGGAGACGAGCCTGGTCGCGCTCCTGCTTGCATGGCTAGTGCTAATAACGTTGAACCTAGGCGACGCATCCGAAGCGCAAAGCAACAAGAGCTGGGTCGCGTTCGGAGTGCTGTGGGGGTTCGCACTGCTTACCAACCCCGTGCTACTGACATTCCTCCCCATCTCACTGCTCTGGCTAGTGGGGCGTCTCTGCGGGCAGAACACTCAAGTCTTTCGCCGCGCGGCGCTCGCCGTGGTTCTATGTGCGATTGTTGTGACGCCCTGGATTCTTCGCAACAGACTCGTCTTCGGCCAATTCGTCTTTATCCGCAGCAATTTTGGATTTGAATTTCACCTCGGGAACTACCACTTCAGCAATGGCTTCGGTTGGGCAGGCAAACATCCTTCTGCGAATCAGGCCGAGCGCGACGAGTACACTCGCATGGGAGAGATCGCCTATGTCGCCGCAAAAAGAAAGGAGACAATCGATTTTGTCCGCCAATATCCGCGGGAGTTCGCTGAACTCACGCTCAAGCGTGCATACGCTTTCTGGTCGGGTGGGATGATCCCTTACGGGGGAGGGCCACTGCTGCCGTGGCTATTCGGACCATTCGCAGTCGTCACGGTTTTCGGTTGGCTTCTGGCTGCGCGCGACAAACTCTATGGGCAAGGCTTGCTGCTCGGCCTGCTCCTGCTTTATCCGTTGCCGTTCTATGTTGCATTCCCTCAGGCCCGCAATCGGCACACCATAGAACCTGAGATGTTGGTCCTTTCCGTCTATTTTTTCGTTGTTGCGGCGCGTCGGCTGGGCGTAAGAAGAAAAGAGGCAGCCTTGTGAGTTCCGGGACTCTGCGGTTTCAGGCTAGCTCTGGATTCCCACTCCAAGGACAGAATCAAAGCTTGGAGAATTATGGGATTGATTCATTTCAACCCAAAGCAAGTACGTCACTCCTTTGCAGGAGTTGTGCGCTGACGGAATATGTCACTTTGATTGACAAAAAGCGCGAGGGTAGGTCCCCAGCAAGGCACCTGATTCCCGCATTGGAACCAGGGGTGTATTGCGCAATTCAATGTAAGGCTTTTAGAATGAGTTGTTTACGTGCATTTCGTCGACTTGGCCTCTTTTGAATCTGCTTGGCATCCGACGTGCCCATCTCCTGACTGAGATTAAATTCTAGTTTGGGTTCTACCAAAGGGCATGGTATGAAAAACCAGAAAGGGTTTTCCTTAATCGAGTTGTTAATAGTCGTGGCGATTATTCTTATTATCGCCGCAATTGCTATCCCGAACTTGCTCCGCTCGCGCCTGGCTGCGAACGAAGCATCGGCCGTCAGCTCTATGCGGACGATTAACACCGGTGAGGTAACCTTCAATTCGACATACGGCATTGGTTACGGGACATTGGCGCAACTCAGTACACCTGTCGCCGGATGCACTGCTGCCTCTTCCACATCTTCTTGCTTGATTGATAGCGACTTGGGCGACGGAACAAAGGCAGGGTATACGTTCACAGCCACTCCCTCCGTGGGCTCGGGCACATCGCTTAGCCCCTATGTCAGTTTCAATTCAACGGCGGTTCCAGTCGTACCGGGGCATAGTGGACAAAGTGATTTCTGTTCCGATCAGTCCGGCGTGATTCGGCGAGATCCGACGGGAGGAGCGGGCGTCGTTGTTGCTTGCCAGACGTCCGGGTTGGCTCCGATACAGTAGATCGTTGGTGCAGCCGCAAACTCGGCACTCAATACAAGATCATTCGCCGAATTCAAGAGAGCACAGGGAAGGCTTCCTGTGCTCTTCTTCTTTTGGTGCGCTTTTCGAGGCAACGTGATGAGAAGAAGAGTCGCGCTGGCAGCGATGTTAGACGAGCGCTTGCATGCGAGATGCTCGCTCAGATGACGTTTGTTGGCTGTCAGGAGCGACGCAAAGAGTCAGATTCGCTCGGGCATGTGTACCAGAGGGAAACACGAGGTCGATTGGATTTTACCAAGAAGTCAGCAAGTCGAAGAATCCGTTGGGTTTAGCTTGTCGCGCTTTCCCCCGACAAGCCACTCAACGATGGCCACTGCCGTGCCCATTCTCCAGGCGTGTTCTGGCCAAGAGTTTAATTAAATTTCTAAGGAGACAGCATGAAGAAACAGAAGGGTTTCTCTCTTATCGAGCTTTTGATCGTCGTGGCGATTATTCTGATCATCGCGGCGATCGCAATCCCGAACTTGCTCCGTTCGCGCATGGCGGCTAACGAAGCTTCGG
>JBAQJX010000049.1:0-3406 GCA_049641765.1 Candidatus Acidiferrum sp.
AACTTTCCACGATTTCGGACGCGGAACCTCCGGCGGTTACACGCATCGTTTTCTCTCCGGCAGATTTGAAAGCGCGCCGGTGGCTTATCGCGCGGTGCGAAGAGTCGGGGCTCACGGTGCGCGAAGACGCTATCGGCAATACGTTCGCGCGATGGAACGGAACCGATCCAATCGCGGCGGCTGTCGGCACGGGCTCGCACATTGATGCAATTCCCAACGCCGGCAAATATGACGGCGTCGTTGGCGTGCTCGGCGGCTTGGAAGCGATTCGCGCGCTGCAGCGCGGCGGTTTTCGCCCGAGACATTCGGTCGAATTGCTTCTTTTCACCTCCGAGGAGCCGACGCGATTCGGAATCGGGTGCCTCGGCAGCAGGCTGCTCTCCGGCACGTTGAGCGCGGAGGCTGCAAGAAAGCTGAAAGACAAGGAAGGCGCGACGCTCGAAGAGGTGCGGCAGAAAGCCGGATTTGCAGGGCCGCTCGAAGATGTACAACTGCGACGCGGCTATTACAAGGCGTTCGTAGAGCTGCACATCGAGCAAGGACCGCTCCTCGAACAACAAAAGATTCCACTTGGCGTCGTTACGAACATTGCCGCGCCGGCAAGCTACAAATTTACGATCGAAGGATCGGGCGGGCACGCAGGTGGAGTGTTGATGCCGGACCGTCGCGACGCGCTGTGCGCGGCGTCGGAGCTGATTCTGGTGGTCGAGCGCGCGGCGAAGAGTAGCGGAGCCATCGACACCGTGGCGACGGTGGGAATCTGCGACGTGTTTCCATGCGCGGTGAACAGCATTCCCAGCCGGGTGAAATTGACGCTGGACATCCGAGACACGAGCCTCGAACGACGAGAAGCCGCGATGGCGGCGATTCGTGCGGCGATCCAGGCAATTGCCAGGCAGCGAAACGTCTCGGTAAACGAGGAATTGGTGAACAGCGATGCGCCGGCGCACTGCGCTTCCGAGATTGTCCAAGCGATTGTGAGCGCCTGCGCGAAACATAATTTCGCATCCATGCGGATGGTGAGCCGGGCGTATCACGATTCGCTTTTCATGTCGCGCATCGCGCCAGTGGCGATGCTTTTCATTCCTTGCCGCAACGGCTACAGCCATCGGCCCGATGAATACGCGTCGCCGGAAGATATCGAACGCGGCGTCCTGGTGCTCGCGGAAACGCTGGCCGTGCTCGCTGCATAAAGGTGTTCGACCGAGTGGTTCCACGCTGCGAATCTCACTTGGCGGCAAGCGAGGCGCGAATCTTCGCGTAGCCCGGCTTGATGGCGGTGTAGATGAAATCGCAGCGCCGGTCGTAAGGCAGGAATGCGCTCTTCATGGAATTGATGGTAATTTTCTCGAAGTCCTCCAGAGTCAATCCGAAGGTTTCCGCGGCGGCTTCAAATTCACGGGTCATAGTGGTGTCGCTCATGAGGCGATTGTCCGTGTTCAGGGTGACGCGGAATTTTTCCTTGTAAAAGGTTTTGAATGGATGTTCGGCCAGGCTGCGCGCGGCGCCTGTCTGGACGTTGCTGATGAGGCAGATTTCGAGCGGAATCCGTTTGTCGAGAACGTACTGGGCGAGGTCGCCGAGCTTGACGACTTTTCCGTCTTCGGCCACGGCGATGTCTTCGATGAGGCGCGTTCCGTGGCCGATGCGGTGCGCGCCGCAGTATTGGATGGCCTGCCAGATGGACTCCTTGCCGAAGCCTTCGCCGGCATGAATGGTGATGTTGAAATTCTGGCGCTGGATATAGTGAAACGCGTCGACGTGTTTTTTGGGAGGATGACCGCCTTCCTCGCCGGCGAGATCGAAGCCCACCACCCCGCGGTCGCGAAAATCCACGGCAAGCTCGGCCATTTCCAGCGAGACGTCCATATTGCGCATCGCGCAGATGATGAGGCCATACGCGATGCCGAAGTCTTTGCGGCCGCGCTCGAGACCCTTGAGAACGGCAGAGACGACTTGCTGATGTGTGAGGCCTTTGCGTGTGTGAAAGATGGGCGCGAAGCGAGTTTCAAAATAGAGGACGCCGTCCTCGCTCAGGTCCTGCGCCTGTTCGTAGGCGACGCGTTCGAGCGCTTCTTCGGTTTGCATCACGGCGATGGTGTGGACGAAGCCCTCGAGATATTTCGCCAGACTGCCCTGGTTGGCGCCTTGGTGGAACCAGAGAGCGAGTTCGTGCGGATCCTGGGAGGGGAGCTGTTTGTATTTTTCGGTTTGGGCGAGCTCGATGACCGTTTGCGGGCGCAGAACGCCGTCCAGGTGCTCGTGGAGGAGGACCTTGGGGAGAGTTCGTAACAGGTCGCGATGGAGTTTCATGGAACCTCGATTCGGGGGCAGAGCTGGAGTCGCGAGATGGGAGCACGCCCATTTTGAAGGAGGCGGAGGCGAATGGAAAGCGCGGGGAAGGAGAGCGGAGCGAGGCGGAGGAGGGGGTACACCCCCGGTATTTTACAAAAGAGTGCGGAAAGGATTGGGAATGAAGGAGTTAGCGAAATACTCATTTTGGAAGAGTGAATAAATGCTATGGAATCAAGGAGATAGAAAAACGGGATTTTTGCAAAGCGTGAGGAAGAGCGAAACGAAGAGGGGGCGTTGAGGTTGGAGGAGCGGGTCGGGAGATGGAGGGCGAAGATCACAGGACAGGGTAGCATGGAAATTATATTCTGTCAATAGTTGACGGCATGGTATTCATTCGAATCGCAGAGAGTGAAATTGGAATGGCTGAGGCGGGAAGGTGAAGAAAGGAAAGGAGTAAGGGCCGGGAAAGATGGCATGTGGCGTGCATTGAGACGAAACGTGAGACGGGGAGGAAAAAATATTTTTTGGGGCAGAAGGAGTGAAAACAAAGCGGCGGCGACGAGAAGATGGTGCCCTGACGGGCGGCGCTAAGGAAAGGCGCCGATGAATAGGCCGGAAGTGGATGCCGGGATCCTTCGCTGCGCTCAGGATGACAGGTGCGCCTGGATCGGCGAGGAGAAGGTGCCGCTCTAAAAGGCGGCGTTGAACAACTGCGCGAAATGGCGGCAAGCGGCGGATCGAGCTGATCAAGGAGATCGCGCGTGTTGCGTGAGCAGGAAGTCAGCGAGGGAGATGAGTTCGTGCACGGACGCAAGCTCACGCGGAGAGTACCGACAAGCTCATTGATCGCTGTTGTGCGTTGACCTTGGGAAGTCCGCATCCTATAGTGGCGCTCCTTCGCAGCGGGGGGAATGCGAGTTGCTGGGAGCCTTTTTTCATCTGGAAGAAAACAAGACGACCGTTCGGCGCGAGCTGCTGGCGGGACTGACGACGTTCATGACCATGGCGTATATCGTGGTGGTGAACCCGCAGATTTTGTCGGAAGCGGGCATGCCGATGGAGGGCGTGCTGTTTGCGACGTGCATTTCGGCAGCGGCAGCGACGCTGATCA
>JBAQJX010000055.1:0-9134 GCA_049641765.1 Candidatus Acidiferrum sp.
TTCGACGGCCGAGCGCAACTGGCTCGAATTTATCCTCGCAACACCGGTGGTCATCTGGGGCGGCTGGCCATTTTTCGAGCGCTTCTGGGCTTCCGTCGTAAACCGCAGCCTCAATATGTTCACGCTCATCGCGTTGGGGACGGGAGCCGCGTATCTCGATAGCGTTGTTGCAACGTTAGCGCCGCGGATTTTTCCGCCTTCCTTCCGCGACATGCAAGGCGCCGTACCCACGTACTTCGAAGCCGCCGCCGTCATCACCACGCTCGTTCTGCTCGGCCAAGTGCTCGAACTTCGCGCGCGCCGGCAAACTAGCAGCGCGATTCGCTCTCTGCTCAATCTTGCGCCGAAGCAAGCGCATCGGCTTGCAGCCGATGGCACGGAAAAAGATGTCGCGCTCGATCTCGTCAAATTCGGCGATCGGCTGCGCGTGCGTCCCGGCGAGAGCGTCCCCGTAGACGGCACGATCCTCGAAGGTGCGAGCGCGGTCGACGAGTCCATGGTCACCGGCGAACCGATGCCGGTCGAAAAATCCGCAGACGACAAAGTGACGGGCGGGACGCTGAACACCAGCGGCAGCTTCATCATGGAGGCGCAGCGCGTGGGGAGCGAAACTTTTCTCGCGCAAATCGTAAAGCTAGTCAGCGAAGCGCAGCGCAGCCGCGCCCCCATGCAGCGCCATGCCGACAAGGTCGCTGGCTACTTTGTGCCCGCGGTTATCGTTGCCGCGGTACTAGCGTTCGCAGGCTGGGCCCTCTTCGGTCCCGAGCCGCGTTTTGCTCACGCGCTCATCGCCGCCGTCGCCGTCCTGATCATCGCATGCCCCTGTGCCCTCGGGCTCGCAACGCCCATGTCCATCATGGTCGCGGTCGGGCGTGGCGCGCATAACGGTGTGCTCATTCGAAACGCGGAAGCCCTCGAAACGCTCGCGAAAGTCGACACCCTGGTCCTCGACAAAACTGGGACGCTCACGTACGGCAGACCGCGCGTTGCTGATGTAGCAGTCATGGAAGGAAGTGGGTTCACATGCGAAGATCTGCTTCGGCTGGCGGCGAGCGTTGAACAGCACAGTGAGCATCCCTTGGCTCGCGCAATTGTTCGTGCAGCGCGAGGAGAAGATAGCCCGATGAAGTTCCATGGCCAGCGAAGCCGACCCGCCGAAAGCATCGAACTATCAGAAGCCACTAATTTCCGCGCTACTCCCGGTGGGGGAGCCGAGGCCCGCGTTGGGGGCGATGCTGTCTTGATCGGAAGCGCACGATTCCTAGCAGAGCGGGGAGTTAAGCGCGGAAGCGGACAAACGCTCCAGTCGAGTTACGGCGTTGAAGGTGTTGCTGCCGCGAGTCATGTGGCCGTAGCTGTGAATGAGCAGGTAGTCGGTGTGATATTGCTGGTGGATATGGTGAAGGAAACGACCTTGGAAGCCCTGAGTACGTTGCGGCAAGAAGGGTTGCGCATCGTGATGGCGACCGGCGATCTACGAACCACAGCCGCCCGTATCGCGAAGCAGCTGGGAATCGAGGAAGTGGAAGCGGAAATTCGGCCCGAACAAAAGGCAGACCTAATCAAACGCCTGCGCGACCAAGGCCGCATCGTGGCGATGGCGGGCGACGGTGTCAACGACGCTCCCGCTCTCGCTGCCGCGGACGTTGGCATCGCCATGGGCAGCGGCACGGACGTTGCCATTGAGAGCGCCGGAATCACTCTTGTGAAAGGAGACTTGCGCGGGATACTGCGCGCGCGCAAACTCAGCCGCGCGACCATCAGCAACATCAAGCAGAATCTGGCGTTTGCTTTTCTTTACAACGCGCTGGGCATTCCCATTGCGGCTGGAGTGTTCTATCCGATCTTCGGGTGGCTTCTGAGCCCGATGCTCGCGAGCGCGGCCATGAGCTTCAGCTCCGTCTCCGTCATCGCTAACGCCTTGCGCCTTCGCAAGTTATCGCTTTGACGCGCCACGGCAGGCCATCCTGCCGATTCCTTCTCAGCCCTTACCTAAAATCGAATCAAAGTACGCCCGCATCTGCGGCGAGTCCCACTCCTGGTATCCGATGATTTTGCGTTCGATCTTGCCTTGCCGATCGATGATGTACGTCTCCGGGTACATCATCGTGCCGTACGTCGCCGCGATCGGCGAACGATTGTTCGTGGTTCCAGGATCGCGATAGGTAGGAAAGCTCACGCTGTGGTCGCGCAAGAATTGTTCATAAACGGCGGGGTCCTCATCGGCGGCAACGCCCAGAACGATTGCGTCGCGCGACGCTATATATTTCTGAAGCCGGTTCAGGTCCGGGGTTTCCTCTATGCAGGGAGGGCACCACGTCCCCCAGAAATTAAGCACGACGACTTTTCCGCGCAAATCGGAGAGATGGGCCGGCTTCCCGTTCAGGTCAAACACAAAATCCTCCGCCCGTTTTCCCGCAATCGACGCTTCCCCATGCCGGTAGCTGGGCAGCGCAAAAATGATGATGATCCCCAGCAGCGCCGCCAAACCTCCCCACGGCAGAATTTTCGGCCCCAATTTCATCGAATGCTATACTAGCTCATCCGCCAGGCATCGGAAACCGGTCCTTGCCCTTTCAAATTGCCGTGACCAGCAAACCGTGACCAACGAATCGCCCAATTCGGAAGCGAAGCCGCCCGCGTCGCCATCGATATCCGCCATCGTGCCGGCTCGAGACGAAGAGGACGTCATCACTTTATGCATTGAATCGCTGGCTATGCAGCCCGAAATCGCGGAAATCCTCGTCGTCAATGATCAGTCCACGGACAAGACCGCGGAGATCGTCCGCAGTCTGATGCCCAGGATTTCAAATCTTCGTTTGCTTGAAACGCAGGAAGTGCCACTCGATTGGGTTGGAAAAAACAATGCAGTCTACATAGGCGCAAAAGAGGCCCGTAGCCCCTGGCTCCTTTTTACGGATGCCGATGCCGAGCTGCAACCGGGCGCGACCGCCCGCGCGCTTGAACTCGGGCAGGAAAAGGACGCCGCTCTCGTCTCCTTTTCGCCCGAGCAAGTCACGAAGACCTGGTATGAGAAATCGCTCATTCCATTTCTCTACATTCGCCTCTCCAAGCTCTATCCCTACGACAAGGTGAACAATCCCGAATCGCTCGCCGCCGCGGCCAATGGCCAGTTTTTGATGATGCGCCGCGACGCTTACGACTCAATCGGCGGTCACGCCACAGTGGCCGCGGATGTCCTCGAAGATGTCGCTCTCGCAACGGTTGCCAAGCGCGCCGGATTGCGCTTATGGTTCAGCTCAGGGAAGGGCATTGTGCGGGTTCGCATGTACCGGTCTTTCCGCGCAATGTGGCAGGGCTGGAAGAAAAATCTCTACATCTTGGTTGGCTCCAGCCCCAGGTTGGTTTTTCGGGAGCTTGAATCGACCATCCCCTGGATCCCCGTGGGTCTCGCTCTGCTCAGCATAAAATTCCCATTTCTGATGTTTTTGGCGGTCTTATTCCTGCTCATGCGCGAATTCATCTACGGGTCGGAGCTATCCCGTAACCAATTCCCCTCCAAGCTCATCATCTATTACATACCCGCTGTCATTCTGTACGCGGGAGTGCTCTGGGCTTCCTACCGGAGCCATGTGAGGGGTAAGGTCGAATGGAAAGGCCGGGAAATCCAGGTTGGTCTTCCCGGCGCAGAGATCGAGAAACGCTGACCGAAGCTCAATCGAGACACCATGGTCCTTCTCACACGCAAAGTCGAGTTTGCCGCATCGCACCTCTATAACAATCCCGCACTTTCGCCGGAGGAGAACCGCCGCATTTTCGGCAAATGCAACAATCCGCATGGCCACGGCCACAATTACACGCTCGAAGTGACCGTCGCCGGCGAGCCGGATCCCATTACAGGAATGGTTCTCGACCTGAAGGACCTGAAAGACATTCTTGAGCGCGAAATCATGCAGCGCATGGACCACCGGTTTTTGAATTATGAGGTGCCGGAGTTTGCTGGGCTCATTCCGACTTGCGAGAATATTGCGCGCGTGATTTGGAAGCTGCTCGAGCCGCAAATCAAACAGGGGAAGCTGCATCGCGTGCGGGTCTACGAGACGTCCGATCTTTTCGCGGATTGCTACCGAAATGGAGCTGGAGGCGCCGGGATATGACGGCCTCCGCAGGATTGAAAACTGCTCTGAAGGTTGAGCTGGGGCGAAGGTATCGCTTTGCGGCTTCGCACCGCCTGCACAATCCCGACCTCAGCGAGGAAGAAAACTGCCGCCTCTATGGTAAGTGCAACAATCCATACGGGCATGGGCACAACTACGTGGTCGAGATCCACATTTCGGGCGAAGTCGATCCCGCCACGGGGATGATTGCGAATCTCGCCGACCTGGATGGTTTTGTCGAGCGCGAAGTGCTGGAACCGTTCGATCACAAGTCGCTGAACGAAGACGTGGAGGCGTTTCGCGGGGTCGTGCCGACAACGGAAAATCTGTGTACCGAGATTTTCCGGCGCTTGCAGCCGTTTCCCCACGCAAAACTCGAACGCGTCCACATCGAGGAGACTTCCAACAATAGTTTCGAGTACTCTGGAAATAACCCAGGAGCTTTCGAGAGGTAGACTGAATGGCCAAACCGACGGAAGAAATCATACTGAACGAGGAACAGAATCTGGACGCGCGAAAGATCGCGTGCCACGTGCGCGAAATCATCAAACTGATTGGCGAAGACCCCAATCGCGAAGGTCTGCGCAAAACACCCGAGCGCTACGAAAAAGCCCTGAAGTTCCTGACCAGCGGCTACCACCAGAACGCGGAAAATATCTTGAATGGAGCGACGTTCACCGTGTCCTACGACGAAATGGTGGTCGTCAAGGACATCGAGTTTTTCAGCCTCTGCGAGCACCATTTGCTGCCGTTTTTCGGCAAGTGCCACGTGGCCTACCTACCGAATAAGAGAGTTATCGGGTTGAGCAAGGTCGCGCGCCTCGTCAATATGTTCGCGCGGCGGCTGCAAATTCAGGAGCGTCTAACGAGCCAGATTGCCGAAGCGATTCAGGAAAAGATTAGCCCGGAGGGCGTGGGCGTGATTATCGAAGCCCGCCATCTTTGTATGCAGATGCGCGGCGTTGAAAAGCAGCATGGGCAGGCCGTGACGAGCGCCATGCTCGGCGGCTTCCGCCACAATAAGCAGACGCGCGACGAATTTCTCGCGCTCATTCGCCCAAGAAGGTCGTAACGGCAAGACAGGAATTCTGGCTGCCTGCCTCTTGATCTACCTGTACCGTGGCTGGGAGTATGCCTGTCAGGCGCCTACTTCTTCTCAATCTGCACGCTGGCGCGCGTATTTTCCCAAGTCATTTCCATCTTGCAGCTGCTGCCTTCCTTTTGGAGCGCGATGGTGAAGTCCTCGACCGGCGACCCCACGCTCGATACGGTCATTCCGGTGCGCGTGAAGTCGGAGCCCTCACCGGGGTAGGGAATTCCCCACTCACCCGTTTTCTTGCTGACGATCAGCGTCCACTTGTTCTGTTCAGGAATCGTGAAGATCGTGTAGTTGCCCGCCGGCACGTCCTTGCCGCCCACGCTGAGGTTAGCGGTCGTTACAAAGCTGGTCGCTTCGTTGGCACCTGCGCGCCACACCTCCCCGTAGGGAACCAATCCTCCGAAAATCTTCCGGCCCTTGGCCCGCGGACTCGAATAATCCACGGTCAGTGTTTGTCCCCCGCCCAAGTCGCAGGTCGCTTGCGCTGGCGGGCTCGGCCGTTTGCTCTTGTCAGACTGGCTTTGTGCCTGGATAGCGAGCAGTCCCAAACACAAACCCAACCCGCCAAGCACCGCAATTTGTTTCCGCATCTTTCGTTCTCCTCTCGAAGTCTTTTCTTCGCCCACAAGCATTCAATCGAATTTGCCGCCGCAACGCAACCCGTATCTGCGCTGCGACATTCGCGCCCTCCCCGAGCCAAAAATTCTCCCGCCGGCTCTGTTTACATTCCTTTACACTCAAAAGAGAATTGTGTTAGCCTGATTAAGTCGAAGAGAAGAGGAAAATTTTAGGGGACGACGGAGAGGGGCACTTGAGCACAGCCAAAGCGGTGTTGATCGAACAATTCCGGCGTAAAGTGGAAGACACAGGCTCACCGGAAGTACAGATTGCACTATTAAGCGAGCGGATCAGCTACCTCACAACGCACCTCAAGTCCCACGTCAAAGACCATGCATCCCGGCGCGGTTTGATCATGATGGTCAACAAGCGCCGCCGCCTGCTGGACTATCTGAACCGTCGTGACCCGGATCGGTACCGCGAGATTGTTGAACGTCTTAGCCTGCGCAAGTAACTGCCCCATATTTGGTCCCTGTGACGGGTGGTCGCCTCTGCGTTTTCACGATTTGACAACTTCCATAGGAAGTCTGTCTGCCGGCCACGCTATCAGTGCGCTCGCTCGTGAAGTTGTCAGGCCGACGGCTGTAGTTCAGCCGGCAATTCTCGTGGTGTAATCCGGATCGCTCTCGCCACCTCCAGCGCTGTTCTCGCCTCTTTTCTTCTCTGGGGTTATCCAGGCCGGGCTTGTGCCGGCTTGCTCGAAGCAGGGAAGTTTTTTCAAGCCGCACTGCGGCCCTTGCTACATAGTCGGTTCTCCTGTGGACTCTCTGAAAACGCTCCGGCTCCGCCGGAGCCAAAGGAAATGAAAGCTTATGTCTGAAAACAACCATATTCCAGCACCGCACCAGGTTTCGGTGGAAGTTGGAGGGCGCACCCTCGTTCTCGAAACCGGAAAGATTGCCAAGCAGGCGAACGGCGCAATTACCGCGCGTTACGGCGACACTATCGTGCTCACCACGGCTTGCATGGCGCCCACGGCAAACGACCGTGATTTTCTTCCGTTGACCGTCGATTATCGCGAAAATACGTATTCCGCCGGAAAGATTCCCGGGGGCTTCTTCAAGCGCGAAGGCCGCCCTTCGGAAAAAGAAATTCTCACCTCTCGATTGATTGACCGCCCCATGCGCCCGCTCTTCCCCGAATCCTGGCGCAACGAGACTCAAATCGTCGCGATGGTTCTCTCCGCGGATAGCGACAACGACCCGGATGTCATCGCCGTGACCGCGGCATCCGCTGCCTCCTATTGTTCCGATCTTCCGTTTGAGAAGCCCATTGCCTGCGTGCGCGTCGGCCTTCTCGATGGACAGTTGGTTGCGAATCCGACTGTCGCCGAGCAGAAGAAGAGCTTGCTCAACATCGTGATCGCGGGCACGGAAGAAGCCATTGTCATGGTCGAATCCGGCGCTCTCGAAGTCTCCGAAGAGGCCGTCGTCGACGCTCTCGAATTTGGCCACGCGCAAGTCAAGAAGATCGTCGCCGCCATCAAGGAACTGCACGCACAGCTCAAGCCCGTTAAGGTCGTAGTCAGCCCGCTTCCGTTTGACGAGGGCATCTACAAGGACCTCCAGAAGAAATACGGCGCTCGCCTGCACGACGCTCTGGACACCAAGAAGCATCCCAAGAAGGAAAGCTACCACCTCGTCGATGAGTTGAAAGACGAGATCCTCAAAGCGATCCCCGAAGAGCCCAAGAAGGAAATGGACGAGAAGCGCACGCTCACCAAGCGCGCTTTCGAGCGGCTCCGCGAAACGATCTTCCGCGACGACGTTCTGAACGCCAGGCGCCGCCCCGATGGCCGCGCTTTCGACGAAATTCGCAACATCTCTTGTGAGGTCGGCTTGCTCCCGCGCGTTCACGGCTCCGCGCTTTTCACCCGCGGTGAAACGCAGGCCCTCGCGACGCTTACGCTCGGCACCAAGGAGGACATGCAGCGCCTCGACCTGCTCTTCGAGCAGGACCAGTTCAATCGCTTCATGCTGCACTACAACTTCCCGCCATTCAGCGTGGGCGAAGTGAAGTTCCTCCGCGGCCCCGGTCGCCGCGAAATCGGGCACGGCGCACTCGCACAGCGCGCGCTCGTCAACCTGCTTCCTCCCGAATCCGAATTTCCGTACGCCATGCGCCTCGTATCGGACATCATGGAATCGAACGGCTCCTCTTCGATGGCCACCGTTTGCGGCGGTTCGCTCGCTCTAATGGACGCCGGTGTGCCGCTCAAGGCGCCCTGCGCAGGCATTGCCATGGGCCTCGTCGTCAGCGACGACAGTAAGTACTCGATCCTCACCGATATAGCCGGCGCAGAAGATCACTACGGCGACATGGACTTCAAAGTGGCCGGAACGCGCGCGGGCATCACCGCGCTGCAGATGGATATCAAGGTCCTCGGCATCAGCATCGCGATGATGCGCGAAGCCTTGGCGCAGGCGAAGAAAGCCCGCCTGCAAATTCTGGACACGATGGAGAAAACTCTCGGCCAGGCGCGCACGCAAATCTCCTCGTACGCTCCGCGCCTCTTCAAGCTCAAGATTCCTCAGGACAAAATCCGCGACCTCATCGGTCCGGGCGGCAAGAAAATCAAATCCATCATCGAAGCCACCGGCGTCAAGATTGACGTGCTCGAAGACGGCACGGTTCACATCTTTTCGACCAGCGGCGCCGGCGGCGATGCGGCCCTGCAGATGGTTCGCGACGTCACCGCTTCCGCCGAAATTGGCAAGACCTATCTCGGCAAAGTAGTGCGTCTCGCGGAGTTCGGCGCTTTCGTCGAACTTTTCCCCGGCACCGACGGCTTGCTCCACATCAGCGAAATCTCCGAACACCGGATTCGCGACGTTCGCGACGAGCTGAAGTTAGGCGACCAGGTCCTCGTGAAGGTTCTTTCTATCGAAGGCAACAAGGTCCGCCTCTCGCGCAAAGCACTCATCAAGGAAGCCCGCGAAAAACAACAAAAAGCCGCAGCGAGCGGCGGCGGTGGCCAGGGCCCAACCGGCGACGAAGGCAATTCCGGCTCCGACTCCGGCTCCCACGAATAACTCCGTCTCTATTCTGGACTCTAAAAGGGCCTCCTCTTTTTAGGAGGCCCTTTGATTTGTGAGAACCTTCAGTTCTGCGGCGGGATCAAGGCTGGCAATGTTCACTGCTTACGCGTTCCCGTCGCGTAATGCTCCTGCAGATAGCGAATAATCTTCGTGGTTGCCCCATCCGGAATTGTCGCGCCGAACGTTTTCCTCATTTTGTTCACTTCCGCTTCCCAGGTAGCTCGTGGCAAGGGCGGCTGCATGGTGATGTAGCGCGTGCTG
>JBAQJX010000067.1:0-19201 GCA_049641765.1 Candidatus Acidiferrum sp.
TACGCGCAAGCCCTCCGCGCGGGCGCCACGAGCGTCACTCCTCCCGCCAACGCTCCCTACGGCGACCGCACCGCCACGGTCAAAGATCCCTTTGGCAATACGTGGTTCCTGGCGACCTACCTCAGCGCGACACCGGATACCGCATAGGGCACGGCGCGCCTGCTCCTAAAGCTGTGTGTTCTATTGGTTGGGTTAGGCGGGCTTCATTTCTTTCCCGCTGATTTGCAAATCGAATCCGTTCGGATCCTTCACGTGAAAACTGTTCTCCGTGTCCGGCTGTGGATTCAGTCCGCGACGCTCGAGTTCCGCCTTCACCGCATCCTTGTCCCAATTCTCGATCGTGTACGCGATGTGATCGACCCTCGGCGTCTCGCCTCCTGCCGGCGCGTTTCGCGGAATCACGAACGTATTTGTGTCGCCAAGGATTAACTCGCACTGTTTTCCGTTGTCCCCCGCAACCTTCATCCCCAATAAATCCGCGTAGAAGTCCCGCGTCTTCGCATAGTCGCTCACCTGATATGAGATGTGATTTACGGCCACTGCCTTGAATCCTTTCCGTTCTTCGCCGAACGCGGTTGACCCCGTTGCAATTGCGGCCCCGGTCGATGCCACTGCTCCGGCGATTGCGAGACTCTTGATCAGTTGCCGCCGTGACATTTTTCCGCGTTCAAAATCATCCAGCAATTTCGCAATCAGATTTTCCATCATGCCCTCCGCAAGCCTCTTGACGCGACCTGCCGCCGCCATTGAACCACGCCGCCTGCATCTTCGCGCAACGTTTTGCATCTTCGCCCTACGCGCCGACCGCCTCGCGGTTCGTGTCTCCGCCCCGCTTTGCTGGACGTCGGCCCCGTGACCACGCCTTCGTCCTCATGCACGCGGACAAAGTCGACTAACGCTTGAGGACGGGCTTGCCCATCTCGCGTCGCCATCTTCGATTTTGCGGCCCGTCATGAAACATTTTCGTGGTCTTATTCGTCTGCACGTCCAGACATCCGGGAGGAGCTCGCATGGACAATATCTTGAAGGACTTGCGCTACGCATTTCGCATGCTCATCAAGAGCCCGGGTTTCACAGTGATTGCCATGCTGGCGCTCGGCCTCGGCATCGGCGCAAACACCGCCATCTTCAGCGTTTTCAACGGGATACTCTGGCGTCCGCTCCCCGTAAAAGATCCTCAACAACTCGTCGTCCTGGCGTTCAAAACAAAAGGCTTCGAGTTTCCCCTCAACTTCTCCTATCCCGACTTTTTGGACTATCGCCAGATCAAAACCGTCTTTGCCGATATTGCGGTTTACAACCCCAATCCCGTGAATTTCGCCGTCGGGGGCCATCCGGAGCGTGCCTGGGCTGAAATGGTCAGCGGTAACTACTTCTCGATGTTGGGTTTGGAAGCAGTGCGTGGCCGCATGTTCTCGCCCGACGAGGGTTGGACCCCGGGCAAGGATCCGTACATCGTTCTCAGCTATAAATTCTGGCAAAAGCGCTTTGACGGCGCCCCCAATGTAATCGGACAGACAGTTCAACTGAACCAGCATCCCTTTACGATCATTGGCGTCGCTCCAGAGAACTACCGCGGCGCGTACTACTTCCTCGAGCCGGACTTCTATATTCCGCTCACGACCTTGCGCTTGTTGGACCCGATCTCCGGAGATGATTTGAACAAGCGCACAGCAACCAACCTGCGCGCCATCGGCCGTCTGCAACCTGGGGTCGCTCCCGCCCAAGCGATGGCTGCCGCTGAATCGCTCGACCAGCGTTTGGCGAAAGAATACCCCGACTCGCATAACGGACTTTCTCTGCTGGTCCTGCCGGAACTAAAGGCCCGCCCTGAACCAGGGTTAGTCGCCGGGTTTATGTCCACGGCGGCGCTTGCGTTCATGCTTCTCGTGGGACTCGTCCTGCTCATCGCTTGCGCCAACGTGGCGAATCTGATTCTGGCGCGAGCCAACGGACGGAGAAAAGAATTTGCCACGCGCACCGCGCTTGGTGCGAGCCGCGGACGGATGATCCGCCAAATGATGACGGAGACCGTGCTGCTTTCCGCCTTTGGAGGAGGTCTCGGGCTTCTGATTGCGCGATGGGCGGACTTGGCGCTGATGTCGATTCATATTCCGAGTGACATTCCGCTGCGGCTTTTTGATTTGCGTCTGGACTGGCGCATCTTTCTCTTCACTTTTCTGGCCGCTCTCGTCACCGGAATGATTGCCGGGCTTGTTCCGTCGTTGCAGGCCTCGCGCACGAATTTGGCGGATACGCTCAAAGCGGGAGGGCGCTCCGGCGGGGCTTCCGCGGGCCACCATCTTTTCCGAAACGGACTGGTTGTTGCGCAAGTCGCCGTTTCGTTGCTCCTGCTGGCGTGCGCTGGATTTTTTATTCGCAGCCTCGAGAACTCCTCGCATGTGGACATGGGATTTCGCATCGACCACACGCTGATGATGTCGATGGACGTGGGTCTGCAAGGCTATTCGGAAGAACACGGACAGCAGTTTTTCAAGGAGCTTGCCGAGCGAGTCCGTTCCATGCCCGGTGTGCGCGACGCCGCTGTGTCCGGATACATTCCGATGGGAACGGATAATTCGATGGTCGCCGTTTTCCCGGACGGGCAAATCGTCGACGACAAAGCCAAAACGGAAGGCGTATTCGATAACGTCGTGCAGCCCAATTACTTTCGAGCGATCGGAACGCCCGTCCTGCAAGGACGGGAATTTACCGCCGCCGATTCGGCCACCGCTCCAAAAGTCGCGATCATCAACGACGCATTCGCCGAACGATTCTGGCCCGGACAGGATCCTCTCGGCAAAGTGTTCCGCATACAAAAGAATGGCGATCCGATTCAGGTGGTCGGCGTGACGCGCACTGGAAAGTATCTTTTTCTTTACGAGAAGCCGCAGCTCTATGTTTACTTTCCGTTCGCGCAGAACTATTCGTCGAGCGCAAACCTGATCGTCTACACCGAAGATGACCCGCAGCGAATGGCCACAGCGGTGCGCGATCAGATTCGGCAGATGGACGCAGGAATGCCGGTGTACGACGTCACGACGATGAGCGCACAAGTTCAATACGGCAAAGCTCTCTTGCCCGCGCGGCTCGGCGCTATGTTGGTCGGAGCCTTTGGTCTGCTCGGCTTGGTGCTCGCTTCGGTCGGAGTCTATGGCGTCGTTTCCTATTCTGTTAGCCAGCGAACGCAGGAAATTGGGATTCGCACGGCGCTCGGTGCGCAGCGGATTCACGTGCTGGCCATGATTTTGAAGCAGGGAATGAAGATGGCCGCGATTGGCACAGCCATCGGCATTGTGCTGTCGTTCGCGCTGTTCCGTGGACTAGCCTCCTTCTTGTATGGGGTAAAAGCCACCGACCTTGTGACTCTCTCGACTGTTTCGGCGTTGTTGCTCGGAGTGGCTTTTGTGGCCTGCTACGTTCCGGCACTGCGAGCGACTCGTGTCGACCCGATCGTCGCCCTCCGCGAGCAGTGATTTACTGGGCGATTTCAGCATTTTGAGCGGGGCTGGAAAAAAATGACAGCGAGCTTGGGGCCTTGCAAAATCGCCGGCGCTTATTTTACCGAGACGTCGTCCTTGAGCTTTTCATAGGTGGCAGGGCTCAAAATCTTTTTCGTGACGAGATCGTGTTTATCTTTGTAAGGGCGGCCGGCAATGATGCGCCTGGCTTCGTGCTTGCCAATTCCTGGCAGCCCCGTCAGGTCATCTTCCGTGGCCGAGTTGAGATCGATTTTTTTCTCATCGGCGTTTTGCCAGCCTTCTTTTGCGCCGTCGACCGCGGCTTTCACGGCGCGGCTCGCCTCTTCGACCGCCGGCTTGGCTTGAGCCGCCGCTTTGGCTGCTTCATCGTGAATTTCCTTGTTGCGCTCGGCTGCGTCATCGCTACACCCGGCAGCGCTCACCGCGATGAGCAACGCCGCCAGCGCCAACCCCAGTCCTGTATGCCATCGCCGCATCTTGATCACCTCACTTCTGCCAACCACTATGCTATACGCCCTCCAGACTTAGTGTATATCCGCCGCCAGCTTCTTTTTCGCGGTTTGTTCAATTTTTATTGTGCCGCTTCGCTTATTTGTCGGCTCACCTCTGGGCTCACTTCTGGTTTTTCAAGAACGTGCCGCGTTCCAAATCCTTGAATGCCTGCTGCAACTGCTCTTGCGTATTCATGACGATGGGCCCGTACCAGGCCACAGGCTCCTCGAGCGGCTTTCCAGAGACCAGCAAAAATCGTATCCCGTCGTCACCGGCTTGCACGATGACTTCGTCTCCACGGTCAAAGAGTACGAGAGAGCGATTGTCGGCGGCGACTGGCGGGGTTGTGTCGAGCCAGCCCACGGATTCGGTCGGCACGGCCAATGGTTCGGAGGCATTACAGAATTTTCCGGAACCGGCAAAGACGTAGGCAAAGGCATGACGCGTGGTGCCGACAGGCAATGATTTTCTGCGGCCGGGAGCGACGGAGACATCGAGGTAGGTTGGCTCGGCGGCGATGCCGTCAACTGGCCCGGTCTTACCCCAGAAGCTTCCGCAAACGATGCGCACGTGCGTTCCATCGTCATCGGTGACCTGGGGAATCTCTTTTTCTTTCACTTCCTGATAGCGGGGCGGCGTCATCTTCAGTGACGCGGGAAGATTGGCCCAGAGTTGAAAGCCATGCATGCGTCCAGCGTGGTCTCCTTTGGGCATTTCCTGGTGAATGATGCCGCTGCCCGCCGTCATCCACTGGACATCGCCGGAGGCGATTTCGCCGTTGTTTCCCATGCTGTCGCCGTGGGCGACGGTTCCCGCGAGAACGTAAGTGATCGTTTCGATGCCGCGATGGGGATGCCAGGGAAAGCCGGCGAGATAGTCTTCGGGCACGTCATTGCGGAAATCGTCCAGCAAGAGGAATGGATCGAAGTCCGAGGTATTGCCGAAACCAAAGGCGCGCCGCAAGTGGACACCGGCGCCTTCGATGGTGGGCTTCGATTTGATGAGGCGTTTCACGGGACGTATCGACATTGGCTCTCCTGCATTCTCGGTTGCAGGGGCACGATATATCGTGCCCCTACGAGGATTCCGCTGCTCAACTGTCGCCATAAACGGGGACGCTCGCGCCCTGGATTAATTTTGCGCCATCGCTGCACAAGAACAAAATGACGCGCGCGATCTCTTCGGGCTTGGGCCACGCGGCGAAATTGGCTTTTGGCATGGCTTTGCGATTTGCGGGCGTGTCGATGATGCTGGGAAGGATCGAGTTGGCGCGCACGCCGGTGCCTTTCAGATCCGCTGCCAGGCAATCGATCATGGCCACGGCGGCGGCTTTGGAGGCAGCGTAGGCCGCAGCGCCAGCGGCGTGGTCGACCGCAGCTTTTGAAGCGACATTTACGATCGAACCGCTCCCTTGCTTGACCATGATGCGGGCTGCGGCGCGTGAGAGGACAAAGCCCGATCGCAAATTCACAGTGAGTTGCTGCTCGAAGAGCTTTGATTCGAGTTCCCAGAGCTTTATGCCGCCAGCGTAACCGCCTACGGCGTTCACGAGACAGTCGAGACGGCCATGGCGCTCGATGATTCCGTTCATAAATTTGGCGACGGCTGCTTCGTCCGTGACGTCGACGGCATTGCCCTCGAGCGATGCGCCATCCGCGGAGACGAGTAGGGAACTGGCGGATTTTTTGAGTTCGTCGAGGTCGCCGGGGCGCTGAAACGTGACGATGACACGCGAGCCCTGCTCGACGAAAGCCAAACTAACGGCGCGGCCTAACCCACCCGTGCCCCCCGCTACCAAGACCACCTTGCCAGCCATACTCACTCTCCGATCCCGGACAACCCACGCATCTTGTCACAGCCACCTTGCGCACTCAACACGCTAACCCCCGACGACATGGGCCCGTGTTTGGTCCGGTTCGTACGGTTAACCGTAATCGCCCCTCCCCCCCGGTTTTTTTGTAAGTGTTCATTCTAAGGGACTTTAAGTCCCATGTTTTGGAAGTGTTCATTCCAAAGGGTTTGCAGGCGCATTTTCCGGAAGTGCGGATTCTAAAGGATTTAGCGACAAGAGTGAGACGGGGGAGGGACATCCCAGTTCGTGATTCTGGCCGCAGAGAGAGGCGCTTGCCATGGCTGAGGGGGCGTAACATGCGGGCCTTTGTGGCGCGAAGACGGGGGAAGGGATGGGCTTGTCGCGAGCTAAACATAGACAATGATAGCAGAGGATTGGCTGATTGTCAAACACATTCATTATATTACTGAGTGCTAATTCGAATGACGACTGCGGATTCGAATGGGCATGGCAGAATTGGTGAGATTTGAAGCAGTTGAGCGGGGATTGATTGGTTTGCCACGGCTGTGGAAATCTGTGGAAAAGCTAAAGGCAGAAGCTGGCGGCGGCGTGGCTCACAGTTTTGAAGGCAGAAAGAGCCTGGAAGGCAATTCTTGGCCGCCCAACCTCAGATTTCGAGGATGACGGGGAGGATGAGAGGGCGCTTGGAGGTTTGCTTGTTGATGTAGCGCTTGAGGTCGACGCGGATTTTTTCCTTGATGACACCCCAATCGGATTTTTCTTCGGCGTTGGATTGCTCAAAGGTTTTCAAAATGACTTCGCGAGCGCCGGCCATGAGTTCGTGGCCGTTGTCGCTGAACATGCCGCGGGTGACGATTTCAGGCTGGGATTCCATTTTGCCGGTGTGCTTGTCGATGGCGATGATGGGCACAACGACGCCATCCTCGGAAAGATGCTTGCGGTCGCGGATGACGACTTCCTCGATTTCCTCGAGCGAGCCGGAATCGACGCAGACGCGGCCGGCGGTGACGGGATCGAGGCGGCGAACACCGTCGGCGGTAAATTCGATGGACTTGCCGTTTTCGAGAAGGAGAATTTCCCCCGAGACGCAACCGAGCTGATGAGCAAGGGCGGCATGGCGGAAAAGATGGCGGTATTCGCCGTGAACGGGGATGAAGTAGCGCGGCTTAACGAGCTGCAGGACCAATTTTTGCTCTTCCTGACTGGCGTGGCCGGAAACGTGAATTGTGCCGGCGGAATTGTCGTAGTAAACGAGAGCGCGGCGGCGAAACATGTGGTCCAACATGCGGAAAATGGATTTTTCATTGCCGGGGATGATGCGCGCGGAAAGGATGACCGTGTCGTTTTCGTCGACGCTGACGAAGCGATGATTGTCGACGGCAATCCGCGAAAGGGAGGACATCGGCTCGGCCTGGCTGCCGCTGGCGAGAATGACGATGCGCTTCGGCTCGAAATTGCGGATATCTTGCGGGCGGACGACCATTCCGTCCGGGATGCGGAGATAGTTCATCGAGTGGGCGATTTCGACGTTATCGACCATGCTGCGGCCGACGAAAGCGACTTTGCGGCCGACGCGGGCGGCGACGTCAATGACTTGCTGAATGCGATGAATGGATGACGCGAAACAGGAAAGAATGACGCGACGCGGCGCCGAGCGGCAAAGCTCTTCGATACGGGGAACGATGGCGCGCTCGGAGGGAGTGAAGCCGGGGCGCTCGACGTTGGTCGAGTCGCTAAAGAGGGCCAGGACGCCTTCGTTGCCGTAGCGAGCGAAGGCGTGCAGGTCAAACGGCGCGCCATCAACGGGAGTTTGGTCGATCTTGAAATCCCCGGTGTGGATGATGACTCCGACCGGAGTGCGAACGGCGAGGGCCACGCAGTCGATGGTGCTGTGGGTGACGGTGATGAATTCGATTTCAAAGGGGCCGATTTCGACGAGGCGGCCGGGGAGAACTTCGCGAAGCGTGGTGGAATCGAGGAGGCCAGCTTCTTCGAGGCGTTTCTTGACCAGCGCGAGAGTGAAACGCGTGCCATAAACGGGAACATTGAGATCGCGAAGAATGTAGGCGAGAGCGCCGATGTGATCTTCGTGGCCGTGGGTGAGGACGATGGCGCGCACGTGCTGGCGATTTTGCTTGAGATAGGTGATGTCGGGAATCACGAGGTCCACGCCGAGGAGCTCGGATTCGGGGAACATCATGCCGGCGTCGATGACGATTATGTCGTCACCGAGGCGAAGCACCATCATGTTCATTCCAAATTCGCCGAGACCGCCAAGAGGGATGGCTACGAGGGACTGCGTGGTCTTGCTCAAAAAGTTTTTCTCCGTCCTGGGCAACAGGAAATCGTGCCTGGAAAACGACGAGCCGATTGATGCGGTGTTATGAGCCTGCGCAAGGAAGTCATCGCCACGAGGCGCATTTGAATCGTATCACACTGGAATACGATGCGCCGCCAGCGGCTAGCGATCGCCGGGACTAAAGAGATGCGCGATGAAGACGAGGACGACCGCGCCAACAGTGGCAGCGGCGAGCGAATAGAGAAAGCCGCCGCCATAGATTTTGAGCTGCACGAAAATCCAGCCGCCGATGAATGAGCCGACGATTCCGAGAATGATGTCGGCGATGCAGCCGAAACCGCGGCCGCGCGCGATTTTTCCGGCGAGCCACCCGGCGATGAGGCCGATCAGGATCCAACCCCAGAAACCGGAAGGGAGAACAATCCAGACGCGATGAGCTTCGAACAAGGAGCCTAGTAGCGAGATAGACGCGATGGCAGACATTCAGCCTCCCGAAACTGAGATGCGTTTTGGCAGAGAAATGGTGCGGAGCAGTCTAGCAAATTTGGGGAGGGATTGTGGGGGATTGAATGGGCCGCGTTGGAGTGTGCGTCGCGGTGTTGGTGGACTGGGAAGTGCAGCGCTTCGCTTCGTCTATGGTTGAGAGCCTGGTTGCTGCTGCGTCATGCAGTGAATCGTGCCGAGGCCGAGAACGAGGTCGCGGCAAGGGATGCCGACGATTTTGCGGCTGGGGAAAAGTTCGGCGAGCGTGTTCATCGCAACGCGATCGTTCGGGTCGTTGAACGTCGGGACGAGAACTATTTTGTTCGCGATGTAAAAATTGGCGTAGCTGGCGGGAAGGCGCTGGCCATCGAAATAAACTGGCGCGGGCATCGGGAGAGTTTCGACGCGCAGAGGGCGGCCGTCCTGATCGCGCGCGCTTTTCAAGATGGCGAGATTTTCCTGGAGCGAAGCAAAGTTGGCGTCGTTCGAATCTTCTTCGACGACGGTGACGACGGTTGTGGGATCGACGAAGCGAGCGAGGTCGTCGACGTGGCCGTGCGTGTCATCGCCGGCGATGCCGTTTTTCAGCCAGAGAACATGGGTCGCGCCGAGATAATTCTTGAAGACTTCGGCGTAAGTTTCGCGCGTGAAGCCGGGATTGCGCTCCTGCGTGTGGCTGAGGAGGCATTCTTCGGTGGTCAGCAGGGTGCCGCGGCCATTGACGTCGATGCTGCCGCCTTCGAGGACGATGCGGCGGCCATTGTGCTCCGGCAACCAGACGCGGCGCTGCAGCTTTTTGTTTGCGGAGGCAACGACGAGCGCGTCCTTTTTGTGATTGCCATACTTGGCCCAGCCGTTGAAGCGCCAGTTTGTGTAAGCGACCTCGCCGGAAGAATTTGTGACACCGATCGGACCGGAGTCACGCATCCAGCCGCGATCCGTGGGGATGCGGAAAAACTCGACAGCGGCAAGATTGGCGCCGGATTTTTTCAGGATGGCGCGGACGCGGGATTCGGCTTCGCGATTTTCGACGAGGAGGTAGACGCGCTCGACTTGCGAAAGATGGCGAACGATTTCAGCGAAGGCCCACGGGATGGTGGCGAATTTTCCGGGCCAGTCGGTGATCTCGTGAGGCCAGCCGAGCCAGGTGGCTTCGTGAGGGTCCCATTCGGCGGGCATGCGGAAGCCGAGTGAGTGAGGCGTTTGATTGGGGGAGGAAGGGGTCATTCGGCAGCCAAAGAATTTGTTTTATCCATTTTCGGCAGACTCGTCGTGAAAAACCTTGGCGTCTGACACTTCCAACAACGCCTCTCTTCCTTCGTAGTCAGCATGGCTAGGAAAGCTAAGCACCTTACAACGATAGTAGTGAAAATTCCGGATCGGAATTTGTGAAAAATCGAAGTAGTCGAGAAATGCCAGCGTAATATCTCTTGGACCGACGACCATATCCTTTTCTTGATCCCAATACCCAGCTTGTCCGGGTTCACTTGGCCGCTGGATCAGAATCAGTGACCTTCCTTGCGGAACGACCTTCAGAGCCGGAGGAGGTATGTCTTCACCTTTGGCCTCTCCGGCATAGGAGAGTTCGCTTAAGACAATTGAATCGAATAACAGTTCTCGAATTTGCTCAAAAGCATCTAGAGCATCGCCAATGTCTTTCTTCTTAGAGAAATAGACATTCCACAGGTTTCGCGAACACTCTCGATAGGCGTTCATCAATTCCGTGATATCTCTCATGGTCATTGTGGCGTGCTCGGGCGCCGTGAATTACTCGCCGAGCCAACGATTCAAGATGGGCTGGTAAGCGTCGATGCGGCGATCGCGAAGGAAGGGCCAGTTGCGGCGGGTTTCTTCACTTTGGCTCGGATCGCATTCGACGACGAGGACTTCTTCTTTGTCGTTCGAAGCTTCGGCGAGAACGCGGCCGAAGGGATCAGCGACGAACGAGTTGCCCCAAAATTCGAGGCCGGGGTCGCCCTTCTGCGGTTTGCCTTCGTAGCCGACGCGATTGACGACCGCGACATAGACGCCATTCGCGATGGCGTGAGCACGTTGGATCGTACGCCACGCGTCAAGCTGCGCCGCGCCGAACTGTGCTTTTTCGTGCGGATGCCAGCCGATACTTGTGGGATAGAAAATGACCTGAGCGCCCTGAAGCGCAGTGAGGCGCGAACCTTCCGGATACCACTGGTCCCAGCAGATTTGAACGCCGATGCGGCCATAGGCGGTATCAAAATTGGGGAAGCCAAGGTCGCCGGGCGTGAAATAAAACTTTTCGTAGTAAAGCGGATCGTCGGGAATATGCATTTTGCGGTATTTGCCGAGGAGAGAGCCGTCGGCGTCGATGACGGCGCACGTGTTGTGATAGATGCCGGACGCGCGGCGTTCGAAAAGGGAGGCGATGAGGACGACTTTGCGTTCCTTGGCGACTTTTGCGAGAGCCTCGGTGGTAGGGCCGGGAATCGGCTCGGCAAGATTGAAAAGTTCGGCGTCTTCCGTGAGGCAGAAATACTCGCCGAGAAATAATTCATCGGCACAAATGATTTGCGCGCCGCGCGCGGAGGCTTCGCGGATTTTTTCGGTGGCGCGCGAAAGATTTTCCCCGGGATCGGCGGTGCTGCGCATCTGCAGAAGGCCGATTGCGAATTTGTTTGCCATGAAATTTAGTCTATCATGCTCGTAGAAAAGTATTTGAAGCACGGTTTTGTTCTTTTCTTCGGGCCACATTTGTACTATCAATCGTTACCAAAATTGCGCGTCACGGCGTGGTGTGGGCTTTCGAAATAAAATCTCCGCCAAAAATCGAGGAGAAGAGATGGCAAAGCGGGCAAAGAAAACGGTGACCGGGCGCGTGCTGCACGATCCCGTGAAGGACAAGCTGCGGCCGATGTTCCCGATCGACCTTGCGAAATGCCACACGATCGATGAATTGGTGCGAGCGATGGGCGACACCGCGTTCACTGCCCGGCAGATCGGCGACGCCGCGGACGTGCTGGAAACGATGGCGCGCGACAAAGAATGTTTCGGCGTCCTGACGCTTTCCGGCGCGCTGACCGTGGCCAAAATGGGCTTGGTATTCTGCGATTTGATCGAAAGCGGAATCATCAAAGCGATCGTTTCAACGGGCGCGCTGATGGCGCACGGGCTGGTGGAAGCGACAGGGCACTCGCACTTCCGCTACGACCCTGAAAAAATGGACGACAAGACGCTTTTCGAGGCGGGCTACAACCGCGTTTACGATTCGCTCGAGCCGGAAGTGAATCTGGATGCGGTGGAAGACATGATGGACCACATCCTCAGCGAATGGGATGCGGATGAAATTGTCAGCAGTTGGAAGCTGCATCGCCGGATCGGCGAGGAACTACACAAACATGAGGCGGGGCGAGGAATTTTGAAATCGGCGTATGAGCACAACGTGCCGGTGTTCGTGCCGGCGTTCAGCGACTCCGAGTTGGGCATCGATTTTGCTTTGCACAAGCTGGCGCGCATCCAGGAAAAACGGCCGCTCCTGCATTTCGATATGTTCGAGGATTTTGAGAAGTTCGCGGACATGATGCTTGCGACGAAGCGGATGGGGATTTTCACAATCGGCGGCGGCGTCCCGCGAAATTGGACGCAGCAATTTGGCGTGTACGCGGAACTCTTGGCGAGACGCGGGTACAAAACAATTCCGTTGAAGCGCTATAACTACGGGGTGCGGATCTGCCCGGAGCCGGTGCATTGGGGCGGCCTGAGCGGCAGCACCTATACGGAAGCGGTGTCGTGGGGAAAGTTCGTGCCGCCGGAAGATGGCGGAAAATTCGCGGAAGTGTTTGAGGACGCGACGGTGGCCCTGCCGCTGGTGGTAGGCGCGGTTTTAGATCGGATCGGATATTTTAAACGCTAGATCTGCGGTGATGATGGGCGAGGAGTTGGAAAATGGCGAAAGCTGGAGAAGCGAAGGGCAAAGCTCTCTATGACGTGCATCCCGGCGTGGCAATGGTGCAGAAATGGGTGGCAGAGCTTAAGGAAAAGACCGGGAAGTCTCTAGAAGAGTGGATCGCGCTAGCGAAAAAAGAAGGACCGAAAGAGGATAAGGCGCGGCGCGTGTGGTTGAAAACGAAACACAAATTGGGAACGAACAGCGCGTGGTGGATTTCGGAGCGCGTGGATGGGAAAGGCGGCGAAGAAGATTCGCCGGAGGCGTATTTGAAGACGGCGGTGGTGTATGTCGAAGAACAGTACGCGGGAGCGAAGGAAAACCTGAAGCCGGTTTACGAGGAGTTGCTGGAATTGGGGCGGTCGATGGGTGCGGACGTGAAAGCCTGCCCATGTAAGACGATGGTGCCGCTTTATCGAGAACATGTTTTTGCGCAAATCAAGCCGACGACAAACGCGAGAATCGATTTGGGACTGGCTCTGACGCACTACCAAGGGAAGCTGCCAAAGAGATTGGTGGATACGGGCGGTTTAGCGAAGAAAGATCGCATTACGCACCGGATCGAACTGAATTCGGCGGATGAGATCGACGCGGAAGTGAAGAAGTGGTTGAAGACGGCGTATGAGTTGGACAAAGAGAAGAAGTAGGGCGCCCAAATTGGGGAGAAGAGATTAGTCGTCTTCGCCGATGAGAATGGCGGCACCGAGAACTGTCGTCCATAGTCCGCGCTTGTCGCCTACGGCAGATTGTGTGACGTTCATGGTGCGAACGATTTTGTTAGAAATGCGATAAACCTCTTTTTTCTCGTCGAAGCTGAGATCCGGATCGAATTCCACATTCAGCGTGGTGGCAAGCATTTCCGCGGCGAGCTCCTCGGCATATTCGCCGGCCACTTCTTCCGTTTCGCCGAAGGAGTGATGTTCGGAAAGGTATCCGTACATCGATTTATCGCTCGGGAGAGCCAAGCCGATACTCGCGGCGATGAGCCGATGCGCTTCCTTCGTTGAGTTTTCGCTGATGACGGTGAACGCGACCTGGCCAGGCTTGATGTGCTTCAAGCCTTCACTACGAGAGATCAACTTGCAGTTCGGAGGAAAAATGGACGAGACGCGGACGATGTTGCAGGCGGCGATGCCTGCATTCCGCAAGGCGAGCTCAAAGCTCGAAAGTCTTTCGCGATGTTTACCGACGCCTTTGGTGAGGAATATCTTCTTAGCGACGAACGCCATGGTGCCGGGTTGTGGTGCCTCCGTGAGTGGGCTAAAGCTGGAAAATTTTCCGCTGTGGAAAAATAACAAGAAGGTATTGCAGTGTCAAATCAAATCGGAGGTTTGAAGCGCGCGCGGCCAGGAATGAATGGATCGTGACAATCGCCTTGCGAAGCGTTTACTGTTCGCCGGAGATGCGCTGAAGCAGTTTGCCGAGTGGCTTGCAGAGCGCGAGAATTTTGCCCAAATCGTCTGCCGTGAAGTCCGGCCCGGCTTCCTTGGCGCTGGCGCCCTTGCGGCTTACCTGAATGACGCCCACGACTTTGTCGCCGGAAAGGATCGGCGCGCTAATCATTTTTTGAATGAGTTCGGAGCTCACGCTGCCAGCCTTGACGCCTTCGAAGACCGTGGCGTGGCGCACGCTCGCGAAATTGTTCATGATGTCCGGACGGCTCTCGCGAGCGGTACGCGCGGCGATGGCGGATGTGCTCGAAAGAGGAATGAAGCCGACCTGTTTGAGCGATTCGGGCACGAGGAAGTGCAGGTGTCGCCAGCGATTCGAGACGCCCATTAGCGCGATTTCATCCGGCTTGACGCCGAGGTTTTTGGCGATGCGTTCCGCGATGCTGCTCAAGGAAATCTGCGCGGCGGCGGCCGCGTCGGTTTCGAGGGCGCTGGCGATGCGCTCCAGCTCGGTGGCAAGGTTATGGCTCGTAGTCATGAAATACCGTTGGGAACGGTTAGGGTGCCTGGCGGGAGGGGCCGGGCGGATACCATCCGTCGTAACTTCATTTAAGCGGGAAAGCGGGTGCGGCGCAACGCAATCTCGAAAAGAGCGTGTCTGAAAGACGAACATGGCGGAGCGCAATTAGGCGGCATGCCGGTGGCGTGAATCTGGCGCTCGGAGCGGAAACAGACACAGCCAGCATACGAATAGGGTAGAATCTCGCCGCATACTTTCTCTTGGAGGGACACATGCGTCAGGTCCGCATTTCGTTCTACGCCTGTTTGCTCGCGGCCGGTTTTCTGATGAGCCAGGTCGCGACGGGCGACGACATCGCCGAGCGCGCACGGAAGCTGCACTTTTCATCGATCGTACTGGATACGCACGACGACACCACGCAGCGGTTTTTTTCGAAGGATTACGATCTCGGCAAACGCAATCCCGATGGAGCCATCGACATTCCGCGGATGCGCGAAGGCGGAATGAACGCGATTTTCTTTTCCATCTGGATCGACGGCCGAATCATGGGTCCGCCGGCGGTGCAGAAAGCGCTGGATCAGATCGACGCGGTGCACCAAAACGTCATCAAGTACTCGAAGGACCTGGCGTTTTGCCGCACGGCTGAACAAGTGAGGCGCGCGCACGCGGAGGGCAAGATCGCCGTACTGATGGGAGTGGAAGGCGGCCACATGATCGGAAACGACATTCGCGTACTGCGGATGTTCGGCGACCTGGGCGTTCGCTACATGACGCTCACGCACTTTTACAATGATGAATGGGCGGATTCCTCGACGGCCAGACCCGAACATAATGGCTTGACGGATTTCGGCAAGGAAGTTGTACGGGAGATGAACCGGCAGGGAATCATGGTGGATATTTCGCACGTCTCCGACAAAACGTTTTACGACGCGCTGGAGGTTAGCCGGGCGCCGCTGATTGCGTCGCACTCGTCTTGCCGCGCGCTGTGCAATCACGTGCGCGACATGTCCGACGACATGATCAAGGCGCTGGCGGCAAAGGGCGGGGTCATTCAGATTAATTACGAGAAGAGCTTCATCGACCAGGCGTACAAGGATGCGTCGGACAAACAATCGGGCGGCGTGGTCGCCATGATCGACCAGATACAAAAGGCGTGCGGCGACGATCAGGGCTGCTCGGAGAAGAAAATGGCGGAGATGGAGAAGCAGGCCGCAGCCGAGGGCAAACTTCCACACGTGAGCTGGGAGCGAATCATCGATCACATCGACCACGCCGTGAAACTGGTCGGCGCGGATCACGTCGGCCTGGGCTCTGACTTTGACGGCGCGAACATGCCCGACGGCATGGAGGATTGCACGCACCTGCCGCAGATTACCGAGGCGCTGATGCGGCGCGGTTACAGCGACGAGGACATCCGCAAGATTCTTGGCGGAAACCTGCTGCGGGTTATGGAAGCGAACGAACGAGTTAGCCGCGAGATGCAAGCCGAGCAATAACAAAAATGAAAAGGATGGGACTGGGGAAGGCGCTTCTCGTTGCCGGGACGTGTCTTCTTGGGGGCATGGTGCTGGCGAGGACGATGGCCGGAGACGAACTTTCAGAGCGAGCCAGGCGGCTGCATTTCTCTTCGCTGGTGATCGATACGCACGCCGATACCACACAGCGTTTCTTGGACGCGGATTTTGATTTTGGCGTGCGAAATCCGCTGGGAAGTATCGATATTCCCCGCATGAAGGAAGGCGGACTCGGCGCGATTTTCTTTTCGATTTGGATTCCGAGCAAAGTTACCGGGCCGGAAGCCGTGAAACGCGCGCTGGATCAGATTGACGCAGTGCACGAGGAGATCCGGAAGCATTCGAACGACCTGATTCTCGCGACAACGGCAGAGGAAATTCGGGAGGCTCACCGGCAGCACAAGATCGCCGCGCTCATCGGGGTTGAGGGCGGCCACATGATCGCAAGCGACCTCGGCGTGCTGCGAACCTACGCCGCGCTCGGTGCGCGATACATGACGCTGACGCACACGGGAAATGTGGAGTGGGCCGACGCATCGACGGACAAGCCTGCGCACAACGGCTTGACGCCGTTTGGCAGGAGTGTGGTGCTGGAGATGAATCGCCTGGGGATGATGGTCGACGTTTCGCACGTCAGCGACAAGACGTTTGCCGATGTCTTGGAAGTGAGCAAGGCTCCCGTCATCGCATCGCATTCCGATTGCCGGGCGATTTGCGATGCGCCAAGAAACATGACCGACGACATGATCCGGGCGTTGGCTGCGAAAGGCGGCGTGATTCAGATCAATTATCACGTCGGATTTTTGAGTCAGGAGTTCCGCGACGCGGAAAAAGCGCATCCGGAGTGGGACAAGGCGATTGCGCTGGAAGTCCGGCAGCGCTGCGGGAAAAGAGAAGGCTGCCAGCTGATCGAAGGCGACCGCATCACGCGCGAATACGTTTTGCGCGGCGATCTGCCGAGGGTCGAATGGACGAAGATCATCGAGCACATCGATCACGCCGTTAAAGTCGCCGGAATCGATCACGTCGGGCTTGGGTCCGATTTTGACGGGGCCAATATGCCTTTCGGAATGGAGGATGCGAGCAAGCTACCGCGCATCACGCAAGCGCTGTTGCAAAAGGGCTACACCGAAGGTGACGTAAAGAAGATTCTCGGCGAGAATACCTTGAGGGTGATGGCGGAGGTCGAGCGGGTCAGCCGCGAGCTGAGCGCTTCGAAGTGATGGCACGCCGCCACGAGGATTCAACGGGAACAATTCGATCTAGAGAGGGAACAGAGATGCAGAAACGTGGATGCATGAAAATTGCGGCACTTGCGTGCCTGTTGGCGATGCCGTTCCTGGCTACGCAAGCACAGGAGTCTCAAGCGCCGGCTCCTGCGCATAAATCGACGGTGCATGCGCGGCCGTACGAAAGCGTTTTGCTGCGGCCGTCGCTTCTGACGAGGAAAGCGCCGCCCACCTATGAGGTGAAATTCGTGACGACGAAGGGCGACTTTGTCATCACCGTCACCCGCGATTGGGCACCGCTCGGCGCGGACCGTTTCTATAATCTCGTGCGCCACCATTTTTATGACAACACAAGCTTCTTCCGCGTCCTGCATGGCTTCGTCGTGCAATGGGGCATCAGCGCGTATCCGCCGGTGACCGCCGCATGGAATCATGCGTCCATCAAGGATGATCCGGTCGTGCAGAGCAATCTCCGCGGGTATGTAACGTATGCGAAATCCGGCGAGCCCGATACACGCACGACGGAAGTTTTCATCAATCTGGTCGACAACAAGCGGCTGGATACGGTTGGCGGATTCGCGCCGTTCGGCCAGGTGACCGAAGGGATGGACGTAGTCGACGCGATCTATTCGGGCTATGGCGAAGGCGCTCCGGATGGCAACGGGCCGGCGCAGGACAAAATCGAGAGCCTGGGCAAGTCGTATCTCGACAAGGGATTCCCGCAACTCGACACCATCAAGACGACCGAGTTGATACTGCCGCCGGGCGCGGAGCACCCCAAGGCCGCAACCGCGCCAAAAGCGAAGCCCGCCGCGGCGAATCAGTAGCCGCGCCCGATTCGCTGATTACTTTTTTGAATCGGACGCATCTAATCTTTGTGATGCACATTGCTTTGACATGAAAAATTACGCGAGGTATTCTCGGTTTTCATGATGACTTCTTGCCAGATGATGTGTTGTATCTGTGCACACAACGCTGCGTGTCGCATGACCTCCATCTCTGGCCAGGGGAATTTCCGGACTTAGACTGAAATAAGATTGAAAGTTCCGAAGCCCACGTCGCCAGAGGTTCAGGCCACGTGGGTTTTTTGTTTATTGGCGCGGTTTTGGAGAACAGGTGAGCCAGGAATGAGTGAGATCAAGGAGACGAAAGCGCAGCGCGTGGAACGTTTGAAACACGCGAAAAATGCCTGGGAGCATTTCGAGGAGATTCGCGGCTTTGCCAGCCAAGGATATAGCTCGGTTCCCGCCGAATGGCTCGGCACGTACTTCCGGACCTGGGGCGTATACACACAGGGAGACGGCCTGGGCGTGGTCGGAGGAACGGGCGGTGAAGGAAAAGCCACTCAGTACTTCATGGTGCGCATTCGCATTCCGAATGGGCTGCTGCGCAGCGACCAGGTGCGCACCGTTGCGGACCTGGCAGAGCGCCAGGCGCGGGGCGTTGCGGACATCACCGTCCGGCAAAACATTCAACTGCACTGGGTCACCCTCGAATCGCTTCCTGAAGTGATGGAGACGCTCTGGGCTGCGGGACTGACGACCACCGGCGCTTGCGGCGACGTTGCGCGCAATATCACGGGCTGCCCGGTTGCCGGGCTGGATGCGCACGAGATCGTCGATGCCTCTCCGCTGGCGCTGGCCATCAACCAGGAATTAGGCGGCGCGAACGAGTTTTACAACTTGCCGCGCAAATTCAAGATTTCCGTCACTGGATGCAGAAGCTGGTGCTCCTATCCCGAAATTAACGATGTCGCTCTCACGGCTACAACACGAAAGAGAGCCAGCCGCTCGGAGGTCGGATTTTCGCTGCGCGTCGGCGGAGGGCTTTCGAATGATCCCCACATCGCCGTGCGGCTGAACGCCTTTGTCCGCTGGGAACAGGTCGTGCCTGTCGCCCGCGGCGTAGCGGAAATCTTTCGCGCCAGCGAGACGCTCCGGCAGAGCAGGGAAAAGGCACGGCTGAAATTTCTCTTCTTGCAGCAGGGTTGGACCGCGGAACGCTTCCTCGAGGAATTGGAGCAGCGCATCGGTTTCGCCTTGGATCCAGCCGAGGAAGA
>JBAQJX010000071.1:0-40581 GCA_049641765.1 Candidatus Acidiferrum sp.
TCGGCGGCGTTCGTTCCCGATGCAGCGTCGCGCGCAGCGGCGGTGGCGAGCGTGCAGCCGTTGCTTAACCTGTGGCCGACGGCACCCGCAGGCGCCCCGGACTTCAATGGGATTGCGGAGGTTTTCAGCAGTCCTCTGCAGACCATACGGGAGGATTTTGGGACTGTGCGGCTCGACCATATTTTCTCTTCGAGCGACACCCTATCCGGGATTTATACGGTTGACGATGGGCGGGACGTAACCGCGACGCCCGCCGATCCCTACAGCACGGACATTGTCGCGCTGAGGGAGCAGGTGCTGAGCGCCGAGGAGACTCACATTTTTTCGCCGACGCTGCTGAATACGGCGAGAGTCGGCTTTACGCGCGCGGGATATTTCTTTACGGGTGAGCCGACACCCGGAACTCCGGCGGCGAGTGTCCTGGGATTCCTGACCGGTCTGCCGGTGGGCGCAGTCGTCGTGGGAGGCAGCGCGGCGTCGAACCCACAGGCGCAAGTCGGTCTGGCGGGCAGCAACAACGGCAGCAACCTGCTTGTGCATCGGAACTTGTACACGTTCGAGGATCGCGTCACGTTGACGCGCGGGCGGCACCAGCTCAGTTTTGGCGTGTGGTTTCAGCCATTCCAATCCAACGAAACGCTCGCGCTGAGCCAGTATGGACAAGCTACGTTCGCGAGCCTGGCGACATTTCTGCAAGGGACGACGAGCTCTTTTCTCTTCGATCCCAAGCCGACGGAGATGAATTGGCGGTCCTTGTTTGGAGCCTGGTACGCGGAGGACGTCATTCGACTGGGAAGAAAACTGACCTTGTCCTTGGGTTATCGTCAGGAGTTCTCCACTGGATGGAACGAGGCTCACGGCCGCGCCGCAAACTATATATACCCGGGAGGAATCATCTCGACGCAACCAAACGTGAGCGATGCGCTTTTCACGACGAATCATGCAACTTTCTTGCCGCAGCCGCGCGTCAGCGTGGCATGGAGCCCGTTCAGCTCGAAGACAGTATTCCGGGCGGGCTTTGGGATGTACAACGACTTGCAAGACGCGTTGGGCTATCGCGCGGACCAGAACGCGCCGTACAACCCGACTTACAGCATCGCGTCACTACCGGTTTCAAGTTTGCCGATTGATCCGACCGCGCCGGTTCCGGCGACGGCCAAACTGGTGCCGGGCGGAGTGCAACCTGATATGCGCACGCCCACGCTTATCTCCTGGTCGCTGCGCGTTCAACAGCAGCTTTCGCCCAATACTTCGCTGACCGTTGGATATGTCGGCTCTCACGGCTATCACGAAATGATTGGCGTCGACGCGAACGAGCCGACTCCCGTGGTATGTCCCGCAGCGCCGTGCCCCGCGGTCTTTCCGACATACGACCCGTCGCAGCCAACCACGGCGACCAATTCGCCCACCATCGGCTTTCCCATCGGGACGCCATTGGCGGGAGCGCCTGTGCCGGCGGGGATGTACTACATTCCGGCTGGGACGCCGAAGCCCAACCCGGCATTGGCCAATACGTGGACCTGGTTTTCGGAAGGGGTCAGTTCCTACAACGCGCTGGAAGTGGACTTGACGCGGCGCATCAGCCAAGGGCTCTCCGTCCGCGGCGTTTATACGTGGTCGAAAGCGCTGGACGATGGCGATTCGCTGAACCAGACCACGGCGGGAAATGCGCCGGGATTGGTTTCGAATCCGTTCGACCTGGGAGCAGACAAAGGACTCGCGACGTTTAACGCGAGCAACGTCGGCGTCATTAACGCGATTTATGAACTTCCCTTCGGGCGAGACAAACTTTACGCGAGCGATCTCGAAGGATGGAAAAATGGATTGGTGAGCGGTTGGTCGGTGGCCAGCATCATCACGGCGCAAAGCGGTTTTCCGTTTACGCCGCAACTCAGCTATAACCCCTCCAACAGCGGCGATACGCGAAACCCGGTGCGGCCATTCTTGAATCCGAACTTCAAAGGCAGCGTGGTCACTGGGAATCCCAAGCAGTGGTTCAATCCCGCCGCGTTCATCGCACCGCCTTCCGCAAGCGGATTTTTCGGTAACTTGGGAAGGGACACGTACATTGGCCCGGGGCTGGCGACGTGGGATTTTTCCGTTCTGAAGGACACGAAAATCCACGAACACATGAACCTGCAATTCCGCGCTGAACTTTTCAACATTCTGGACCGAGCGAACTTCAATACGCCGAACCTCATCGTGTTCACGCCGCCGACGGCGACGAACTTGACCGGCCTCTCTGGAACGGCGGGGGCAATCACCAGCACGGCCACCACTTCGAGGCAGGTACAGTTCGGGCTGAAGCTGCTCTGGTAGGCCGGCAAGATTAGCTGACCTGGATCATTGTCGCTCTTGTTTGCGTGTGCGCTGACTTCGCTTCTGGCGCTAATCCACCATTGCGCCCAACCACGGTCACCATCTAGAGTTGATGCATCTCGGTTCGTCAGCGCCACTTCTTTGGAAGGTGATTTCCCGTGAAATCCGTGCGAACTTCTCTCCTTGGCTTCCTGGGCCTCGCGGTCACCGCGTGCGTTGCCTGCCATTCTCCAGCCGAGAACGCTTCCAAGCCGACCGCGAGGGCGGGGGACGTGACAGAAGCAAGAGTCATGGCCGATGCGGCCGCCGGAAACGACTGGCTCCTCAACGGGCGCACATCCGACGAGCAGCACTTCAGCCCGTTGCAACAGATTACCGATCAAAATGTGGGCGGGTTAGGCTTGGCCTGGTCGCTGGATATTCCGGGAGGAATGGGCGTGGTCGCGGAGCCGATTGTTGTGGATGGCGTGATTTACATCAGCGCGCCGAAATCGATTGTGTATTCAGTGGACGCAGCGTCCGGCAAAGTGCTCTGGAAATTTGACCCGAAGATCCTGCTGAACCAGGCGATGAATGGATCGTACTCCGCGCGAGTGAACGGCGGAGTAGCGGTGTGGAATGGAAAAGTTTACGTAGGAACAGGGGACTGCCGTTTGATTGCCATCGACGCGGCCAGCGGGAGGCAGGTCTGGCAAGCGAACGTTTGCGAGCCAACGCAAACGGGAATCACTGGAGCGCCGCACATCGCGAAGGGCAAGGTGCTGATCGGCTATAACGGTTCCGACGATGGAGTGCGTGGGTCATTGGCTGCCTATGATGCGGAGACAGGCAAAGAGGTGTGGCGGTTCTGGACCGTGCCCGGGGATCCTTCCAAGCCTTATGAAACAAAGGCGCTTGAGATGGCTGCGAAGACCTGGTCAGGAAGGGATTCGTGGAGAATCGGCGGCGGCGATGCGTGGAACGCCATCACCTACGACGACGCGACGGGCCTGGTGATTTTCGGAACAGCTGGCGCAGGCGTCGATTACGGTGAACTGAAAACGGTCCGCGTGAAGGGGGCCAAGCTCTTCTCCGGCTGCATCATCGCGCTAAATCCAGATACCGGCGAATACGTTTGGCATTTCCAGACTAGCTCGCCCGGAATGCAGACCGAGAACAATCACATTCTGATGGCCGACCTTGTACTAGATGGCGAGAAACATCACGTCGCGATGACAGCACCCAAAAACGGATTCTTTTACGTACTCGATGCAAAGACCGGGAAGCTGCTTTCCGCCAATCCCTTGGTCAAAACGACATGGGCCAATTCCTATGACATGCAAGCCGGACATGCTGTGGAGGTGCCCGTTTCCGCAGGGGGCGGACGCCAGTGGACGGTGCACAACTGGTGGCCGATGAGCTACAGCCCGCTGACAGGCCTCGTTTACATTCCGACGACGGACCGCCGGGCGGAATCGAAAGCTCCCGACGAAAGCGGTGAAAGCGGCTTCGGGCACGTCGGACGGCTGATCGCATGGGATCCCATGAAGCAGTCCGCGCGCTGGTCGGTTGAGGAACCGATTGCGACGAATGGAGGAGTGCTTTCGACCGCCGGCAATTTGGTTTTTCAAGGACAAGGTACGGGGGAATTTGCTGCGTATGCGGCCGATAGCGGGAAGAAGGTGTGGTCGATTCAAACGGGATCAGCCATTGAGGCCGTTCCGGTCACTTTTTCTTTGAAGGGCGGGCAATATGTAATTACCGGGGTTGGATGGGGTTCTGGTTCGCGGCTGTTTGCGCGCGCCAGTTCGATGGCAACTCCGGAGTCCAAGCGCGGACCAGTTCGATTGCTGGCGTTCAAGCTCGGCGCGACTCTTCCCTTTCCATTTCCGCAGGTTGTTGTGCCACCCGTCCCGGAGCCGCCCAATCTGAGGGCCAACGCAGAAACGATTCATCGGGGTGAATTGCTCTATGAGAAGTATGCATGCGACGGATGCCATTCACCCGGACCGGACGGCAGTGGCGCCTGGGTGCTCGACGGCGCGGTTCCGGATTTGCGCTACGCCCCGCCGGAAGTGCATCGCGACTGGTATTCGATCGTGCTTGGCGGCTCTCATTGGGATCAAGGTATGCCGGGGTACGCGAATCCGCCGAAGTTTGCGTTTCCAAACACGAAAATGACTGTCGCGGAGGCCGACGCGATCCATGCATACGTCATCGACGGAGCCTGGAAGGCTTACAGAGAAGAACAAGCAAAGGCCGGAACAAAGCGTGGAAAGCATTAGCCTGGACGGAGACTTGGCGGTCTGCCCTGTTTCTTTACAGGCAGGAGTGGCCCTTGAGGTGAGGTCGGAAGCGGAGGCAAGCTTCGTTGAACATTACAGACCATGAATGGATGGAACAATTCGAGAATGCCACTCTGCCCAGCTCAGGTTTTCATCACGTGGACCACGTCAAAATGGCATTCCTGTACTTGCAATTGTATCCGCCACTTGAAGCGATCAAGCGTTTTTCGTCCGCTCTAATTCGTTTTGCAAGAGCCAATGGTAAACCGAATCTGTACCACGAGACGATCACATGGGCTTTCCTTCTGCTTATTCGTGAACGAATGGTCCGGGCAGGTTCCCCACTAACCTGGGCGGAGTTCGCCGCAGCCAATCCCGACCTAATTGGATGGGAGGACAACATTTTAAAGAAATATTATCGACCGGAAACGCTTGCATGCGAACTTGCGAAGCGGGTCTTCCTCTTCCCCGACAAGCTATAGCGAAACGCCATCGATGAGTGTTTAGCAACACTGGCAAAATAAGTTGCACGTTCTACACGTGTCGATTTATATTCTGTGCCACGCGTTAGAGGTAAACGGAGCTCTCGTTTCTGCCTGGCAGGAGCCAGAGACGAGTCTGCGTCGAAGTTTTGCTTGCCTCGTTCAGGCGCAAACGCATCGGGCTTGAAAAGCTTGCTGTACGCGAGTGACGCAATCGAGCATAGAGTCGTGCTGCGAAAAAATGGCGACTCCGCGATGATGCATTAACGGGATAGGTTCTTGGGAACGAAGATCAACTCGCAAAACCTGCCAACGGACGCCCAGAACAACCACGGGCGAAACGCTTCCAGCGCGCCATGGATCGATTCCACGCTTCAGGACTTGCGGTTTGCCTTGCGGACTCTACGCAAGAGTCCTGCTTTCACTCTGACGGCGATCCTAACGCTGGCCCTCGGCATCGGAGCAAACACCGCAATTTTTCAACTTCTGGATGCAGTGCGATTGCGAAGTCTTCCTGTGACCGACCCTTCGTCGTTAGCAAGGGTGGAGATCAAGGGCGGGCTCCGCGGCTTTGGCTGGAGCGAGAACGACACGGCGATTAGCACCGCACTCTGGGAGCAAATCCGAAAACAACAAGGAGCGTTCTCCGGGCTTTTCGCTTGGCGTAGCGGCCGCTACGCGATTGGCCGAGGCGAACGTGAAAGACTTGCGGAGGGCCTATGGGTCAGCGGCGAGATGTTTCCGACGCTAGGGATTGTCCCCGTCAAAGGCCGCCTGTTTACCCCGGAAGACGACCATCCCGATTGCGGGACTTCGGGCGCCGTGATCAGCTATGGACTTTGGCAGAGTGAGTTTGGAGGCAAAGACTCTGTCATCGGAAGCAGAATAGACATCTTCGACCGCCCCACCGAAGTGATTGGGGTGACGCCGAAGAGCTTTTTCGGTCTGGACGTTGGAAAGCAATTTGAGGTCGCCCTCCCGGAGTGTGCGCTGCCGTCGTTTGTCACCGGGGATGGCACGCTTGTCAGGCGAGATGTCTTTTGGCTACAGGTAATGGGGCGGCTGAAGCCCAGCTATTCGCTCGGGCAGGCATCCGCACAATTAGATTCGATCAGTCCTGGGCTTTTCGAAGCAACGATGCCAGGCGGCTATAGCAGCACGGCGCTAGACATGTACAGAAAGTTCACATTGGCAGCGTATCCCGGCAGAAATGGGATGGACGCCCCGGCCGGGTCCTACGACACTTTGCTTTGGCTGCTGCTGGGAACGACGGGTTTAGTGTTGCTCATTGCGTGCGCTAATCTGGCCAATCTGATGCTCGCGAAGGCGAGCACGAGAGAAAGAGAGATCGCCGTCCGCCTCGCACTCGGAGCGAGCAAAGTAAGAGTCACAAGACAGCTGCTTTTGGAAAGCCTGGTTCTGGCGATCGTTGGTTCAGCCTGCGGGATTGCCATGGCCTCCATGTTTAGCAAGACCGTCGTGAAATTTCTGAGCACGGAATCGGATCCATTCTATTTGGCCATGGGCAATGATTGGCGCGTGTTGTCGTTCACCGCATTCGTTGCCGTTGCAACATGCCTTTTGTTCGGCCTGGCACCCGCCGTTCGCTCGTCCCGAACTGAGCCCGGCTCGGTGCTGAAATCGGGCGGGCGAGGCATGACTGTGGGACGGCAACGCTTCGCGTACCAACAAGCGCTCGTCGTTTCGCAAATTGCATTCTCGCTGGTGCTCCTGGTTGGAGCCCTCTTGTTTGTGCGCAGCTTCTGGAATTTGGCAACCTTGAATCCAGGTTTCCGAGAAAGCGGAATTCTGCGGCTTTATTTGAACTTCCGGCGGCTGGATCTGCCGCCAGAGCGCTACGAGATTTTCAAACACGATCTACTGGAACAAATCAGAGCAATCCCGGTGGTGGAATCCGCGGCTACTTCCACGCACGTTCCGCTGGACGGCAGCACTTGGTCGCTAGGCGTTCGCATCGGCAGCACCGAGGGCAGTTCGAAGTTTTCATGGATCAGCCCTGGATATTTCCAAACCATGCAGATTCCGCTCATTGGTGGGCGCGATTTCAACGACCACGACACCATGCAATCGCAACCGGTGGTAATCGTGAACGAAACCTTTGTCCGGCAATTCCTAGGTGAAGGCAATCCTCTCGGAAAAACCATTCGCACGAATGCGGAGCCTCACTATCCGGAGACGCAGTACGAAATTGTTGGAGTGGTGAAAGATACGAAATATGGCGGTTTACGCGAGCAGATTCCGCCGACGGCGTTCGTACCAGCGCAACAGTATTCGGACAAATACTATTTCACGAACGTATTCATACGTTTTTCGTCGTCGCCCGCTGCGGCAATCAACGCGACGCGCGACAAACTAAGTCAGCTCTATCCCGAAATGAAAATTGAGTATCATGTTTTCCAAACAGAGATTCTCAATGGGCTTGTGCGTGAACGCCTGATGGCTTTGCTTTCCGGGTTTTTCGGAGCATTGGCGGCACTGCTCGCGATCATCGGCCTCTATGGAGTGATTTCCTACATCATCGCCATGCGCAGAAACGAGATTGGAATCCGCATGGCTCTTGGCGCCACGAGACAGGACGTGGTCGACATCGTGCTCAAACAGACCCTCGTTCTGCTGGGACTGGGCGTCGGCATCGGGTTGCTGCTATCTGTTGCCGTGACGACAGGAGCGCGCGCGTTGCTTTATGGGCTGCGGCCGGGCGACCCGTTGAGTCTGCTCGGCGCTGCTCTTTTCCTAGCCTCGGTAGCACTACTCGCAAGTTATTGGCCTGCGTATCGCGCGACAAGAGTCGATCCGATGAAGGCCCTTCGCTATGAGTAATCCTCGCTATTCATAACGCAGAGCTTCGACGGGATCGAGCTTTGAAGCCTTTATCGCCGGATACATTCCAAAAAACAGTCCGACACTCATCGAAACGGTCACAGCTACAACGATTGACCATAACGGAACCGCCGAGGGCAGGCGCGGCAGGAAAAGATGAATGAGCAGGCTGATCCCCAGACCGAGCAACACTCCAATCACCCCGCCCGAGCCCGTCAGCACAATCGCTTCCGTCAAGAATTGCCAGATGACATCGCGCCGCCTCGCACCAATCGCTTTGCGAACCCCGATTTCGCGCGTGCGCTGAGTGACGGACATCAGCATGATGTTCATCACGCCGACGCCGCCAACGAGCAAGCCGATGGAGCTGACCACGGAAATCAATAGAGCCACCGAAGAAGTGATTTGTCGAAACTGATCCGCAATCTCCTTGGCGCTTGAAACGCCGAAGTTATCCGGCTTATCGAAAGGGACGCGCCGCCGTCGACGCAGTACGCCGCGCACTTCGTCCTCAGCTTCCGGCATGCGACCCGGATAAGCCAGCGCGCCGATCAAATTTTCATCGTCCGCGGGCCGATGTTTCTGATACGTGCGATATGGAACGAGTATCGCCTTATCCGCGGCCTGATCCTTCACCAATTGCCCTTTGCGCGCCGCCATCACGCCAATCACTTGATAGGAAACACCATCAACCAGGATAGGTTTGCCGAGTGGATCTTCGTCAGGATAAAGAGCTTTAGCCAGATCAGGGCCGATGAGAGCCACATCCGCGCGATGCAGATTCTCCGCCTCGGTGATGTATCTCCCTCGCTCCGCGTGCGAGTTGAACACATCTTCATCCTCCGGCAAGATTCCGTGGTAATCCACGCCGGCGACTTCCTTATCTTTGTAGCGTGCGCTCATTAAGGGCCGACCACCAGGGGCGCCTTCCACAACCTTTGGAAGCACTGCAGCCGTGACCGCTTTGACGTCCGGACAGAGCTCTCCGATGGCCTCGGCATCCTCCAGCGTGAGGGGTTTGCGAGACCGTTCTTCGGGAGTGAGCCTCCCCGACGTATGAATGCCGGGATCAAATTTGAAAACGAAAATGGTATCCGACCCGAAATCGCTGAGGAATGCGTTCACATCGTTGTAGACGCCAACCAAAATCGCAACGACGGATAAGAGTGCCGTAATCCCAATGACGACGCCGAGAACGGTGAGAAAAGACCTCATCTTGTTCTCTCGTAAGGTGGTGAGAGCCATCTGCGCGTTTTCGCCGACCGCCATTCTCATCGTGATTCACTCACCCTCTAAATCTCCGTGCGCAGCGCTTCGATCGGCTCCAACATCGCAGCCTTTCGCGCTGGGTAGACGCCAAAGAAAATACCTACGATCGCCGAGATAAGCTCCGCGATTACCACGGCGACAACCGGAACGTGCATCGGAACGGACGTCGTCGCCATTGCCAGGCCGCAAACGCCGTAGGCCACAAGCACTCCGATGGCCCCGCCCATCGCCGCCATCACGCAAGCCTCAATCAGAAACTGCAGAAGGATGTCGTTGCGGCTGGCTCCAAGGGCTTTACGGATTCCAATTTCACGTGTGCGCTCGGTCACAGTGGCAAGCATCACGTTCATGATCACCACGCCGCCGATCACTAGGAAAACAGACACGACGCCAACCATGGCAATCGCAATCACACCCGTCAACTGCTTCCACAAGCTCATCAGAGTTTCCGAATCGATGATTCCGAATGAATCAGTTTCATTCGGTTTCAGGTGGCGTCGGGCGCGCATAAGCACTCGCGCTTCGTCCTGAGTTCGTTCCATCCAGTCCGCCCCGCGTGCCTGAACATTGATCCAGATTCCGCCATAAGCGCCGTAGATGTTTATGTACGTTTCGATGGGGATATAGGCGAAATTATCCTGCGATTGACCAAGGACCGTTCCAATTGGCTTGGCCACACCGACGACGATGAACGGGCGTCCGTCAATCAAGAGTTCCTGACCGACTGGATCGAGACTTGGAAAGAGTTTGGTCGCAAGGTCTGAGCCGATCATCGCCACCAGAGAGTGGCTGTTTTCATCGGCTTCCGTAATGTATCGTCCATCCGACATTTCCTGCGCGTCGATGTCACCCATGCTTGCAGAGACTCCGCGAATGCTGGTGTCTTCGACGGTCAAAGAACCGGCGCGAACTTTTCCTGAAGTCCGCACTTCCGCGCCAACGCGTAACGGCAGCTTCAGGTTATCGCGCAGCGCCTCGTAGTCGTCCCAGGTGACGATTTTGTTCCGGCGAGTGGCTTTCACCAACTCTTCCATCTCCGTGATGATGGGAAACCGCATGATGGTGAATGCGTTCGAGCCAAGATTAGCGACCTTGTTGGCGATGTATTGATTCACGCCTGAAATCAGCGCGATGATTACGATCAAGGTTGCGACGGAAAGAATAATCCCGAGCAACATCAAGAAGGACCGCAGCTTATGCGCACGCAGAGTCTCCAATGCGACGCCTACCGGTTCTCGCAGGGGCACTCGTCGCTTGGTCAAAGTCGCTCCTTACCCTGTTCTACGCCACTGACCTCTGGAAAGTTACGGAACCATCCTCCTACTGGAGGCGGTTTCCAGAACGTTTGCGCGTCTTCCCTGATTCTCCGTGGGAGGGTGTTGTGTTCCATCTTACTGCCAGATGGAACTGTAGGGAACGGCTCAGTCGAGTTTCTGCTAAGTCGCGTGGATGTGATAAGAAGGGGTCACAACACTGGTTTGGCAGGGATTAAATCAAGCGATCTGGATCGCGGTTCATCGAGACTCAGTCATGATTGAGGAACCCAAAACTCGGCAGCCCGTCACTGTCTGGAGCGCGGTCATCACGGACGTCCATTTCTGGGTGCCGGTCATCGTTCTAATTGGCGGCCTGGTAGTGCTGCACTGGATCCTCTGAGTCGTCGCCTGGGAGACTCCAACACCAAAATGACATCTCAGCCCATCGAGTTTTCCCGCCTCCGCAAATTGCAACTCGTCGGAATCTTGTGTGGTTTTGGAGCGGGGGCATGGCTCGGAGCCGCGGAAGCTCCCACCAAACTGGTCAAATTAGGCGTGTCGCCGTTGGTCGTTTCTCTCTTGATGGTGATGGGTGTGTTCCTCGCTCGCTGGAGCCTGCCTGCGCTAATTCGCGGCACGGGCCAGTTACGGGTCGACTTTCGAAAGGCACCACATCTTATCGTCTGGGGAATCCTCGCCGGCTGCCTCTGGGCTGTCGCAAACACGCTAACCATCTTTGCTATTCGTGACATTGGCCTGAGCATCGCCTTCCCGCTCTGGAACATTAACAGCCTGCTTGGCATCTTTTGGGGCTATCTGCTTTTCAATGAACTGCGCGACGCCGGCAGGATCCGCTGGCTTGCGGTTCTTGGAGGCGCACTGCTGATGTTTGCCGGCGCGACGCTGCTTGCCTTCGCATCTTCCACGCAGAGCCCGGCCGAGCATCCGCTGCGTGGAATTGTCGCCGCTCTTGGCGCCGGCGTGCTTTGGGGCACCATGTACGTTCCATATCGTAAAGCTTACTTGACCGGCATGAATCCGCTCTCGTTCATCGCCTTTTTCACCATCGGCGAACTTGGAATGATGTTTACGCTCGCAATCGCGTATGGAGGCGGGCTATCCGCTCTCTGGCATCAGCTCAACGAAGCAAAGGACGTCCTCTTCTGGCTGATGCTCGGAGGTTTCGTATGGGTCGTGGGTGATTTGTTTCAACAATACGCTGCAAAATACATCGGCATCAGCCGCGGCATTCCACTCTCGAACACAAATCAGTTGTGGGGTTTGTTCTGGGGTATTCTGGTTTTTGGCGAACTCCATGGGCGGAGCACATCGCTCTACGCGCAAGTGATTGGCGGCTCACTCTTGATGACCGCGGGAGCCGCGGCCATCGCACTCTCAAATGTCTCATCCAGCGAACACGCCCGCTGGAAGCAAGCTGCCGAGCGCGAAAGCCAGCGCTACTTGGTTGATGCCGATTATGTCCAAGCGGGCCTTTCGGGAGGCGATTCAGCCGATGCAGCAGAACGACCTGCAGGCCGCCATCGAAGAACGTGGCTGGACTGGCTGTTGGTGATTGCGGCCACAGCGATTTTTTGTGCATTGGCCGTTCTCGCCCGCGCTCCGAATCTGACACTCAACTGGCCTGCTCTCATTGCCCTTGCTGCCGCCATGCTGGTTTTTCTGGTAGCGTGCGGTTTTGCGCTTTGGAAAACTACGCGCTTTAACTGAAATCTTTTCTCGCTTCCCACCCTCGACGATTCCTGCGCCGATATGGCATCCGGACTGTCAGTAGACCTCGGAGAGATTCGTTGCTAGATTGCTAGCAACACGGAGGGTCTCACCTCGAGGGTAATCCGCCTCCCCAGCTGGCTGGGCGGGCTCACGCTGAGGTCCCGAAGTCATTCGTTTCTCTCACCAAAGTCAAACACGAAAGCGAGAAAGACATGCTCAAGAAACTCATGGCAGGAGTTGTTGTCGCGATGCTGGCTTGCATCGCCGCCACTTCTCTTCGCGCACAAGAAGTGACCCAGGCGGACAAGGAACGCGCCCTTCAATATCTCGATAGCACAAAGAAGGGTGTGATTGAGGCGACCAAAGGCCTTTCCGAAGCGCAGTGGAATTTCAAAGCGGGTCCCGACCGCTGGTCCATTGCGGAGGTGACGGAACATATCGCAGCCGCGGAAGATCTCATTCGAGGAACGGTCGTAAAACAGGTGATGGTGGCACCCGCAGCGCCGGACCGCGATGTGAAGAAAATCGATGACAGTGTGATCGCCATGGTTCCGGACCGCACGCATAAAGTACAGGCTCCCGAGCCGCTCGTTCCGACGAACCGCTTCGGCTCGCCGGAAGGTTCCTTGAAGCATTTTCTGGAAAGCCGGGCAGCAACCGAGGAGTTTCTGAAGACTACGCCGGGACTTCGTGATCACGCCATGGACAGCCCGATGGGCGTAAAATTAGACGGCTATGAGTTCGTGCTCTTGATCGCCGCGCATAGCGAACGCCACACGAAACAAATCCTGGAAGTGAAAGCCGACCCGAACTACCCGAAGGACTGACAGCTAGAAACGTTTGGATCCAAAAAAACGCAGAGGACTCGGCCGCCGCATCGCTTACGGCAGTTCCTCTGCGTTTTTTTCTTCGGGGCGCAGCGGGCAACACTTTGTCCGCGGCCACGGTGGCAATTGAAATTTCAGCGATATTTTTCAGCGACCACTATTGTAGCCGGTGTTACTCGCTTCCATCATGGGCACGTTGACGGTATTGTCCGTGCGCACGAGCATTCCGGTCTGCGCTGGAAGCTCGACTTCTTTACCTTTGCGCGAAACCACGTAGGCCGCGCTTCCCGCCAGGCCAATTCCGAAGCCTCGGAGGACGTGGCTGAACACGGCCCCGACAAGCGATCCGCCGCCAGTGCCAATCGTCGCCGCAAGCACATCGCCCTTCACATCGTGTTTTTCCTCGACGACTTGGCCCTCATCGACTTTCACATCTTTGCGCCGCTTGCCGTCAGCTTGCCCGTGCGGTTGTTCGATGGCCAGGATACTCATTTGCACGGGGATGAGCCTGCTATCCAATTCCATCGTGCGAAACGTAATGTTCATGTACGCCTGTCCGCGAAACATCGCGAAATGGCGCGCCCGTTCGACCGTGCCGATCACGCCGTTGACGCGCGTGCCTGCCGGAATCAGGAGCTGGCCGCCGAGATAGATCGGTTCCGCGACGATCGCCACGATTTGATCTCCCTCTCGCGCGACTCCTGAACTAATCCCGTTCAGCAATGTCAGATGGACTTGCGTCCCCTGCATGACCTGATGCGGCTCTGCCTGGGACGAAGGCGGAGCCATGCACGCGACGGCCGCCGCAACTACGAGTAACAAAACTTTTTTCATGGATTCCTCCTGCTCGCAATTCGAGTGCGAGCGAGCCCCGTCTCGTGGGGCGACACCGATGCTTTGCCTCGATGTCATCCGCTGGCGCAGCGGACCGCGTCTCGGTGCGACTTGAGCGCGGGCGGATGGGGAGGAACTCCATCCGCAACAAGCCTACTTTATTTTTTTCCGCAGCTTGCCGATTTCTCGCGGCTGTTTCCAGAAAATCAAACGCATTCACAGTGAGTATTTCAAATCTCCTCAACGAACCAAAATGTGATCCGCGGCTCCCGCACGACTTAATCCTCTGTGTGCTAAACTCAACCCAGCAGCCGCGCCAGAAACGTGGCTGCCGGAGCGTGGAACTTCGGGCTCTGTGCAACGAGGTCCCGCGAACCCCGCCAGGCCCGGAAGGGAGCAACGGTATCGGGATTGCCTCGGGTGCCGCAGATCACCCGAAGTTCCTCGCATCGAAAAGAAGTTCGCACCTGATCGCTCGGCAATAAACGCTCAGAGGTCCGCGGCAAAAGGAGGTGAGCTCGATGATTTTTGGCGCCACGATCATTATTCTTTTCTTCATCGCGCTGACCGCTGTTGTCGGTGTTTTCTTTTTCCTCACCATAAAGGAAAAGCGGGACAGGAAGATTTAGCCCATGAGCTACCAGGTCATTGCCCGCAAGTGGCGGCCGCAAACCTTCCGTGATCTAGTCGGGCAATCTCACGTCACTGCCACGCTGGCCAACGCCATCCATAACAATCGCGTCGCGCATGCCTATATTTTTTCTGGCGCGCGCGGAGTGGGAAAAACTACGGCGGCACGCATCCTGGCGAAGGCGTTGAACTGCGCGAAAGGGCCAACCGCCGAACCCTGTGGCGAATGCGATTCCTGCAAAGAGATCGCCACGGGCACGTCGTTGGACGTGATCGAAATCGACGCCGCTTCGAATCGTGGCATCGATCAAATTCGCGAACTCCGCGAGATGGTCCGCTATGCTCCTGCCGCTTCGCGAAGCAAGGTTGTGATCCTCGACGAAGCGCACATGCTCACAGGCGAGGCATCGAACGCGCTTCTGAAAACTCTCGAAGAACCGCCAGACCGCGTGATTTTCGTAATGGCGACGACGCAACCTGAAGATCTTGCCGACACCATCCGTTCCCGCTCTCAGCATTTTCATTTTCGGGCGCTCACGTTTGCCGAAATCACCGGCAGGCTGGAAGAGATCGCGAAGAAGGAAAAGCTGGACATCGAGCCGGGCGCGCTGGCCGTTATTGCGCGCATGGCGGAAGGCAGCCTGCGCGACGCTCTCTCCCTTCTCGAACAGGCACGCGCCTATTGCGGCGATGTGATTCCCGACAAAGAGGTTCGCGAACTTCTTGGTGTCGTTCCCGAAGATTCGTTGAATGAGCTTGTCGCTGCTATCGCGGAAGGCTCGGCGGACCGCGCTCTCGGCCTCGTGCACACCTTTCAAAAAGAGGGGCGCAATCTTCAGCATTTCTGCCGCGAAGCGATTCGGCACATGCGCAATCTTCTCATTGCGCGCGTGTGTGGAGCGGATTCCGATCTGATTGCCGCCACCGCCGATCAACGTCCCGCCCTGGCAAAAGCCGCCGCGCAATTCAGCGAAGAAGATCTCACTCGCTTCTTTCAGATTCTTTTGCAGACAGATGATGATCTGCGCCGCAAACCCGACGCTCGCGTGCATCTAGAAATGGGTTTATTGCGCCTGATCAACGCGCAGCGCCTTGCGCCCATGGAAGAGATTCTCGCGGAACTTCGCAGCGGCGCTACTGTTGGCGCAGCGACTTCAGGCGCAGCACGCGGCAGCGCACCTCTCCCAACCCCAGCGGCCCGGTCATATTCGATGGCGCCGCAACCGATGACCGTGCCGCCTCCTCGGAACACGACTACTGCGTTCTCCGCTGCCGCGGCAGCGCCCGCTCGAGTCGAATCTAGAATCGAATCGGCAGCTCAACCGGAACCGGCCGCCGTTTCATTCTCAGAGCCTGCGACTGTGGACGAAGGGCAACCGCGCGTCGAAGGAATTTCCCAGGAGCAAATCGCGGAGATCAAGAGCACAATCCAATCTCAAGAAAAATTTCTTGCCGAGATTGTGCAGCAGGCAAGCCGCTGGGAATTGGACGGCGCAGAATTGAGAATTTATTTTTCTACGGAGAAGCGCGCGTTTGCGGAAATGATGGAAGCGCGCGACTCGCTCGAAAAGGTCCGTGCTTGTTCGAGCAAAGTGCTGGGCCGTCCGGTGCGCGTGTGTGCTAAAGTAGAGTCAGTGGCAGCTGCTGCATCGCGCGGAACATCCGGAACTCAAGAGTTGCGCGCGCGGTTCGAACGAGATCCGCTGGTGCGGTCCATGCTGCAGCGCTTCGGAGGCAAGATTTCCGAAGTAAAGTGGCGCCAAGAGGAATCCTGATGGACGTCAATGCTATCCAACAGATGCTTGCGCGGTTTCGCCAGCAGTGGGAAGACGTGCAACAGCAGGTCAACGCAGTGACTGTCGAAGCTTCCGCTGGCGGTGGCATGGTCTCAGTAAAAATGAACGGCCAAAAACAAATTGTTAGCCTGCGTATCGAACCGGAAGTGTTTGCCAGCAAGGATCAGGAAATGTTGCAGGATTTGGTGCAGGCTGCGGTGAACGAAGCCTGCCGGCGCGTCGATGAAGAACTCGCCAACCAGATGAAGAATCTAACCGGTGGAATTCCCGGAATGGCAGGAATGAAAATTCCCGGCCTGTTCTAAGAGCAATTTATAAGGTCTTGCCCTCGGCGCGCTTCCCTGCTCCTCTGCTCGCACTCCCCCGATTCACTTACTTCACAAACTGGCCGTTATGTACTTCGTATTCCACGCGAAACGGCTTTTGCTCTTTGCGGTTTTCCCAATGCTGCTCGGCGATAAGCCGATTGATTTGCTCCAGCCGCTCCGACGGAAGAGGGTGCGAGCGAAAGTATCCGTTCAGCCCCTGTATCGCGACTTCGGACAACTCTTGTTCGGGACTGCGCGCATGGATGACATACTCGTCGCAAAGCTTGGCGAGCCGCGTGAAGATGGTTACGGCTCCATACGGCGAATATGCAGCTTCCACGGCGAGCCGCACTCCTTCGCGATCCGCCTCGAACTCTTCGTCCTTGTGATAGCCCGCCTGCCATAGTTGCAGAGGAATTTGCAAAAGCTGGCCGGCAATGTCGAGATTCAGGTTCTTCAACTTGGCTTCGATCTGTACTCGTTCCACACAATGATAGTGGTCGATGTGCTCGACCTCATGGCCGAGAATACTCGCCAACTCGTCTTCGGTCTCCATCTGATCGATCATTCCTTCACCGATGTAGACAGGGCCGCCGGGGAGCGAAAACGCGTTGATCATGTTGTGATCTGGAATCAAATGAAAGCTATACGCCAAATGCCGCCGCGCGTGCACGGCAACCGTGCCTCCAATGCGGCTGATGTATTTCTGGAGCGCTTCTTCTTCAGGCGTTAGCTTCATCACCTGTGCGGCGTAGCCGGCAGATAGCTCGCGCCCGATGGCGATCTCCTGCTCATCGGAAATTCGCGTGAAGTGCATGGGAATGCGGGTGACGTCGCGTTGCGCGTCCGCAACCATGTCCACCACGGCGTTCGCCGAAACAGGAGTCGGCTTCGAACGCCGCTGGCTCCAGTAGAGCCCCGCTAACGAAATTCCCAAGACAGCGAAGAATAAAACGAAGAGAAGTGGCCGTTTCATAGATAGCGCTTGAGGTTGTCCTGGTACCGGATATAGAGCAAGGAAGCCGCGGTCGTTGCCAGCCCGACTCCGATAAACGTGATCGTGCCGTGCAGCAGATCGAGCCGCCATATATCCATCGCGAATATCTTTCCGGCACAGAGCACCAGCAAGCCAAACCCGATTTGGAGAAAGCTTCGTTCTCGAACTGCCAACGCCAACAAGACAATCAGCAGGGCTTCGATGCCCCACGAGACGGTGATCATCATGGCCGTCGTCTTGAAAGCCAGCATCACGGTGACCAGCACAATCGCAACTAGAAACACGAGCTGCTCCGGTCGCCCGATGAGCACCGAGGCCGTCTTGCCGTGCTGCCGGGATCGAGGCGAAGCCTTGTATACGTCACGCAATTGAAATGCAAAGAAGAGCGAGGAGAGCAGGACCGCTACGGCCGTGCTTAAAACAAAATATCGCCCAGTCCATGTCCCGCCGTCAAAGTTGCTCGCGCCAAAAAGATTGTGCGCCATGCCGCGCGCAAAAGTGGCAAGTGTCAGAAGGATTCCCTGATGCAAGAAAACATCCTGCTTCAGCGCCCACGCAGCTCCATACAAAACGAAAGCTAGGCTCGCGTAAGACGTGACAACCCATTCCGGCGAAAACTGGAAGTAAAAGAGCGCGGCGAGAGCAGCCGTCCCAAGATAAGCAATGATATCTGCGGATCGGAATCGCGATTCTTGTAAAGGAGCCTCGCCCTCCATGGATATTTGCGAGTACACAAAGAAGAAAATCAAAATCAAGGGTAGGACTGTGTACACGCGCGGGCCGAGCCAGTCGCCAGGCTCGCCGGCCGTGAGGTTCGCGAAGAAAATACGCGCAAAGGCCGCAACAAACGCCGTATACGCCTGATAGCGGAATTGCGTGATTTTGCGCAGGAAACCATACTCAAACAGCACCAGCCCAAAGACCGCCATCCCCACTGCGATGCTCAGAGGCTGCAGCTCGTACCAAAGAAGCAGCGCGCCAAGCAAAGAAGCGGCCCACGAATAAATATGGTGAAAATCACGCGCACGCCATTCCTCCGGCATACGAATAAACTGCGACATACTGTAAAAGATCACGACGACGATCGAGAGAGTTAGCAGCCGCACACTGAAACCGTGCCATGTCTCTGTGTTATTGAGATTGACGCCGATGCAACGAAGCATCGTGATGGCCGCGAGTGCGTGCGCTTGCCATCGCAGATCGTCCAGCTTGAACCGCCGATCGATCGCCGTGAGCGCCAAGGCGAAAAGCGCCCAACAAGCTGCGAGCCAGCCGCTCGAAGCTTCGTACCACATCAAGAGCGCAAGCAGACCAGTAGCCGCGGTGGTGTGCAGGTAAGCTGCAGTCAACGTATGTCCTGCACTCCGCGGCGTTGCCCGGCGAGAAATGGCATACAGCCCAGCAGCCACAATCGTAACCGTGATGAGACGCAGGCTGAATGGGCCGTAGTGTCCCCTCACTTGGCAGTTGTAATTCAGCGTCTGGACAATGGCTGCGATCGCGAAGAAATGTCCCTGAACACTGAGATGGAGAAGATTCCAACGGCGCGAAGCAATCGCCAAAATGATTCCGCCGGCCAGGAACAGTGCAGCCATCCACAGCTCCGGGGCTTCGCTCCAAATCAAATAGCCGAGGAGGAAAGCGCCGGCGAAAGAAAACAATGCTCGCAACAGCCGCTGCCCCTGTTCTTCGCTCTGCAAAATCAACTTTGCAGTCGCGTAGAACACCGCACCAAGAATAGAAAGCGTGACAATGCGCGTGTTGATGTGAGCCTGCGAGGGGCTCTCAATGTGGAAGTTGAAAACAATGCCGCGGTAGAGTGTGAGCACACCCAACAAGACGGATTGCACCTGAAGATGCCAGGACTCAGTCTTGCGATTGAGCGCCGCGAGTCCAAGCATGATCCCGGCGAATGCGATCGCCGTCCAATCTTTTGCAAGAAATGCCCAAGCAGCGGTCGCTGCGGAAAACGCCCCCAAATACGATTGAATCGTGAGGCAATTCGAATCGAAAGACTCGCTAAACGACGCTTTCCATCGCAGACTTGCAAACAGCGAATTGAAATAGAAGACGGCAGCGCAGAGTGCGAAGAGGACGCCGCTCGCCAGCGCGAGCTCTTCCGAATGGCTTCGCAACTCAACGAGTGGCCGGAAATTGAACCCCACAAGATCGACACCAACGAGCAACCCGGTAAGCAGGCCCAATCGGCGGAAAACGACTTCCTTGAAAATAATTCCGGCGGCGAGAAACACCTCCGCACCGACTAGCCAGAGAATCGCGACTCCATTGCCGGAATAATGCGAAGGCGCCGCGGCCAGAAGGAGCGCCGCTCCCATCACGCTGAGCAGCACAAACGCGCGCCGCCTTCGTCGTGTGATCGGAAGCAGCGCCGCGACAAATTCCATGACGCCCACGGCCAGCAAACCAAGGTAAGCCAGCTCCGGCTGCACGGATTGAAACTTGAGCAACCCCAGCAGAAGCATCGTGTTGAGAACCGCCGCGACCGTCGAAACATGTTCTTCAAAATCGCTCTTGATACTCCGCGCGACATACGAAACGCGAAACGTCAGCCAGTAAAAAAAGAGCAGCGCCAAGCTTGCTTGATACTCCGGAAATGATCGGCCATGTGCTCCTTCGATTCCTAAAATTCGGTACAACCAATAAATGTGGTTGAGATACGTCAACAGAATTCCGAAGACTTCCAGTTCGAACCAGCCCATTTTCAGAACGATCGCGACGAGACCAATGGCCAGCATCGCTCCCGCGGTTAAGCTGTAGACGGTGTCCTGGCTCAGCGCCACCGTCGAATAGCCCAACAGGAACGCGATCCCGGTGACGAACTGCGACCTGTAGCGCAGCGTGTGCGCAGCCATCGCCGCGGCCACGACAAGCATCATCGCCGAATCCACTACACCGGAATCAAGCACGCGCATCGCAGGAACGAAATGAATGCCGAACGTGCTGAAAAAAAGCAGTGCCCATCCTCCGCCAATCGCCACGCGCCCAAGCACGCGATAACGCTCTCTTTTCTCCAAAAGCACGCCGCCACCGAGCAAGGCAATCGAAAGCGCGTAGATGAGGAACACCTTCCCGCTGGGCCCCATGTTTTGCAGCGCCAGCTTCCCGAGCAGCGCGAGCCCGATCACCGTCATGATCACGCCGAGAATCGCGAACCAACTCGTGCCTAGGACTTCCTCGATCGATCTCACAGACTTTACGCTCTGCGGCAGCGTCATCCTCGACGCAGTCGCGCGCACCGGCGAGTTAGCCGGCGGAGTTACATACGGAAGTTTTCTGGAAGCGATAGGCGGGTGAGTCTCCGCTGGTGATGCGGGCTTTTCCGCAGAGACAGAAGCATGGATGCTTTGTGTCGCAGGAACGCCCGTGGAGGGAACTTGCGGAATTGTTGCACCTGGCTTGGGGGCTTGCGGTTTCTGCTCAGGTTTACCCTCGGGCTTTTTCTCCGCGACAGACTCCGAGCCGGAAGTCCGTTGCATAAGCGGCGGCGTGACAGGCGCCACGGCTGGCGGCTGCGCTTCGGCCCTCGGCGGCATCGCGACTGGCACCGGGGTCTTCAGCGGTGTCAACGTCTGCGGAACAATCGAAGGTTGGACAGCCTCTGGCGCTCCCGGCTTCTCGGTAGCCGGAACTGGCTTTTCGGAAACATGCCTTTCACTCGCAGCTTGCCCCGACAAAGTTGTCGTGGCGGCCTTGTTCTGCAAATCTCCGGCCGCGCGTTGCAATCTTACAATTTGCTTGGCGTTCTCCTCGGAGAGCTCTTTCAGCTGCCTACGCAAACTCGATTGCTGCACAAAAAGGACGATGCACAGGATAGGACTGACGAGCAGCATTAACCCAAAGACGACCAAAAAAAATAAGGCAAGGGGCATGGGGCTACCTCGGCCGTTCCGTCAGTTTCTTCTGATGATAGAACGTGCCCCTGCCGGAACCTTGCACTTTGTGGCAGCCCTACTTATGGGTAGTAACCATCCCGGAAATAAGCATCCTATTGTCAGTGACTTACAAAACGACGAGTGCCTGACCTTCCAGCCTCTCCACCGCGCAAACGCCTTACCCAACTATCCTCCTATCTCCGCCCTCCCTGTCTCGTTTGCGCATCCATGCGTCGCTGTGCTAAACATCATCTATGCCCGATTTTGCCGCCCCTGTCGAACGTCTCATCGATGAGCTAAAGCACCTCCCCGGGATCGGTCAGAAAACCGCCCAGCGTCTCGCCTTTTTTCTCCTGCGCACCGCGCCCGAGAACGCCCTCGGCCTCGCCGACGCCATTCGCGACGCCAAAGAAAAAATCCGCGAATGCTCCGTCTGCAGCAATATCACCGACACTGATCCCTGCCTCTACTGCACCGGCGCCCATCGCGACAAGAAGCTGATCTGCGTCGTCGAAGAGGCGCACAACATCATGGCCATCGAGAAAACGCGCACCTACAGCGGCATGTATCACGTCCTCGGCGGCTCTCTTTCTCCCCTTTCTGGCCGCGGCCCGGAGCAACTTCGAATCAAGTCCCTTATCGAACGCTTGAAGCCTGGCACGGTCGAAGAAATCATTATCGCTACGAACCCCACCGCTGAAGGCGAAGCCACCGCCGTCTATCTTTCGAAACTGCTCAAGCCTCTTGGCGTCCACGTCACTCGCATCGGCGTGGGCATCCCCGTCGGCGCCGACCTTGAATACGCTGACGAGATCACCATGCTCAAAGCTCTCGAAGGCCGCCGCGCTCTTTAGTTACTTCTCATCGCTTCCCCAAGATCTCCATTCGCACAAACCTTAACTATGGAAGTAGAACTGCAGTTTCCTTCCCGTCGAACAGCGCAAGTTCGCCGTAAGGCTCTCTCTTCGACTTCTTTGATTAGCTCCTTTTAAGAAGTGATCCATGGCGTCCTAGTACGTATGGCTGCCTCTAGCCACAGGCCCATTTTGGGTATAGAGTTTGTTTCCCGCGGAGTAGTCCCCACCGCAAGGAGGTGCGCTTTGCCTGACTTGGCGCACTACATGGTGCAGTACGATCACGAGCATTCCTCCGGTTGGAACAAACTGCTCCACGGAGTAGGCATTCCCATGATTTTTTTGGGGATTGTTCTCTTGATCTTCACGAAATGGATTTGGGGCGGAAGTTTTTTTATCGGCGGCTGGATTTTTCTCTTTCTGGGACACCGGATCGAAGGAAATCATCCCGCCTTCTTTCAAGGGCCAATTTATTTGCTCGTAGGTCCAATCTGGGTCGCTAAGGAAACATGGGAGTTCCTCACTGGGACGCACCGTACGCCGGCCTCGGATGGCACAACGACTACCAAGCAGTCGTAGACAATCTGGGAATTCGCAGAATCTCTAGGAGCGGCCACGGTGTCCATGGAAGAACAGGGCGGCAATCTTGCCGACGAAACGACGGATACGGAAATGATTTCGGACTCGGTTTCACACCAAAACGAAGATTTGCGGAAACGCCGCAGCACGCGCATCATGCAGGCGGTCCCGCTCGCGGTCACCGGCGTTGACGCGCTCGGCCGTCCCTTCACCGAACGTACTTCCACTCTCATCATCAATTGCCACGGCTGCCGCTATCAATCGAAGCACTACGTCCTGAAAAATATGTGGGTTACGCTCGATGTGCCGAACGCTGAACCCAATCAGCCCCCGCGCACCGTTCGCGGCCGCGTCGCATGGATCCAGCGCCCGCGCACCGTCCGCCAGCTTTTTCAAGTCGCTCTCGAACTCGAAGTTCCCGGCAACACTTGGGGAATCGCGTTTCCGCCACCCGATTGGTTTGCGCCTCAGGAAGCCTCTCCCTATTCCGGCACGCAGGAAGGCGAGCACGACTTACCTGCTAGAACTTCTGATCCCTCCGAGATTCATCTGCCGCTTACTGAACCCGAATCCGTTCCAGCATCCCTTCAGGACAACCTGCGCATCTTCCCTGCCCCCGCAAGTGCCACCGACGCTTCGCTTCAGCTTGCTCGCCACATGGCGCGGCTCGTTGCCGATGCCAAGCAGCAAATCCAGGCAACCGCCCGCGAAGTGGCTGCGCAAGCAGTTGGCGCCGAACGCCGCGTCTCCAGCGAAGAGTGGGAGCAAAAAGTTTCGGCTGCCCGCGAAAAACTGGCGCAGCAGGTTTCCAGCGCCATCGAAAACATTCAGCGCGAGTCCGAAACCCGTTCGCATGCCATGCATTTGGCTGCGGCCGAAGCTCTGCAAAGCGAGCTTCCGCGCTGGATTGCGCCGCAGCTCGAAGAACTCACGCGCAATCTGACTCAGCAGATTTCCGATCGTGCCGCGGCGGAATGTGTTGAACAAACGCAGCATCTCTCCGCCTCCGCCGAGTCTTTGCGTGCTTTCGGTCAACAAGCCGAGGAAACCGCGTTTCGTCTTCGGGCGCAAACCGAACAGGCCGAATCTCAAATCACCGGAAGCGCTGCGAAGGCAAAGAGCGAAATCGCTGACGTGGCTCGCCAAAATGAAGTGACTGCCAACGCGCACCGCGAAGCTCTGGGCTCGGCCGCAAATGAAATTCAGCAGCGGCTTACTACGGCGTTCTCTTCCGCTCAGGCCCATTGGCAGAGCCAGCTCGGCAGCGACATCGAATCGGCTCAGACGCATTGGCAATCGCTTCTCGAAAGCACGCTTGCGGCTGCTCAGGAAAAAGCTACCGCCACGTTCGAGGACCGCGCTCACAACCTGTTGTCGCAGTTGCGGGAGGAATCAAGCCGCCACACCGCTTTAATCCGCGACTCTGCGGCCGCGGCCCAAGCCGACGCCGAGCATCGCGTGGCGGCTATACGCAGTTCCTTGGAAGAAGAATCGGCGCGGCGCGCCGCAACGCTTCAGGAATTCTCATCCTCAGCGGCCGCGATGTTGGACCAGAACGTTCGCGCTGTGCTGTCGCAGCTCCAGGAAGAAGCGGCCCGCCAATCCTCCGCCGCGCGCGATTCCCTGGCTTCCGCTGCCGCGGAAGCGGAGCAGCGTGCCTCTGGGCTGCGCGCTTCGCTTCACGAGGACTCGCAGCGCCTGGAAATCGCTTTGGCTCGCGCATCGGAATCCAGCGATCGCCTCGAGCAGCTCGCCGCGCGCATCGAAACCGCGCAAAGCCAGGCCCTCGCCGATTTCCAAACGCAGATCGATGACGTGCTCACCCTCCACCGGAATGAATCCCACCGCATCTCCGAGTCCCACCTCGAAGAGATCAACGCGCGCATCCGTTCCACCTTCGATGAGAACTGCCAGCTCGCGCTTTCGAAATTCGACCAGCAAGTCGACTCCATCGTGCAGCCGCACATCTCCAAAACCGAAGAAGCCGTTCACCGCCTCGCAGGTGGCCGTTCCCTCCTCGACGCCGCCTTGACGCTTCAGCAGGACCGCATTCGCATTGCCGCCGATGATGCTTTCGCCGAATCCCTCGCTAGTTTCCGCGAAAACCTCGGCGGTATCGATCAGCTTCTCCAGGAGGCCGCGCAATCCGTTGCTTCGCGCAATCTCTCAGAAATCGAATCCAAAGTTGCAGATCTGAAGCACCACACGGTCGACGACCTCATGAAATCCGCCGAGTGGTACGAGAAAAAAGCGCAGACCCAAATCCAGAACCTCACCGAAAAAACAGTTGAGCAGGCCGAAGGGCAGTTCCGCGAAAAGGCCGGCGAAGTCTCCGGCGTTTTCGCCAGCGAACTCGATCATTCCAGCCGCAGCTTCATCGGCCATGCCCAAACTCAGATGGAAGAGGTCGTCCGCGACGCTTTCGAACACTCTCGCGCTCTCTTCGCCGAAGCCGCGGAAACCACCACCGCCGCATTCACCGATGAAATTCAGCGTCAGGCCCGCCAGGAACTGGATGGATTTGGCGAAGAAGCGCAGCGCTCACTAAGTGATACGCGAGCGCTGCTCGACACTGCCCGTGCCGACGCCACGCAAAGAGTTACCGCTGAACAAGAAGCCTTCCTCCGTCAATTCCATACGGCCATGACCAGCGCCATGGAGCGCGGCGTTGGCGATGCCAATGCCCGCGTAAAAGCCGGGCTGGCTCCCCTGCTGGATTCCTGGAAGTCCACCGTCGAAGCGCACACCACGGAAATGCGCAGTATCTATTCGCAGATGAGCAATGAAGCAGCCGACCAGCATCGCAGCCGCCTCGAAAATGTTTCGAATCAGTGGATGCTCGCCACCGTCGCCACACTGGACCACCAATCCCGTGCCGCGATTTCCAGTATCGCGGGCAAAGCCGAAGAAACTCTGCGCGAAACTTGCGCGCAAGTCTTCGCCGGCGTCGGCGACGCGCTTCGCGAACGCTTGCAGCAAATCGCCGCAAGTCTGGCTCCCCCCGAGCCGCCGAAAACTCGCTCGCAAACGGCGGGCGGCAACGACCGTTAGTTCCCCGGATTCGCTGTTCGTTGGCCGCATCGGTATAATCAAAGTTCGTGATCGACTATGTCTAATCGCGCCTACCTGCGTGTCTGGACCCGTGATTTCTCTGAATCCACTTTGGTTGCCCAGTTCGCCAGATTCCTCGCGACCGTGCCGCATTCCGCTTCCGAGAATGCCTTTAGCAGTCTGATTGTGCAGCCCATCGACTCTTCTGAAACCCCGCTCGCCGAGTGGGACTTGAAGGGGCAAGGCTATGGTGCTGCTGAAGTCGCGGCTCTCGTTGCACAACACATTCACGCGGACAGTGCTTACATTGCCGAGGCCAAATGGGATTTGTGGAGCTTCGACGCGGAGACGCTCAAGTGGACCAATAAGCCGGAGCCGCTAACGCTGATTTGCCATGGTCCCGAATACGACGATGGCATAGCTGCTTCCGACGGCCACTTCGTCGCCGACCTGGGCTTCGAGCATTTTTTCACCGGACACGCAGGGCTTCTCGCTCCCGGCGCCGCCTCGAATCCCTTCGAGTCGTCCGGCCATCCCCTGGAACACACCTTCCGCCAATGGATGTCCGCGGCCGGCAATCTCAAGGAATATCACGCAAAGACCCGCGAGAACATCCAACAGTTATTTGGTTGGTTGGAGTCCGTCGAGCGCGCACTGCCTGTCGAGCGTAGCCAACTCTGGTCCGAAGGGGAGCAGAACTTCGAAGCGCGGCTGGACGCCATTCTCTCGCACCGTTAGCCGTGGCACGCAGGGAACGCCGGGCCGCCCGGTACTTCCACCGGCGCCTGCCAACGGCTAGAATCGTTACATTAATGCTCTGGCCTCTGAAGTAGAACGGCCCAATCGAACGGAACATGCTGAGCTCTCCATGGGAAGTGGGGAGCCAGCTGGAAAAGGATGCCAAGCCGGGCGTGGAGTGAACTTCGCGCGGGCGGCAGCAACTCTGAATGCACGAATCGCAAACGACTTCTGCCTGTTCGGCTTGTGTGCCTGATTCGCGCGCGCTTGTTCCGCCGCGCGCTCGACCCAGACTTCTTTCCTTCCGCCTTTCACATCGCCTCCGAATTCTTTTCGGAGTAGCCGCCGCCTATCTCTTGGCCAGCTCTCTACTCCTGGCAGGCTGTGGTGACGACACGCCGCAAAAACCCGCCGCGGAGGCTCCCGCCAAGCCTGCCGAACCCGCCGTTCCCGACGACATCCAGGCCGCCGCGCAAAGCTTGCTCGGCAATGAGACGCAAGTATTGGTTTTCGGCGACCTCGCAAAAACCGGCACGCAACAGTTCCTCGCCGGCAATGTGGTCCCAAAGACGCCCAAGAATCCGTATCCAGGAACCGTCGTCACGCGCGCCGTCCTTGCCGAAAAAAACGGCGATCAATGGTCGGAGCTTCTTCGTTGCGATGAATACCTGAAAAACTCCAAAGGTTATCTCGCCATGACGCCGCTCGATTCCGTCGCCGGCTGGCGTCTGCAATTTGATCAGGATCCCGTCAAGGGCATCCAGTTGTACTTCACTCCCATCAAAGGCGCGGGCGCTTCGGATCCGCACGTCCTGCCCATTGGCGTCGCATGGAATCCAGCCACAAAGCGTTACCAATCGCTCGACCGCACCTACGAACATTTCCTCCTCGAGACGCCGTCTCTCTCCACCGCCCGGTCGAGGCTCCGATGAGCGCAGCCGCGGCCACTATCGGCGCCGCGGGCGCCGCCCCCAAAAAGCCCAAGGCGTCCTCCTGGAAGAACCTTGTCGGCCTCATTCCCTACCTCGGTCGCTATCGCGGGCCGGTCACTTTGGGAATGCTCGTCCTGGTCTTCTCCAGCATCGTCCAAAACGTCATTCCACTCGCCACCGGCGTCCTCACGGACATCCTCGCGGGCAGCGCTCATCCTTTCGAAAGCAGCGCCGCAGGCCACATGCTCGCCGGCTCATGGTTAAGCCGCTCGATTCCTTTCTATTCTCCCCACAACCGCCACGCGCTCGGCATTTACTGCCTTCTGCTCATCATTCTGGTTTCTGTGCGCGCCGTACTTTCCTTTCTTACGCGCTGGGTTCTCATCGGCATCTCGCGCGACATCGAATTTGACATTCGCGGCCACCTCCTCGATCGCCTGCTCCTCCTCGAACCGGAATTCTACGTCCGCAATCGCACTGGCGAATTGATGTCTCGCGCCACCAACGATCTAAATGCCGTCCGCATGGTTTTGGGCCCCGGCATCATGTATAGCGGCCAGACCATCATCGGCATGGCCCTCGCCATCGCCGTGATGTCCCAACTTTCCGGCACGCTCACTCTCTGGATTCTTCTCCCTGTGCCGGTCGTCGCCGTCGTCGTCCAGCACTTTGGCAAAGTCATCCACGATCTCTACGAACAAATTCAGGCCTCGCTAGCCACGCTCTCCGCCAAAGTTCAGGAAAATCTCGCCGGCGTCCGGGTGGTTCGCGCCTACGCCCAGGAAGATGCCGAAGTTCGCGGCTTCGACGAGCCCAACCGCGAGTACGTATCGCGCAACGTCAAGCTCATTCGCACCTGGAGCATGTTCATGCCTTCGCTCCAGGCTCTCATCGGCATCACGTTTCTGATCGTCTTGTGGCAGGGTGGCCATCTTGTCCTCACTGGCCGTCTTTCTATCGGCGCCCTGATCGCCTTTTATAGCTACCTCGGCATTCTTGTTTGGCCCATGATCGCTCTCGGCTGGGTCACCAACATTTTTCAGCGCGGCGCCGCTTCCATGGGCCGCTTGAACCACATTCTCGCCGCGCAGCCTCAAATCGATGACCGCTCCGCCACCGTCCCGGCCCAGCAAAAGCTCGATGGCGAAATCGAATTTCGCAATCTTACCTTTGCCTATCCCACAACCATGGCCGGCGTTAGCGCCAACGTTAACTCCAACGGCGAACGTCCCGCATCCGATGCTGTCCTGCATGACATCGACCTCCGCATCCCCGCCGGCTCCACCCTCGCCATCGTCGGTCCGACTGGCAGCGGTAAAACCACTCTGGCCTCTCTCCTTGCACGACTTTGGGAAGCTCCCGAAGGCTCTGTCCTTATTGACGGCCATTCCATTCGCGAGTGGCCTCTCGAAACTTTGCGCCGCTCCATTGGCTACGTCCCGCAGGACACCTATCTCTTCAGCGAAACCGTCGGCGGTAACATTGCCTTCGGCTTGCCGGAATGCGAACTCGATCGCATCCGCGAAGCCGCCGAAATCGCCAACCTCGATGGTGACGTTCAGGAATTTCCCGCCAGGTACGACACCTCTGTCGGCGAACGCGGCATCACTCTTTCCGGCGGCCAAAAACAGCGCACCGCCATCGCTCGCGCCGTCGTCCGCGATCCGCGCATCCTCATCCTCGACGACTCTCTCTCCAGCGTCGACACCCAGACCGAAGAGCGCATTCTCAGCCGCCTGCGCGGCATCATGCGCGGCCGCACCACCGTCTTGATCGCCCACCGTACCTCGACCGTCCGCGACGCCGATCAAATCATTGTCTTGCGCGAGGGCCGCATCACCGAACGCGGTACGCACGATGAGCTTCTCGCGCGCCACGGCTATTACGCCGATCTTTATCAGAAACAATTGCTCGAAGAAGAGCTCGAACGCGCATGACGAACATTCACGAAGAAGAGAAGCTCGGCAAAGCTTACGACGCGCGCCTCCTGCGCCGCCTCGTCCAGTATCTCCGCCCTTACAAATGGCGCGTCGTCCTGGCCTTGACTTTCGTCGCCATCGTTACTCCTCTCGAACTAGCTCCACCCTGGCTTTTCTGGCGCGCCATCGATCGTTACTTCACGCCCACGCTCAAACACATCATCCCCGAAAGCCTGGCCTGGCGCGGTATCGAATGGATCAGCCTCGCCTACCTCGCCATTCTCATCTCCGATTTCCTCGCGCAATACGCACAGATCAGCATCATGCAGCGCGTCGGTCAGCAAACCATGTACGACCTCCGCCGCGAAATCTTCGCCCACATCCAGCGGCTGTCCATGACTTACTTCGACCGCAACCCTGTCGGCCGCCTCATCACCCGTGTCACCACCGACGTCGACGCCCTAAATGACCTTTTTGCCGCGGGCGTCGTTACCATGGTCAACGATTTCTTCCTGCTCGTGGTCATGGCCGCTTTTCTTTTTTACAAAGACCACTATTTGGCTCTCGATGCCTTCGCCGTTCTTCCCTTTATCCTTGTCGTCACCTATTTCTTCCGCAAGTACGTCCGCGACGCCAACCGCAACATCCGCACTGCCATCGCGCGTATTAACGCTTTTCTTCAGGAATATATTTCCGGCATGAGCGTCGTTCAGCTCTTCAACCGCGAGCGCAAAGCCCGCATCGAATTCGAAAAACGCAATCGCGACAACATGAAGGCGTGGTACGACGCCATCCTGGCCTTCGCCCTCTTCTATCCCGCCGTCGAATTTCTTAGCGTTGCCGCCATCGCTCTCATCTACTGGGCCGGCGGAAATCGTGTCCTGAACGGCACTCTTACGCTTGGAGCCCTCGTAGGCTTCACCATGTACGCCACGCGTTTCTTTCGCCCCATTCAAGACCTCAGCGAAAAATTCAACATCCTTCAATCCGCCATCACGGCTTCCGAACGCATTTTCCGCCTGCTCGATGAGCCCGTCAGCATCTCTTCCGCCGCCGACGCCGTGCGTCTCGATTCTCCTCGCGGCGAAATCGAATTTCGCAATGTCTGGTTCAGCTATCGCGACGTCCCCGAACCCTCCGACGAAGACTGGGTTCTGCGCGACGTCTCTTTCCGTATCGACCCCGGCCAGACCCTCGCCATCGTCGGCCACACCGGCGCCGGCAAAACCACTCTCATCTCTCTGCTTCTCCGCTTTTACGATGTGCAGCGCGGTCAGATTCTTCTCGATGGCATCGACATTCGCTCTATCAACATTCAAAATCTCCGCCGCCAGTTCGGCATTGTTTTGCAGGACTCTTTTCTCTTCTCCGGTTCCATCGAATCCAACGTCCGCCTCGGCTCCGACGGCATCGCCCGTCCCACCGTCGAACACGCGCTCGACGAAATCGGCCTCGGGGATTTTGTCCGCACTCTCCCCGAAGGCATGGACACTCCTGTCAGCGAACGCGGCTCGACTCTCTCTGTCGGTCAGCGTCAGCTCATCTGCTTCGCTCGCGCCCTCGCGCATAATCCGCGCTTCCTCATCCTCGATGAAGCCACCTCCAGCGTCGACACCAAAACCGAACTGCAGATTCGCGAAGCCCTCGACCGTCTCCTTTCCGGCCGCACTTCCCTGGTCATCGCGCATCGCTTGAGCACCATTCAATACGCCTCCCGTATCCTCGTCTTCCACAAAGGCCGCCTCCGCGAACAGGGTACGCATCAAGAGCTTCTCGCCGAGCGCGGCATCTACTACCGTCTCTATCAACTCCAATACAAAGAGCAGGAGCTTGGCCTGCCCGAAGACGCGCGCGATTCCGCCGGCACTCTCGCCGAGCGCCCTTGCGCCCCGCTTCCCGCTCCTCAAGCTGCCACCGATTGAGCGATACCCACCCGCGCATGCCTCCGATTCCGCTCCTCATCTCCGCCGGCGAAGCTTCCGGGGACATGTACGCCGCCCGTCTCGCCACGGCTTTGCAAAAACGCATGGACGTCGCGCTCTTTGGCATGGGTGGCCCGCAAATGCGTGCCGCCGGCGTTGACGTCATTACCGACTACTCCGAAGTCTCCGTCGTTGGCATTACGGAAATTCTCAGCCATCTTCCTTCTCTCATTCGCGCCATGCGCCGCCTCGTCTCGGAAGCTAGCCGCCGCAAACCCCCCTTCGCCATCCTCACCGATTTCCCTGGCTTTCATCTCCGCCTCGCGCGCAAGCTCCGCCCTTTCTGCGTTCGCAATATCTATTACATCTGTCCGCAATTTTGGGCCTGGAGGCCGTGGCGCGTCCGCCTTGTTCGCCGCCGTTTCGCGCAAGCCCTATGCATCTTCCCCTTCGAGGAAGCTTTTTTCGGCAATGCCGGCGTCCCCACGAAATTCATCGGCCATCCTCTCGTCGGCGCCGTTCACGCCACGCAATCCCGCGAAGAATTTTGCCGCCGCCACAACCTCGATCCCGCTCGGCCCCTGGTCACCATCCTCCCCGGCAGCCGCCACGCCGAACTCGCCCAGCACTTGCCTATCATCCGCGAAGCCTGCTCCCGCATCCACGCCCAGCGCCCCGCCCAATTTGTGGTCGCCGCGGCCGCGCATTCCAGCCTCGCTGACCTCCGATCTGGCTGGAATCCCTCTCTCACCCTCCGTGTCGTCGAAAATCAGACCTACGACGCCCTCGCAGCTGCCGACGCGGCCATCGTCTCCAGCGGCACCGCCACCGTCGAAGCCGCTCTCCTGGACGTTCCCATGGTTGTCGTTTACCGCGTCACCCCCCTCACCGCCCTTCTCGCCAAGCCTCTCGTCCGCACACCATACTTCAGCATGGTCAACCTCATCGCCGGTCGCACTGTCGTTCCCGAGCTGATTCAAAAGGACTTCACTCCCGATCGAGTCGCCGTCGAAGTCCTCAGACTTCTCAATGACTCCGCCCTCCGCGAAGCTTTCCGCAGCGGCCTCGCCGACGTTCGCAATCTCCTCGGGCCCCCGGGCGCGGTTGACCGAGCCGCGGAAGCCATTGCCAGCCTTCTCTCGACTCTCTCTGGCAACGCTTAGCCCACTCTCTGCTATCCTATATAGGCAGACGCGTGTCGGTCTGCGCCCCGACGAAAGGTGCCCATTGAAGGATTTAATGCCCCTCCGCCGAAGAATTTGTGTCGAGTTCGCGGCCCTTCTCCTACTCGCGTTCCTCTGCGCCTCCTCCCCGCTTCGCGCTCAGGCTCCCCAGCAAGTCGGCTTTCTTGCTGATCATTACGACGTCTCCGCAACGCTTGATTCCACTCGCCAATCCATCAGTGCCGTCGCCAAAATCGAATTCACCGCCAACACCGTCACCGGCAATCTCCGCGTCGAGCTCCATCCCAATCTCATCGTCAGTTCCGTAACCACTGCCGACGGCAAACAGCTCGGTTTCGGGCGCGACTCAATGAATCCGCTCTACGTCCTGGTCACTCTGCCGACTCCGGTCGCCGTCGGCGGTCATGTCACGCTCACCTTCACCTACGCCGGCCTGCTCGCCAACGCGGAAAATAGTCCCGTTCCCGGTGTCAGCGCCGCCGTAATTGGACACGACAGCGCCTTCCTTCTGCTTCCTGCGCGCTGGTTTCCTCTGACCGACTATCCCTCCAATCGCTACACCGCCACGTTCCATCTCAACGTTCCCGACGATTTCGCCGTCGCTGGCTCCGGCAAAACCTCTGCTCCGACTCCCATGGCCGGAAATGCAGCCGCAGGCGGCGGACGTCTCCTTTACACATTTGAATGCAACACTCCCGGGCCTCACGGCACCTTCGTTGCCGGCAATCTCCAGCTCAATCCCAAGCAATCCGAAGGCATCGACGTTGCCGTCTACGCTCCGCGCCCCGATTCCGCCAACGCCCAGGCCTTCGCTGATGACGTTGCCCACGCCGTCACCGTTTTCTCCGATATTTTCGGCGGCCTCAAAGATCCGGACATGACCGTCATCCAACTCCCCGATGGCGCGCCTCGCGAATTTTCCGCTCCGGGTCTTGTTCTTCTCAGCCGCCGCCTCTGGGAGCCGAAATCTGCCGAACGCACTATCGCGGGCCTCGTTGCCTCGCAATGGTTTGGTAACTCTATCCTTCCCGCCACTCCGGGCGATGTTTGGATCACCGACGGTCTGGCTCGCTACTGCGAGGAAATTTATGCCGAGCAAAGCGCCGGCAAGGAAGCGGGCCTCCGCGCCGTTGACGAATTTGCCGTCGGCGCTCTCATGTATGAAGACGCCGCCCCCATCGCGCAGGCCGCTCGCTTGGCCCCCTATTCCAGCGACTACCGCTCTGTCGTCCTCAACAAAGGCGCCATGGTTTTCCACATGCTTCGCGCTTTGATGGGCGACGTGGCCTTCCGCAATCTCTTGCACGATTACGCCACGCAGTTCGCCGGCAAGACCGCTCACATCGATGACTTCATCAACCTGGCCGATAAAGACGTCCAGGCCGCCGCCCCGGCTGGCACTGTCCCTCCGAATCTCCGCGCCTTTTTCGCTCAGTGGCTCAACTCCACCGGCGTTCCCGATTTCACCCTCGATTACGTCGTCTACCGCACTCCCAAAGGCTTCCGCATCGTCGGCAAAATCAAGCAGCCCATCGACACCTTCAGCATGCCCATCCAATTGCGCGTCGACACCGAAGGCAATCCGGAAACGAAATGGGTCGATGTCCTCGGCCTCGAATCCCCTTTCACCATCGAAACCTTCGGCCGCCCCAAACCCGGTGGCATCAAGATTGACCCCAATAATCTCGTCCTCAAAGGCAGCACATCGCTTCGCGCTCGTGCCGCCATCGCTCGCGGTGAAGAGCTCGCCGAGCTGGGCCAATACTACGAGGCCATCAAGCAGTATCAGCGCGCACTCGGCATTCAGCCCGGCCGCCCGCTCGCCAATTTCCGCATGGGCGAAGCCTTCTTCTACCAGAAGAACTATCAAGCCGCTGCCAACGCGTTTCGCGAATCACTCCAGGCCGTTCCCGAGCCCTCCGAAAAGTGGACGGAGGTTTGGGGCCACATCTATCTCGGCAAAATCTTCGATCTTCTCGGCCAGCGCGAGCGTGCCGTCAACGAATACAGCAAAGCCCGCCAAACCAATGACGACACCGGCGGCGCCCAAACTCAAGCCGAAGCCTATCTCAAGAAGCCCTATTCCGAAGGCGGCGTATTAATGGCTACTCCCGCCACTGGCGCCGCTCCGGCAAACGGCCAACCCGCGCAGCCGCCAGCCGGCGATCGCCCCACTCTCAAGCGCCCCAATCCCAGCCAATAAAACAAACGGCATCCGCCAGTTCTCTGCTCGCACCGGCAACCAAGACCATGAGTCTTGATAAAATCCAACATTAGACTTAATCTAAGCTGTTCATGGATGCCGCGGCGATTAAACGATCCTTCGATGGCAGCGGTTTGCGGTGCACTCCTCAGCGCTACGCCGTTATGGCCTTCTTGATGGAACACAACAGGCATCCCACTGCTACGGAAATTTTCGAAGCCGTCAATCGCGTGGATCCGCGCTCTTCAAGGGCCACGACTTATAACAATTTGCGGGACCTGGTGCGGGCGGGCCTGGTTCGTGAAGTGGCCGTCGAGGGCCGCGCCGCTCGGTTCGATGCAAAAGGCATGCGGCATCACCACTTCATCTGCAACCGCTGCGGCAATGTTGAAGACATCAAGTGGTGCGACGTGCCCAAGCCTGCCTCGCGCTCTCTCGGTAAACGGATTCTTCACGAATACGAAATCATTTTCCGGGGACTCTGCACGAAGTGCGCTGCGCGGCACGCTTCCAGTTAGGCGTCGCAATCGCGTGCATACCCGATGAATCGCGCGCCTGGGCGAACGACGGCCGCCGATTCCGCGAATCAGAAGGCCGGGAAGGTTTTATATTTCATCGCAAACTTTTTGCGCTACTACCAAGGAGAATGAACCCATGGAAAACGAAATCGCCAAGCAGGATAAGAACTCGTCAGCCGAATCCAAATGCCCGGTCATCGGCGGCGCTCGCAGATCTGCTGGCGCGACGAGTGCGGACTGGTGGCCGAATCAGCTGAACCTAAAAATCCTGCATCAGCACTCGCCCCTGTCCGATCCTATGGACAAGGAGTTCAACTACGCGGAAGAATTCAAGAGCCTCGATCTGAAGGCCGTTATCAAGGATCTGCACGCCTTGATGACCGACTCACAGGATTGGTGGCCGGCCGACTTTGGTCACTACGGACCGCTTTTCATTCGCATGGCGTGGCACAGCGCGGGCACGTATCGCATCGGCGACGGCCGCGGCGGGGCAGGTTCCGGTCAGCAGCGCTTCGCGCCACTGAACAGCTGGCCGGACAATGTGAACCTCGACAAGGCGCGCCGCCTGCTCTGGCCAATCAAGCAGAAATACGGGCGGAAAATCTCCTGGGCCGATCTCATGGTCCTCGCGGGCAACGTCGCCCTCGAGTCCATGGGCTTTAAGACGTTCGGTTTTGGCGGCGGCCGCGAAGACGTCTGGGAGCCCGAAGAGGACGTTTTCTGGGGCCCTGAAGGCAAGTGGCTGGCTGACGAGCGCTACAGCGGCGATCGTGATCTTCAGAAGCCGCTCGCTGCCGTGCAAATGGGTTTGATTTATGTGAATCCGGAAGGGCCGAATGGAAAACCGGATCCGCTTGCCGCGGCACGCGATATCCGCGAGACTTTCGCCCGCATGGCGATGAATGACGAGGAGACCGTTGCGCTCATTGCCGGCGGTCACACCTTTGGCAAAACTCACGGCGCTAGTGATGCGGCATTGGTAGGCCCAGAGCCGGAATCTGCCGGCATCGAGGAGCAGGGCCTCGGCTGGAAAGGCAAATTTCGCACGGGCAAAGGCGGCGATGCGATCGGCAGCGGCCTGGAAGTCATTTGGACCCAGACGCCCACGAAGTGGAGCAACAATTTCTTCGCGAATCTGTTCGGCTACGAATGGGAACTGACCAAGAGTCCGGCCGGGGCCCATCAGTGGACGCCCAAGAATGGTGCAGGCGCCGGCACAGTGCCTGACGCGCACGACTCGTCCAAGCGCCGGGCGCCATCGATGTTGACCACCGACCTCGCCTTGCGCTTGGATCCTGCGTACGAAAAAATTTCTCGGCGCTTCCATGAGCATCCAGATCAGTTCGCGGACGCCTTTGCACGCGCGTGGTTCAAGCTGACCCACCGCGACATGGGTCCGATCTCGCGCTACCTTGGCCCGCTCGTTCCCAAGGAGCCACAGCTGTGGCAAGACCCCGTCCCCGCCGCAAAGCATAAATTGATCGGGGAGAAGGACATTGCCGCTCTGAAGGCGAAGATCCTCAAATCCGGGCTGTCGATCTCTCAACTGGTCACGACGGCTTGGGCGTCGGCCTCTTCGTTCCGCGGTTCTGACAAACGCGGTGGGGCGAACGGAGCGCGCATCCGCCTCGCGCCACAAAAGGATTGGGCGGTGAACCAGCCGGCCGAACTGGCCAAAGTTCTCCGGACGCTCGAGTCCATCCAGAAGAATTTCAACGGCACGAAATCGGGTGGCAAAAAGGTCTCGCTTGCTGACCTGATCGTTCTAGGCGGCTGCGCGGCCGTCGAGGAAGCTGCAAAAAAAGCCGGGCACAAGCTGAAGATTCCCTTCTCGCCAGGACGCACGGATGCTTCGCAGGAGCAGACCGACGTGCACTCATTCGCCGTGCTCGAGCCGGCCGCCGACGGGTTCCGCAACTACTTCGGCAACGGACATCACAGGTCGGCGGAAGAGTTGCTCGTGGATCGCGCACAGTTGCTGACACTAAGCGCACCCGAGATGACCGCGCTCATCGGCGGCCTGCGTGCCCTGCATGCCAACTTCGGGCGTTCCAAACATGGCGTCTTCACCAAACGGCCCGAGACGCTGACGAATGATTTCTTCATCAACCTGCTCGACATGAATACGAAGTGGGAGCCATCCTCCGAATCCGAAGGCGTCTATGAGGGACGCGATCGCGCCACGGGCAAAATCAAGTGGACCGGCACGCGTGTCGACCTTGTGTTCGGTTCCAACTCCCAGCTCCGGGCCATCGCGGAAGTCTACGCTTCAAACGACTCGAAGGCTGCCTTCGTGCAGGACTTTGCCGCCGCGTGGAGCAAAGTGATGAACCTGGACCGCTACGACCTCGCCTAAGCTCGGCGAAACAGAAAACTGCGATGCGCGATTACCAACCCATTTGGCGCATCCGCTCTAGGATGAGTTCGCTATAGCGATTCATGTGCTCGGGCCGTCGCTTCAGGGGCAACGGCAGAATTGCTGCGAGTTCCGCCGCTTGTTGCCGGTCGATACTCCGGGCTGTGCTTCGGTAATAGTAACGGCACGCCGACTCCGCGCCATAAACGCCAGGGCCCCATTCGACCACGTTCAGATAGAGTTCCAGAATGCGCCGCTTGCCGAGCACCAGTTCGGCCACCGGCACAAGTGTAAACTCCGCTCCCTTTCGCAGAAAGGACCGCCCGGTTCCGAAGAACAAATTTTTTACCAGTTGCTGCGTAATCGTGGACCCACCGCGAATGCGGCCGCCTTCTATATCGTCTTCAGCGGCGATCTCCATCGCGTGCCAATCGAATCCATGATGTTGGTAGAAGCGCGCGTCTTCCGCGGCGATCACAGCATGCTGAAAATCGGGCGAAATTTGGTTCAGCGGAACGAATTCGTATCGTTCGTGATACGGCTTGTGATGAATCCAGGCCTCCAAGCGCCGTTCCATATGCACCGCGGTCGTCGGTGGGTCGATCCACCGTGCCGCCACAAGCATCAGCACACCTAGCGACCAAAGAAGCGCCGCCCCGATGAGCAACCATCGAACAATCGATCGAAGAGTGCCTCTCCGATGCGGCGGCTTCGGTAGTCTCTCTGGATTTTCCGTCACACTTCAGAATAATCGTTTGCCCCGCATTGCCATAGCGCCTGCTGAATCGCATGACCGTACGAGTCGCGTTGCCGGTTAAGTGGCATACCGGGACCTCACTTTTCCAGTTGCAGCGGTGTTTCTCAGGACTTGGCGAGCGGATTAGTGAAACCGGACGAAGTTACGAACTAGAGTTACGATGGCCCCCAGGAGCGCAGCCAAAAACCAATAATCATTTGTGGAGCCAGTTTTCCTAGAGATTTGGCGCACAACCCTGAAAAGCAGCACTAAAGCAAAGCTAAATACGCAGAGAGGACCCACGGATTAGACATCAGAGCGCCGCCCTCGCATCGGAAATCAATCGCAGCAACCCTTTCATGTCGAAGCCGTCGCTATGTGTCAATCCCAGCCTCACCACGACAAGCCGTTCCGAAGGGATCACCACCACGCGTTGCCCAAGATTGCCTGAGCCATAGAACGCATCTTCCGGCATCCCGGCCTCGATGCGACCCTTGGCGTGGCCATGCCCGCCGCGATTGGTCCAGAACCCAGCCCCGTAATCGGTATTCAGCGTCGGCGTGGTGGAATAGTTCACCCATCGTTCCGGCAAGATTCGCCTGCCATTGACCACGCCATCGTTCCGGAAGAGTTCCCCGAACCGCGCCCAATCCCGCGCCGAAGCCAGCACATTCGTCGATCCCACCGGAGTCCCAGCCGCATCAAATTCAATCGTCGCGGTTGTAATCCCCAACGGCTCAAACAATTCTTTCCGCGCAAACTTCGCTACATCTTCCCCGTGCCCGCCCACTGCATCCCGGATGATTCGCGACAAAATTAACGCGTTTCCACTCGTGTACTCCCACTGCGTGCCGGGCGTCGCCTTCAATTTCGATCGTGCCGCAAATCCCCCCATGTCCGATTCCAGAAAGAGCATCCTCGAAACCGGATCCAATCCTGTGTCGGACTCCTCCTCAATCGCCAGTCCCGAACTCATCCGCATCAGCTGTTCAATGGTAATCGCGTGCCGCGGGTCCGAAGCATAGGCCCAGTCCGCCACCGGCGCGCGCTGCTCCACCGACAATTTTCCCTGCCGCACCAAAATTCCAATCAGCGCATTGATCACCGATTTCGACAGCGAGTATCCAAGCACCGGCGTCTCCGCGCTATAGCCCGGTGCATATCGTTCCGCCACCAACTTTCCGTCGTGCAGAATCACAATCGCCTTCACGAATCGATATGGCGGCTTCTCTGGCTCCGCAAACGCCGTACCCAAAGCGGCTTCCAGCCGCGGTGAAGCCGCAGCCACTTCTAACGGCCCCCTCGGGTCGGTCGGAACAGGCTTCTCGCTGGTAACCTCCGAGCCAGCCCACCTCTGCGCATATTTCGCATCATCGCCATGCACCAGCCTGCAGCCGAATCCTTCGTGATAAACGGCGCGGCTCTCAAATATCCCCGCCCATCCCGTCGTAACCTCTCGCCCTTTTCGGTCCACATCGATCTTCAAGTGCTTCGCCAGCGAATCCTGTCCTGGAATCGGCTTCACTGCCTCCGCATACAACTTATCCGGGTCCAGGCCGGACACAAACACAGCCGAACACAACCTCTGGCTCACCACCGCCGTCCCCACACGAATCCCCGGCGCCTCCTCTACCCAGAACCAAACTCCCGCGCCAACCAGCGCTGCAATCACCACCAAAACCACAACCGTTATGCGCGTCATCTAAGGCCCTTTTAGAGTGTGGCGGCGAGCCACCGCTTCTACGATCTAAACGAACACATTATTTCTCTAATAAGTATGTTCTGGAATGGATTGATGATTCGGAAGTCTCCACAGCCTCCAATACGCACATCGCCGCAAAAAGGTTCCCTTGAAACCCAATTGACCTTACGCATTTGAGGCCACTCGTACCGCCGTGGTTGTCAATATCCGGGAAAAAATGGCTGATTAGATGAAGGCGTCGGCTCCTCACGCCGAGTAAACTTGGTTGCGTTCGAACGACCAGGGCTCGGAAGAAAGGAGCCGAGCGATGCTTATTATAGGATGTGATTTTCACACACGCTATCAGCAGATTGCCATGGCCAGAGAAGAGACCGCAGAGCTGCTTGTCCAGCGGCGCTTGGACCACGAAAGCGGCGAAGCGCAAGCGTTCTACCGGAGCT
>JBAQJX010000085.1:0-11177 GCA_049641765.1 Candidatus Acidiferrum sp.
CGCTGCTGCAGCTCGCGGAACAAATTGTCCGAACTGGTCCGTGTATACCCTAACGGGTTGGTATCGAGGCTGAACGTCAGCACGTTTTTCGTATCAAATCCCGGGTCGATACTTTTCAGATTCTGCAGCGTCCGTACCAGCAGTCCCGCGCCAGCCAGCGCCACAATGCTCAACGCCAACTGCATCACGACCAGCGAATTTGCCGCGCTGAACCATCCTCTTTTCGCTCTCCACGCTTGCGCGCTGCTGCCAGTTCCTTCCTTCAAGGCTGGTGTGAGGTCCACGCGCAAGCTGCGCAGAGCAGGCGTAAGACCAAATAGAATTCCAACGATGATGGTCACGATACCCGTGAAAAGAAGTACCCGGGCATCGATCCCCGGCGTGAACGGCAGGCTGCGATGCTGACTGGCCCAGAGGAACTCCACGATCGATTGCAGCCGCCAGCCCGCGAACGACATCCCCATTGCGCCGCCGGCGAAAGACAGCATCAGGCTCTCCGTCAACAACTGCCGAATAATTCTTCCTCTTGTAGCGCCGAGGGCAAACCGCAACGCCATCTCTTTCTGCCGGAATGCCGCGCGAGCAAGCATCAGCCCCGCCACATTCGCGCAAGCGATCAACAGCACAATGCCCACGGCCAACATCATCGTGTACAAAGGCTTGGATAGATCCGTTCTGGTACCTGTCAACCCTTGCCCGAGCGACTCGAGCTCGATGGCCCCGTGATCCTCGGGCTTGAGCATCGGCCGCCCACCAACGCCGAACGCGCCGTGGGACGTTTCATTCTGGAAGAGAGTACTTAACTGTGCGGTTGCCGCTTCGCGTGTCACGCCTGGCTTCAGTCTGCCAACGACCACGAGCCACCAGTCCGAGGCATCAAGGTCCTGATTGTCCCAGAACACTTCGACTCGCGGCGCCGCAGCCAGTGGAATCCAAAGATCGATCGGCCTGCCCGGCGTGAGGGAATCGAATTGCCTCTCCGCCACGCCCACAATCGTGAAGGGCACGCGATTCAGCAGAATCGTCTTTCCCACAATGTCTGCCACACCACCAAACTCGCTGCGCCAGTAGCGAAAACTGAGCACAGCGGTTGCCGGAGCCGAAGCGGTGTCGTCTTCGTGGTTGATCAATCTTCCCAATGCGGGTTTGATCCCCAGAGTTTCAAAATATTCTCCGGTCACATATTCCGGCCTCTGCACTGTGCTTGCCGCTCCACGCCCGCTCAAAACGAGCGGAAGAGTGCCTGCAAACGCAGCAGAAGTGACGAACGCGTCCGTCCTTTTCTGAATTTCTCGAAAGAACGGAACTGAAAACGAACAATCCGACGTCATGACTTTCTGGAAGGAGTTAATCGCTTTGTCGAAGTTCGATTCACAATCTCCAAATCCGCCGAAGCCTGCGTTTGGCTGTGTCCGCGCCTTCCACCGCAGCATGACGAGCTGCTTGGTGTCTCTCACCGGAATAGCTCGCAGTAGAGCCGCGCTGATAAAGCTGAAAATCACCGTATTTGCGCCGATGCCGAGCGCCAGCGTCAGGATTGCAGTGGCCGCGAACCCTCGGCTCTTTCGCAGCGTCCGCGCCCCGAAACGCAAGTCTTCCGCAAAATCTTCCAGCCAGCGCCAGCCCCACACGTCGCGCGTGATCTCTTTTGCGAGCTCCACATTTCCGAATTCCCGCCGCGCGCCCGCCTGCGCATCGCTTTGCGATGCTCCTCTTTCCACGCGCTCTTCTTCCGCCATCCGCAAATGGTGCTGGATTTCTTTCTCCAGCTCCGCATCTCGCTTCCGCCAATTCCGCCACTGCTTCATGGCTGGCCTTCTTTCTTCGCCGGATTCAGCACGCCCGCGATCGCATCCGTGATCTGTTCCCAACGCGTACGCTCTTGCGTCAACCGTTTGCGACCCGCCGCGGTCAGCTTGTAGACCTTTACGTCCTGTTTGTTTTCCGAAACTTTCCATTCCGCGCCGATCCACTTTTTCTTTTCGAGCCGGTGCAGAGCGGGATAGAGCGACCCGGCGTCGACTTGCAGCAGGTCGCCCGAGCTCGCGCGAATCGCGCGGCTGATTCCGTAGCCGTGCTGCGGCCCCCAGAGGAGCGTTTGCAGAATCAGCAGGTCCAACGTTCCTTGCAGCAATTCCATGCGATTTTTGTAGGCCATGCTTTTCCCCTCCGCCCAGGCTATAGAGCGCCTATACCCTAGCATATAGATTGTCTATAGCCTAGAGCATTTGCGCGCGCCTGGAATGGCCCTCTTGTGCCGGGCGGCCAGAGGCTGCGACCTCTGAAGTTACGGTATGATGGATTGCGAGGAGAGCCGCTTTGATTCCACGCTACACGCGCGAAGAGATGGGCCATGTCTGGGGCGACGCCAACCGTTTTCAGAAATGGCTGGAGGTCGAGCTGGCGGCCACCGAGACGCTGGCGGAAGCCGGCCAAGTTCCCGCGGATGCCGCCGCGGCGATTCGTGCACGTGCCAAGGTCGACGTGAAACGCATTCACGAGCTGGAAGCACGTGTGAAGCACGACGTCATCGCGTTCACGATGAACGTGGGCGAATCCATCGGCGATCCCGCCGCGGCGCGCTGGCTGCACTACGGATTGACTTCGAACGACGTCGTCGACACGGCGCAATCGCTGATGGTTCGCGAGGCATCGCACATCATCGAGCGCGACCTGGTCCTTTTTGGAGAAGTGCTCGATCTTCGCGCGCACCAGTTTAGGCACACCCCGCAAATCGGCCGGACGCACGGCGTTCATGCCGAGCCGATTACATTTGGACTAAAGCTGGCGAATTGGTTTTCCGAAAATCAGCGGAATATCGCGCGCTTCCGCGAAGCGGCCGCGGAGATGGCCGTCGGCAAAATTTCCGGCGCGGTGGGAAACGCTTCTCATCTTGGACCGGAAATGGAGCAGCGCATTTGCAAGAGACTTGGGCTGACGGCCGCACCCGTATCGTCGCAGGTGATCCAGCGGGATCGCCATGCGCATTATCTCAGCGCGCTCGCGCTGATCGCCGCCACGCTCGAAAAAATCGCGTTGGAAATCCGCCACCTGCAGCGCACCGAAGTGCGCGAAGCTGAGGAGCCGTTCGGCGGCGAGCAGCGCGGCAGCTCGGCGATGCCGCACAAGCGCAACCCGGTTTCCTGCGAACAGATTTGCGGGCTGGCGCGGCTCGTGCGCTCGAACATGGCGGCAGCGTTCGAGAACGTCTCGCTGTGGCACGAGCGCGACATCTCGCACAGCTCCGTCGAACGGGTCATCCTACCGGACTCGACCATTCTGGTGGACTACATGCTCGCCAGAATGACGAATATCATCGCGGACATGCGCGTTTTCCCGGAGCGCATGCTACGCAATCTCGAATCCACGCATGGACTCGTTTACTCCGGCCAGCTTTTGCAAGACCTCGTCGAAAAAGGCATGCCGCGCGACGACGCTTACAAAGCCGTGCAGGAAAACGCGATGGCCGCCTGGGAAACGGATAGCAGTTTCAAGGAGCGCGTGGCCACAGACGCGCGCGTCACGAAGTATCTCGATACGAACACTTTGGCGCATACATTCGATTTGCAGCGCCAGCTTCGGTACGTCGACGCCATTTTCGACCGCGTGTTCGGCACACATCCCGCCGACGAAAAATCCACCGCCAACAAAGCCTGAGAAATTCGGCGAAGGCGGGTCGCCAAAAACGAAGAGCCCCGGTTGCCCGGGGCCCTTTCGCCTCTTCTAATTTTCGCTCGCGCGGAAATTAGCTGCGGAGGCGGAAATCAATCACCGAAACTGGGAACTCTAGCAAATTACTCGACGCGCTGCACGTAGCGAGCTTCCGTCGTGTCCACCTTCACTCTATCTCCGGTGTTGACGAACGGCGGCACTTGAATCACGAGGCCTGTTTCCAGCGTCGCGGGCTTCATCACCGCGCTGGCCGTGGCTTTCTGCAAAGTCGGCTCGGTCTCCAGAACCTTCAGCTCCATCGTATCCGGCAGGTCGACGCCGATGGGCTTCTCCTCGAAAAACTCCACCTTTACAGTCGTGTTGGGGATCAAGTAGTAGACAGTCTCGCCCAGCTCTTCGCGAGTCATCTGCATCTGCTCGTAGGTCTGCGTGTTCATGAAATGGAAATCGTCGCCCTCGCTATAGAGGTACTCGAACTCGACTTCATCGAGAATGGCGCGATCGACGAATTCTTCCGCGCGAAACCGGTAGTCGATCATCGTGCCGCTGCGGAGATTCTTCATGCGCGTCTGCATCGACCCGCGCTTGTTGCCGGGGGTGCGATGATCGACGCTGAACACGGTATACAGCTGGCCCTCGTGCTGGACGACCATGCCGGGTCGGAGTTGTGTGGCTTTGACGCTGCTCATAAGCTCCCTGAACGATTGCGAATTTCGGAAATTCCTGCAGGCAGCCCGCTCTGCGGTGCGGGGCACGCGGAATGACCAGTCTGCGCGAGGCAGGCTCGAGGCACGCTTGGCAAAATCACTCGCCCAGCGGGGACAAACAGTATAAGCGGGCGCATTCGTAGCGGTCAATCGTCTGACTTCTGTCCCTCTTTGGCACGCTGTGCAGCGGCTTCCGCCATGATTTTTTCGATTTCGTCGGGATCGCGCGGCAGGCGTTCGCTCAGAAATTTGTGGCCCGTGTCCGTGATCAGGATGTCGTCCTCGATGCGCACACCAATACTTTCCTCGGGAATGTAAATGCCCGGCTCGACGGTAACGACCATGCCTGGTTCGAGCGGCTCGCAGTAGCCACCTGGATCGTGCACATCGAGGCCGATATCGTGGCCCAGGCCGTGAATGAAATACCGGCCGAGCGATTGGCCGTGCAGATCTTTGCCGTGCGTATTGATGTAGTCGTACGCGATCCGGTAAACGCTCTTCGGCCCTCGTTCGCAATAGTTCATTCCGGGCTTGATGGCCGCGAGAGCGGCGTTCTGCGCCCCGAGAACAATTTCGTAGATTTCGCGCTGGCGCGGCGTGAACTTGCCGTTCGCAGGCAGCGTGCGCGTGATGTCCGCGGAGTAGCCGGAAAATTGCGCGCCGACGTCGAGCACGACAATGTCATCGTCCTGGATTTTCCTGGAGAGTTTGTCGTAATGGAGCGTGGTTGAATTTGGCCCTGCGCCGACGATGGGAGCGTAGCCTTCGGCTTCGGAGCCTCCCATGGCGTGCACTTCAACCATTTTGGCGGCGATCTGATACTCGTGCAGGCCGGGGCGCATCATGCGCATGGCGGCGAGATGCGCATCGAGCGAGAGGTTGATGGCTTGCGTGAGAAACGCGATCTCGCCAGGCGATTTGATTTGCCGTAAAGTTCCGATATTCGAGCGAATATCTTTCAGCTTGGCTTGCGGCACGGCGGAGCGAATCCAATCGACGACCGCTTTTTCGTGCGGGTAGCCGCCATTTTCTTTTTCATAAGGAAGTATCGTGTAAATCGTTGAGTAGGATTTCGCGAGCCGCTCGAGAGTGGCGCGCATATCCGGAAACGGCAGAACGGAAGCGAAGCCGGTGCGCGCCTCAATGCCAGGATCGACAGGCGAAAGGCGAAAACCGTTCCATTTCTCCTTTTCGGGGTTCTTGGGCGGGAGGAAGAATATTTCTTGCGAAGAGTCGGTGGCGCCCGAGGTTGCACCCTTCTGGGGCGATGGAAGAATAATCAGGCCAGCTACTTCTTCATTGTGGCCGGTGAGGTAATAAAAATTATCTTCCTGTTCGAAAATGTAAGTTTGCGAGGATTCTTCGCGGCCGGTGAAACCCCAAAGCACGATAGGGCCGTCGACCTGTGTGGCGAGTTTTGCGCGGCGGGAAGCGTAGACGCTGTTGGGTTCGCGCTCGCGGCGTTCCTGGGCACGGGTTGGAGGCGCGTCACAAAAAGTGGCGACCAATAGAGCGACGAGAGCGGAAAAGAGGACACGATATATCGTGCCCCTACACATGCCGCCCAGCACACCCGAGACCTTCGCCCGACCACTCATATACTCACCTCGCCTGAGAACCGGTCAGGATTGTATCGGAAGAACAGCCCCCGCGAAACGAAACGCCGGCATGTGGGCCGCGGTTCGTATTCGTGTCGAGGAGGCTAAGAGATTTTGCTGGCTTGGAAGGTTTGGGTGCCGGCGTGGAGGACGAGGCCGGTGACGGCGCCCTTTTCGTCTTTTTGGAAGGTGAAGGTGATATCGCTTGAGAGGATGAAGAATTGGGTGGGAGAGTCGGGCAGAAGCTCGATGGGGTCAGGGCCGAGAGGCTCGGCTTGGATGTAGGGCATGCCGTCTTTGATGGTAACCGTCAGCTTGCCGACGCCTTCGATTTCGTAAACGCCGGCGTAGACAGTGAATTGCGCGGGATTCATTTTGAGGAGCGCGTGTTCGGTGGGATGGAAATCGGGCCAGGCGTATTCCTTGGCGACGGCGCGGTAAATTTCCTCGGTGAGTTCGCCGCCGGAATCGGAGTTGGTCATGACGGCGAGACCCTGACCGCCGTCGGTGTAAGCAAACAGATTGCAGCGGAAACCTTCATTGGCGCCGCCGTGGCTGAAGCTCGATTTACCTCCCGTGGATTCGAGGCTGAAGCCAAGCCCCCAAGTGCCCATTTGTGGGGTGAGCATCTGGCGAGCCATATCTTGCGAAAGAATTTTTGAGGATTTCCCGGCGTATTCGTTTTGGACTTCAATGGCCGCGCGGGCAAGGTCGGATGGAGTGGTCCAAAGCCCCGCGGGAGCCATTTCCGGATAGGTGTGCCAACCGCCTTTGACGGGATCACCGTTGGCACGATAAGGCGTGGCGGCTTCCGGCCAAAGATTCTTGGGGAGCGGCTGTTCGTAGGTGCTGTGGGTCATGCCAGCAGGACGCAACACAAGCTCACTCATAATTTGCGGGAAGGGTTTTCCGATAAGATCGGAGAGGAGCGTTTGCAAGACGACAAAGCCACCGCCGGAATAACGCCAAAGAGTGCCGGGAACTACATCGACGCGAATCGGATCGGAGTTGGCTGGCTTTTCGCCGTTGAGGATTTGGACGGTCGTGGGAACTGGTTCGCCGGAGGCGTAGCCCGCAAAACCATGAACCGTGAGGCCAGCGCTGTGGCTGAGGATCCGGCGAATGGTGACTTTTTCTTTTTCGGTGAAAGCGTTTTCGGGAACCTTCCAGGTTTTAAGTTTGACGTTGACGTCCTCATCGAGGCTGAGCTTGCCTTCTTGAACTAGACGAAGCGCGGCGAGCGCCGCGACGGGTTTGCTGATCGACGCCGCCTGAAAAAGCGTGTCGGGAGTGACGGGCTTTTTGGCGGCGACATCGGCCAAGCCGTAGGCACGGGTCCAAAGGATTTGGCCGTGATCGAAGAAGGACACGCTGACGCCGGGAACTTTATAGTGCTCCATGCGAGCAGCGATGGTCATGGGGGCGGGTGGCGCGCCTTTGATTACGACGGCGGGCAGCAGGCCGTTTTCGATGCGGACAATGCGCGCTACCAGAGCGGAATCTTCGTGAGGCGAGGCTTGCGTGCGAATCGCAGAAGCGCCAACAAGATTGCTCGCAGAAAGTTGCGGAGAAACCAATGAGAAGCAGCAAAGCACGGCCGCCAGCAGCGAGAAGGCGCCTGTCAGCAGGAAAAGCGTTTTCGTGGTGGCGGATTTCATGGACGCAAATCGTATCATTTTTGAGCGCGAGATGTTTCTTCCGTTTGTTCGACCCGCACCGCAACATCCCCAACGAGATGCGGATGTCAATCGCGAAAATGGTCGATGAGCAATTCCGAGACCCGTGCCGGCTCTTCGTGCTGCAGCCAGTGGGACGCGCCGGCAAACGCATAGAGCTCGGCGGAAACGCAATAGCGCAGGCTGTCTTGCGCCATCTGCGGGAGGAGAAATGTATCTCGCTCGCCCCAAAGGATACGCGTAGGGACGCGCACGGTGGGGTCTGAAAATTTCGCGCGATGTCGCGCCGCCGCGCGGTACCAATTCATCGAGCCGGTCAACGCCCCAGGCTGCGACCACGCACCGCGATACTTTACGATGTCTTCCGAAGTAAACGTGCCCGGCCTGCTCGAATTGACCAGCGCGTTTACGCCAAAGCGAAAATCTCGCGCGCGGAAAACCATCTCCGGGAGCTGCGGGATTTGCAGCAGAAGCATGTACCAACTGCGGCGCATCTGGCGCGGATTTGTTTTCAGATAACGAAGCATGACGCTCGGATGCGGAACATTCAGTATGCCGAGCTTTGCGATCCGTTGTGGATGCAGCAACGCCGCGCTCCACGCAACGGCCGCGCCCCAATCGTGCCCAGCGAGAAAGAAGCGCTGCGCGCCAAGGCGATCGGCGATGGCCATGATGTCGGAAACGAGATGGACGAGCGCGTAATTCGCGATGCCGCGCGGCTTGCTGCTCAAATTGTAACCGCGCTGATCGGGCGCGACTACACGAAACCCCGCCGCCGCGAGCGGTTCAATTTGTTTGTGCCACGAATACCAAAATTCGGGAAAACCGTGGAGAAGCATGACCACCGGACCGTCGGGAGGGCCCGCAGCAACAGCGTGTAACTCGATCGGTCCGTTGTGAAACGTCAAATCTTCGAGAGAGGGTGGCACGGAAATAGAGTTTACTCTGGAAAGACAAGTGCAGCGGAAGAGCCTCCCGCTCTCAAAAAACCGGCCGCGATTCCTGGCGTGGGGAATTGCTTACGTGATGGAGGTCGTTTCCAGCCCGTGCGTCGTGACGTAATCGGCCGTCGCGGCGATCTCCGAGACGCGTGCTTCGGAGTCGGTGTGCACAATAGAGGTGTGCGGCTCCGCGGCGGATTCCGGAGGGAGCGCGCCGATGGCTTGATTGCGGCCGGAATTCTTTGCTTTATACAGCGCGCGGTCGGCGAGCGAGAGCACCTCTTCGTAGTTCACGTCGACTGGCGAATCGACGTTCCACGGAAACGCAGCCCAGCCAATGGAAACCGTGCGATGCAGCGAAAGGCTCGCGCCCTTGATCTTGAATGGCTCGCCGGAAACAGCGGCAAGGACACGCGCGGCAAGCGTCGCGGCTTCCTTACGCTCGCAAAAACGAGAGACGACGAGAAACTCTTCCCCACCCCAGCGCACGAGCACATCCGAATAGCGGATCGCCGAACTGATTCGCGCAGTTAGATCGATCAGCATTTGATCGCCCGCGTCGTGGCCGAACCGGTCGTTGATTTCTTTGAAGTGGTCAGCGTCGATGAGATAGAAAACGATATCGCGATTGCGGCGATTGCGCGAAGGCCCGGGCGCCGTGTAAGCGCGAACGACCTGGCTGATGTCGCTGCTGATCGTAGCCTGGAAGAAGCGGCGATTGCGGGCGGCGGTGAGGGGATCAGTCAGAGTCATTTCCTCAAGTTCTTTATTCGCCTGCGCGAGCGCTTCACTGCGTTCGGCGACGGCGTCTTCGAGTCGCAGACGCTCCTTTTGCAGTTTGCGCGTACGGTAACTGACAAGCAGGTAGAGAGCGAAAATTCCCAGAAGAATCGCGAAGCCGCGCGAATACCAGCGCTGCCACCACGCCGGAATCACGGTGAAAGAAAACTCCGCGGGAAAGCTCAGCGTGCCGCGCGCGGAGCGGCATGAAACCGTAAAGGTGTACTGGCCGGGCGGAAGCGCGGAATAACGTGCTTCCCGGCCGGAGGTTTCATTGGATTCAGTTTCGAGGCCCGACAGCCGATAGGAGCAGTGCACATTCTCCGGGTCACGATATGTCAGCGCGGCAAAGCTCACGCGAAATGTGTTGTCGCTGCGCGGCGCTGCGGGATGCCGTTCACCGAGACTGTCGTGCGAGCCGAGTTGCGCGGAGGTGATGACCACGCGCGGCGGAAGCTCGACGCCTTCGTCGGCGGAAATCGGATTATAGCGGGCGAGTCCGCCGCTTGTGCCGAAGAGCAACGTGCCATCTCTCTCGGCGAGAAACCCGTTTTCGCTTAGGTCGTTCCAGATGAGTCCGTCGGCGCGTGTGAAGCGAAGCGTCCTGCCAGCGTGAGAAAACTCCGTAAGTCCAAGAGCTCCGCCGGCCCAGACATTGCCTTCATGGTCGGCGCCGAGCATATATACATCGAGCGAGGGAAGCCCATCCGCCATTCCATAGTGAGTGAGCTGCGGCCTGCCATTCACGAGTCGAAGGCAGCTGAGGCCGAGCGCATCCGCGTATCGAAACCACACTTCGTTGCGGCTAACCGCGGCGGCTTCAACTGCTTCGTCCTGCAAGAGTCCATCGGCCTTCGTAAAGTGTAACCAGTGCTTTCCATCGAAGCGCGACAGCCCGTTTCTGCCGACTGTCCACAAAACGCCGTCTGGACTTGCGGCGAAGCGTCCGAAGCCTTGATGGATTTCCGATGGCAGCGGCACATCGACAAAATGAAATGGCCGCTCCGAGGCGCGCGCCGCCTTCAGGTAGTGCGAGTTCGCGATCCAGATGCGCTTGTCCGGTCCGACGGCAATTCCCGTGGGGTCGGTGCCGGGAGACGCGATTTTTTCGGGGTGCAGGGATTCAGTATCAAAACGCGTCAGGCCGCCGGGGTAAGAAAGCACCCAGACGGCGCCGTCGGGGGCGAGTACGAGATTCCGGGCCACCGTGCCGTTGAGACCGTCTTTTGATTTCCAGACTCTCCAGTGTGCTGCTTGCGGATCCCACATCGCGACGCCGTTGTTGGTGCCAACCCAAAGCCGATTGCGGCTATCGCGCAATTCGGACCACACCACACTATCCGGAAGCCCTTCCGCCTGCGTCCAACCGGACCAGGATTTCCGGCCGATCCAACGCTGAATGCCCGCTCCCCCAAGGCCGATCCAGTAAGCTCCCTCGCGATCTTCTGTGATGGCAAAGGTCGCGTTGACGGCCATGCCTCGGCTCTTATCGATGACTTCCCACTTGCCTGAACTGCGCCGGTACAAGCCCTCGACGGTGGGAATCATGAGGTTGCCACCGCGGTCGAGCGAGGGCGCGCCATAGTCGTTGGCGGGCGGCAGGTCGGGTAGCTCGGCAACAAAATGCGTCGAACCGGGATTTAGCCGATAGAGATGCGCGGTCGTGCGGACCCAAAGAATCTTTTCGAAGTCCTGAAGAATGCTGATGATCTGCTCGTGCGGCAGGCCGCTTTGCTCCGGGAACATGTGCACATGGTCCTGCGAATCGAGCCAGCCGACGCGGTGATCCGAGGCAAACCAAAC
>JBAQJX010000086.1:0-14476 GCA_049641765.1 Candidatus Acidiferrum sp.
ATCGGGAGCGAGGGACCTCTCTGCACACACGATAATCGATCGAAGATTCCGGCTCCGCCGGAAAAGTTCCGACCTTGTCGGAAGGGATCTCTCTTCGGCCTTATCAATGATGTCCATCCCGAGCGACCATCGGGAGCGAGGGACCTCTCTGCACACACGATAATCGATCGAAGATTCCGGCTCCGCCGGAAAGGTTCCGACCTTGTCGGAAAGGACCTCTCTTCCTCTGCCCAGATCCACTCCGCTCGCCGGGCTGGTTTTTCCTTTACCTCCTCAAACTCCTTTACTTCCTCTACCTCCCGCATCCAATTAAAATGGAACTTGCCAATCTCCTCGGCCAGGGACAACGATCTGAGCACAACTCCCAGTGAAATAAAAAACTCGACCCAAGGCAAACAGGGTGTCGCGCGAGCATGGCGGGCTTTGCGTCACCGCAATTTTCGGCTGTTCTTCAGCGGTCAAAGCATTTCGCTGATCGGCACGTGGATGACGCGCATCGCCACGAACTGGCTCGTCTATAAGCTGACCAGTTCCGCGCTGCTGTTGGGCGTGGTCGGTTTCGCGGGACAGATTCCAACGTTTCTCGTTGCGCCCTTTGCCGGCGTGTGGGTCGATCGCCTCGATCGCCAGCGAGTTCTGGTGGTTACGCAATTTCTCGCGATGCTGCAATCGCTGGCGCTTGCCGTGCTCACGTTAAGCGGCCACATCAACATTCACGAAATCATCTGGCTTAGCGCATTCCAGGGACTGATCAATGCGTTCGACATGCCCGGGCGGCAAGCGTTTCTTGTCCAGATGGTCGAAGACAGGAAGGATCTCGGCAACGCCATCGCGCTGAATTCCTCGATGGTGAATTTGGCGCGCTTGATTGGCCCTTCGCTCGCCGGCTTCGTCATCGCGCTGTTCGGTACCGGCTATTGTTTCCTGATCGACGGCATCAGTTATCTTGCCGTGATCGCATCGTTGCTGATAATGCGGCTGACCGCACCGGCAGTTCCGCACGCGGCAGCATCGATGTATCAGCAATTGAAGGAAGGCTGGGAGTACGTCTCGAAGTCGACGCCCATCCGTACGATTCTCACACTGTTCGCAGTCATCAGTTTGATGGGCTGGCCCTTCACCGTGTTGATGCCGGTGTTCGCCCTGAACATCTTGCATGGCGGGCCGCATACGTATGGATTTCTGATGGGCGCTGTGGGAGTGGGAGCGCTGATTTCCGCGTACTCGCTTGCGCTTCGTCCGAGTGTGCGAGGACTGACGAAAATGATTCCGATCTCTTCGGGCATGTTCGGAGCCGGCCTCATTCTTTTCGGCGCGTCGCGATTCGTCTGGCTGTCGCTCGCGCTCTTAGCCATTTGCGGTTTCGGCATGATGCTCCAAATGGCGGCAAGCAATACGATCATTCAAACCATTGTGGAAGAGGATAAACGCGGGCGTGTGATGAGCTACTACACCGCGGCATTTGTCGGCATGGCGCCCTTTGGCAGCTTGCTGGCGGGCACGCTAGCTCACGCCATCGGCGTGACGAGGACGGTGATGGTCAGCGGCGTGTGTTGCCTCGCCGGAGCGCTCTGGTTTTTCTCGCGATTGAAAGCCGTGCGCCAGGTGATCCGGCCGATTTACATCGACTTAGGGATAGTGCCGCCGGACGTAAACGCAGTGCTGCAAGACGGGGGCGGCAACTAAGATGGACTTGCTTGTGAGCGGTTTAACTTTCTTCAGGAATCCGCACGCCGTCCAAATGATTGGAAAAGTTGAACTCGGACGCCGGATACAACGCAGCGGCTTGGTTTTTCATGACGCGGTCAAATGCGTCCTGAAACCGTTCCATCTCGGATTGCGTGCCTACGGTGATGCGCACGTGCGTCGGCCAAACCGGCCAGGGACGCCCGATGAAGACGTTCTGCGCGGCCATCGCTTTGATGACTTCCTTCGCGGGCCGTTTGGTGTCCAGCATAAAGCAGTTGGACTGTGATGGGACGAAGGAATAGCCGTTCTTGGACAACCACTGGAAAGTCGCTTCGCGAACCCCGGTGTTGATGCGCTTGCGCTCGGGGACGAGTTGCTGATCCTTTAAGCTGGCGGATGCCGCGGCGACGGCCGTGATGGGCATGGCATTCCAGCCGGAGAAAGCTTGAATTTTTTTGAGAAGATCCGGCCGAGCGATGGCAAATCCGCAGCGCAGCCCAGCCATTCCGTAGACTTTCGAGAAAGTGCGCAGGACGATCAAATCTTTGTCGGCCTTCACCAAATCAAACGCGGAAGAAGAAGTGTCGGCGAAATGGATGTAGGCCTCGTCCACCAGCAAAATCGAGCCCTTCGGCTTGTTCTCGAGCAGATATTCGATGTCGTCGTGGCTGGTGAGCGTTCCTGTGGGATTGTTCGGCGTGCAGATGTAAAAGACGCCCGCGTCTGGAGCCGCCGCCAGCATGGCTTTCACATCGTGCGAGTACGTTTTGGTCAAAGGCACTTTCACGACGCGAGCGCCGGCAGCTTTCGCCGCTTCCATGCCGGCCTCGTAGCCGGGATCGGCAGTCACGTAGCTGCGCGTCGGCGACGTAAACGCCAAGACGGAATAGTGCAGCGGGCCGCTCGAGCCAGGGAAGGCGCGAATGTATTCCGGCTTCAGGCCCTCGATGGCCGCGAATGTATGGACAAGATCATCGGTCATCCAACTTGAATACCGCCCGCCTTGCGATGCGACGTCATTGACAGCGCCGCAAGCCACTCCACACGGGCCGAGGGGGTTTTCGTTCGAGTTGATGAGCACAGCGTCTTTTGGATACGGACCTGGAATGGCGGCTGCGGCAAGCATCGGTTCCGTCACGATGCGGAAACCGGCCACCGCCGCCGCGGCAACGGCGGAAACTTGCAAGAAAGAACGACGGGAGCGATCGGAGGGATTTTGTTCCATGGCCATGGCTGAACCTCCACTATTGCGCACAATTGCGTTCGCAGGGCGCGAACTAGCTGGAGACAAGCTATCACGTTCCGAGATTCGTGACGGTTTTTTCTGCGTTCCTCTTTCTGCTTGCTGGAATTTTGTCGTGCAACTTCAACTGTGCGCGGTTTGCAGGGCGACCTTAAGGGAACCGAAAAAAATAGGGCCGAGGCGTGCTTTCATTTAACTTAAAGCATTTTAATTCAATCACTTATACGAAGGAGGGGGACCGTTTCCTTTGGGGAGACAATCGCGCGGAGACCTATACGCTCGATGAGGCATCAAAATTTGATAAGTACTATTGACTGTGCCGGTGCGCCGCAATACCTTGGTTTTTGCTGGACCCGGCCAAGTAGGGAATCCATACGCTGTGAGGTCAGGCATGGCCATCGATACTGCAGTTAACACCGTTAGCATACCTTCTGGAAAAGCACTCGAAGAGAGATGGGAAAAGCTCCGCACGCACCGGCGAGTCGTCTCTCGCGTAAAATTTCAGGTTGAATGGGAAGAAGGCTCCGAGGCGCAGCGCGCCAATGGCGTCACCGTGGACATCAGCAAGTCCGGATGTTTAGCGGTTGTAGGCGCTGGGCTTCCGTTGCGCAAGCGCGTTCGTCTGATTCATGCGGCGACTGGCCGCACTGCGGAGGCGCACGTGGTTTGGCGCGATCATGAAGCGTGGGACGTCGGGCTGGAACTGGTTAAGCCGGACGCGAGCTTTTGGGGCGTGAAGTTCTAGATTCCTTCGAGTGAGTTGGCACCCAGCAGGATGGGTAGACAGTTATTCCAGTTGAGGTGTTTCTCTTCCTTGATTGCAAATTTGTGAAGACAGGTGTGTGAGGTTGTAGTTTAAACTGACCTCAGTTCGGCCACTTTTCCTTCGGCAGACTCTTCTGAATCGTTTCCAGATTTTGAAAGCCGTCTTTGATGACGGTTTGCATCACGTTGTCTTTGGTGACCACCACAGGCGCGAGAAAGATGGCTTGCACGCTGCTCGATCCGTTGGCAACCGAAGCAGCATTCTTCACCGGCGTTCCGTTCGCCAAGTCCACTGCGGCCTCCGCGGCCAGTTTGGCCTGAAGACGGAGCGGTTTGTAGACGGTCATGGTTTGTGTGCCATCCAGAATTCGAATGACGGCAGCGAGATCCGCATCCTGGCCAGAGATCAAGACTTTGCCGGCAAGTTTGTGCTCTTCCAAGGCTTGAACGGCACCGCCTGCGGTTCCGTCGTTGGAAGCGACTACCGCGGCGATATTTCCATTGGTCGCATCGATCGCTTTGGACATGATGGCGTACGCTTCGGCGGGATCCCAATCCTTTGCCCAGGAGTCGCTGACGACTTTTATCTCACCGCGATTGATGAGCGGGTTCAGCACGCGCATTTGCCCCAGGCGCAATGCCTGAGCGTTGTCGTCCGTTGGTGATCCGCCGATCAGCACGTAATTTCCTTTTGGAGCGAGCCGCGCGAGCCAGGAAGATTGCAGTTCGCCGATCATTTCGGGATTTGTGCCTACAAAGAGATCGACATCGTTGCTGTGCACCATCCGCTCGTAACACAGAACGGGGATTTGCTTCGATTTCGCCAGACTGACAATGCGCGCCGCTTTATTCGCGTCATGCGCAACGAGGACGAGAACCTTTACGCCTTCATCCATCAACTTCTGCGATTGCTGAAACTGCAGGTCATCGTCTCCCTCGGCGGTTTCCACGAGGACTTCAGCTCCGAGATCCCTGGCGCGTTTCTGGAAAGTGTCGAGATCCGTTTGCCAGCGCTCGACCTTGAGAGAGTCCATAAGATAGCCGATCTTGAGCGAATCGGCTGGCGACGAATGGGGCTTTCCGCTAGCAAGACGAAGGGGCAGTACAAGGAGTGCGACCGCCGATAGGGAGAGGGAAAACCGACGCAACAATCGACGCATATTTTTTCACCACCAAGTAATTAAGACCGTAGCACCAGCAAGCCCGCAGCTCAATCGGTTAAGCGGCGTGAGCGGACGAAGAGTAAAGAGGAGCAAGCGTGTGAGCGAATTCGCGACAACCGGTCCCACGAACGACTATCCGCAGTCGGTTGAAGAACTTTTTGACCTCAGGTAAGTCCTTTGATTGGAATGATTTAAACATGATCGATATTTGGGCGCTTGGTTGCTGGGTTCTCGGGTGTAGACAGACTACAGGCATGGGTGTAGAGTCTCTACATCCAGAGGGAAACATGAGCACGCACTACCAGAACCGCATCGAACTGCTGCAGGGCACACTCGATCTGCTTATCCTGCAAACGCTTCGTTGGGGTCCGCACCACGGCTACGGCATCAGCCAGGCGATCCGGATGAGTTCGGGCGATATTTTACAAGTGGATACTGGCTCGCTCTATCCGGCCTTGCACCGGCTCGAACGGCAAAAATGGGTCGCGGCGGAGTGGAAAGTTTCCGAAAACAAGCAGCGTGTGCGGGTTTACCGGCTGACGGCCAAAGGCAAGAAACAACTGGAGACCGAACGTTCGCGTTGGGCGCAGATTTCGGATGCGATGGCAGGTGTGCTGAATCGGGCGAAGGGAGAGAGCGAGCCGTGACCTTTTCCTTCTGGAATCGTCAGAGACGAGAGAAAGAGCTGGAAGAAGAACTGCAGAGCCATTTGCAGATGGCGGCGCAAGACCGGATTGATCGTGGGGAATCGCGGGAGCAGGCGGGAGGCGCGACTCTACAGGAGTTCGGCAATGTGGGATTGATCAAGGAAGTTACGCGGGACAAATGGGGATGGAGGTGGGTGGAGGAGTTACGGCACGATGTGCGCTTCGGTGTTCGCGCGCTGTGCAAATCTCCGGGATTCACCACCGTCGCCATTCTCACTCTCGCGCTCGGCATCGGCGCCAACACCGCCATCTTCAGCTTTATTGACGCAGTGCTCTTGCGCTCCATACCGGTAAAAGACCCGCGGCAACTCGTTGTCTTCAATTGGTCGGCGCATCGCAACCCCGACCTTCACGGCCATAGCGACTACGGCGATTGCGCGGACCAAGCTGGCATCGGCGATTGCTCGTTCTCCATACCTCTCTTCAAGACCGTGCGCGCGCAAGCTGAAGCATTTTCCGGCATGGCTGCATTCGCTGGCCCATTCCCCGTCGATCTCAGTGGAAACGGTGCCGCCAACATGGTTCGCGGCCTCTACGTCTCCGGCGATTTTTTCTCCACTCTCGGCGTCAACACTGTCATCGGCCGCCCGCTCGCGCTCTCCGATGATTCGCCCTCCGCGCCCCCAGTCATCGTTTTGAATTATGCCTATTGGGTCCGCGCCTTCGGTGCCGCTCCATCCGCCATCGGCCAGACCGTTCGCCTCGATAGCACTACTGCGACGATTGTCGGCGTCGCCGACCCGAACTTCACCAATCTCACACCCGGCAAGCCGCTCGATCTTTTCGTGCCGTTTTCCATCGCCGATACCGTCCGCGGCAAATGGTACCGCAGCCAGGACCGCCTCTCCGACCCAGCTAACTGGTGGGTCGTCATGCTCGGCCGCCTCAAGCAGGGCGGTTCCATCGGCCAAGCGCAAGCCGCCGCCGGCACGATTTTCCGCAACGAAATGCTTCACGGCGCGCCGCCTTTCTTCAAATCCGAAGACGCTCCCGTCGTCACTCTTCTTCCCGCGCGAGCTGGCCTCAACGGCGAAACCAGCCAGATCGCGCCCGTCCTTTATGTCACTATGATTATCGTCGCCTTCATTTTGCTCATCGCCTGCGCCAACGTCGCCGGGCTCACACTGGCTCGCTCCGCCGCGCGCCAAAAGGAAATGGGCGTTCGCCTCGCGCTGGGAGCTGGCCGGGCGCGCATCGTGCGGCAATTGCTCACCGAGAGCGTTCTTCTCTCTCTCGTTGGTGGCGCGCTCGGAGTTTTCCTTGCTGTCTGGGGCGTCGACGCCATTTCCAAATTGCTTTCCAACAGCCCCGTTACGCCCTTCCTGACCATCGTCGCGCCGGATTGGCGCGTCCTCACCTTTACCATCGCCATCACTTTCGCCACCGGAATTCTTTTCGGCCTCGCCCCCGCCCTTCGCGGCTCGCGCGTCGACTTGACGCCATCGCTGAAAGAAAGCGCCTCTTCTCTGGCTGGCGCCGCCCGGCAGACGGGCCGCCGCTTCTGTCTCGGCGATGCACTCGTCATCGCGCAGGTCGCTCTTTCCATCGTCGTCCTCATCGGCGCGGGACTTCTCGTCCGCACTCTGCGCAATCTTCACAGCCTCAATCCCGGCTTCGACCCGCATAACATTTTGCTCTTTGGCGTCGATCCCCATCTCGCAGGTTATAGCGATCAGCAAACGCAGCAGCTTTACGCCAACTTGCAGCAGCGCTTCTCCGCGCTTCCCGGTGTGACCTCCGTCAGCTATTCCGAAGACGCGCTTCTGAGCGGAGGCTGGGGCGCCGGCAGTGTCCACATCGACGGCGCGCCGGCGAAGCAGTACGCCAACACTGGAAAGCTTCCCGTCGGCCTGAATTTCTTCTCCACCATGCGCATTCCCATGCTCGCGGGCCGCAACTTCACTTCCGCCGATTTCGCTGCTGCCGCCGCGACCAACGCCGCAGAGAAAGCACGCGACGCAGCAGCCGAAAAAACAAAAGCCTCGCCTTCGGCGTCCACACCTGCCTCACACACGGCGCTGGATGAGGCCTACAACCACTCCGCGCCGGTGCCCCTCATCGTCAACGAGGCATTCGCGCGTACCTATCTCGCAAAACAAAATCCCATAGGTCTCCACATGAGCGGCGCGCCGCGCGGCGATTCTGAGGTTCCAAATCCGGGCCCTGGCTACACCATCATCGGTGTTGCCGGCGATACGAAATATGCACAATTGCGCAGAAAAACTGCGCCAATCATATTTCTTCCGCTCGTGAGCAACGAAGCGCACTTCGAACTGCGATCTGCCGCCAGTCCCACAGCCCTCGTGAAAAACGTCCGCGAAATCGTTTCGCAGGCTGGAGACAATTTGCCGCTCACCGATGTCCGCACCCAAACGGAGCAGATCGACCAAATCCTCTTTCAGGAGCGCCTCATGGCGCGCCTCTCCGGCTTTTTCGGCGCGCTCGCTCTGGTGCTCGCGTGCATCGGACTCTACGGCCTGCTTTCCTACGAAGTCGCGCGCCGCACCCGCGAAATCGGGATTCGCGTGGCGCTTGGCGCGCAAACGCGCGATCTGCTGCGCGTCGTGGTTGGTCAGGGAATTTTACTTGTGATCATCGGCGCGGCAATTGGCATCGCCGCGGCGCTCGGCGTTACGCGTTTCATAGCCGCGATGCTCTTTGGACTCAATGCGAACGATCCAGTGACCTTTATCGGCGTCGCTGTCTTGCTGACGCTGGTCGCTCTTCTCGCCTGCTACATCCCAGCCCGGCGGGCGATGCGCGTGGACCCTTTAGTGGCTTTGCGATACGAGTGAGGAGACGAGGAATGAAATTCTGGCGGCGCAGAGGCGAAGAGCTGGACGAAGAGTTGCAAAGCCATTTGCAGATGGCGGCGCAAGACCGCGCGGATCGCGGCGAAACGACGGGCCTGGCGCAGGACGCTGCGCGAAAAGAACTCGGCAATCTGGGTTTGATCAAAGAGGTCACGCGCGAGATGTGGGGATGGGGATCCATCGAACGGCTGGCGCAGGATGTGCGCTACGGATTGCGAATGCTCGCCAGGTCGCCTGGATTTGCCGCCGTTGCGATTTTGACGCTGGCGCTCGGCATCGGAGCAAACACAGCGCTCTTCTCGGTCGTGAATGGAGTGCTCTTCAATCCCTTACCGTATCCGCATTCCGAGCAGCTGGTTTGGCTGGCGGAAAGCAAACCGAATTTTGCGACTGGCTCCATATCCTTTCCGAACTTTCGCGATTGGCAGAAAGACAACCGCAGTTTTTCCGCCATGGGAGCCTACCGTCCCTACTCTTATAACCTGACAGGCTTGGGGGAAGCTGAACAGTTGCGCGCCGTGCTCGTGACCTCCGACTTTTTCTCTGCCCTCGGCGTGATTCCCGCGGCTGGGCGCTCTTTTGCTCCCGGCGAAGACGAAATTGGCGCGCCACCGATAGCGATGATTAGCGCCGGCTTTTGGAAACGCAAATTCGGCGGTTCGCCGGATGCCGTGGGAAAAAGCCTGACGCTGGACGGCAAGAGCTTCACGATCGTAGGCGTAATTCCGCCCAGTTTTAAACTATCCGTGGGAGGATTCCGCAGCAGTGAGGTCTATGTCCCGCTTGGCCAATGGAACAATTCTCTGCTTCCCAAGCGAGGCGCGGGCCTCGGCATCCACGGCATCGGCCGGCTAAAAGCCGGAGTGGCCGTCGAACAGGCTCGCGCGGACATGGAAGCCGTCACACGGGGCCTGGCGGCTGCCTATCCCGATGAGGATAAAGGCATCGGCGCCGCAGTGATTCCCTTGAAAAAAGCGATCGTCGGAGATCTGCGGTTGTTTCTCCTGGTGTTGCTTGCCGCGGTCGGTTTTGTGCTGCTGATCGCCTGCGTGAACGTCGCGAATCTAACCATCGCGCGTTCCTCAACCCGCATGCGCGAATTCGCGATTCGCGCGGCCCTGGGTGCAAGCCAGGGAAGGCTGCTGCGCCAGCTTCTTACGGAGAGCGTTTTGCTTTCGCTTGCGGGAGGAGCGCTCGGTTTGTTGTTGGCGGCTGGGGGCACCAAAGCCGCGCTGCATCAGCTGCCGGTCAATCTCCCGCGGTCCGACGAGATTGCCCTTGATTCTCGGGTTCTGATCTTTACTCTGCTCATTTCGCTGGCTTGCGGAATTTTCTTTGGGCTGGCTCCGGCATTCAAGTCGGCGCGGTCAAACTTGCATGACACGTTGAAAGAAGGCGGCCGTGGGGGAAGCGGTTCGCGGCATCGCGCGCAAGGGGTCTTCGTGGTCGTGGAAATGGGCACGGCACTCGTGCTGCTTATCGCCGCGGGGCTGATGATTCGAAGTTTGGGCGCGCTTTGGAACGTCAGTCCAGGTTTCGACTCGCACGATGTATTAACGTTTGGAGTGGCTTTTCCACCGCTGCCGAACGCTGGTCCAGACGCAGTTCGGGCCACGCTGCGCCGTCTGAACGATGAACTCGGAGCTGTTCCCGGAGTAACGGCCTCCTCTTTGTCGTGGGGCGCGATGCCCATGGATTCAGACGACGAGGACTTGTTCTGGATCGAAGGGCAGCCAAAACCTGCCAGTGAAAACGATATGAACTGGGCGCTGAGTTACGTGGTTCAGGAGAACTACTTGCAAGTGATGAAGATTCCACTGGAACGCGGGAGATTCATCTCAGCGCAGGACACTGCAAACTCTCCGCACGTCATCGTGGTCGACGATTCTTTCGCGCGGCAGTATTTCCCTGGCGAGGACCCGATCGGAAAGCATGTTTTTCTGCAGAACAAAGGAGGACGCGCGGAAATCGTCGGCCTTGTGGGGCATGTAAAACAGTGGGGGCTCGACACGGACGACAAAGAATCGTTACACGCGCAGCTCTACTTTCCGTACATGCAGCTTCCCGATGAAGCCATGGACCCGACGTCCTGGAGCGGCACGGGGGCATTGGTACGCTTCGATCCCAAGATTCCGGCGGTCGCCGACAACGTTCGCTCCGCCGTGAAGAAGCTGAGCTCCGAAAACGTGATGTACGGAGTGCAGACGATGGACGAGATCATTTCCGATTCGCTCGCCACGCGAAGAGTCTCGATGATTTTGCTCGGCATCTTTGCGGCGCTGGCACTCGGCCTTGCGTCCATCGGAATCTACGGGGTCATCTCCTATCTGGTAGGGCAGCGAACAAGGGAAATTGGAATACGCCTGGCTCTCGGAGCGAAGCGGGCAGACGTCTTGCGCCTGATTTTGGGCGAAGGAATGAAGATGGCCGCGATGGGCCTGATTATCGGTTTCGTGGCCGCATTCGCGCTCACTCGGCTGATGGCCGGGTTGCTGTTCGGCGTGAGCGCGACTGACCCACTGACGTTTATGTCCGTCGCCCTGCTGCTAGCGACCGTGGCGCTTGCCGCGTGCTACATTCCGGCGCGGCGCGCCATGCGAGTCGACCCGATCGTCGCCCTTAGGTACGAATAGCATAAATTGTGGGTAGAAACTGAGGCTACCGAGCTGGCGATAGCCGCTCGTCGAGACGAGGTGCGACCGCTGTGCAAAACTGCGAAACACAGATCGCCGCAAGGATTCCTGTGAATACGTCCATCGTGTAGTGCGCGCGCAACACGAGCACAGCCGCAATTTCGAAGAGAGCAATCATTACCGCCAGCCAAGTGAGCCAGCGTTTTCCAAGCCGCGCCAATTCGATTCCCCCAAAAACAGCGATTGCCGTGTGCCCTGAGAAGAAAAAATCGTTGCCCACGTTATAGGTGACAAGAATTGAAGGGAAGCCCGGATAGTGCCAAATCATATTCGGCGGTACGGGCAGTGCGCAGAGCGCTTGCATGACTTGGCGCAACCCAAGCAGCAGCACAAGTCCGAGAAAGGGACGCACGCTCGGCCCGAAGAGCCAGCGGCCAAGCAGGAAGAGCCCAAGTGCGTCAATCAAAGCTGAGCTGACGATCAACAGGGCATTGGCCGCGGCGGGTGAATGATAAAAGTAAGAATTCAGGCCCGCGGTCAGCGTGTGAAGAGCATCTCCGATGCCCGCAGCAGGCATGACTCGCTGAGCGATGAGCGATTGCGTCCAGAACCAGATTCCGAGAGCGACGGCAGTGAGCAAAACGCGCACAACCAGCGAACGCCAGCTCCGTGCGCTCTCGACGCGGGTTACTTGCGCGGAATTGACGCCTTGGCTGATGGCGTGCAACGGCTCGCTCATGCGGGTTTCACAACTTCCAGCGCGAGTTCGCGCGCCTTTCGCAAATCCAGCTTGCCCGTGCCGAGATAAGGCAGTTTTTCGACGCGCAGGAACTGGTCCGCGCGAGGCTTCCAGAGCGCAGGCAAATCGCACTTTGCGAACTGTTCCAGCGTCTCTTCCAGCTTGTCGTCCGGCAGAGTGTGCAGCACCATGAGACGTTCGCCCTTTCGTTCGTCGGGAACGGCTGTCACCACAAAAACCTGTTCCGTCGCGCCTGCCAGTTCATGGAGCTTGTCCTCTACCTTGATGTGAGGAACCATTTCACCACCGATTTTGCTGAAGCGGCTCAAGCGATCCGTCACGCGCAGAAATCCATCTTCGTCTTGCATCGCGATGTCGCCGGTGTTGTACCAACCGTCGCGCAAGACGGCGGCCGTCTTGTCCGGCAGGTTCAAATACCCACGCATGACGTTCGGTCCGCGCACGAGCAGCAAGCCCGGCTGATTGATGCCCAGAGTTTGCAGCGTTTCGGGATCGATGATCTTCACAGTCATGCCGGGCAGCGGATGCCCGATGCTGCCTCGTTTTGCGCCCACCTGGCGAAACGATGCCGCGCGAAAATCGATGGTATTTACGGTGACCGCAGGCGAGCATTCCGTGCAGCCATATCCTTCCAGCGGCCGAAGGCCGAAGCGATCCTCGAACGCCTGCGAAATGCGTTCGGGCAGCTTTTCCGCTCCGGCCATCACAAAGCGCAGGCTGCCGAATTGTTCCGGTTCGCAGCGGCGCGTGTAAGCATTCAAAAAAGTTGGCGTCGCAAGCAGCATCGTAACGGCATACTTTTCGACCAGGGCGCCGATGACGCGGGAATCAAGCGGGTTCGGATGGAACACAACGCCGATCCCTGTTGCAGCCGGGAGGCACAAAGTGCCCGTGAAGCCGAAGGAATGGAAGAACGGAAGAATCCCCATGATGCGATCGTCGGGGTGCAGCAGAAAAACCTGATTCAGTTGCTCGACGTTCGCTGCCACATTGTAGTGCGTGAGCACAACACCTTTGGGCTCTCCCGTCGAACCGCTGGAGAAAATGATCGTGGCGATGTCTTCGAGCTGCGTCTTGCGTTCAGAGCCTGCATATTTCTCGACGAGCCGCGCGGGAAGCAAACATGCCAGTGCTGCTCCCGTTCGTTCGCCGAACCCCGGTTTCTTCGCCAAGTCCTCCAGGAAAATTGCTTCCGCGGGCGGCTGCACGTGAACACGTTCCAGAAATGCGCGAGCGGTGATCACCGTTTTCAGATTGCACTGCTTCGCGCACGACTCCAGCGTTTCGTTCGAAGCCGTGTAGTTCAGATTGACCGGCACTTTCCCCATCAGCATGGCCGCGAAGTTAACCAGGGCGCCTGGAATCGAGGGCGGAAGCAACACGCCAACCATTTCCTGACCCTGCCACGTCTTTCTCAACCGCCGCGCGAGGAAGAGCGTGCGCGCGAGGACGGCAAGAAAAGTAAGTTTCGGAGTTTGTCCATCGGCCATGGCGAATCGAAACGCGTGCCGCCGCGCCGTGTAAAGAAACATCCGCGGCAAGGGCTTCATGTGGCGCTTGCGCCGCTCAAAGGCCTCCGCGCTCAGATCTTGCACGGCCTGCCGCGCTTCCTGCGACGTGGCCGTCGAGGGCAGCGGCGCGCCAAACGTTACTCGCACGGGGTACGGGAGGTGGCGCGGCAATTTCCACAGAAAGCGTCCGCCCGCGAAACTGAAAATCGATCCCCACACCCCATCGAGATTTACCGGAATGATCGGAACGTCCACGCCTTTGATGATGCGCTCCATGCCGCGACGGAACGGCAGCATCTGCCCTATTCGTGTCATTTGGCCCTCGGGGAAAATGCAGACTAATTCTCCCTCTTGCAGCGCCTGCGTCGCACGCCGCAGGGAATGAATCATTTCGCGCGGACCTTGGTCGGAGGAAATTGGAATCACGCCGAGTAATTTTGCGAACGGCTTGACCAGCGGGTGTTCGTAGGAGCCCTTGAACATCAGGAAGCGAACGGGGCGGTCGAGCGATGCGAGAAGCAGAACGGCGTCCGCCATCGAAACGTGATTGGGGACAAGGAGTGCGCCGCCCTTGGCGGGAACGCGTTCCCGGCCCGCAACATCAAGCCGGTAGAGCGTATGCGTAAGCATCCAGAGCAGAAGGCGCAAGAGCGAATCCGGCAGCAGCCAGAGCACGTAAGCCGTGGCCGCCAGAGACATGAACGCGGTCCAAATGAAAAAAGATTCCAGCCCGATATGCAGATAATGAGTAAATCCGGAATAGATCGCCGAGGCACCGATCACGCCGACGAACGAAAGCAGATTTGCGAACGCAATGACGCTGCCTTTTTTATCTTCGTCAGGCCGGTGTTGGATCAATGCATTGATAGGAACGATGAAGAATCCACCCGAAAATCCGAGCGCAGCCAGCAGTACGACCACCTGCAGAAACGTCAGTCCATGGAGCGAGATCGCGAAGGCAAACAGCGACATGCCGATGGCGCCAAGCGGAATAAGCCCATACTCGATCTTTCCCGCGGAGAGGAAACCGGCGGCGTAACTGCCAACGCCAATGCCGATGGCGAGCGCAGCTTGCAAGTAGCCGCCATGAGTCTCATCGATGTGTAAAACCTCGCGTCCGTAGAAAACAATCACGAATTGCAGCAGAGCGCCGAGAAACCAGAAATACGTATTGCCGACGACGGCGAGGTGC
>JBAQJX010000091.1:0-43916 GCA_049641765.1 Candidatus Acidiferrum sp.
CGATTACCCCTCTTGGCTGGAGTTGCGCGAACAGGATGGACAACTCAAAGCAGAAATGGTGGGCCGCTGGGGAAATGCGCGCCCTCTGCCCTCGGTTGAACTCTCGAACGGCCACTTGAAGTTCGTCTCTCCGAAAGAAGAAGAGGGCAGCAAGGCGGATTTGGTCTTCGAAGGAACGCTCAACGGAAAACAGCTTTCCGGCACATTGAATGGACCGGACGGCAAAACATGGAATTGGACCGCCCGCCGCGCGCCTTCTCTCAAGCGTTCCGCTCCGCCAACCTGGGGCGCACCAATCACTCTCTTCAATGGCAAAGATCTCTCCGGCTGGCATGAGGACAAACCCGGCGCCGCGCCCGCCTGGAAGGTCGAAAACGGCGTCTTGATCACTCCCGGCGAAGGGCCGGAGCTGATCAACAACTCCAAGTTCGAAGACTTCAAGCTGCACATCGAATTTAACTGCGGCCCCGAATCCAATAGCGGCGTGTACCTGCGCGGCCGTTATGAAGTCCAGGTCGAAACCGATTCCATCACGGACCCGCCCAATCGCCGCATCGGCAGCATTTACGGTTTCATCGCTCCCGAGCCCGAACTCCCTCGCAAGGCCAACGAATGGCAAACCTACGACATCACGCTCGTCGGCCGGCGAATCACCCTTGTCCATGACGGCAAAACTGTCATTGGCGACAAGGAGATTCCCGGCATCACCGGCGGTGCTCTCGACGGCCACGAAGAACTTCCTGGCCCCATCTACCTTCAGGGCAGCGAAAAGGGCCACGTCCAGTTCCGCAACATCGTCCTCATACCGGCTGCCAAGTAACTCTCTGCTTCTGTAGGCGGAGTCCTTGAGCGAAATGGCTTGACGATGCGTGTCTGTCGCTTGTGAAGGAGCCTCAATGCAAAAATACTTCCGGCTCGTTTTCCTGGTGTTCAGCGTCCCGGCCTTTCTCCTGGCCAGTCGAGCGTCGGCACAGCAGCGTCCTGTCGTTCTCAAGGCCTCGACCGTCCTCGATGGTAAGGGCCAAATCCTTCACGACACCATCCTCGTCATTGAAAACGGCAAAATCGCGCGCATCGGCGGCGTAGCCCCTGCCAACGCCATCACCTACGACCTCACGAATTTGACTGTCACTCCCGGCTGGATCGACACACACGCGCATATCTACTGGCACTTCAACAATGGCCGCCTCGCTGGCCGAGATGAGCCGCCTGTCCAAGCCATGCTTCACGCAACCGACAATGCCGTCGTCACTCTCGACGCAGGCTTTACCACCATCCAGAGCCCCGGCTCACCCCAGGACAAGGACCTCCGCGATGCCATCGCGCGCGGAATCATTCCCGGCCCGCGCATTCTCACCTCGCTCGAACCCCTCGACGACAAGAGCGGTCCGCCCGAAAAGCTCCGCGAGCTTGTCCGCCAAAGAAAACAGCAAGGTGCCGACTTCATCAAACTCTTCGCCTCAAAAAGCATTCGCGAAGGAGGCACGCAGACGATGACCGACGAGCAATTGCAAGCAGCGTGCGACGAAGCCAAATCTCTCGGAATGCGCACCATTGTCCACGCGCATTCGGCCGAATCCGCCAAGGCCGCCACGCTTGCTGGGTGCACCTCGATCGAGCACGGCGCCTATGTGACCGACGACGTATTCACGCTTATGGCCCAGCGCGGCACGTACTACGACCCCAACATCGGCCTCGTTTTGCAAAACTATCTCGAAAATAAGGAGAAGTATCTCGGCATCGGCAATTACAACGAGCAAGGCTTCGCCTTCATGGAAAAAGGCATCACCATCGTCCGCGATACTTTCAAGCTAGCGCTGAAGCACAAGGACTTGAAAATCGTCTACGGTACGGACGCTGTCGCCGGGGCGCACGGACGAAACTACGAAGAATTCATCGCTCGTGTGCGCGACGGCGGCCAGGACCCCATGGCCGCTCTCATGTCCGCCACGTCCATCTCCGCCGAATCGCTCGGTCTCGGCAACCAGATCGGCTCCATCGCCACCGGCATGGATGCGGACATCATCGCCATGGACGGCAACCCTCTGGTTGATGCGACGTCCGCTCGCCGCGTCGTCTTCGTCATGAAGGGCGGCAAAGTCTACGAAAACCTCTCGCCGGACGCGAAGAGACACTCCGCGCAGTAGCAAGAAATCGCTCTCTAATCCCCGCTCAACTGACCGGAAACGCGACGCTACGTCCCACAATCGGACGGTCCACCACGGCCATTCTTCCCCCGGTTTCTCTACTAACATCCTGTTTTCAATAGTTTAGATGGTCTTCCGCGTGGCTCTAGAGGTGCCTTTCCTTACCGCATGAGCGCCGCAACCGTTGTCTTAGACGCCTATCATTTTGAACCAGGAAATGCGGAAAACCTCCACGCCGCCCGGCGAAAGAACCTCGCCAGCGCGCGCCTCGGTGACGCCTCTGCCTTTGCCGAGATGATCCAGCCCTATTCCCAAGGTCTTTACCGCCGCGCCCTTCGCATGACCGGCAATCCTGCCGATGCCGAAGACGCGCGCCAGGAAGCTCTCCTGAAAGCCTTCTCCCGCCTCAGCCAGTTCGCCGGCCAACAGGACAACGGCAAGGATGACCTCCACGCCTGGGTCACCCGCATCACCACCAACGCTTCCATCGATTTAATCCGCCGGCGCCGCGACGGAAAATACGTTTCACTCGAAGAACCTGGAGCCTCTCCTGAGGAAACTTTCGGCTCCCGACTCGCCGCGCGAACCGACGATCCCGAAGAGCGCTATGCACGCCGCGAAATGCGCACCTTGATGGCCGGCGCCATTGCGCGTCTCGCTCCGGATCTGCGCCAAATCTGCTTGCTGCGCGATGTCTTGCAATACTCCACGCACGAAGTCGCCGCGCGCCTCGCGATCTCCACGGTAGCTGTGCGCCTGCGCCTTTTCCGTGCGCATAGACGCCTGCGCGAAGACATCCGCGATCGCCTGCGCCAGAAACATTTGCGTGCGGCCTCCGCCCAACCACGCGAGGCTACTCCGAAGCTTGCCAAGCTCATGCACGCGGACGAGTATCTGTCCATGAACGCGCAGGCAGAGTACGCCTGCGGCGACTAGCCACCTACCAGACACAAACGGCGATTCTTCTCCGGCTATTTTTTCTTCGTATTGGAAACAAGCAGCCGCTTCGGGCCGCTCACAAAGGGACTTCCTTCTTCATAAAAACGAAATGGCTTCTCCGCGGCGTGCGTGATCCCGATCCGCACCGTGGTCCCAACTCGCACTTTCGTCGCCCTCAACTTCCCATTCTCGCCCGCCCCAGAACTCCGCAATTCTCCGAGCCACAACGGTCCGCCCGAAAAAAGATCAAGTCCATCGAGTCTTCGATCGATTCGGAACGCCGCCGCGAGCCGCCCCGGCCCGCTCGTGAGATCACGAAGCTCTTCACTCTTCCGATGTCGCCGCATCAGCTCAATTCCTTCCAGTGGCTCGAGCGCTCGAATCAAAACGCCTCCGCCCACTCCCGCCCTTTCGCTCGAAATGTTCAGCATGAAGTGCATGCCGTAATTGAAATACACATACACGTGCCCGTGCCGCAAGAACAGCGACCGGTTCCGCTTCGTCTCTCCGCGAAAGTGATGCCCCGCGGGATCACCCGGCGGATAACCCTCCGCTTCGACGATTCGCCCGCTCAACCGGCCCTCCTGCAATTCGTGCACGACGATCTTCCCGATCAAAAATCGCGCAAGTTCCAGCGTGTCGCAGGGAAGCTCCTTGTGCGTGATTCGGCGGATTTTAAGAAGAGAGCGTTTCACGGCTTACGAAGCAACTGCATCCGGCGGCTCGTTGTTGAATAGCCTCGCCAGTTCCGCGTGATCGATGACCACGGCAGGGTCCGTCTGAATCGCGTCGAAGTACTTCTTCTGAAACGCGTCGCCCGATTCCGAGGGCGCGAACATTTTGCGCGCCAGTGAAATCGCCGTGCGAACATCCTCCTGCGTCACCGGATTTTCGCCCGCCAGCGTTTCGTCGAGGCGCACCACGAACTCGGAAATGTTGTGCAGCCACGCGAACTGCTGGTGGTCGAGCACCAACCGAAATAATTCCCCCACCGTGACTTTCCCGTTGGCGCGTTCGTACTCCCGCCGCTCCATGTCCAGCAGCGTCTTGTGCACACGCAGCAGCGCTAGCCGCAGCCCAATCAGCTTCTCGCGGGGCTCCGCGTCGTTTTTTCCTCTTGCAGGTGCGTTGGCGTCGGGAGGGTTCATGTCCGTTCGGCAACTTTCATTGTCCGACAGTTGCCCGCCATTTTCCAACTTGCGGCTTCCGCTCAGCGTTTTTCGACTTCAGTCGTGGTAGCGCTTCTCGCCCACCGGCAACGCAATCGCCAGCCGGTTTTGCGGCGGAGGCAAAGGGCACGTTGCGAATTGCGTGTACGCGCATGGCGGATTTTCCAACCGGTTCAAATCCAGCACAAGCTCGCCCGGTTGATCCAGCCCGTGGCTCGGCAGCACCGTGTAGAGAAATCGGCAAGCGTGATACGTCGTCATCGCGCTCGTCGTGTCCTTCAGGATGAAAAACAGTTGTGTCGCGGCCGGATCTTCCAGCACTGGCTCGAGCCGGTACGTCTTTCCTTCCAACTGGAACTCCGCGACCCCCGGTACAGGCTGCGAATACGTTGTCCCCGCCAGCGTCGCCAGGGTGATCGATTTTGGCGGATTGTAAGGGATCCATTTAGCCGTCACGCGGTATTTCACATTTGGCGGATACCAGTTCAGGCCGTGAAAGCCCACCAACGTCGGCGATTTCGAGTCTTTCACGCGCAGCGCGTAACGGTCCTCGCGCCGAATCACGTACATGTTCAGCGTCCCGATTGTAATGTGCGGCGCGTTGCGGTCAGTCTCTGCTTCCACCGGCAGAAGCTGCACTTTAGCCGGTGCTCCGGCAACCTGCAAGTCCGGCGGAAAACCTCCTGCGGGCGGCAGGAGCTGCACGCTGTTGCCCTCGAGATGCAGAATGCCCATGTGTGCGGCGCTGTTTCCTGCCAGCCGGATCTTGTTGTCCGCGGCCGTGCCAAACGTATTGTCGCCGGGCTTCAGCCATTCGAGCCCCGTCAGGGAGAGCCAGCCCGCCGGCTTCAAGAGATCCGCAACGTGCTGCGCGCGCCAAGCCTTCAGTTCGTGCTCAAAACTCGCGTCTTGCGCAAGGACCGGCACAGCCAGCAACGCGCAGAGAATCCCAAGCCGCCAAAAACCGCGAAAGGGAAGATGGTTTTGCATGACACAAATTATATCTCGTTTGATTAGTGCGTCCGGGCATACGTGCGAGGGCTGGTGTCTAAAATTATGCAGCCGTCGTCTCCGCGCTTCTGCGGAACTAGAAGTGCGCGCCCGCCATCTCTCTCATTTCGCATCGTGAAAGATAATTCCCAGCGTATATCGCGTTCCGCGAAGCACGCGGCTCACTCCATGCCGCAAATTGACCCGATAATAGCCGCGCGCGCCCTTCACCGGCCGGTACCTCGTCGTGAACAAAATTGCCGCGCCTTGATCCGCGTGTACGACTTCCGCCTTCGACTGTGCTCGCGGTTGTTGCTCCACCAATAAAAACTCTCCGCCCTCCCAATCTCGCCCTGCCTGTCCAAGCAACAACACCATCTGTAGCGGAAAACTCACTTCGCCGTACAGATCCTGATGCAGGCAGTTGTAGCCGCCCGCTTCATAGTGCAGCATCAGCGGCGTCGGTTTCCTCTGACCCGCTTTGTGGCAAACGTCGAGGAACGCCGCGAGCGATTTCGGATACTTCTCTCCCGATTCGCCATGCCGCTCCGCCCAGAGATTCGCAACTTTTGCCAGGTGCGAATACGTTGCCTTCCGAAGACTCTCGACCGCTTCCGGCAAGGGATTGCCGAAATACTTGTAATCGCCAACTCCAAATCGATATCGCTCCATGACGATGTGGCTGCGAAATCGCTTCTCATCCGGATAAATCGAAATGAGTGAGGAGCACTCGTTTGCCGAAAGAATGGGCGAGGTTACGGCGTAACCCCGTTCCGAAAGCGAATCCTCGGCCGCATTCCAATCCAATGCATCGATCTTTCTCTGAATCGCAATTCCTTGTTCGCCTGCCGCATACGCAGCCGTCATAAGAGTCCTTCCGCCCGCATCTTCGGCGCGTTCCACGGAAATTTACCTCTATATGCGAAAATAAAGCCATCCGCATTCAACCATCAAAGAGAAAAGCGTATTCAACCAGCGCGCCGGCGCGATTTGCTCGCCGCAACATTTTGGTTGTCTCGAGAGCGCACGAAAAACGCTGCAATTCGCCCCAACTTTTCTCGCCGCTCAACTAACCTTTGACCAAAACATGCCATCACACTAAGTGGAGTATGAATTCACGTGCCTCCCTGGGCTCGAGCACTTTTCCTCGCGCTTTCGCCCTTGGAGAAGACCAAAGGGAGTCGTGTATGAAAGTGTTGAGGCTTTCCACTTTGTTGATCGGAAGTTCCTTGCTACTGCCCGCAAGCATCCTCGCCGCGAATACCGTAAAAAAATCCCTCCATTTGTACGATGAAGTGACCGTAAACGGCACGCAATTGGCGCCCGGCGACTACAGAGTCGAGTGGAGCGGGTCGGGCCCTGAAGTAAAACTGGATATTATGAAGGGCCGCGAAACTGTTGCCACCGCTCCGGCCAAAGTTGTTTCGGAGCCGGAATCGAATAGTCAGGATGGTTACGCGCTGAAGCCCGGAAAAGATGGAACTCAAAGGCTGGCGCAGGTTTTTTTCTCCGGCGAACGGTACGACTTGAGCATTCTTCCATCCAGTCCGGCGGGCTCCAGCGGCAGCAGTTCCACCGGCGCAAACTGACCTTTCAGTTCTGAACGCATTTCAATTGAACGCATTTCAACTCGAAACGGGAGCGAGGGGCCTTCATCGGCCCCCTCCGATCTCCCGCGAGTTTCCAAATCGCCTAAGTAAGCGCTCCGCGTCTGAGTTCGAACGGAGTTGTAACTTCGTTCCTGCTTACTTGCCGCTGCTCGCAACTTGTAAGTTATTCTTCACCGAAAAAACATTCGGCACTTCGCTGGCTCTCAGATTCGCCAGGTTCTTGTCCGATTCGTTGTCGACCACGCCTTCCAATGTGACGCTTCCCAGCTTCACGATGATGTGAATCGACGGCACCGCTGAGAATCCGTAGCGCGAAAGCACCGAGTCTCCGTAGATGGCCCGGTAAACCGTGCGGCGTGTTTGATCATCCATCGGCGAGAGCGGCAGCACCTCGATGTTGTTGACGACCGAGCTGACGCCATCGATTTTTTTCACCGCCGCGCCGGCGTCGGTTTTCAGCGTCGGTCGTACCACCTGGCCCTCCAGAGTCACTTTGTCGCCTTCCACGCGGTACGCAAGATTGTCGAAGACGGAGTAGTACGGCAGCATCACCAAGACGTGATGCACTTCCCGGATAATCTTCTGCTGCGCCTTCGGTTCGTTTTGGGCAGCGGGATTTTGCAGGGTCGTCGCGGCGATATTCGCTGGTGTGGCCAGCGGAGCCGTAAATAGTGCCGCGAGAAAAATGGCCCGGAGTTTGATTTTCATTTTGTGCTCCTCAAATGAGATGGAGTCGGGCGAGAGGGCTTCTGATTGTTAGATTCAGGAAGCACCGCGTTAGGGTGCATACTTATTTGCGGGCGAGCGAGTGTTAGCATACAAAATGGATGATTCAGCCCGCGGAAATAACCAATCGAAGAGAATTGTTTTGGCGAGTAATCGTCGCTCGAAACACGAGAATTAAGGAGAGGAAAGCGAAGTGCTGATCGTCGGACATCGAGGAGCCTCCGGTCACGCGCCGGAAAACACACTCGCTGCGTTTCGAAAAGCCGTGGCTTTGGGCGCCACGTTCATCGAAACTGATTTGCAGCTTTCGCGTGATGCTCGCTTCGTGGCCATCCACGACGACAGCGTCGATCGCACCACCAACGGCCAGGGCAAAGTACACGATCAGACGCTTGCCGTGCTGCGGCGCCTCGATGCGGGTTCCTGGTTTGGCAGCGAATTTTCCGGCGAACGCATTCCAACGCTCGAGGAGATTCTGGAGTTTTCGAAGAAAAACGACGTCGTGTTTTATTTGGAGTTGAAGCCGAGCGGCTCCTGGGGTGGAGAACATGCTTTGGTCGGCGCGCTTCGCGAATCCGGAGAAGTGGCGCGCGTCGTGGTGATCTCGTTCGACCCCGGCATCCTGGCTGGCCTCCGCAAAATTGAGCCTACTCTGATGACCGGCGTTCTGTATGATGGCCAGCTCGCCGATCCGCTGAAAGCCGCTGTGGACGTGGGCGCGCGGCAGCTGGTCGTGCGCGGCGATTTGGTTACGCCCGCGATGATCGTCGAAGCCCACAAGCGGGATTTGCAGGTAGTGTGCTGGACCGTCAATCATCCGGCGCATATCCGGCTGCTCATGACCGCCGGCGTCGACGGAATCATGAGCGACTATCCGGACCGCTTGATCGCGGCTCAGAAAAAAGACGGCGACAAGAGCTAGCCCGTTTTTTTCAAGGAATCGTGCAGCGCCGCGAATTGCGCGACAGAGAGTTGCTCCGCGCGTGCGTCGGGCCGAAGATCTTCGGCGCCAAGAGCGCCGCGCACGACATCGGGCTTCGCCAGCGAGCGGAGATTGTTCACCAGCGTCTTGCGCTTTTGGGAAAAGCACAATTTCACGAAATCCAGAAAGACGGCCTCATCGTGAATCGCCAGTTTGGCGCGTTCGCCGGGGAGCCGAAGCGTCACCAGCGCGGACCCCACCTCCGGCGGAGGGCTGAACGCGCCGCGCGGAATGCGCAGGACAAATTCCGGCCGCGTGTAAAGCTGGGTTACGACCGAGAGATAGCCGTATTGCTTCGTTTGTGGCTCTGCCGTCAGCCGCTGCGCGACTTCTTCCTGAATCACGATGTGAATCTCGTCGATCTGCTCTGCGAAGGAAAAGAAGTGATGAAGGATCGGCGAAGTTATGTAGTAAGGCAGGTTGCCGTAGAGCCGGATGCGGCGTCCGGCGGCGATAGCCGCGAGATCGGTTTCGAGCACGTCGCCGGGGACAATTGTCAGATTTGGGAATTTCTTCGCGAGGCGCTCGAGCCGGCCAAGAAGCAGCGGATCAAGTTCTACCGCGTATACCGCCGCGCCTGTGGAGGCGAGATGTTCGGTCATCTCGCCGTGGCCCGCGCCGACCTCGATCCAGCAATGCGATTCGTTCTGGCTGGAAGCTGTGGTGAGCGTGGAGTGCGGCGAAACGCCGATGGCGCGCGCAATCTGTTCGCGCCAGCCGGCGTCGGAGAGAAAATGTTGGCCAAGGCGTTGTCGAGCCATTCCGGGCAAGTGTAACAGGAAGAGTGCACGTCGCATTCGACGGGTCGGTTCAAGCTTGAGGCGCGAAAGGCGTCCAATAGCGTAAAATGGATGAACAGAGCGCGATCAACCAAGTGAAAGCGCCGAAGAAGAAAAGGACGCGGAGCGCGTCCAGAAATTCGAGCCAGGAAAAGCGAGTGAGAGTTCTTTTCGTAGCCTCGGAAGGATTGCCGTTCTCGAAGACTGGCGGCCTCGCGGACGTGATCGAAGCGCTGCCGAAAGCGCTTGTCGCGCTTGGCTTCGAAGTGGCCGTCGTTCTGCCGCGCTACCGTGGAACCAAGCCGGGCGCGACGATTCTACCGAGCCTCACCATTCCTCTTGCCAACAGTTTGAGATTCCCCGCGATCATGGACGGCGGACTGGTTTCCGGCGTGCGTTATTTTTTCGTTGACGATCCGGCATACTTCGATCGTGACGGAATCTACGGGAATGCCGGCGGAGATTTTCCGGACAACGCCGAGCGTTACAGCGAGCTTTGCCGTGCCGCGATTGAAATCGTGAAGCAGGTGTGGCCCGCGGACGTTATTCATTGCCACGATTGGCAGACCGCGCCGCTTCCCGTGCTGCTACGCACTTCGTACAGCGATGATCCCGCCGTGAAAGACCTGCCCGTCGTTTTCACCATCCACAACATGGGCTATCACGGACTTTTTCCGAAGCAGGCTCTCGATCGTGCCGGAATTCCGCTGGGCGTTTTCCATCCCGCCGGAATGGAATTTTTCGGAAACGTGAATTTCCTCAAGGGCGGACTGATCTATTCGGATTTTCTGACCACCGTCAGTCCGAAATATGCGCAAGAGATTCAAACCCCCGAATTTGGCTACGGCCTGGATGGCGTGGTGCGCGGCCGCGCCGACCGCTTGATCGGCATTTTGAACGGCGTGGACTACTCTGTTTGGAGCCCCGACAAAGACAAGCTCATCCCCATGAAATATTCCGCGAAGGACATGAGCGGAAAACATGTCTGCAAACAGGCGCTGCTAGAGCTATTCGATATTGCGCCCGAGCATGCCGCGCGCCCGCTGATCGGAATCGTGTCGCGATTCGCCGATCAAAAAGGATTCGATTTAATCGCCGAGAAAGCCTTCGATTTGATGCGTGAGGACGTTTCGCTGGTCGTGCTCGGCTCCGGCGAACGCCGCTACGAAGAATTATTTCAAGCGCTCGCCAACACGTTTCCGGGAAGAGCCGGCGTCAAGATCGCGTACGACAATGTGATCGCGCATAAGATCGAAGCCGGCGCCGACATGTTCTTGATGCCGTCGCGCTACGAGCCTTGCGGGTTGAATCAGATCTACAGCTTGAAGTATGGTACGGTGCCAATTGTGAGAGCGACCGGCGGGCTGGACGATACCGTCGAGCCGTTCGACCTCGAGCACGGTACGGGTACCGGATTCAAGTTCGCAGAATATTCCGGCGACGCCATGATGCATGCAATTCGCCAGGCTTTGCATCATTGCACCGATGAGCGCATCTGGCGGCGCATTCAGCTGAACGGGATGGCGAAAGATTTTTCCTGGAAGGGGCCGGCCGCTGAGTATGCGAAAGTGTATGAAGCGGCAGTGACTCTTCGGGGAGCACGTCCGGCAACGCGAAACCAAATGGGTGTGGCAACATCTAATTGACCTGAAGAAGAGGAGAGAAGACAGCGGCCTAGCGGCAAGCTGTTGAGGACAAACAACATGGCTGAAAATATCCAGGCGGTAACGGATGGCAATTTTGAAGCGGAAGTGCTGACGGCGAGCAGCGCGCAGCCTGTCATGGTGGATTTCTGGGCGGAGTGGTGCCGGCCTTGCCACATGCTGGCGCCGACAGTGGCCGAGATTGCGCATGATTACGCGGGAAAACTCAAGGTGATGAAGCTGAACGTCGATGAAGCGATGAACTCCGCGGGGCGCTACAACATTCGCGGAATTCCGACGCTGCTTGTTTTCAAGAATGGGCAAGTCGTCGAGCAGATCGTCGGCGCGGTGCCTAAGGATCAGATCACCAAGGCGCTCGACCGGCACGTCGCGCAAGCTGCCAGTTAGCTTGCGGCAGGAAGAATTCGCAAAGAGTTAGCGGGAAATTAGGGGCATGTCGTACCGTTAAGTGCGACATGCCTTTGCTTTTTTGCGCGGGCATTCAGGCTTAAATAAAGCCTGGCAAAAGAAATCTGAGGAGAACGCTTGGAAACGGTGCCGTGCAATTTGTGCGGGTCGCAGCGATTCGCGGTCCTCTATGAAATGCCCGACCGGAAATTCTTCCGCGACGAATTCTTCCAGGTTGTGGAATGCAGCGATTGCGGCCTGGCGTTCGTGAATCCGAGGCCCACGATTTCGGAAATCCAGAGATACTATCCCGCGGCCTATTTCGAGAAACCTGCGACCAAAAGCAACGTGCGTTATTTGCAGAGGCGATTCGCGGCAGAAGCGAAATACCTCAAGGAGTTGGAAACCGACCCAAGCTCAAAAAAGCTCCTGGATCTGGGCTGCGCGACAGGCGATTTTCCGCGGTTCATGGCCGCACGAGGTTGGACCGTGGAAGGCGTGGAGGTGTCCGCTGCGGCGGAGCAGATCAAGGATTTCCGCGTGTACACGGAAGAGTTTCAAGACATTCCGGTTAGCGAGCCGACGTACGACGCCGTGACGGCGTGGGCAGTCCTGGAACATGTACACAATCCGATGGCGTACTTCGAGAAAGCGGCGCGTGTGATTATGCCGGGCGGCCTGTTTGTTTTTCATGTGCCGAATTTCGGGAGCGAAGCGTCGCGCCATTTGTTTTGCGAGGATGTGCCCAGGCATTTGTATTTCTACAGTCGCGAGACGATTGGCCGTTACCTGGAGAAAACGGGTTTCACTCTAATCAAAGAGAGCAACGGCCGCGACGTATACAAAATGGCGCCGAACAACTGGCTCGGGTATATGGCGCGTACGCGGTTGCTGGGGCGCGCGTACACGTATCGAGACGTGCCGCTGACGAGCAAGGAGTTTCGCCGCGAGCGCCACCTGCGAAGCGGGATTGCGGCGGCCCTGAAGTACGCGGCGTACTCGCCGGTCTCGGTGATCGACCGAATGCTCTGGCCGGTGATCGAGACGGCGCAGGTCCTCAAGCGGACGTACGGGACCGGAACGTACGTGGCCAAGCGAGCCTAGCCTACCTATGGCGAGCGACCGTGAGGCTGGCAATCGTGCCGCGAGCCTTTCCCTTTTGACACCCCCTCCCCATGTTTTTTGTAAGTGTTGCATCTGCGGGACTTAGCGTTTTTGCAAGTCGTTTGGGTGCAATAGTTACGGACGGCGGCGCAAGTGTTGATTCTAAAGGGGATGAAAGAGCACAGGCTGAGGCCTGTGCCACTGGCCCCCACCCCCGGGTGTCCGCGAGTTATGAAGTAAACGATTGACAACATGGGAGTTACAGGATTTCCTGCGTGTCGCGGAGAGTGCACAAAGCGGGCCGACTTGCGTGGCCCCTCCCCCAATTTTTTTGATAAGTGCTCATTCTGAAGGCGTTAAGCGTCTTGCGACCCGGAGGCCTGAGCAGGCGTGATGGTGGCGCGCTTACTCAATCTTTTGGGGTTGCAAAAGAAAAAAGCGGCGTGAGGCCGCTATGAGGGTTCCCGCATTTTTACCCGACCGATATCATAGCATAAGTTACTAAAATGTCAAGAGAAAAATGGCCCTAAGAATTCGACGACACAAAGAACCCTGCGATCTTTAATCAGCGCACAGCCAAGATTCATCGCGCGAAAGCTGCGCGATGGAGAAGAGGTTGGCTGTACCGCCAAAGGCGCACTATTACCTATGAGTGTAAGGCGCAACGGGCGGGGATGCGGCAATGACCCCCTCGACGCATTTATTTGAAAGAGAAGAGAGGGTTTGCCCTTCGGGACCAACGTGTTTACAATTCGCCACGTGCCCAGGCTCTTCAATCGACGTGTGTTGCTTTCGGCGGCGATACTCGCGGCCGCTTTGTCCGCGGTGCCCACGCCGGCGAGGCCACAAACAGACGCGGCCGCGGCAAAGATTGGCGCGATTCACGTGCATGGGATGAAGGTGTTCACCGAGAAGCAGGTGATTGCAGCGACCGGGCTGAAACAAGGGCAGGAGTTCGATCCGAAACAGTTGGATGCGGTGGCGGAACGGCTGGGGAAGAGCGGAGCCTTTTCGGACATCTCGTACAGCTACGTTCCAAAAGACGGCCAGATGGCGATCGACTTTAAAGTGGAGGAAGGGAAGTTTCGCGCGTGCCACTTCGACAACTTCGTATGGCTGAGCGATGCGGAAATCAAGACCGGGCTCGAAAAAGAACAACCGCTATACAACGGAACGCTGCCGGAAACCGGAGAGATGGCGGACCAGATTGCAACGGCGCTCGAGAAGTTGTCGCAGGAAAAAGGAGTGACGGTTCGAGTGAGCCGGATGGTGGAGCAAGGAGGGGTGGGTGATCCCAACTGGAGCCACGTGTTTATGGCGGATGGGGTCAATGTGAAAGTTCAGTCGTTGCGATTCTTCGGGAATCAGGCAGTGAGCGAAGCCGACCTGCAAACGCAAGCCGCACTTCTGGTGGGGCGAAATTACTCGGAGTTTCAGAGCGCCTTGTTTGGTTCCAAGACGATTGTGCCGTATTACGGGAAGCTGGGGTTCTTGCAAGCGAAGGTCGAAGAGCAGGCGCGGATTTTGAGCCACACCACAGGCTCGAATGATTATGAGATGGAAGTGATGTACACGGTGACGGAAGGCGATGTCTTCCTCTGGGGCGGCGCGGAATGGAGCGGGAACCAGGCCGTGACGTCGTCTGTGCTGGATGGAGCGACGGGCATGAAGGCGAGCGAAATTGCGAACGCGGAGAAAATTGAGATGGGGTGGGAGGCTGTACAGAAGGAATATTCCAAGGGCGGATATTTGGAGTTGAAGCTGGCTTCCGAGCCGGTATTTGACGGGCAAGCGCGACTGGTTCATTACAAGGTGAGAGTGACCGAGGGGCCGCAATATTACATGGGAAGCTTTGTGGTGACGGGAGTGAAGCCCGAGGTAGCGGAGAAGATCGAGAAACTGTGGAAGCTGAAGCCAGGCGATATTTATGACGGAACGTACCTGAAGGAGTTCTTGGCAAAAGATCTCGGGACCGGGTTGCTAAGCACGGGAATGCGGAAGGTTCGAGTTATGTCTCACGTGGCTCCGAATCGCGAGCAGCATGTGGTGGATGTAACGGTGAACCTGGGATGACGAGGAGCCGGCCATTGGAGACAGGGGCGACGGGAACAGCGGCGGCGAAGGAGAAGGCGCGATGCCACTGGGCGACGAATGAGATGAACATCGTGTACCACGATGAGGAATGGGGAGTGCCGCAGCACGACGACCGGGCGCTGTTCGAGCTCCTGATTCTGGAGGGCGCGCAAGCGGGATTGAGCTGGGACACGATTTTGAAGAAGCGGGCTCGGTACCGCGAAGTGTTCGACGGGTTCGATGTGGAGAAAGTCGCGCGGTATGACAAGAAAAAGGTACGTGAGCTGTTGAAAGATGCCGGGATCGTGCGGAACAAGCTGAAGATCGCGGCAGCGATTTCGAATGCGCAGGCGTTTCTGAAAGTGAAAGAAGAGTTCGGGTCATTCGATGCGTATATCTGGAGATTTGTGGGCGGAGCGCCAAGGGTGAACTCGTGGAAGGTGCACAAGAGCTTGCCTGCAAAGACGGCGGAATCGGGCGCTATGAGCAAGGATTTGCAGAAGCGCGGATTTCGATTCGTGGGGTCGACGATTTGTTATGCGTTCATGCAGGCGACCGGCATGGTCAACGATCACCTGGTGACATGCTTCCGTTACGAAAAGTTGAAGAAGTAATGGCCTGATTTCCCGGTTCTCGTTCTCCGAAACTGCACTCCTCAGGGAAAAATCTCGATGTCAATGACGTTGAAGGGAAGTTCGCCGGCGCTGCGGACACGATGTGTGTAAGCCTGGCCGCGCGCTTTATGAAAGCCCACGATCCCTGGCTTGACGTCCTGGGCTTCGGTCCACTCGCCACCAAATGGTTGAGATTGAGTTTTGTCACCGCGTATGGAGACGCTCACGTTGTCGTTGCTGTGCGTGTGAAAAAGAGACGTTTCGCCCACAGGGAACAAAACGTTAAGGACACGCACGTACTGATTCTGAAACACAAAGTGGTGGTGGGGTTCTCTTTCGACGGGAACCGGCTCGGTCAAGGGACGGTCTGAGGGAGCGGGCGGGGGAACCGCGATGGCAGCGACGGTAGCCTTCTCCATCTCGATTTCGACAACCTCAAATGGCGCATCCTCGAGATTTTCCACGGAATGCGTCACCGGCTCGGACCATCGAGAATCGCCGGGCCTGCAACGAAGTTCCTGGGTTTGGCCGTCCGACAAAGTTGTCAGTACGTGCATGGCGGTCACGCACACGACGACACGCGCGGGATGCGAATGCATGGCGATCCTCTGATGTGGCCCATAGCGCGCATGCAAGACGCGAATCTGATCATTCTCGAAGGCGATTTTCACTTCATTCGAATTACGGGACGCCTGGTCCTGGCCGAGGGTTGACGGGGCAATTGCGAAAGACGCCAGCAGTAGGACCAAGAAAAAGATTCGCATCGAGGGAAAGCTCCTTTGGCGCGCACAGCATAAACGCGCTGCGTGCAAGATGCAACGAAACTGGAGGCTGGGAGTGCGCGTGCGTTGCTTGCGTTGAGGGAGCGTCCTTATTAGGTCCATAAGACATGATAGAATGACAAACATGGAGATCACTCTGCACATTCCCGACGAGATCGCTAAGCAGCTTTCCGCGAATGGCGGCGATCTTTCCCGGCAGGCGCTGGAGTCGCTAGCCATCGACGGATATCGAAAGCAGACGATTTCGCTTTACCAGATTTCGCAAATGCTTGGTCTCAACAGAATTGAAGCCGAAGACTTCCTCGGCCGTAATCAAGTGGCACTGGCGAATCTCACGGTTTCCGATTTGGACCGCGAAGCGGCGTCGTTTGAAGCGGCGTCGTTTGAAGCGGCCGCGCGGCGTGACCCGCGCTAGCGACCCGCTCGGATGATCGTAGTCTCTAATACCACCCCACTGAGATATTTAATCGCGATTGAACTTGAATCTCTCTTTCCTCGATTGTTCGGAAAAATATTTGTGCCGGAAGGGGTACACCAAGAGTTGACCCACGAAAGTGCGCCGATGAGAGTCAGGCAAGTTGTGAGGTCACGACCTGATTGGTACGAGGTGCGCGAAGTACAGCCCACACCTGTACGTCCTTTTTCTGTCATGTTGCATGCAGGCGAAATGGAAGCCATCCTTCTGGCCGAACAAATAAAACCACAGCTGTTATGGATTGATGACCAGGCTGGGCGGACGGTCGCACTGGAACGTAAACTGCCCTTATCAGGGACGATCGGAATTCTTGAGCGCGCCGATAGGTTGGGATTAGTCGGCAATCTTCCCGCGGTTTTGGTCGCGCTCAAAGCAAGTGGATTCTTCATTTCAAATGCGCTTGAGCGCGAGATCTTGCTGCGCCATCGAGCGAGACACGGCGCGCTTTGATCGGGGCGGCTTGCTTGCGTTGAGGGCGGGGCGAGAATACGATAAGAACCTGCCGATTCCTGGTGCACTCCAACGCAGTTTGGGTGAAGTGATTGTTAAGATGGTGATGAAGTGTGGTCTGGGATAGGAAAGTAGAACAGGCAAGATTGTTTGTTCCACTTAGAGAGGGCCTGGATGAAATCTGTCGTGGTGGTGGGCGCGCAGTGGGGCGATGAAGGAAAAGGCAAGGTGGTGGACTACCTTGCTGGGTCGTTCGATTACATTGCGCGCGTGGCGGGCGGCCACAATGCGGGGCACACGGTCATCATCGGGAAAGATCGCCACGTGCTTCAGCTTATTCCGTGCGGGATTTTGCGGCCGAAGCAGCATGCCGTGATTGGAACGGGAGTGGTGGTCGATCCGGGAGCGCTGGTGGCGGAAATCGAGACTTTGGCGAAGGCAGGGATCGACGTGAAGGGGCGATTGCACGTGAGCAATCGCGCGCATTTGATTTTTCCGTATCACCGCGAGCTAGACAAGGCGGCGGAAGGAGCGCGCGGAGCGGACAAGATTGGAACTACGTCGCGCGGGATCGGGCCGGCGTATGAAGACAAGATGGCGCGGCGCGGTTTGAGAATGTGCGATTTGCTGGAGCCGGAGTTGTTTCGAAAGAAGGCGGCGCGCGTCGTCGCGGAGAAGAACCGGTTGGCGAAGGGCGCGTACGGCGCGGACATTGATTTTTCACATGAAGTGGAAGAGACGCTGAAGCTGGGCGAGAAAATCCGCGGATACATTTGTGACACGGCGGAGCTGGTGAATCGCGCGTTGGATGAAGGCAAGTCGGTTCTGTTCGAGGGCGCGCAGGGAACGATGCTGGACATCGACCACGGGACATATCCGTTTGTGACGTCATCGAGCGCGATTTCCGGGGGCGCGACGACGGGCGTGGGCGTGCCGCCGACGAAGATCAAGAACGTCCTGGGAATTTCGAAGGCATACACGACGCGCGTGGGCGGCGGGCCGTTTCCGACGGAGATGCCGGAACTCGAGGCGCAGGAAGTTCGCGAGCGCGGAAAAGAATTTGGAGCGGTGACCGGGCGCGCGAGGCGCTGCGGATGGCTGGATTTGATGGTGCTGCGCTACGCGAAGATGATCAACGGGATCGATTCGCTGGTGGTGACGAAGCTGGATGTGTTTGACACGCAGCGAGAGATTCAGGTGTGCGTGGGCTACAAGTTCAAGGGACAGACGCTGAAGGAGATGCCGGCGCTGGCGGAAGAGTACGAGCAGGTGACGCCGGAATATAAGACGCTGCCGGGATGGTGCGAAACGACGTATGGCGTGAAGGACGGAGCGAAATTGCCGAAGGCGGCGATGAATTACTTGAAATTCATTGGAGATTTTTTGCAGGTCGAAATCGGAATGATTTCCACGGGGCCTGAGCGAGATGCCACGATTGTTCCGGCGGGGACGTTGCTGGCGAGATGGCTCTAGAAAAGGCGCAGGAAGAATGGAGGAGATTGGGGAAGTAGGAGAGCAGAAGAACGAACCGCCTTGTTTTTGCGAGTACACCGCATGTTGAGCTACGAAGAAGCCCGTCAGAAGGTCATCGAACAAATTTCGGAGAAGAAAGGTCCACGCGCGACGGAACAGGTGCGCGTGGGAGATGCGCTGGGGTACGTGCTGGCGCAAGAGGTGAAAGCCGACCGCGAGTATCCGCCGTTCAACCGTGCGACGCGGGATGGATTTGCGGTGTTCGCGGCGGACGCGAAGGCGGGGGGAACGCTGAAGTGCGCTGGGGAGATTAAGGCCGGCGACCGTGTCACGAAAGAGTTGTGGGCTGAGACGTGCGTACAGATCATGACGGGAGCGGCGTTGCCGTCCGGCGCGGACGCTGTCGTGATGATCGAACACACCAAGCGCAATGGCGACGAGGTGCGGTTCGAACGGGCGGCAATCGCGGGGCAAAATTTTGTACCGCGCGGCAGCGAGGCACGCGCAGGGCAGACGCTGCTGACGCCGGGCATGCGGCTTGGCTATGCCGAGCTTGCGCTGGCGGCGCAAGTGGGTGCGGCGGAATTGAAGTGCGCACAAAAGCCTCGCGTGGCGATTCTTTCGACGGGCGATGAGATCGTGCCGGTGGACAGCGTTCCCGGGCGATTCCAGATTCGGAACAGCAACAGTGTGTCGCTGGCAGCGCAGGTGCGGCTGGCGGGCGGCAGGCCGGTGCTGCTGGGAAACGCGATGGATCGCGAGGACGATTTGGAATCGAAAATCAGCCGGGGATTGCAGGAGGATTTGCTGATTTTGTCGGGCGGAGTTTCGATGGGCAAGTACGACCTGGTGGAGAAGGTCTTGAAAAAGTTGGGGACGGAATTTTATTTCGACGAAGTGGCGATTCGGCCGGGCAAACCGGCGGTGTTTGGAAAGTGTGGAGATAGATTCGTATTCGGGCTGCCGGGGAATCCGGTGTCGACGATGGTGACGTTTGAATTGTTCGTGACGCCCGCAGTGGATTTGCTGAGCGGGGCGGAGGCGCGGGAGTTGGCCATCGTGGAGGCACGGTTGGGCGAAGCGTTACACGAGAGGCCAGGAGTGACGCACTTTCTGCCGGCGCACATGACGGGGCCGGGCGCTGAGCGAACCGTGACTGTGCTCAAGTGGCAAGGGTCGGGCGATGTGTCGGCGCTGGGAAGAGCGAATTGTTATGTGGTGGTGCCGGAGGAGAGAGAAAAGATTGAAGCGGGCGAAAGAGTGGAAGTGATGGTGAGAAGGGAATTGATGTGAAAAAGCAATGAAGGCGAGGAAGAGCAAGCTGTCGCACTACGGCGAACGGGGAGAGGTGAGGATGGTCGACGTGTCCGAAAAGGCGGTGACGACACGGAGGGCGATGGCGCGTGGATTTGTGAAGATGAAGCCACGGGTGGTGCAGGCGGTCCGGCAGCTGAAGAATCCTAAGGGCAATCCGCTGGAAGTGGCGCGCATTGCGGGAATTGCTGCGACCAAGCGGACCGCGGAGTGGATACCTCTTTGTCATCCACTGCCTTTGACGCACATTGATGTGACTGCGCGGCTATGCCAAAATGGCGTGGAAGTTCGCTCCGATGTCACGGCGACTGCGCAAACAGGGGTGGAAATGGAAGCCCTTGTCGCCGTTACTGCTGCGGCCCTCACGGTCTACGACATGTGCAAAGCTCTGGATAAAGGGATGGAAATAGGCGGAATTGTCCTCGTCGAAAAGACCGGCGGGAAGAGCGGCGATTACGTTCGGGAAGAAGAAGCCGTGCGGAATAGGAAGAAAAGCAGCCGGAGCCGAGTGCGATGACCGGGCCAGGGACGAAAACGGTCAAGCTGCTGGTGGCGGATGACAATCCGCTCGTGCGCGATTTGATCGTTAAAGGCATGGAACCGTTCTGCGAAGTGGAGACGGCCGGCGACGGCGCGGACGCTTTGTTGAAGGTGATCGACACGCCTCCTGACGCGATTCTTTGCGATTACAAAATGCCAGGGCTGGACGGGCGGCAGCTTTTCGAAAAGCTGCGCGGGCGCGAGGCGACGCGGCACATCCCGTTCATGTTTATGGCGAGCCGCGCGGACATCGAAGAGCGGCTACGCCCGCTGGTGGACGGTGTCGAGGATTTTGTCACGAAGCCATTTCTCGTGAAGGATTTGGTGCGAATTGCGAAGAAGGTTGTGGACCGGCTGCACCTGGAGAAATTGCAGAAGCGCGCATCGCGGCCAGGCGTGATTCAGGGACGGCTGGAAGAGATGAGCATGATCGACTTGATGCAGTCGCTCGAGATGGGGCAGAAGTCTTGCCGGCTGGCGGTCAATCACAACGGCGAACAGGGCGAATTGTTCTTTGCGGGTGGCCAGTGCCGCGACGCGAAAGTCGGAAAAGTCGAGGGCGACGACGCGGTCTATCGGGTGGTGCTCTGGACCGCCGGCGAATTTGAAATTGATTTCAACGCGGCGAACGCTTCCACGCGCACGACGACAACGCGGAACACGACCGGTTTGCTGATGGAAGCGATGCGATTGATGGACGAAGCCAACCGCGACACCGTGGAAACGAAGTAGCCTGCCTGATGCGCGTCGCAGTTCTCACCATAAGCGATACCGTTTCAAAAGGGGAGCGCGAGGATTTGTCCGGGCCGGCCGTCGTAGCTGTGTGTCGCGGCCTCGGATGGGAAGTGACGTCGGCGCTGCGCGTTTCGGATGATCCCGCGAACATTCGAGAACACTTGCGTGAACTCGCGGATTCGGGGCGAGCGGACGTGATACTGACGACCGGCGGAACGGGACTCGGGCCGCGCGACAACACGCCAGAATCGACAGAGGCGGTGGCGGACCGGATGGTGCCAGGAATCGCGGAAGAGATTCGGCGCAAAGGATCGGAGCAGACGCCGACGGCGCTGCTTTCGCGGGGAGTCGCAGCGGTTCGCGCGAAGACGCTGATTGTCAATTTGCCGGGAAGTCCAAAGGGAGCGGCGGAATCGCTGGAAGCCGTGGCGCATCTTTTGCCGCATGCCGTGCACGTGCTGAACGGCGCGCGGCACGATTGAGCTTCTTTAGTTCACTGGGCCGAATTTCAATAAATACAGGAAAAATTAGGAAGATACAGAGGCGAGTGTATTTGTGCCTTCAGCAACCGGCACATTCTGCGGAAGCATGGTCATTTTGTAGTGAAGCTTCAGAACGACGAAGCCGAGGAAAGAGATTTTGTGGTCGGTGCGAAGGACGCCTTCCGCGTCAACGTACACGTGGAAGAGTTCATCGAGTGTTTTGATATAGCGAACGCGGCGGTGATCGGGGCCGGAAGCGACGATGCGGTAGAAACCGGAACTGCCGTAGACGGAAGCAGAAGAGTCCAAGCCGAACGAGCCGTCGACGTGTTGCACTGGACGCAGGTAAACATTCGCGCTGCCGCGGCAAGGGAAGGTAACTTTAACGCAGGGATTTTCTTCACCGGGGATTCGAATCGTGGAATAGAGACCCGCGTAGATTACATGGCCGGAGGACTTCAGGCTGCGAAGCCAGCCCGTGTATCTGACAGCGTTGGTTTGCGGATCGAAGAGCTGAAGAATCCGGCTGCTCATGCCCTTAGCAACTTCGAGCGAGGAGATCGGAAAGTTGAGCTGGTCCATGCGCCGGCTGATGAATTCCACAAGAAGCCAGAGAAAGAAACGGCTGACGAGAGAGACCTCGCTCCAAACGTCGAGGTGATACATGGCGGCGTGCTCGTAGAAATGACGAATCTCCGTGCGAACGGCGATGGGATCGAACGAGGGGCCACGCAATGATTCGAAATCTGGGATCAGACCCGCCGTCGGAGGCATGCGCGTCTGAAGGTTTTCAGCGCTGGCGATACGTTCGTAAATGGAAGTGCCGATGCGGCCTTTTTCGCCCAGAGGAGCAGCAAGCCAAGGCTCATCGCCATTGCGAATGCGTCTGCCAGTGAGATGGACCCATACGTTGATGCCCTCCTCTAGAAGAAAAGAAACAACGGCGTGGAAAGCCCCGAAGAATCCAGAAGGACGCCGAGAGGAGCCGGTATCGACGGGCGCGGACTGGCTTGCGGAGGGGGGCATAACGACTATGTTTATTCTGACATCGCCGAGCGTGAACGGGGTAATGCAGGGAGCGTTTGTGCTCCGGCGATAACCCGCGCAAACGGGAGATCGTCGAGAACAGGGTTGACCGAAGAACAGTTCGCGTCAACAATGTTTAGACTATGGCGCAGAAACTAGCAGACAAGAAACTGGCGGTTTTGGGGACGGGGAAGCTCGGCGGGATTTTGCTGCGAGCGTATTTGAAGCAAGGGCTGTTCTTGGCCAAGCGCGTGACGGCCACTGTGAAACACAGCGAAAAGGCGGCGGCGCTAGCGAAGGATTTGGGAATTGCCACGACGACGGAAAACCGGGAGGCCGTGCATGGCGCGGATATTGTGCTATTAGGCGTAAAACCACAGGTGGTGGGCGGCGTGCTGGAAGAGATCGCGCCAGAGTTAAGCGAGAAAACTTTGGTGATTTCCGTGGCGGCGTCGGTGCCGACCGGTTATATCGAGCAGCGCGTCGGAGGCAAAGTGCCCGTGGTTCGGGCCATGCCGAACACGTGCTCGGCGGTGGGCTGCGGGATGACGGGAGTTTGCAAGGGCGCGCACGCAAGCGCCGAACATCTGGAAATGGCGCGGACCATGTTTGACGCGGTGGGCCGCACGGTGGTCGTGGACGAGAAGAACATGGATGCGGTGACGGGCCTCTCGGCGAGCGGACCTGCATTTGCCTACATCATTTTGGAGTCACTCGCGGAAGCGGGCGTGAAAGTGGGTTTGCCGCGCGATGTTTCGACGCTTCTCGCGGCGCAAACGATGAAGGGCGCTGCGAGCGTCGTTCTTGAAACGGGTGACCATCCGGCGCTGCTGAAGGATGCCGTGACGACGCCAGCCGGCTGCACGATCGACGGCATTCTGGAGCTGGAAGAAGGCAAGCTGCGCGTGACGCTCATCAAAGCCGTGGTCAAAGCGACGCAGCGCGCGGGAGAACTGCTGTTCGAAAAATGACCCAAATACAGCTTGGCGCGGCCTTCTCCGCTCGTTCACGGCGCGAGCTCCCTTCCGAATGATGCATTCCATCATCGACGCCGTGCGCGGATTTCTCAGCGGAGACGGAACGCTCATCCTCCCGGAGCTGGAGCTTGTCCTCTTTGCGTGCGGCATTCTGCTGATCGACCGCTGGCTTGCCGCAAACGAAAAATCCTGGAACGCGCTGCTGGCCCTTGCCGGGACGGCATTCAGCGGCTTCATCCTCTACGTTCAGTACGAAAAAATACGGGCGCTGCGCGACGCAAATTCCGACTCGCCGGGGCTTCTTGGCGTTCATCAAAGCGTGCTGGCCGATCCCTTCTTTCTTTTCTTCGCAGCTCTTTTCCTGTTAGCCACCGTACTGGTGATTCTGATGTCCGTGCGCTACCTGAAAATCAAAGCGGACGGGCGCGGAGCCTATTACGCGCTGCTTCTTTTTGCATGCGCGGGCATGATGCTGATGATTTCCGGCGTCGATTTGATCGCCGTGCTTCTCGGGCTGGAGGTCATGGGGCTGAGCTGCTATCTGCTCGCGGGGTTTTCGCAGGACGCAGAAAGCGCGGCGGCGTCGCGCCGCAAATTCGCCCTTCTCTGGGCATGCAGCTCCGCCGCGCTTGGCGCGGGATTCCTGCTGCTGTATAGCCTTTTCCAAACAACCAATCTTGGGCGCATGGGCGCGATCCTCGAGGTGCGTCTGGACAACGGAGTGCCCTTCGGCGGCTTGACGAACTGGCATCCCGTGCTGGCACTCGCATTCGTCGCCGCCGGCGCTTTTCTCCTGTTCGACGTGGCGCCCCTCCACTGGTTCTCGCTCGGCATCTGCGAATCCGCTCCAACGCCGGTCACGGCTTATCTCAGCGCGGCGGGGAAGATCGCTGGGTTCGCGCTGCTCCTGCGGTTCTTCTCTTTCTTGTTTCTGTTCGCGCACGAAAAATGGATTCACGTTTGGGGCGGCGCGGCCATCGTATCGCTCTTGTGGGGAACCATCGCAGCGTCGCGGCAAACGAATGTGAAGCACCTTCTGGCCTACGGGGCGGTCGCCCACACAGGATTCATCTTGCTCGGACTGGTCGCCGGAAATGAAATGGGCTTCAGCGGCATGCTGTACTACCTGGGCGTCTACGTTTTCATGACGGCGGGCGTATTCGGCATTTTGCTGGTGCTCGAACAGAGCGGAAACGCGGCAACCCACCTGAGCGATTTGGATGGCCTGGTGCGGCGAAGCCCCGCGGCCGGACTGCTCCTGCTCGTCTTTCTTATGGCGCTTGCCGGAATACCGCCGACGGCGGGTTTCGCTGCAAAGTATTACATCGTGAAGGCGCTGTTTACCGCACCGCACCCGGAGCTTGCGGTGTTCGCGGCCGTGAGTGCGGTCGCGGGCTTGTTTTATTACGGCCGTGTGGCCGCGCATGCCTTGAAAAAGACCACCGCTGCCGACGCACGGCAGACTACCGCGGCACCGGCCTTCGGCAGCGGCCAGACGGTTGCGCTCACCGTAGCCGTATTTGTGTCCGTCGCTGCCGGACTGTATCCTGAGCCATTCCTGCGCATCGCGCGGTACGCCTTTGGACTATAACTCTCACAAGACCGATCCCCCGGCCCCGGACAGCAAAGCGAAGAGTTTTGGCATGCAATTCGGACAAGCGCTGGAGTTGCCGTTCGTGCTGGCGGGAGCCATATTCTTGGGTGGACTGCTGGGCTATTTCCTCGACCACTGGCTGCACACGAAACTCGTTTTCACGTTTCTCCTGGGCGCTCTCGGATTCTACGCCGGGTTGCGCGATGTCCTACGCCGGCTATCCCCGAGCACCGATGGAAAAAGCTGAGCACTCTCCGGACCTCGGAGGCACGCCGCCTGCCACCGCCGACTACGCGTGCACTGAGCAGCGGATTGCCTGGTTAACGCTGGTGCTTGGAGGCGCTGCCGCGATTGTCGCCGGCGGGCTGCGCCAATGGCCATGGTCGCAGGGGCTGGCCATCGGCACGGCACTGTCCTGGCTTAATTTTCGCTGGCTAAAGCGCGGATTGGACGCACTGGTGGCGGCATCCGTGGCTCAAGCGGGGCGCGCCAAACCCCGTGTTCCGATAGGAACCTGGTTCCTCCTGATGTTCCGCTACGGCTTGATAGCCATCTGCGTGTATGTTATTTTTGAGTATCTGAAAGTTCCTCTCGTAAGCATGCTTGTGGGGCTGTGCGCCCTGGGAGCCGCGACTCTGGCGGCAAGTCTGTACGAAATTTTGCAACCTTTGGGATAGGGAATGGAATACACGATCAGCTGGGTGACGAAGTTTGTGAACCTGTACCTGGGCCACGCGGCCATGGTGCTGCTGACCTGGATGCACATCACCCCGAGCCATCCGGAGACACCCATTCCTGAGCAAGTGGTGATGGGCGTGATCACTTTGCTGATCGGGACGCTGATTGCCCTGGCGCTCCGATTCCGCATTTCCGTCGACAAGCCAGGCGCGGCGCAGCAAATGGCCGAAATGCTGATCACGAATTCGCAGGGCTTTGGCATTCGCGACATCCTGCGGGAAAACGCCGGACACTACGCCGACGAATATATTTACATGGTGGGGTCCATCGGCCTATTCGTGCTAATCGGCAATCTCTTCGGCGCGATTCCCACAGTTCTCAATCCGCCGACGTCGGACAAGAGCGTGCCGCTTGCGGGCGCTATCCTGGTTTTCCTGTATTTCAACTGGAAAGGCATTCGCAAGCTCGGGGGCTTCGGCTACTTGAAGACGTTTACCGGCGGCGTGCAGTGGTGGCTGGTACCGTTGATTTTTCCGGTCGAGATCATCAGCTCCCTGGCACGCCTGCTTTCCCTGACGGTGCGTCTCTGGGCCAACATTTTCGCCAGCGATCTTCTCTATGAATTGTTTCTGGCGCTTTTTGCGCAAGTGTCTCTCTGGGGATGGGAACATTCTCATGGACTCGGCATCGGGCTGGGCATTTTGCCCGCGACGATCCCGATCATCTTTCTGGGTTTGCATATTTTCGTGTCCTTCGTACAGGCCTATGTCTTTACGATCCTGCCGTCGGTCTATCTGGGGCTGGCGACGTCTCACGATCACTAATCCCGCTGTCGAACTCGCGGGCGGTTTCGAGTTTTCGGCCGTTTCAGTGTGAGCCCGGCTGCACGGTGTCCGGGAACCACCTCCTGGCGGCACTTCCAAGGAGGCAGTGATGATGAAACTGAAGTATCTGGCAATGATGGCGGCAACAGTACTGGTGCTTGCTCCCGCGGCGTTCGCGCAGGCGGGCGACCAGGCGGCGGCAGGCGGCGGCAAAGGGCTGGCGGCGATCGCGGCGGCGTTTGGCATGGGCATCGCGGCGTTCGGATGCGGCATGGGACAGGGAAGAGTCGGAGCGGCGGCCTGCGAGGGCATCGCGCGCAACCCGGCGGCGGCGGGAGTCATTCGCGCGGCGATGATTCTCGGCCTGGTGTTCGTCGAAACACTGGTGCTCTTTACGCTGCTGGTCGTTTTCGTGAAGGTCTAGGCCGGCTAGTTGCGAGTTTTTCGGCCCGCGGGCGACAGCCTGCGGGCCATTTTTATTTTGCGAGGATCGTCATTGTCACGGGAGTTCGGAATTGCTTCGCGCCTCCCGGCGCGGTAGGAATCAATTAAGAGGGCGCTAGCGATTGACCAAATGATTGAGTAAGGTGGGTTGGAGCAGGTAATTCAAAATTTTGCTGGGCGCGAGTCCGAAGTACAGAGCACCCGCCGCAGTAATCCACAGAACCACGTTGACCGACAGCGGGAAGCGCGCCGGAGCTGTCGCGGCGATCTCCGCGCTCGGTTCCCGCATGTACATCACCACGATGACCCGAATGTAATAATAAGCGCCGATGATGCTGTTGATGGCCATCAGCACGGCCAGCCAGATCAGATGGGAATCGATGGCGGCCTTGAAGATATAGAATTTTCCGAGAAAGCCCGCCGTCACGGGGAGGCCGAGAAGCGACAACAGAAAGAGCGAAAGGGCCGCCGCCACCCACGGCTGGCGTTCGCCAAGGCCCGCAAAATCGTCGAGCTGGAGATGCTTTTCGCCCGCGCCGCCAAACTGAGAAACGATGGTGAACGCGCCAACCTTGACGATGGCGTACGTCAGCAGATAGAAGAGCACCGCGGCAAACGCCGGGCTTGCGCCGATTTCCCCGTCCTTCGCAAGACCCGTCACCGCGGCGAAGGCCACGAGAATATAGCCGGCATGCGCGATCGAGCTGTAAGCCAGCATGCGCTTGACGTTCGTTTGCAGCAGCGCGCCCAGGTTGCCGACGAACATGGTAAGCACGGCAAGAATCCAGAACGCCCAGAACCAGAATTGCGTGGCCGCAGGAACGTCCGCGAAAATGCGCAGCAGCAGGGCAAATGTCGCGGCCTTCGGGCCCGCGGAAAAGAGCGCAGTAATGGGTGTTGGCGCGCCTTCATAGACATCCGGAGTCCAGATTTGGAAGGGCGCGGCGGCGACCTTGAAGCCCAGGCCGATGAGAATCAGCGCGAGTCCGAGTTTTAGGAGGTTACTCGACATATCGGCAGCGCCCATTTTCAGAAGGTTCGTGGTGCCGGTGACGCCGTAGACGAGCGAAATGCCGTACAGAAAAAATGCCGTGGCAAAAGAGCCGAGCAGGAAATACTTCATCGAGGATTCGCTGGACTTCAGCGAGTCGCGGCGATAGCCGGCGAGGATGTAGCTCGAGATGGAGCTCAACTCGAGGCCGATGAACGCGGTGAGCAGTTCCTGTGCTGAGGCGAGAACGCCCATCCCAGCGGTGGCGAACAGGACGAGCGCATAAAACTCCGCATTGTCCAGCCGCTCGCGTTCGAGATAAGGACCGGCGCCGAGGATGACGAGCACCGCGACGAGGCCGACGAGATGGCTGAAGAAAACGCTGAAGGGATCGGAAGCGACGAGACCGGAAAACGCAGGACCGGGATTGTGCACCGCATAGAAATTGCCGCAGATTCCGAGGAGCGCTCCAAGGACACCGACCGAAGTGAGCACCCTGCGACTGCGCGTGAACGGCTGAAGCAGCATCAGGAGCGCGCCAAAGCCGCACCAAATTAGTTCCGGCAGGACGCGAAGCAAATCCGAAGTGCTGGGGAACGCGGACATTTAGCGAGTTCCAAGCCTTTCGAGTGAGATAGTTTTCCGCGCTGTGTTTGCTGTTGCTGCATGAGCCGGGTGCTCGCTGACCTGCGGCGTCGCCATTGCCGGAGCCTTCGCTTCATACGCTCGAGGTGGCCGGTCCATCTGGCCGATCACCGCTTGGCTGGCCGCCGCCGTACGGCTGGTGATGAACGTCGAGCCGATGCCCATCCAGAGAATCACGACGGCCATGGTCGCGAGAATCACCCGCTCGCGCGACGAAACGTCAGGCAGCGTGCGATTTTTCTCGACCGTGACTTCGCCAAAGAAAACCTTCTGGTACGACCACAGCAGATAGCACGCCGAAAGAATGACGCCCGTTGCGGCCCAGGCAGCCCAATCCCAACGAACCTGGTAGGTGCCGAGGAGAATCAGAAATTCGCCGACGAAGCCATTGAGCATGGGCAAGCCGAGCGAAGAGAGCGCGATGAAGAGGAAGAACGCGGCGAGCCGCGGCATGGGCGTAGCCAGTCCGCCGAACTGGGACATCTCGAACGTGTGCCGCCGATCGTACAGCATGCCGACGAGCAAGAAGAGCGCGCCCGTCGATACGCCGTGCGCAAGCATTTGGAAGACCGCGCCCTGCATGGAAATGTGGTTGAACGCGAAAATGCCGAGGACGACGAACCCGAGGTGGCTGACGCTGGAGTAAGCGACGAGTTTTTTCAGGTTGGGCTGAACGAGCGCGACCAGCGCGCCATAGATGATTCCGATGATCGCGAGCACGGCGATGGCAGGCGCGAAGCGGCGTGACGCATCCGGGAAGAGCGGCAGGCAGAAGCGAATCATGCCGTACGTGCCCATTTTCAGGAGCACGCCTGCGAGCATGACGGAACCGGCCGTCGGCGCTTCCACGTGGGCGTCGGGCAGCCAGGTGTGGAACGGGAAGAGCGGAACTTTGATGGCAAAGGCCACAAAGAAAGCGAGGAAGAGGAGCGTTTCCGTGCCCGAGGGCAGAACGAGATTGCCGCTCTGGAGCTGGTGCTGGATAAAGGGAAGATCGAACGTTCCGGTGGCGTTGTAAAGCCAGAGGATGCCGACCAGCATGAGAATCGAGCCGGCCATGGTGTAGAGCACGAATTTGACGGCGGCGTAGATGCGGCGCTCGTGGCCCCAGATGCCGATCAAGAAGTACATCGGAATCAGCATCACTTCCCAGAAAAGGAAAAACAGGAAGAGGTCAAGCGAAAGGAAGACGCCGACGACGCCGACTTCCAAAAGCAGAAGCATGATGAAAAATTCTTTGACGCGCTTTTCGACCTTCCAGGAGCAGAGCACGGAAACTACCGTGAGGAATGTCGTGAGAATGACGAGGAAGAGGCTGATGCCATCCGCGCCGAGGTGATAGTTGATGAAAGTTTGCGGCGCGCCGCCATGTGGCCCGAGCGTAATCCACTGGTGGAACTCCTCGAGACTATACCCTGCGGCGCCGAGCGGTACGCCGCGGAGCAGCCACCACACCGAAAGCAGGAATTCCGCGAGCGAGACGGCGAACGTCAAGCGGCGAATCCATTCGTGGTCGTCGCTGCGCAGGAACAGCAGCGCGAGCGCGCCGAGCGCCGGCAGGAAAATCAGAATCGAGAGCACTGGTCCGGAGGGCATTAGCGCACCATCCCCAGGGCTGGCCTGACCGCGGGCCAGAAGAAGATCACGGCGATCAAGAAGAGCGCGCCGATGATGATCCACACGGCGTAGCTGCGCGTGTTGCCCGATTGCGTGTGGCGAAGCTTGTCGCCCACGGAAGTGGCGCCGCTGGCGATGCCGTTCACCGTGCCGTCGATTGCGGCGACGTCGACGACTTTCCAGAGCACGTTGGTCGAGATCCAGAGCAGCGGCTTTACGATGACGGTGGCGTACAGCTCATCGACGTAATACTTGTTCAGCAAAGTGTTGTAGGCCCCGCGCATGGATTTGGCCAGGGCTTCGGGCTTGCCAGGCTGGCGAATGCACAGCCAGAACGCGATACAGAACCCGATCAGCGCCGCGAACACCGCAATTCCCGCGAAGGGCAGTTCGAGCGCGCGGGACGCCGCTTCTGCCGCAGCGGATTCGCCACCGGCAAAGACGGGCGCGAGGAAATTCGAGAAATAGTCCGGACCGCCCCAGAACGCGGGAAGCGCAAACCATCCGCCGAAAATCGAGAGCACGGCAAGAATCACGAGCGGACCGAGCATGCTCCACGGCGATTCGTGCACGTGGACGTGATGCTCGTCGTAGCGCTGCTTCCCGAAGAACGTCAGGAAGATCAGCCGGAACATGTAGAACGACGTCAGCAGCGCGGCAAACAACCCGACGGCGTAAAGAGTATGTCCCGCGGCGGCGCCGCCGTTTTCGCTCTGGAACGCCGCGAGCAGGATGGCGTCCTTGCTGAAAAATCCGGCGAAGAGCGGCGCGCCGGCAATGGCCAGCGTCGCCGTCAACATCGTGATGTACGTCCACTTGATCTTCTTGCTGAGGCCGCCCATGTTGCGCATGTCTTGCTCGCCGCCCATGGCGTGAATCACGCTGCCGGCCGCAAGGAAGAGCAGCGCCTTGAAGAAGGCGTGCGTCATCAGGTGGAAAATGCCCGCCGAAAACGCACCGACGCCGCAAGCCAGGAACATGTATCCGAGCTGGCTGACGGTGGAGTACGCGAGAACTTTCTTGATGTCCGTTTGTACCAGGCCGATGCTCGCGGCGAAAATCGCGGTTGCGCAGCCCACGATGGCCACCACCAGCATGGCCGTCGGCGCGTGCAGGAACAAAACGTGCGAGCGCGCGACCACGTAAACGCCCGCGGTCACCATCGTTGCCGCGTGAATCAACGCGCTGACCGGCGTCGGGCCTTCCATCGCGTCCGGCAGCCAGACGTAAAGAGGTAGCTGCGCCGATTTGCCGGTGGCACCAACGAAGAGGAGCAAAGAAGCGGCCGTCAGCACGCCCAGATGCCCCAAGGCGTCCGGCTGCATCGGTCCAGCCTTTTCAAAGACGGTAACGAAGTCCAGCGTTCCAAACGTGCGGAACAACAGGAACATGCCCAGCATGAATCCGAAGTCGCCGATGCGGTTGACGATGAAAGCTTTCTTGCCCGCGTCCGCGGCGGATTTCTTCAGGAAATAAAATCCGACGAGCAAATAGCTGCACAGCCCAACGCCTTCCCACCCGACGAACAGCAGCACGTAGTTAGCCGCCATCACCAGAATGAGCATGAAGAACATGAACAAATTCAGGTAGGAGAAGAAGCGGTAGTAGCCGCCTTCATGCGCCATGTGACCGGTCGAGTAAATATGGATAAGGAACCCGACGCCGGTCACGACCATCAACATGACCACGGTAAGCTGGTCGATCTGCAGGTCGAAGCCCGCGCGGAAGTTGCCCGCCGCGATCCACGTGAAGTATTTTTCAATCCACGGTATCTGCGCCGGCGAAAGCTGCGTGAACTCCCGCACTGCTTCCACCGCGCACAGGAAGGAAATCCCCGTCGCTCCGAGCGCAACGGAATTGACGATTTTATTCGGCCACTTGCCGCCCAGCAGGCCGTTGATGGCCGAGCCGAGCAACGGCAGGAGCGGGATGATCCACAGATGGTCGAGTATGGGCATTAGAGTTTGAGCAAATCCACGCGCTCGACGTTCAGCGATTGCCGGTTGCGCGCCGTCAGAATGATGATTCCCAGCCCGACTGCCGCTTCCGCAGCGGCCACTACGATCACAAACAAAACGAACACCTGGCCGTCCGATTGATGCCTCGCCTGGCTAAACGCCACAAACGCCAGATTGACCGCGTTCAGCATCAGCTCGATCGACATGAAAATCGTGATGACATTGCGCTTGAACACAAACGCCACGGTGCCCATCCCGAAAAGAATGGCGCTCAGAATCAGGTAGTGACTCGTCGGGACCATTCAGTTGTTCTCCCGCTGCGCAAGGACAATCGCGCCGAGAATCGCCACGAGAATAAGGAACGAGGTCAGCTCGAAGGGATAAACGAATTCCCGGAAGAGCATCATCGAGATTTCCTTGGTCGAGGCCAGCGCGCCGGATTGCAAGCCTGCCTGCGTGGCTTCGTTCGAATGCCAGACCGCCACGGCCAGCACCACTAACAGCGCCAGCGCCAACGGAATGCCCGCAATGCCCGCCAATTTCGAAATGTTCGTGTGCTCTTCCGCGCCCGCGTTCAGCAGCATGATGACGAAGACGAACAGCACCATAATTGCCCCGCCGTAAACGATGATCTGCACCGCGGCCACGAACTCCGAGCCCATCGAAAGATAAAGGCCCGCGAGCGCAATCATCACGACGATCAGCGAAAGCGCGCTGTGGATCGGGTGCCTCTGCAAGATCAGGCTCAGAGCGCCAAGCACCGCGAGTGTCGCGAGCACGAAGAAAATCACCAGCTGCGGCGTCATCGCGCACCCCACTTCAGGATGGCAAAGGCGGTGATGACCACGTTGGCGATCGAAACCGGCAGCAGCAATTTCCAGCCAAACGACATCAGCTGGTCATAACGGAACCGGGGAAGCGTTCCGCGCATCCAGACGTAAACGAATAGGAAGATGAAAATCTTCGCCAGCAGCCAGAACGGGCCTTGAATGAACTCGTTCACCGCGGGAAACGCGATCAGCACCGCGCCAATTGCGGTGATGACCGTCCCAATGCCTGGCAGAACGAGGCGCCCAAAGATCGTTTCGTAGCGAATGCCGTCCCAAATCACCCACAGGCCAAACGGAATCAGAATTACGGACGGCAAATAATGTGTAAACGTCCAGCTCGCGGGAAATGGTGAGAGCCAGCCGCCGAAAAACATGATCGCGCACAAACACGAGACGACGATCATGCTCGTGTACTCGGCGATGAAAAACATCGCAAACTTGAAGCTGGCGTATTCCGTGTGAAATCCGGCGACGAGTTCCGACTCCGCTTCGGGTAAATCGAACGGCACGCGGTTGGTCTCCGCGACGGCGGCGACGAAAAAGCAGAAGAAGCCGAGAATCTGAGGCCAGACGTTCCATCCAAAGATGCCGCGCTCGGGATGATGTGCCTGCGCATCAATAATGTCGCGCAGATTGAAGCTGCCGGCGAGAAGCAGCACGCCCACGACCGACATCGTCAGCGCCAGTTCGTAGCTCACCATTTGCGCCGAGCTGCGCAATCCGCCGAGCAGCGGATATTTGCTGTTCGACGACCAGCCGGCCAGCGCCACGCCATACACGCTCAAAGCGGTGATGGCGAAGAGCGCAAGAATGCCGATATTCAGATCCGCGATGCCCAGGCTGATGTCGTGTCCAAAAAGATGCAGCGGCTGCGGACCGAATGGAATGATCGCGATGGCAGTCAGCGCCAGGGCCAGCGACATCAGGGGCGCAAGAAAATAAGTGAACTTATCCACGCCGGCCGGCGTCGGGTCTTCCTTCAAAAGAAATTTCAAACCATCGGCCGCAGGTTGCAATAAGCCGTGCGGTCCGACGCGATGCGGTCCCCAGCGCGACTGCATGTGCGCCACAACCTTGCGCTCGAACCACGTCAGGTAAGCGTTGACCGTAAGAACGATGAAAAGCAGAAGCGCGACCTTTACGACGATGATGATCAGATTCGCGTTCGCGTTTAAGAAGGAGATCACGGCTTGGCTTCCGCCTCCGGAAGGGATTCCATCATCGTGCAGAAGCGGCCAAGCGTGCCGCTAGTGAAAAGCGTGTCCTGCGCCGAGCGAATCAAGCCGGCCGGAACGTCGTAAGCGCCGTGCCCGTTTTTCGCAACGTGCACCTGCGTGGATTCCGCCTCGCCCGCCAGCAGCCCGGAATGCTTCACTTCATAGCCGGACACCGCTTTTCGGATCTCTTCGAACACCGCCCCGGGAGTCTTGTAATGGAACGCCTTGCCCAATCCCAGCTTCTCAAGCTGGTGCGTGAGGATGCGCAACAAATCGAAATCGCTTCGCGGTCCCATCACCTCCGCGGCTTTGTGCAGAAGTTGAATTTCGCCCGCCGTATTTGTAACGCTGCCGTCTTTTTCGTAAGCGGACGCCGCGGGGAACACGATATCGGCCAACTTCGCCGTTTCCGTCAGGAACAGTTCGTGAACGATCAGCAGCTCCAGCTTCCCGCGCCCAAAGCCGAGCGTGCCAAAGTGCCCCAGCGGATTCGCGCCCATCACGTAAAGCGCTTTCAATTTTCCATTTTGTGCCGCATCCACCATGGCTGGCGTGGTCATGCCGGCTTTGCCTGGAATCACTCCACCCCACAGCCTTTCGAATCCCTCGCGCGCCGCCGAATCATCCACGTGGGCATATCCCGGCAGGCGGTCCGGCAGCAAGCCCATATCAGCCGCGCCTCGCGAATTGGCGTAATCGCCCAGCGCCATGTAGCGAACCTTGCCGTGCAGCTTCGAACCGAAGGCCACAAGCTGCGCGATCGTCGCGCCGGCTACTTCCGCGCCGAAAACGATCGCAACTTCCGCTTCGGCGTCCAGCGCGGCTTTCAACTGAACAAGCTGTTCCACCAAATTGCTCGGCAGTTGTCCCTCTTCGCGCGCCAGCCAGCGCAGAGCCGGACCTTCCTGCCCGGCGGCCAGCTTCACAAACTGCGTTGCCTTGCGCTTCAGTTTTATTTCCTGCGCGTTCAAAATGAAAAGTCTTGCACCATTCAGGCGAATGCCTTTGCGAATCTGCCACGCCACCAGCGGGTTCTGATTCGTGGGATCGTTCCCGACCAGCAGAACCGACTTTGACTCTTCCAGCTGCTTCATCGTCAGCAAGGAATCGCCGGCTTCGCCGCCAAGCGCCGTGATCAGCCCGGTGTAGTCCGCCGTGCGGTGGTGATCGATGTTATTCGTGCCAAACGTCGCGCGTGCCAGCCGTTGGAACAAATAATTCTCTTCGTTCGAAGTGCGGTTCGACCCGATAAATCCGATCGAATCCTTGCCGCCGGCGTCGTGAATCTGTTTGAGCCGCGCCGCCGCCGTCTGCGCCGCTTCCTCCCACGAAACGGGGTAGAGCTTGTCGCCTTTGCGCACCATCGGCTGCCGCACGCGCTCCGGATGTTTCGTGAAATCAAATCCAAAGCGCCCCTTGATGCACAGAAAATCTTCGTTGATGCCGGACAGGTCGCGGTTGTTCGCGCGCATAATTTCGTGGTTGCGCACGCTCAGCGTGGTCTTGCAGCCGTTCGAACAATGCGTGCAGATGGTTGGAACATACGTCATTTCCCACGGCCGCGTTTTGTAGCGGTACGTCCCGCTCGTCAGCGCCCCCACCGGGCAAATGTCGATGCACATCCCGCACTCTTCGCACTCGAGATGATCTTCGCGGTTCGGGATGATAATGCTGTTTGCGCCGCGCATCCCCACGCCCAGCGCCTTTACGTCCATGCCCTCGTCGCACACGCGCACGCACCGGAAGCAAAGAATGCACCGCGGCGCGTCGTAATAGACAAGGTCCGACCATTTTTCTTCGGGCCGGTGAATCTTTTCCTCGACGAACCGGCTCGTGTCCGCGCCGTAGCGGAACACCATGTCTTGCAGCTCGCATTCGCCGCCTTTGTCGCAAACCGGGCAATCGAGAGGATGGTTCGTCAGCAAAAATTCCAACATGGCTTTGCGCGCGCCGCGAACCTGTTCGGAGTTCGTGCGCACGACCATGCCTTCGGTTGCCACCAGCGTGCACGCCGTCTGCAGCTTCGGCATCTTTTCCACTTCGACGAGGCACATGCGGCATGCCGCCTGCAAGGAAAGCTGCGGGTAGTAGCAGAACGACGGCACTTCCGTCCCGATCCGCCGCGTCGCTTCAATCACCAGCGTTCCCGAGGGAACCTGCACGTCGCGGTCGTTGATTTTTAGCTTAATGAGCTTCGTTTCTGCCATGGATTCCTAGCGCGAACCTACCAGCGCTTCCGCGGATTTGTACGCACAGCGTCCGTTCAAGTGATCTTCAAATTCGTTGCGCCATTTCTGGACGATGCTGATCGTCGGCAGAGCTGCCGCGTCGCCTAGCGGGCAGAACGTCCGTCCGAGCATGTTCTTGGCGAGTTCGGCGGTGATGTCGATATCCTCCGGTCGTCCATAACCCGCGTGGAACCGGTCCAGCAGTTGTCTCAGCCAGGCCGTTCCTTCGCGGCAGGGAATGCACCAGCCGCAGGATTCATGCGCGTAAAAATGCATGATGCGCCGCGCCATGTCCACCATGCAGGTGGTTTCGTCCATCACCACCATGCCGCCTGAACCCAGCATCGATCCGGCTTTGGCCACGGAGTCGTAATCCATTGCGATATCGATTTCGTCCGCGCTCATAATCGGGCACGAACTTCCGCCCGGAATGACCGCCTTCAGTTTCTTCCCGCCTGGAATTCCGCCCGCCATTTCGTAGATGAATTTCTTCATATTCATCCCCAGCGGAATTTCGTAAATCCCCGGCTTTGCGATATGCCCCGCGACGCAAAGCAGCCGCGTGCCGCCATTCTTCGGTGTCCCGCGCTTGGCGTAGGCTTCGCCGCCTTCCAGAATGATCGCCGGAACGGAACTCAGCGTTTCGACATTATTAATGATCGTCGGGCAGCCATAGAGCCCAACCACGGCAGGGAAGGGCGGCTTGATGCGCGGATACCCGCGCTTGCCTTCGAGCGATTCCATCAACGCCGATTCTTCGCCGCATTCGTAAGCGCCCGCGCCGGTATGCGTCAGCAAGTCGAAATCGAAGCCCGAACCGAGGATGTCCTTGCCGAGATAGCCGTTCGCATACGCTTCGTCGACCGCCGTCTGCACGATATCCATCACATAGCGGTATTCGCCGCGCACGTAAATAAATCCTTGATGCGCTCCAAATGCCCGCCCGGCTATGACCATCCCCTCGATCATCTGATGTGGGTCCAACTCCATCAGAGGGCGGTCCTTGCAAGTCCCCGGCTCCGACTCGTCGGCGTTGCAAATCAGGTATTTCGGCTTCGGCGAGTCCTTGGGCACGAACGACCACTTCATTCCCGTCGGAAATCCGGCTCCGCCTCGCCCCCGCAGGCTGGACTTCTTCACTTCATCGATGATCGTTTCCGGCGACATCTCTTTTAGCGCCTTTTCCAGCGCCTTGTAGCCGTCATGCTTCAAATACACATCGATCTTGCGCGAATCTTTGATGCCCCATCGCTTGCTGATGAGCGGCGTTTCTCCGGGCTCGCGCTGGTGCAGCGCGCCCGCCGTCACCGGCTCCGGCGGCGGCACTTTTCCCGCGTCCAGTTGTTCGATGATTCGGTCAAACTTCAGCGGCGTCAGGTTTTCGTGAAAGTCGTAGTTGACTTGCATGGCAGGCGCGCCCGTGCACGCGCCGATGCACTCGACCTCTTCGAGCGAAAACACGCCGTCCTGGGTGACTTCCTTGTGCCCGATCTCCAGCCGTTTCTTCGCGCGATCCAGAATCTCGTTTCCGCCGCGCAGCATGCAGGCCACGTTCGTGCAGACTTGCACATGATATTTGCCCATCGGCTTGCGATGCAGCATCGAGTAATACGCCAGAGTCTCTTCGACTTGAACCCTATTCAAGTCGAGCCGCCGCCCGATTTCCGCGATCATCTCGTCGCTGACGCATCCGTATTCGTCCTGCGCGTACACCAGCATCGGAATCAGCGCGCTGCGCTTGACCGGATACGCCGTCTGCAACTTCTCGAATCGCGCCGCAAGTTGTGGGCTAAGTTCCATTCCGTCCGCCACCACCTAAGTGTCTCTACTCTTCTTCCACCGCTTCTCGTTATTTCCTAACTTCTTTACTTCATTCCTTCTTCCTACCGATCCACTTCTCCCAGCACAATATCGATCGTCCCGATACACGCAACCACGTCGGAAATCAACTGGCCCGTCACCAGCTTCGGCAACGCCTGCAAATTGATGTACGACGGCGACCGGAAGTGCACGCGCAACGGCTTAGGCGAACCGTCGCTCGCCACAAAGCAGCCCAGCTCGCCGCGCGGCGATTCCACCGCCACAAACGCCTCCCCGGGCGCCGGCGAGAATCCTTCCGTGAAGATCTTGAAGTGGTAGATGAGCGCTTCCATCTCCGTCTTCATTTTCTCTCGCTGCGGCGGAATAATGCCCGGCGCGTCCGACCGGATCGCGCCGCTGTCCGTGATCTTCGCCATCGCCTGCCGCGCGATGTTCAAACTCTGGCGCATCTCCGCCACGCGGATCATGTAACGCCCAAAGCAGTCCGAATCGGTACGCGTCGGCACTTCAAACTCAAATTCCTCGTAGCTTGAATACGGAAACATTCTCCGGTTGTCGTACGGAATTCCGGCTGCGCGTAGCGTCGGTCCGGTCATACTCAACGCCACGGCGTCTTCGCCCGAAATATAGCCGACGCCTTTTGTCCGCCCCATCCAGATGCGGTTCCCCGTAAGCAACGCTTCGTACTCGTCGATGCGGCTTGGCATCATCTTCAAGAATCGGTCGACCACCGCTCGCCATCCCGCCGGAGGCTCCAGCGCGAGCCCTCCGATGCGGATGTAGCTCGTCATCATCCGCTGCCCGGCAAACATCTCGAAAATCTTCAGAATCTCTTCTCGCTCGCGGAAGCAATAAAGAAAAACGGACATGGCGCCAAGGTCGATGGCATGCGTTCCCAGCCAGACAAGGTGCGACGAAATACGCTGCAGCTCCACCATCATTACGCGAATGTATTGCGCGCGCTTCGGCACTTCCAGTCCCAGCAGCTTTTCGACCGCCAGGCAATAAACAAGGTTATTCCCCAGCGGATTCAGGTAATCCATCCGGTCCGTCAGCGTAATCACCTGCGAATACGTCTTGTCTTCGCAGCTCTTTTCGATCCCCGTGTGCAGGTAGCCCAAATCTGGAATCGCTTTGACGACTGTCTCCCCGTCCAACTCCAGCAACACGCGCAGCACGCCATGAGTCGAAGGGTGTTGCGGACCCATGTTCAGCACCATCGTCTTTGTTGCCCCGGTTGCTGTTTCCACCGTTGTCATACGGAGCTCTTTCTAAAGCCGGGCACCATCGGGACGTCGCGGTATCCTTCCACCGGAAAGTCTTTGCGCAGCGGATATCCTTCCCAATCCGCTGGAAGAAGGATGCGCCGCAAATCCGGGTGCCCCTCGAAGCGAATGCCGAAAAGGTCGAAAACCTCGCGCTCCAGCCAGTTCGCTCCCGGCCAAACCGGGCATAGCGAATCCACAACCGGGTCGCTTCCGCCAAGCCGCACCTGCAAACGAAGCCGGTCTTTCCGTGGGATGGAAACGAGGTGGTAGTTCAATTCGAAACGCGGTTCGTGGGGGAATCGGTCGACGCACGTCGCGTCCGTCAGCAGGTTGAATTGCAGCTCCGCGTCATCATGGCAGTGCTGTGCCACCGCTCGCAAAATCTTTCGTGGCAGCACGATCGTCGTCTCACCGCGGAATTCAATCACTTCCTCAATAGCATTTGGATTCCACGCACGCAGGTGCTCGACGACAACATTAGCGCTTTGGCTGCTGTTCTCTGTCACCGTTTTGAATCCCTCAGGCGCTGGCTAGTATTTATGCCAGTCAAGCGCGCCTTTTTTCCAGAGATAGAAGTACCCGACCAGAAGTATGGCGATGTATACCATCATCTCCATGAATCCATATAGGCCGATACTCGGAGACATCTTGATGAGGTCCCGGTAAATATAGGCCCACGGATACAGGAAAATGGCTTCCACGTCGAAAAGAATGAAAACCATCGCCACCAGATAAAATCGTACGGAAACGGGCTCCCGCGCGTCTCCCGTGGGCTCCATCCCGCATTCGTAGGGTTGTTGTTTTGCCCTGCTGGGCCTGCGCCATCCAACCAGCACTGAGGCGGCCGTCAACGCCCCGGCAAGCGCCGCGGCAATCAGCAGTTGTATGAGAAGCGGAGTGTACGCTTGTAACCCTGAATCGGTCATAGGCGAAGCGCTATAATATCCATTCACACGGCAGTCGGTCAAATGGCGCGAAAAAATATCTTCGGCGCACGCTTGCAGGTTTTTCGGCGAGCTCGCCGAGGAGGAAGTGGATCTTCAGAATATGCTCTTCGGGCATAACTCGGATGTAAAAGCGGGAGAAACGGTCTACCACATTCAGACCGAGGACCGCGGCACGGCGAATGCCTTGATCGACACCACCGTCTATTGCCGCGGCCGCGTGCTTCATCGCCGCACCAACAACTACATCGATCTCCTGCCTCTCGATCCCGCTCGCGAGGAAACTCTCAAGAAACGCATCGCCGATCAACACCGCGCCGTTTCCGAGGAGATTCGCAGCGGCGTGTTGAAACTGGTTCCTCCTCCATCGCCGGCTCAGGAAGCCGCGAAAAAGAATGATGGCTTTGCGTCCGCCTCCCACGCGCCCGCGCCGCCGCTCGCCATCGAACTGATCAATGCCAAGGGTTGGCTCACCGGCAAGCGCGCGAATTTGCACGTGGCCGTCCGCAAGACGCAAAATGGGGAAGGCGTCGCGCGAGCGCTGGTGACCGCGCGCATCGACGGCGCGGCCGACGTCACCGAGTTCTCGATCGAAACGGGAAACGACGGCCAGGCCCGGCTCGAATTTGATATGCCTCGGCTTGCAGGTACCGAGCCTGCTTTGGTTATCGAGGCATCGCAGGCGGATTCAAAGGGCCAGTTGAAATTTCAGTTGCGCGCCAGGCCGCGCGTCCCGACGGCGTGAGCGCGCCTCTCACTCTTCACCAGGGCGCAAGACGAATATGTCAGCCACCATCTCCATCATTGTGAATGGCGAGCAGCGCGAATCCCCATCCGGCGCTACGGTCGTCGACTTGTTGCACACGCTCGGTCTTGAATCGGGCCGCGTGGCCATCGAGCGTAACCTCGAAATTCTTCCGCGTCCCGCTTGGCCTCAAACGCAAGTCGCCCCGGGCGACCGCTACGAAATCGTCCAATTTGTCGGCGGCGGTTAACGCCAAGCGCCAAGCCTCACAACCCTTCGAGCAGATGTCCCATCTTGCTTTTTTTCGTCTGCAAGTAAGCGCGCGATATCTTCGACACTCTCGGCTGGCATGCCACGCGTTCCGCCACGCGAATCCCCGATTCCTCGAGTTGCCGCACTTTCTCGGGGTTGTTGGAAAGCAGCCGGATTTTTCTTGCGCCCAGCTTTTTCAATATCTGCGCCGAAAAATCGTAATCCCGCGCGTCCGCCGCAAAGCCCAGCGTCTCGTTCGCCTCCACCGTATCCATTCCGCCGTCCTGCAGTTCGTACGCCCGCAGCTTGTTCATCAACCCGATCCCGCGCCCCTCTTGCGGCAGATACAGCAGAATCCCCGCGCCCGCTTTGCCGATTTTCTTCAACGAAAGCTCCAATTGCGCGCGGCAATCGCAGCGCAGCGACGCCAGCACGTCCCCCGTCAGGCACTGCGAGTGCACGCGCACCAGCGGCGCCATTTTTCCATCGACCTTCCCGCGCACCAGCGCTACCGCTTCCTCTTGTGGTCCGCGCCCCTTGAATCCATAAATCGTGAATCGCCCAAACTTCGTCGGCAGCGCCGCCTGCGCCACCAGTTCTATGCCCACTTCACCTTTTTTCTTCGCGCGCGATGTTTTGTTCATGGGAAACCAGAAGTATAGCAGGTACGTTACGCGGCGCTTTACATCGCGCCTGCGATTGGCTAGCGTTAGCGAAGTCACTCTCTGACAAGCATGGAAAGCGCCTCTGCAGTTCGCGACCTTCTCTTCACCTTGCTCCTCAAGGTGGGCGTTGCCTCCTCCATCGCCGCCCTGCTCGCCCGCTGGAACACCTTTCGCCGCGTCCTCTTCACCGAAGAACGCGACCCCGATCAAAAGCTCAAATTGATGTTGTTCATGACCCCGCCGCTCATCATCGGCGTAACTCTTCGCCTCGTAAATCCTCAATATCGCTTCGCCGATCTGTCTCTCGAAGGCGCTTTTCTCATGGGTCTTCTCGGTGGCCGCGTCGTTGGCCCCATTGGCGGCGCCATCATCACCATTCCCGCGCTGATCTCTCACGAGTGGCTGGCCATGCCCGCCGCGTCCACCGCTGGCCTCCTCGGCGGCTTGATCCGCCAGGCCATCCCCAATAAAGAGGACCTCTGGGCTTTCGGCCCTTTCACCTTTCTCAATATTCCCAAGGCCGTTGTGCGCCTGCTGAAAAAAGGCCAGCTCTCCTGGGAAATGGCTCCTCTCGGCGTCTGCGTCTTGCTCGAGCTTGGCCGCGTCGCGCTCGTCGAAGCCACCAAGCCCAAATGGCTCTTCGCCATTCACCCGCAATGGGACTGGTGGCTCGTGCTGACCGTCATCGCCACACTCATGTCCGTCGCCGCGCCGCTCAAAATCTGGAACAACACGCGCATCGAGATGAATCTCGAGCGCCACCAGCAGTTGCTTCTCAAGGCGCGCATGGACGCGCTTTCTCGCCAGATCAATCCGCACTTTCTTTTCAATACGCTCAATACCGTCTCCGCACTCATCCGTTTCGACCCGGACAATGCCCGCGGCGTCGTCCTCAAACTCAGCAACATTCTTCGCCGCCTCCTTCGCAAGCACGAAACCTTTGTCCCCCTTCGCGAAGAGCTGGAGTTCATCGACGACTATCTCGACATCGAAGTCGCCCGCTTTGGCCGCGACAATCTCGACATCGTCAAGCACATCGACGACGAAACTCTGGAAGCCTTCGTCCCCAGCATGCTGCTCCAGCCCATCGTCGAGAATTGCCTCAAGCACGGCCTCGCGCCCAAGCTCGAGGGCGGGAAAATCCAGCTGCGCATCGCCAATCGCGACGGCCGCCTCCAGATCGAGATCGAAGACAACGGCGTCGGCATCTCTGAAGAAAAAATGCCGCACGTTTATGTCGAGGGAATCGGCCTTAGCAACGTCCGCGAGCGCCTTCGCGTCCTCTACGGCGCCGATTTTCATTTGCAGATCGAAAGCCACACCGGCCAGGGCACGCTCATCCGCATCGACATTCCGGAGCTAGTCTCTTCCATGCAACCCGTCGGCTAAAAAACAGGCCCGTCTGCATCGAGCCTCTCAGGCGCTTGCGAATCGGCTCTTCACCGCACGGGAAGGGCGTAATGTCGGTTACAATTGTTCTCACGCGCCCGTAGCACAGTTGGATAGAGCAACTGGCTTCGAACCAGAGGGTCGGGAGTTCGAGTCTCTCCGGGCGCGCCACTCTAAAACCTGCTCCTTGTTTTATTTACGCAGCTTTCTCCGAATCAATTTGCACGATTGTTTGTAGCCCATGTAGCCCAACTGAGAAGCCCAGGCCCACCTTGTCGCACCATTCCCGACGCCACGCTTCGTCTTTTTGTAATCCACCAGCGTAGAAATCAGTAATGGTCTTCTTGGAATGGCCGAGCCACTGCGTT
>JBAQJX010000095.1:0-16288 GCA_049641765.1 Candidatus Acidiferrum sp.
TCCAGAAATTTACGGCGCAAAAGGTTGTGCTGGACGTGGCGACGAAAATCCGCGTGGACGTGCAACTCACGGTTGGCCAGATCACGCAAGAAGTCGTCGTGACGGGAGAAAGCGTCGCGCAGGTTGAAACGCAATCCTCAGCTCTCAGCGCTACAATCACCGGCTCGCAGGTTGAGAAATTGGAGCTGAACGGGCGCAACTTTACGCAGCTCGTCACTCTATCACCTGGAGTCGTAAACCAGACGGGGACTGATGAAGGCAAAGTGGGTGTGTACGGCAACGTTTCGTACGCCATCAATGGCGGGCGAGTGGAATACAACAACTGGGAACTCGACGGCGGCGACAACATGGACAACGGCAGCAACAGCACGCTGAACGTTTATCCGAACGTGGAAGCCATCGCGGAGTTCAAAGTGCTGACTTCGAACTACGGCGCGCAATATGGGCGCAACGGGTCAGGAACGGTGGAAGTCGAGACCAAGTCTGGCGGCAGCTCGTTCCATGGGAGCGCTTTCGAATACCTGCGCAACGATTTCTTCAACGCCAGGCCCTGGTCCTCGGGAAATATTCCGGGTGATCCCAATCCTCCCTACAAGAAGCATGATTTCGGCTATACAGTCGGCGGCCCCGTCTACATTCCGAACCACTACAACACGGACAAGAAGAAGACCTTCTTCTTCTGGTCGCAGGAATGGCGCCGCGAGAAAGAGCCTTCTGCGATCGACCAAAACGTTCCATCGGTCGCTGAGCGCGGAGGGGATTTCTCGGCTCTTTGTGCTACGGACCCAGCCGATTGCCCTAACACGGGCCCCAACCCCGTTGCCAATGTTGCGGCAGTGCCCATCAGCGCTGCTGGCCAGGCGCTTGAGTCTTTGATTCCAATGCCTAACACGACGCTCGGTGGTTTCCCTGCGTATGCTCAGACGGTTTCCACCCCCACCACATGGAGAGAACAACTCATCCGCATCGATCACAACCTCTCGGATAAGTACCGCCTGACGTTCCGTTACATCCACGATTCGTGGTCGACGGTCGTGCCCAATCCGCTGTGGGGTGTCGGCTCGTCCGATTTCCAGAATATTCAGACCAATTTCGTCGGGCCGGGCACCAGTTTCGTGGCGCGCCTTAACGCGAACTTCTCTCCGACCTTGCTGAATGAATTTGTGGCGAGCTATACCGCGGATCACATTTTCTTGACGGCGCTCAATGAGCCTACGGCGTTGCCGGCCGGGGCCATGGGCGCGCTTTTCAACAATGGATTTGGCGGGAAGCTGCCATCGATCAATCTTGGCGGTAACGCGGCGTATGATGGCGGAAACAGTGGCAACGGTGCGCTGGCCCAGGATACCGGATACTTTCCGTGGAACAATGCCAACCCAACGTATACCTACCGCGACAATTTGACGAAGATCGCCGGCAACCACACGCTGATTATCGGCGTCTATTTCGCGGCAGCGCAGAAGAACGAGGATAACTCTCCAGACATTCAGGGTATCCTCTCCTTCAGTACGTCCTCCCCGATCAGCACTGGAAATTCTTTTGCCGACATGCTGCTTGGAAATGTGGCGCAATATCAGCAGACCAATCTGGAAGCCAAGTATTACAATCGCTATAAAATCGTTGAGCCATATTTCCAGGACGACTGGCGCGTTACAAAGCGCTTGACCCTAAACCTGGGCTTGCGCGTAAGCCTCTATGGAACTTACCGCGAGAGATATCAGCACGCTTTTGCCTTCGATCCCGCCGACTTCAACGCCTCCAATGAACCAGTTATCGACGCGACCGGCAATCTGACCGGAAATGCGGGAGCTCTTGAGCCGGGACTCGGCAATCCGTTTAACGGCCTTGTGCAATGCGGCGGAACCGGAGGAACCTCCTCCGTCCCGGCAAACATTCTGACGGTATTTTCGGGAGCTAGTGTCGCGGGGGCTTCCAACGCAGGCTGCATGAGTGGACATCTTTTCAACCCGGCGCCGCGAATCGGGTTCGCATTTGACCCGAAAGGCGACGGCAAGATGGCGATTCGAGGCGGTTACGGAATATTTTACGAGCACACAAACGGCAACGAAGGGAACACAGAATCGCTGGAAGGGTCTGCGCCATACGTGCTCACTTCCTCTCAGTTCAACGTAACCGGCTACAACAACATCGGAGGCGGCGGAGGCGTTTTCTTTCCGCTTACTTTGACGGAAATTCCGACACAGGTGCAGTGGCCCTACGTCCAGCAGTGGAACCTGGATGTGCAGAGGGAGCTGCCGGAGCATATCATTTTGAGCGTCGCTTACGTGGGAAGCAAAGGGACGCACCTGACAATTCTCAGCGATGCTAACCAGCTTTTTCCAGTGCCCGCTGGGAGCAATCCATACGCTGCCGGGCAGCCAATTACGGCCGCGGATTGCAATAACATCGTGAATCCAGCCAACGGGCTACCGATGCCGGGAGCTACGTTGGGGAATGGCACGCCAGTCCCGAGTGCCGCATTGAATAATCTTTTCGTGGCTTGTGGAAATAGCGCAGACTTGGTACGGACGAACTTTCCCGGCGTGAGCACCGTTCAGAATCTGCAGGACGGAGCCAACTCCATCTACCACGCGCTGCAAGTTTCAGCGAACCGCACCATTGGGGATTTGACGGTAAGCGTGGCTTACACGTACAGCCACTCGATTGACGACTCCTCCGATCGGTCAGATTCGGCGTTCGTGAATTCCTACGACTACGCTTTGAATAGGGCCAGCTCGACTTTCGATCAGCGCCAGAATCTGGCCATCAGCTATAACTACAACCTGCCCTTCTTCAAGGGGACGTCCGGATTCGCGCATACCCTCCTGTATGGATGGCAGATCTCAGGTATTACGGTAGCTCAGACCGGAACTCCGTTCTCGGTAAACAACAATACGACCTATGGCGACAACGCTGGCGTGGGCAATGGTGAGGGCACCGGCTCACGTCCGGACCTTGTTGGCAATCCGTACGCCGTAACCGCAGCTCAAAGGCAGGCGGCCGATGCGGCTTCGTTCGGCGTGCTCTATTACAACCCAAACGCCTTTGCGATACCGACAGGACTCACTTTCGGCAACGTGGGGCGCGACACCCTTTACCTGCCGGGACGTCTCAACTTTGACTTCGGACTCATCAAGGACTTCGCGATCAAGGAAAAGGCCGGGTTCACGTTCAAATGGGAAATGTTCAACATGTTCAACCACACCCAGTTCAACGGGATTGATTCAGGCCTTAATGATGGCGGAGCCTTTTTGCAACTGAATTCCACGCATGACCCGCGCATCATGCAGTTCGGGTTGCGCTTCTACTTCTAACGAAAGCTCAGCCAAAGGGGCGGCGCTTTTTTCTTGAGCGCCGCCTCTTTTTTCTCATATGGGCCTGCGCTTTTTTGTATACTCGCTCCGCAGAATAAGGGGGAGCGAAAAACATCATGAACCGTCGAACTTTTCTGGAAACGTCCGCAGCAGCCGCTCTATTTGCCGCGCATCCGACATGGGCCGCGGAAACCACGCACGAAATCAAGAGAGTCGGATTGCAGCTCTATACCGTCCGCAACGAAATGCCCAAGGATTTTGAAGGGACGATCGCCAAGGTCGCCGAGACTGGTTACAAAGAGGTGGAATTCGCCGGATACTTCGATCATTCGGCGAAAGACGTTCGGGCCATCGTCGACAAGAATGGATTGACCGCGCCTTCAACGCACATCGGCTACGATCTCCTCGAGAATAAGTTGCCGGAAATGATCGAAGTGGCGCACGTTATCGGCCACAAATACATCGTGTGCCCGTGGATCGATGAGAAGCAGCGGACCGCGGACGGCTGGAAACGAGCGGCGGAACTCTTCAACAAGACTGGCGAAGCCACCGAGAAGGCGGGCATCCAGTTCTGCTATCACAATCACTCGTTCGAGTTTTCGCCGGTGGAAGGACTGGACGGAAAAGGCGCGTACGACTTTCTTCTGGCGGAAACGAACCCCAAGTACGTGAAGATGGAGATGGATCTCTGCTGGATCAGCGTGGCCGGAAAAGATCCCGTCAGCTATTTCAATAAATATCCGGGCCGCTTTCCCATGGTACACGTGAAGGATTATGTGAATGATCCCAACGCGACGAGCAGCTACGCGGGAGCGACGGGCTCCGTCGTATTCAAGGGCCGTCTCGCCGATGCGGGCAAGGGCCAGATCGATTGGAAGCGGATCCTCTCACACTCGGATACGGCGGGCATCAAGCACTATTTTGTCGAGAACGACGACGCGAAGAAGCCGTTCGAGGACATCAAAATCAGTTACGACTACCTGAGCGCGCTGCGCTTCTAATTTCGCGGGATTTTGCGCGACCGAGAAGCCGGTGTGTGACGGCAGGAACAGTGCAGGGAGGATGCCATGGGCAAGAAGAGCGTTTCACGCCGCGAATTTTTGCAGAGCACGGCAGGGGCGACGGGCGTGCTTGCGGCGGCTCCGAGCATCTTCCTAAAGCCCGAATTCATACCTCCATCTGCGAAGGCCGTCGCGCCGAGCGACCGCGTCCGCTTCGGCATGATCGGCATCGGAATGCAGGGCTCGGGCCTTCTGACGACCGCCGTGCAACTGCCTGGCGTGGAATGCGTCGCCGCCTGCGATTTGTACGATGGACGGCACCTGCTTGCGCGGGAAATCGTCGGCAAGAACATTCCGGTCACGCGGCGATATCACGAGTTGCTGGACAACAAGGAGATCGATTGTATCGTCGCGGCCGTGCCGGACCATTGGCACAAGCAGGTGGTGATCGACGCCGTAGGCGCAGGCAAGGACATCTACTGCGAGAAGCCGATGTCGCACACCGCGGAAGACGGACTGGCGATGGTGGCCGCCGCCCAGAAGACGGATCGCATCGTGCAAATCGGATCGCAGCGCGTCAGTTCCGTCGTCTGCGCCAAGGCGAAGGAACTCATCGCGCAAGGCATTATCGGCACGTTGACGATGGTGGAGGGCTCGCTCGGACGCAACGATCCCACGGGAGCCTGGGAGTATCCGCCGCCGCCGGACTTGTCGCCGGAGACTCTCGATTGGGACACTTGGCAAGGGACGGTGCCCAAGCGCGATTTCAATCCGTTTATATTCGCGCGCTGGCGCTGCTGGAAGGAGTACGGGACGGGACTCGCAGGCGACCTGCTGGTGCACCTTGTCAGCGGCATGAACTTCATGCTGGGCTGGAATACGCCGCCGAAGAAAGCCATGGCCCTTGGCGCGATTCTTCGGTTCCCCGACGGCCGCAATATGCCTGACGTGCACGCCACGCTCTTCGATTACGGAAGCGCGCCTGTTTATCTGCGGCTCAATCTGGGCTGCGAGACGCCGGAGGTCTATCGCTTCCAGGGATCGAAGGGGCTTCTGGAAGTCACCGAATTTGCTATCAATTATTATCCGCAGACCGGCGAGGACGACTCCCCGAGCTACTACACATCCGGTTATCCGCAGAAAATGCGCGATGTCTACGTTGCGGACTGGCACGCGAAGCACGATCCCGTTCCGGGGAAAGAACCGATTCTTGAAGGGTACACGTATCGCGGCGACTCCTGGGATGACGAGAAGCCGCATCTCTGGAGATACTTCCAGTCGGTCAAGAGCCGGCAGCCCGTTACGGAAGATGTGGTGTTCGGAAACAATGCCGCGCTCGCATGCCACATGGCGAATCAATCGTACTTCCGGCAGAGCGCGGTCATGTGGGACGCTGCGTCGGGGACGATCAAGTCATCGGCCTGAAAAAACTGATCTGCGATATCCTGCAACATTCATTGATCGATCTGGGCGCCTCTTCGCGATTGCGCGGAGGCGCTCAACCTATTTGGGTGCTACTTTCTTTCTGCTTCTTTCATCGAGAGCGCTCTAACGCGCGTTTCAAAAGTATGCCCGCCTGTTCATCACGACAATCGGAGTCGAGCCAGCCCTTCTGAACCTTGCCAATTTGCGGCGCAACTTATCGAAGAAGTTGGGTTTATATTGGAAGGCGCCCAGCCAAGGAGAGATGGAAATGCGCAGAATTAAATTTGTTGGGTTGCTCTTGATGGGACTGGCGATTCTAGCGTTGCCTGCAGTTTCTTCCGCACAAATCAGCGTAGGGATCGCGGTGCATATAGGCCCGCCGGCGTTGCCTGTATATGATCAGCCAATTTGTCCAACGGCAGGTTATCTGTGGACGCCGGGTTATTGGGGCTACGGCCCCGACGGTTATTACTGGGTCCCCGGCACTTGGGTTCAACCGCCCGAGGTTGGAGTGCTCTGGACTCCCGGTTATTGGGGCTGGGGCGACGGCGGCTACTTCTGGCATGCCGGTTACTGGGGGCCGCACGTCGGCTTCTACGGTGGAATCAACTACGGATTTGGGTACGGCGGCGTCGGCTTTGTCGGCGGACGCTGGGATCACGGAGTCTTCGCGTACAACACGGCCGTGTTGCATGTGAATACCGCGATCATTCACACGACTTACGTGGACCGGACCGTCATCGTGCATGAAAACGTGAATCGCGTGAGCTTCAACGGCGGCGCAGGCGGAATCACGGCTCACGCTACGGCCTCGGAAATGGCGGTGGAGCATGAGCATCACTTCGCAGCCACTTCGATGCAAACGGAGCACGAGCACTCCGCGAGCACGAACCATGCGCTGCTTGCTTCGGTAAATCATGGACGCCCGGCCGTCGCCGCGACAGCAAGGCCCGGTGAGGTCTCTGGTCACGGAGCCGTTGCCGCCAGGGAATCAACCAATCGCCCGCCAAGCGCGCAAAATGAACATCGCAGCACGGGAGCCGAAGCCAGCCGCAGCGATCGTCCGCCATCGAAGGTAGAGAATGAGCGGTCAAGCACGACGACGACTCGGAAGACTGAGGAAACTCGCACCACGAAGACCACTTCGCACACGCAAGAAAAGCCGAAAACGCAGAGCAAACCGAAGGCGGAAGACAAACCGCATTCGGAAGACAAACCGCACTATCGGTAGCGGCAATTCGTAAAGAAGAAGTCGAGGCAGCCCGCTGGGTGCTGGAGGGCTAAGGACTAAGCCTCCGGCACCGGCGGGCAGCCGGGAAATTCGCGGAGCGAGGTATTTCCGATGTACTGCAAATCCGCAATGCCAATCTTGCTCGTGTAGAACCCATCGCAAGTCATCTTTCGCAGAAAAGCAAAGAAAACGACGCCCTGGCTCAGAGATGGATCTCGTTTCGCGTTCTTTCGGAATGCAATCAGGTCCAGTGCCTCTTTGCGCTGTTCCGGAGTGCAGGCCATGAAGGGGTTCGCGTAACGGTCGGAGCAAAAGCCGTCGAGCCACATCAGGCCGCCGCCGAGGACGAGCTGATACTCTTCATTCTCACTGGTGAGCAGGTCGATGAATTCCGGCGCGCCCGCCTCGACCGCCCCGCCGGATTTGTCGTCCTTCGGGATGATCGTGTCGCAAAGATAGGTGAGCATCTCGTATTGGTGAGGCGAAAAGAATTTCGGAGTGTACTCTCCTGTGGCGGAACCGGCTTTTTCTCTGCCGACCAATTGATGCGCAAATTCGGCCGCTTTGGCGGGAATCACTTGCAGTACGGAGCCGCCAACCGCGCCAAGCGCGAACGTTTTCAGGATGTCGCGCCGCGTTATGGAGTTTTCGCTCATCGCCGGCCTCCTCGTTGCTTTTTCATGGCTACAGGTTACCTTTCTTGGCTTCGTCGAGCAGATGCTCGGACGCGCGCCAGGACAAGGCCATGATCGTCAGAGTCGGATTCTTGTCTGGATTCGTGACGAGAGGCGCGCCATCCGTGACGAAAAGATTTTTCACATCGTGCGACTGGCAGAATCCATTCAGGGCGGAAACCTTGGGATCGGCCCCCATGCGCACTGTGCCTACCTCGTGAATGATCTTTCCGCCAGCGGTGATTCCAAACGGATACTCGCCATGAATCGAAGTCTTGGTTTTGTATTCGCCGCCGGCTGCCTCGATGATGGCGCGAAACGTTTCTTGCATGTCCTGGGCTTGCCGCAGTTCGTAATCGCTCCATCGGAAATGGAAACGCAGAACGGGAATGCCCCATTTGTCGACAACATCCGGATCGATTTCGCAATACGTGTCCGGATTGGGAATCATCTCTCCGCGCCCGGAAAGGCCAATTCCAGTGCCGTAGGTTTCTCTCGCGCGCCGCTTCAAGTTGGCGCCGTAGCCTTCCTCATCGTAGAGAAGGTCATCGAACTCGCCGATGCCGGGCATTTCGCGGCCGCCGCCAAATTCAATATGGTAGCCGCGTGGGAACGCATTCTTGCGGTCGAACTTCCACCACGGGATGTACATGTGCATTCCGCCGACGCCGTCATGATTGTGCGGCGGCATCTTTTCGAGCCGCGGGACGATTCCCCAGCCGTCGCTGCCGACGGAGTCCGTCAGGTAGCGGCCGACGACGCCGGAAGAATTGCCGAGCCCATCCGGGAATTGCGCGGATTTCGAGTTCAGCAGCAAACGCGCGGATTCGCAGGCGCTTGCCGCGACGACCACGGCTCGCGCGCTGACGCGCTTCTCCATGCGAGTTGCTTTATCGATGTAGACGACTCCTTCTGCTTTGCCGTCCTTGCCAAGCAGAATTTCGCGCGCCATCGAACCGGTGATCATCGTCAGCTTGCCCGTTTTCATCGCGGGCGGGATCATTACCTGGCTGGAGCTGAAGTTCGATGCCGTCACGCAGCCGCGCCCGCACTGGCCGCAGTAGTGGCAGGGAAGCCGGCCGTTGACCGAGCGCGTGAGAATCGCGAGCCGCGACGGGATGCAAGTAATGTTCAGCTTGTCGCAGGCTTTCTTGACGATAAGATCGGTGCAGCGCGGTATGGGAGGCGGCAAGAAAATGCCGTCGGGAGCGCTTGAGACGTTTTCACGCGTGCCGAAGACGCCGATGTAGGACTCCACTTTGTCGTAGTAGGGTGATAGATCGTCGTATGTGATGGGCCAGTCGTCGCCGAGTCCGTCACGCGTTCCTGATTTGAAGTCGATGGGAGCAAATCGCAGGGCAATGCGTCCCCAGTGGTTCGTGCGCCCACCCACGATGCGCGACCGGAACCATTGGAAATTCGCGCCGGGAGCCGAAGTGTACGGCTCGCCCTCAATTTCCCACGCGCCGTTTGGTGCCAGAAACTCACCGAAGTTTTCTTCCGCGCGGCCGCCCACACCGGCGCCACGGTGCGGCAATTCGTAAGGCCACATCAGCATCTTGAAGTCTTTTTCGGGATTGACGGGAGGCCCGGCTTCGAGCAATGCAACGCTCAATCCGCCCTCGGTGAGAATTTTGGCAGCCGTGCCGCCTCCGGCACCGGAGCCGATCACGACCACGTCGTACATTTTCGGCGAGCGAATCACTTGAGACATTTCGTCGACCCCTGGTTAGAGCTCGTTCCGTTTCATTTGCGAAACCGCGAAGTCGCATGCGCGGGCCGTCAATGCCATGTACGTGAGCGACGGATTGACGCACGAGCTCGAAACCATGCAGGCTCCATCGGTCATGAAAAGATTTTTCACCTCGTGCGCCTGGTTGCGCTCGTTGAGAACTGAAGTCTTCGGATCGCGCCCCATGCGGGCCGTGCCCATCTCGTGAATCCCGAGTCCCGGGCTGGTCATCTCTTGCGAGACCTGGATGTTCTTCGCTCCGGCCGTGGCGAGCATCTCGGCGGCTTGAACGGCAATATCCTTCGACATCGTTTGTTCGTTTTCGCCCCACGCGCAGTGGATTGTCAAAGTCGGAATGCCCCACGCGTCCAGCTTCTCATTGTTTATTTCGGCGTAGTTGTTGTGATTGGGCAGACATTCGCCGAAGCCGTGGATTCCCATCCGCCATGGCCCAGGCTGCTTCAACGCATTTTTGAAATCCACGCCGAAGCCCGGCATGCTCGAGCCTCGAGTCCATCCATCGCGGCTTCCACCGCCCTGGTAGCCATAGCCGCGCAAAAATTCTTTTTCTTTCGTTTTCACATTTCGGAATCGTGGGAGGTAAATGCCGTTAGGACGATTCCCGAACGGCACTTTGTCCTCATGACCGCGAATGATCCCGCTCGCACCAGCGCCCATGTGGTGATCCATCAAGTTGTGGCCAAGCTCGCCGCTGCCGTTGGCGAGGCCATTGGGCATATCCGGCGTTGCGGAGTTCAAGAGCAGCCGCGTGGACTCCAGCGTCGATCCGCAAATGAAAAATATACGCGCCTTGAACTCCAGCGCATTCTTGGACTGCGCGTCGATCACGCGCGCTCCCGTAACGCGCCCCGTCTTCGAATCGTAGATCAGGCTGTGCACGACGCTATACGGCCGCAGCGTCATTCGCCCCGTTTTCTGCGCCGCAGGCAGCGTCGAATTCAAGCTGCTGAAATACGATTGCGTGATGCACCCGCGATGGCAGAAGCCGCAGTAGTGGCACGCCGCGCGCCCCTTGTGAACGCGCGTCAACACCGCCGTCCGGCCGATCGTCAAGATCCGGTCGTCAAAGTGCTTTGCCATCGCATCGCGAAAATCCTGCTCGACGCATGTCATCTCCATCGGCGGCAGAAATTTTCCGTCTGGCAATTGCGGCAATCCTTCCGCCTGTCCGCTGATGCCGGCGAATTCCTCGACGTAGTCGTACCACGGCGCAATATCCGCGTACCGGATCGGCCAATCCACCGCGATCCCTTCCTTCAGGTTCGCCTCGAAGTCCAGATCGCTCCAGCGGTAGCTCTGCCGTCCCCACGTGATTGACTTTCCGCCGACCTGCCGCCCGCGAATCCACGAAAAGTGTTTCCCCTCTTCGTTGGTATACGGATTCTCGACGTCACTCACGAAAAATTTGTTCGAGTACTCGTCACACGCGTAATAAACCTCGCGCTGAATGGGCTGCGTTTTCAGGCGCTCGGCGCGGTTGTCCCAGTCGCGATACTTGAGCTCCCACACCGGAACGTGCTCGACGTAGTCTTTCTCGGGCACGACCGTGCGCCCGGCCTCGAGCACTAGCACGTTCAAGCCTTTCTCCGTCAGTTCCTTCGCGGCCCACCCGCCGGTGATTCCGGAACCGACGATGATCGCATCGTAGACTGGTGTTGCCATGATGGCTCCCTGTGTTCGACAGCCTTTAACTCACTGCCCAGCCGGCATGCATCCGTGCTGCGCGCCGGGAATGATCTGGAGTTTCAATTCCTGCGAAAATCCGATTTCGGAAGTGTAGTAGCCGTGCAACGTGATCCCCTTGAACACCACCCAAAAATTTCCGTCCATCTGCCTGTACGGATTGCGTATCGGGTCCATGATTCGCGGAGCGCGCGTCAGGTCAACCATCGCGGCGTCATCCAGGGAACGGAGCAGCGCCGTTTGTTGCGCGGGCGTCGCGTCTACAAAATCTTTTCCGCAAAGCTCGTTGCTTTGTTTGTCCACTTCGGCGAGCCCGTTCAGAAAATTCGTACGCTCTTCCTCTGTCGTCCAGCCGGTCAAAATCACGTCAATGAACTCGTTGACCAGCGCTCCCTTCGCGCCCGGCGTGTCCGTTGCCGGCACGATCAAATCGGTCATCGCCACAACTGTCGCGTTCTGGTGCGGATTCAGCGTTTGCAGCGCGTAGCCTTCCGCGGGATGCGCTTCGCGAAACAATGCGAACGCCTCCGGGCTGAGAACAGGCAGCACCGCTCCCGCCATCATCAATTTCAATGCGTCACGCCGTTGCATGGGACCTCCCGCATGCCGCTTCATTCTTCGACGATTTGTTTTCCGCCACGCCGAACTTCAAAGCCATCTCCCGCGCTTCGCGCAGCGCCGCCACCGGCTCGCCCTTCGGCAGAAACTCCATCGCGACATGCCTGTCGTAGCCCAATTCCGCCAGCTTGCGGTAGATGTTCGGATAGTTGATCTCGCCGGTTCCAGGCTCGTGGCGCCCGGGCACGCCCGCGACATGCACCAGCCCCGTCAGCGCTATATTTTTCTCGAGCTTTTCGATCAGGTTCCCCTCGGCGATCTGCTCGTGGAACAAATCGTAGAGAAACCTCACGTGCGGATTCCCGACCGCCCGCACGATTTCGAAACCTTCCGCCGACGATGTCAGAAAGTATTTTGGATTCTCTTCCGGGTCTATGTTTTCCACCAGCAGCTCGATCCCGTTTTGCGCCGCGATCTCGCCGCCGCGCTTCAGCGTTTCGATGCAGTTCGCGCGCATCGCTTCCGCCGAAATGCCCGGCACCTTGTTCCCGCTCTGCAAAATCAGGCGCTTGCACTCCAGCTCGTGCATCGTCGGGATGAAATCGCGCACCGCCTGGAGGAACGCATCGCGGTCGTTTGCATCGGGCAGCGTGTGCCAGACTCCGGCCGTTGCGTCAAAGTCAAAACCCAGTTCGCTTTTCTTCCGTCGAGCCGCGGCAAACTCTTCCTTCGTCCAGCCTTTGAACTCGTCGACTAATTCGACCGCTTTGTAGCCTGCCTCGGCCACCTTATCCAGCCGCTGCGCGAAAGGCTCTCCGCGAAAAACCGTCCAAAGCATCACCGTCAGCTTGAACGGCACGGTACCCGCTGCGTCGACGCCCCCAACCTCGGGCGAAAATGGCATCGCTTCCGTCGCGCTTCCCGCGGCTGCTCCAGCCGCCAAGCCTGCCATGCTCCGGCCGAATTCGCGGCGATTCATCATCCTTCCAGGATTTCCTTGCGCACGTTTTTCAGCACATACGCCGCGCGTTCCACGCCCACTTCGCCCGAAAGAATCGGATCCTCATTCTCGATGCTGAGAATGCCTTCGTAGCCCGTGTCCATGTAAGCCTGGATGATCGCCTTCCACAAACTCGCGCTGTGCCCATATCCAACCGCGCGGAAAGTTTCCGAAGCGTTGCCCAGGTCGCTCGTCGCAAAAGCAAAATTCAGCACGCCATATTTCGCCACATTCTCCGGGAAAAATACGGTGTCTTTCATGTGCGCGTGATAAATCGCGCCCTGCTTCCCGAGAAAATGAATCACTTCAACGGGATCGCAGCCCTGCCAGAACAAATGGCTCAAATCGCAGTTCGCGCCAATCTCTTCCCCGACGGCCTCGCGCAGCTTGAGCAGCGTCCGCGGATTATAAACGGCGAAGTTGGGATGCATCTCAAACGCCAGCCTGTGAATGCCGTGCTCCCGCGCGAATTTCGCCGCGTCCTTCCAGTATGGAATGATCTTTTCTTTCCACTGCCAATCCTGCATCTCCGCGTACTCGGGCGGCCAGCGATACGTGATCCAGTTTGGCTGCACATCTGTCGGCGAGCCTCCCGGGCAGCCCGAAAAGCCGACGATCACTTTCACGCCGAGCCGTTCCGCCAGCAAAACCGTCTTACGAAACGATTCTTTGTCGCGCGCCGCATGTTGTGCGTCCGGGTGGATCGGGTTTCCGTGGCAACTCAGCGTGGCCACTTGAATCCCTCGGTCCTCGAATTTTTTCTGCCACGCTTTGGCTTTGGCGGGATCGGCCAGCAGTTCATCCACAGGGCAATGGTGCGAGCCTGGATAGCCGCCCGTGCCGATTTCCATCGTTTCGAGCCCCAGTGCGCTCACTTTGTCCAACATTTCGTCGAGGGAAAGTTTTTCGTAGACCGGATCGAAGACGCCTATGGGAATTTTTCGTTGCGTTGCTGCCGGCCTGGGCGATTTCTCCGCTCGCGCGGTTTCTGATCCCATCATCGCGCTCCTCGCATCGGCTCCGCCCGGAACGGCCGCGGCCAGCAACCCACCCCCGGTCGCGGCGAGAAATTGCCTGCGGTCAACCGATTTACCTGCTCGCGACCTTTCCATGCCGGTCCCTCCCGAAGTACGCTTCGCGCAGTACAACAGTGACCGGCGGCATTATACGCCTCCTGAGAGGTTGCGGAAGTCAGAATATCGTTTTAGCGGGAAGGAAACACGGCAAGCTTACCCGGGAAAGCGCCACACAATCCGAGGCTCCAAGCGGAATTCGCGGAATTTGTTTTGTAGGATGCTCTACGATTTTCGGCGCGTCAATGCATCCAGCGCCGGGATGGAAACCGGCGCGGTCATTACCCGCTCCGGCGGTCTCTTTCGATTTTGAAGCGCTTCGACCAGCATTTCAATCGCTTGTCCCGCATTCGGCGGAACGAAAACCGTCGCGGCAAGCGTCCCGTTGCGCACCCATACTTGGCCGGTCTTGGGAAGTCCGTCGCAGCCGGTGAAGGGCAGCTTCAGCCATCTCTCGCGTTCGTCCTCGTTGGTCAACTCTTTGAAAGCGTCCCGCGCTCCCATGGCCATGGAATCATCCTGCGCGGATACCAGATCGACGGCCGCGCGCTGCGAAGTCGTGAGCTTCAGCCAGGAACGCACCGACTTCTGCGCGCTCTCCTGCGTCCACTGTGCCTTGAGCAGCGTAATCTGCACGTTGGCGGGCTTCGTTTCCTGCATTCCAGCCGTCCGTTCCTTCGCGGCGGAATTTTCCGATGGTCCTTGAATATAGAGGACTGATCCTCCGCCTCTCAGTAGCGCCGCCATTTGCCGCCCTTGGATGCGGCCGATTTCCGCGTGGTCCGAGCTAAGAGCAAAAATAGGCGCGCTCGATGTCTTGCGCAGCTCTTCGATATAGCTCGCGTCCCGGTTCAGGACCACCCATCCCATTCCCGCGCTCACCGCGGCGCGCGCCACTTGCGGGAGAGCCGTGCCGCCCACCGGCTCGAAGATAATGGCGTCCGGTCGCAGCTCTTTCGGCGCTTGCACGGCCTTCAGGATTTGCGTGCTTTGGGTGATGGCGTCGTTCTGCGCGTGGATGACCTGCGCCTCCGCGCCCGTTTTATGCGCGGCTTTTTCCGCCGATTCCCATTGCTCGATCTGGTAATCGTTATCGTCGTTGGTCAGTGAGACCAGAAATTTAAGTTTAGGCATTCTTCTCTCGGGATTGAGAATTCTATTTCAGCACAGCCAGCGCTGCGAAGCGCGGCAGCCTGCGCTATTGGTGCTCAGCCTGCCATTAGTAAACAGGAAATCCAGATTGCCGGTGCGATTGCCGTTTTTCTAGCGTCTTCCAAATTCATCCAGCGCCGCGCTCAGACGTTCCAGCCCGCCGCGCAGGCTTGCTGTATCTCCGCCCATGCCGATCCGGAAGTGTTGCGGCATCTCAAAAAAGCTTCCTGGCACCACCGTCGTCTCATATTTTTCGCGAAGCAGCGCAAGAAAGACGTCTGGATCCCCTCGCTTCAGCCGCGGGAAAACCACCGTCCCCGCCGGCGGCCGGAAACAATCCAGGTCTGAGCGCGAATCCAGGAAGGAATCGACGAGGGCGCGATTCGTGGTCAGCAGCGCTCGCGCCCGCTCCCGAAATCTGTCGAGATGGTCGAGCGCCATCACGGACATTCGCTCGGCAGGGTGCGCCGCCACCGCGCCATACAGATCGTTCAGCAGCCAAATGCGCTGCGCAAGCTCCGGCGCTGCAAGCACCCAGCCGCAGCGCAATCCGCTCAGACCGTAAACTTTGGTCAGGCTGCTGGTCACGATGAACGGGTTCTGCTCCGTGGATGCGATTGCCTGCCCGATCGGAAAGCAGAACGGTGCGCTCCGGTCGAAAAGAACTTCGAGATAAACTTCGTCCACGAGAACGCGCGCGCCCGTTCGGTGCGCAATCTCTCCAACCGCGCGCAGCGTCGCCGCCGGAGCCAGCGCGCCGCTGGGGTTGTGCAAATTGCTCAGCACAAACAGGCGCGTTTCCCGCGTGATGGCTTTTTCAACCTCCGCAGATTCCAGCGCAAACCCTGCCTCGACCCGCCGCGGAATGCGCTTGATGCGCGCTCCCAGATACTCGGCAACATCGAGAAGCGGCCCGTAGGCGGGCTCTTCGATCAGCACTTCATCGCCTGCATCGAGCACAGCGGCCATCGCCAGGTGGTTCGCCATCGACGTTCCTGTTGCCGCGACTACGCATTCGACGGACACATTGTTGTGGCGCGCCAGCCGCTCTTGCAGCGGCGCGTAGCCGTAGCCGCCCGGCGATGTGACGTCAAGCTGCTCCAGGTCCAGCGGAAACTCCTCCATCGGCACGCCGATGACGCCGCTCGTCGCCAGAGTGAATCGCGCGTGCGAGCGCCGTTTCGCCCATTCCATGTATACCGATCGCTTGGTCCGTCCCGGAGCCGTCATGTTCCCCCTTCTCTTTTCTTCTTCGCTTGCCATAAATAATAGGCCGGCAGGCCCGCAATCGCGATACCCAGACCAATGCACGCGTGTCTCGGATCGTGCGCGAAAGTGCTCGCCACGACAATCCACTCCGCCGCGATAAAAAGCAACGTCGTCCACGGGTGGCCCGGTACGCGATATTCAATCGTGGCTCCGTC
>JBAQJX010000103.1:0-9058 GCA_049641765.1 Candidatus Acidiferrum sp.
CTCGAAATGACGGTGGGGCGAGGTGGCGGAGTTAGAGCGTTTTGGAGAAGAGGGGTTTGGAGGCGAGGTGCTGTTTTTCGAGGTAGGGGTCGAAGAGCATGGCGACGTTGCGGATGAAGATACGGCCGAGCCAAGTCGTGCGAATTTCGGAAGGGTCGAGGACAACGAGGCCGTCTTCGCGGAAGGGCTCGAGGTGGCGGAGTTCGGCGGCGAAATAGCTGTCGAAGTCGACGTCAAATTCGCGGGAGATTTCCTCTTTCAAGACGATGGTGTGGCAGAGGAGGCGGCTGATGACCGCGCGGCGAAGGCGGTCGTCGTCGGAGAGATGATAGCCGCGCATGGTGGCGATGCCGCGCTCGGCGACGGCTTTCTCCCACGAGGGAATGTCGCGCTGATTTTGGGCGTAGGCGTTTTGGACGCTGCTGATGGCGGTGATGCCCATGCCGTAAAGGTCGGCACCGGCCTTGGTGGTGTAGCCCTGAAAATTGCGATGGAGCGTGCGATTTTGCTGTGAGACGGCGAGCTCGTCGCCGGGTTTGGCGAAGTGGTCCATGCCGATATAGAGATAACCGGCTTCGAGAAATTTCAACAGGCCGGTGCGAAAAATTTCAAATTTCTGCATGCCTTCGGGAAGGCGGCCTTCGAACGTGCCTTGCTGCTTCTTGAGCCAGGGAACGTGCGCGTAACTGAAGAGAGCGATGCGATCGGGAGCGAGTTCGAGAATTTGGCCGACGGTGTGGGCGAAGGTTTCGGCGGTTTGGTAGGGGAGACCGTAGATGAGATCGACGTTGATGCTTTCGAAGCCGAGTTCGCGCGCGGAACGGAGGAGGCCGGCGGTGAGGTCGAACGGTTGGACGCGATTGATCGTCTTTTGCACGAGCGGATGAAAATCCTGAATGCCCATGCTGAGGCGGTTGAAGCCCAGCTTGCGCAAAGTTTCGAGATGCTCGCGAGAGGTGACGCGAGGATCGACCTCGATGCCGATTTCGGCGTCGGGCGCGAAGGTGAAATGCTCGCGCGTGAAGCCGAAGAGATCCTCGATTTGCGGCGGGGTGAGATAGGTGGGAGTGCCGCCGCCCCAGTGGAACTGCGTGACTGGACGATCTTTCGAGACGTTGCGGCTGACACGCCCGGCTTCGCGTTTCAGGATTTCGAGGTAGGGCGGGGAGACGCGCTTATCTTTTTGGATGATGACGTTGCAGGCACAGAAGAGGCAGAGACTTTCGCAAAAAGGAATGTGCATGTAGAGGGAGACGGGCGATTTTGCGCGTTCGGCTTGGGCGTGGGCTTTTTCGAGGTCGTCGGGACCGAAGGAGTCGTTCCAAACGGGAGCGGTAGGATAGCTGGTGTAGCGGGGGCCGGGACGGTTGTAACGCGCGAGGAATTCTTCGCTGACGCGGAGTTCTTCACGCATGCCGTCGAGAGATGGATTGGCGAGTGTCACGGCCGAGTTCCGGGTACGACAGGCGGAGCAGACCCGGCGCCGGCGGTAACGGAGTGCGCAGACTTGAGTTCGTGAAGCAAAGAATGCTGACCGGTTGTCACGAAAAGCTGGGCGTTTTCGACGGGAGTCTGCGGCAAGATGCCGTGGCCGAGATTGAGGATGTGGCCTGTTTCGCCGAGCGTGGCGATGGCCTCGCGAGTGGCGCGTTGAATCGCTTCGGGCGGGCCAAGAAGCACGGCGGGATCGACGTTGCCCTGGATGGCGACACGCGGGCCGAGCTGTTCGCGAAGGGCGCGCATATCGACGCGCCAGTCCACGCTGAGGACGTTCGCACCGGTACGCGCAACTGCGGACAGAAGGTGATGGGAAGCTTTCGTGTAGTAGATGACGGGCGCAGAAGCGGCCAGCGCGGAAATGATTTCCTGCGTTGCGGGGAGAGCGAACTCCTCGTAATCGCGGAGAGAAAGTTCACCGGACCAGGTATCGAAGAGTTGAACGGCAGCAGCGCCGGCGGCGATTTGCGCCTGCAAGTAGGGAATTGTCGCCAGCGCAATGCGGTGCAAGAGATCACGAAATGTGGCGGGCTCGCGGAGCAGGAAATTTTTCGCGGTGGCGAAGCCTTCGCCAGCACGGCCCTCGACCATGTAGCAAGCAAGAGTCCAGGGAGCGGCGGCAAAACCGAGCACAGGGACTTCAGGGCCGACCTCGCGGGCGATGCGTCGAATGGCTTCGGGGAGAAAGGCGGTCTCGTTTTCGGGATCGAAGAGCTTCAGGCGCGCGACGTCATGGCGCGAACGGACGGGAGAAGGCAAGTTGGGGCCGGCGTCGCCGAGTTCGAGCGGCAAGCCCATGGCCTCGGCGGGAATAAGGATGTCGGAGAAGACGATGACCGCATCGACGCCGAGGAGTCGGAAGGGTTGGAGAGAGACTTCGACGGCGAGGTCGGGCGTTTTGCAGACTTCGAGGAACGGGTGATTGGCGCGAATGGCGCGGTATTCGGGCAGGTAGCGACCGGCTTGGCGCATCATCCAGACGGGAAGACGCGAAAGAGTTTCGCCACGGCAAGCGCGGAGAAACAGGTCTTTTCGATTGAGAGGAGCGGGATTCGTGGTCATCTTGCGCTTTGGCCCGACGAAGAGAATAACAAATCCGAGAGGCGATTGCAGAATGAGGCAAGCGATTCGCTGGTGCTGTGTGGGTGGGCTATACTTTGAAGGCTGAAAATGCGTGGGGGACGATCCAGGTCCGCAGACAATGAAAGACCCATTCCTCATACTGACGATCGTGGCGTATGGCGGGAGCCTTGCGTTTTACATGCGCTTTTTGGGGTCAGGGAAGGAATGGACCGGGCGGCTGGGGACGCTGTTGCTGGGGCTAGGGCTCGTGGCGCACTATTTTGCGCTGCTGGAGCGCTCGAGGGGATTGCACACCGTTCCGTATCACGATTTGTACGGTTCGATGTCACTTTTTGGATGGTTGCTGGCGCTGACCTATTTGGCACTCGAGTTCTTTCATAGGCAAAGGTCGGTGGGTGCGTTTGTGCTGCCGTTTATTGTGGTGTTTTTTATTGCGGCACAGCTTGCGCCAGCGGACCGGCTGTCGCCCGTGCCAGCGCGGGGAGCGGCGTTTGCATTTCACGTGACGCTGAGTATTTTGGCGTACGCGGCGTTCGCGCTTTCGTTTGTTTTTAGCCTGATTTTCTTAGGAGAACAGCGGCTTTTGCGAAGCCGGAAGATGGGCAACGTGGTGTGGCGGCTTCCTCCCCTGGAGCTGCTGGAACGGATGAGCCGGTCAAGCGTGCTGGTGGGACTTGTTTCGATAGCTATTGGGACGGCGCTGGGCTTTGTATGGGTAGACCGGTTGCACGGACAATTCTGGTACTACGATCCGAAATATGTGATTACGCTGGTGGTGTTGCTGCTTTACGTGGTGTATTTCCAACTGGCGCGAACAGCGTCCTGGCGCGGAGCACGGGCGTCGAAGCTGTGCATTTTCAATTTTTTCGTGGTGGTGATGAGCTTCACAGTGGTGAATCTGTATCTCTCGCAGAGTCACCGCTATTTTTAGGAGCGCGAGCAAAGCATGGAAATTGTCCTCGTCGGATTGAACCATCGCACGGCGCCTGTAGAGGTGCGCGAGCGGGTGTCCTTCACGACGGAACAGGCGCGGAAGGCCGCTGAGGAGTTGCGCGCGCGGGGAATTCTGCAAGAGACGCTGGTGCTTTCGACATGCAACCGGAGCGAAGTGTATGGAGTGCCACCGGAGAGTTCGCATGAATGCGCAGAGGGGCTGTCTTCCTTCTTGAGCGAATTTCATGCCGTGCGGCCGGATGTGCTAGGAGGCTCGCTCTATCATCATTATGACCGCGCGGCAGTGCGGCACCTCTTTCGCGTCGCGGCGGGCTTGGACTCCATGCTATTGGGAGAAGCGGAAATTTTGGGCCAGGTGCGCGAAGCCTATCGCTATGCGCATGAGTATGGCGCGACGGGTCCAGTGCTGAACCGGTTGTTCCAGGGAGCGCTCGAGGTCGGGAAGCGAGTGCGATCGGAAACGGAATTGGGAACGCGGCCCATGTCCGTTGCGTCGGCCGGAGTGAAACTGGCGGAGCGGATTTTCGGAAAAATGAAGGAGCGAAGCGCGCTGGTGCTCGGCGCGGGGACGATCAGTGAGCAGGTCGTCAATCAACTGAGGGATCGCGGGATCGCGCGGCTGATGATCATGAACCGTTCGCGCGAACGAGCTGACGAGTTGGCACAGCGCTTCGGGGGGAAGGTTGTGGGCTGGGGTGAGTGGGATGAGGCCTTGGCGGTGGCAGACGTGGTGGTGTCGTCGGTGACGTCGGACGAGCCGTTGCTGCGGCGAGAGACGCTGCAAGCCGCGATGTCCGCGCGAGGCAATCGAGCACTTTTTTTGATGGATTTGGGATTGCCGAGGAATATCGAGGCGACGGCAGCGGACCTGTACAACACCTATGTCTATAATCTGGACGACTTGACAGAAATTGTGGAGCAGAACCGCAACGCGCGAGAGAGCGAAGTGCCGCGCGCGGAAGGGATTGTCGATGAGCACGTGGGGAAGTTTCTTTCGTGGCAGGCGAGCGTCGAGCTGGTAGGGCTGGTGGACGAGTTGCGCGCGCGATTGCGCGAAGAAAGAGCGGCGTTTCTACATGCACGCGTGGAATCCATGAGTCATCTGAGCGCCGTGGAGCGCCAACGCATGGAAGCCTTGATGGATGAGCTTCTGGACAAGTTGCTGCTGGAGCCAGCGGAGCGGCTGCGAAGGGAAAAGGAACTTCGCCGCAAGATTCAGAATGTGGAAGCGTTGCGCGATCTCTTTCTACCGCACCGGGAGAAGCCATGAGGCATCTGCGGATCGGCACGCGCGGGAGCTTGCTCGCAAAATGGCAGGCGGAATCCGTGCGCAAACAGCTCTTCGCACGCGCGGGACTGGAAACGGAAATCGTGGTTATAAAGACGGCCGGCGACAAGCTGCAGATGTCGCCGCTCTCGCAGATTGGCGGAAAGGGAATTTTCATCAAGGAGCTGGAGGAAGCGCTTCTGGAGGAAACAATCGACTTGGCGGTGCATAGCGTGAAAGACGTGCCGACAGATACGCCCTCGCGACTGATGTTCCCAGCCGTGTGCCGACGGGAAGACGTTCGAGATTGCCTGGTTGCCGCGAAGGGGGCGACGCTTGCAAGTTTGCGGCAGGGCGCACGCGTGGGGACTGGGAGTCTGCGGCGGCAGGCGCAGCTAAGGCACCTCCGGCCCGATTTGGACATACGGGATTTGCGAGGGAATGTGGATACGCGGTTGCGAAAAGTGGAGAGCGGAGAGTATGAAGCGGTGATGGTGGCGAAGGCGGGGCTCGATCGTTTGGGATTGAGCGAACGCATCACGGAGACGCTCTCGCCGGAGACGTTTTTGCCCGCGGTGGGGCAAGGCGCGATTGCCGTGGAGTGCAGAGTGAGAGACACGGAAGCCGCGGACATTGTCGCGGGATTGGACGACGCGGAAACGCGCACGGCCATCATTGCCGAACGGGCGCTGCTCGCCGCTTTACACGGTGGATGCCAGGTGCCGCTGGGCGCATGGGCACGTATTGAGCGCGTGGAGTTGGTGATAGAAGCGTGCGTTTGCTCAGTGGACGGTCTCCAGTATGTGAAACAAAGAGCGACCGCTGCGCCAGAACAGGCGGCGGAACTTGGCGGACACATGGCGACCCTTTTGATGGAAGCCGGAGCGCAAAGCATTTTGGAAGAAGTGAGCCGCCAGCGTGGGTGAGACGGTCGCATCGCCGCTGGCTGGAAAAACGGTTGTGGTCACGCGCGCAGCCGGGCAGAGCGGGAAATTGGTGGAAGAACTCAGCGCGCGACAAGCTAGAGTCATTCAGCTACCACTTCTTTCGTTTGCTCCACCCGAGGATTTTGCCGCGATGGATGCGGCGCTGGCGCGCATGGATTCCTTCGATTGGATTATTTTCACGAGCGCAAATGCGGTGCAGGCAGTGGAGCGGCGGATGCGCGAGCTGACGCTTGATCCAAACACGACCGCGAATCAACTGCGCGCGGCTGCTGTTGGGCCGGCCACGGCGGAAGAAGCGGAGCACGCGGGGTTTTCAGTAGACTATGTGGCGGCCAACCACAACGGTGCGGCGCTGGCCGGGGAATTGAAGCCGGAGTTGAAGGGTAAACGCGTTTTTCTTCCGCGGAGCGACCGGGCGAACGCCGATTTGCCGACAGCTTTGCGGCGCATGGGCGCGGAAGTGACCGAGGCGGTGGCATACCGGACGCTTCCTGCGGATGGAGCCGATCGGAACAGAGCGAATGATAGCTTGCGCGAGGGAGTGGACGGCATTTTGTTTTTTAGCCCGAGCGCGGTTCACAATTTTGTGGAGTTGATCGGCAAAGAACGATTTAAGGCGCTGCAGGGAAGAGCGGTGATGGTGGCGATTGGTCCAACGACGGCGATGGCGTTGGCTGCGGCAGGTTTTCAGCGGGTCGCGCGAGCAGCAGACACGACGACGAAAGCCGTTGTGGAAGCACTGGAAGGGCACTTGGCACGCACGAGAAAGCGGTCGACGGAGGGAGTGGTAGAAGGATGAGCTTTCCGACCCATCGAGCGCGGCGTTTGCGGCGAAGCGAGAAGCTTCGCGGACTGGTGCGCGAAACGCGGCTTTCCGCGGCTGGATTTATCTGCCCCATGTTTGTTTGCCCTGGGACGAAGGTGCGCAAAGAAGTCAGCTCGATGCCGGGAGTGAATCAACAGTCCGTCGACCAGATTCTGGAGGAGTGCAAAGAAGTGGAATCACTCGGAATTCCGGGAGTGATTCTTTTCGGATTGCCGGAAGCCAAAGACCCGCGCGGCGCCAGCTCTACGTCGGCGCAGGGAGTCGTGCAGCGGGCGATTGAAGCCATTCGCAAGGCGAAGCTGGATCTCGTGGTCATCACGGATGTTTGCTTGTGCGAGTACACGGATCACGGGCACTGCGGCGTCATCGAGGACGGAGAAGTGGCGAATGATGCCACGCTGCCGATTCTGGCGGAGCAAGCGCTGTCACATGCGCGGGCTGGAGCGGATATCGTCGCGCCCTCGGACATGATGGACGGACGTGTGGCAGCGATTCGCAAAACGCTCGACGAGCATAAATTTCAGGACGTCGCCATTCTTGCGTACGCCGCGAAATATTGTTCGGGGTTTTACGGACCGTTTCGTGAAGCCGCGGATTCGGCGCCGCAATTCGGAGACCGGCGCAGCTACCAAATGGATCCGGCAAACGCGCGCGAGGCGTTGAAGGAAGTGGCGCTGGACATTGAGGAAGGCGCGGACATCGTGATGGTCAAGCCGGCGCTGCCTTATCTGGATGTGATTCGGCGGGTTCGTGAGACATTTGACGTTCCGGTGGGCGCGTACAACGTTAGTGGGGAATACGCCATGGTGAAGGCCGCCGCGGAAAAAGGCTGGCTGGACGAGAAGCGTGTGGCGCTGGAGATTTTGACTGGAATTCAGCGCGCAGGCGCGGACATTATTTTGACGTACCACGCGAAAGATGCGGCGAGATGGCTAAAGGCGTGAGGCAGCCGATCGAGAATTCATGAGTTCTTCATCCACCAAAATGAAAATCGAGCGGCGGCGTTCGCGCGAGATCTTTGAGCGCGCAGAGAAAATCCTTGTCGGAGGCGTGAACAGCCCGGTGCGGGCGTTTCGCTCCGTCGGCGGCGAACCTCTGATCATCGAGCGGGGCAGCGGGCAATATCTTTACGACGCGGATGGGAACGAACTGCTGGATTACATTTGCTCGTGGGGAGCGATGCTCTTGGGGCACGCGCATCCGGCGGTGACACAGGCGATTGCCGAGCAGGCGCAACGCGGGACGAGCTACGGCGCGACGACGGAACTTGAAGTCGAGTTGGCTGCGGCCATCGCGCAAGCGATTCCATCGATCGAAAAGATTCGCTTCGTATCGAGCGGCACAGAAGCAACGATGAGCGCCGTGCGGCTGGCGCGAGGCGTCACGAAGCGCGATTTTGTTTTGAAGTTCGAAGGTTGTTATCACGGCCACGCTGATAGCTTTCTGTCACAAGCGGGATCGGGGCTGGCAACGCTGGGAATCGCCGAATGCCCAGGCGTGCCGCAGGCGTTGGCGGAATTGACGTTGAACGCGCCGTACAACGATTTGGGCGCGGTCGAACGATTGTTTTCGCAGCATAAGGATAAGATTGCGGCCGTTATCATTGAGCCGATTGCCGCGAACATGGGCGTCGTCGAGCCGGAAGCGGGATTTCTTGCGGGGCTGCGCGAAATTACGAAACGCAACGGGACGCTGTTGATCGTGGACGAAGTGATTACCGGCTTCCGGATGCATTATGGCGCGGCGCAGCAGCTTGCTGGAGTGCGGGCGGATCTGACTACGCTGGGGAAGATCATTGGAGGCGGGTTGCCTGTTGCGGCGTATGGAGGAGCCGCGGAGATCATGGATCACGTTGCGCCACTGGGAACGGTGTATCAGGCGGGGACGCTTGCGGGCAATCCGTTGGCGATGTGCGCGGGGCTTGCGACGTTGGAACAACTAAAGCGGCCTGGAATCTATGAGAACGTTGACGAGCAAGCAAGGCAACTCGCGACAGGATTGCGAGAAGGACTGGCGGAAACAGGAGTCGCCGGGCAGGTGAATGCAGCGGGCTCGCTCTCGACTTTATTTTTCACGGCCGGACCCGTCCGGAACTACGCAGATGCAAAGCGGTCCGACACGAAGCGGTACGCGCGATTCTTCCGGGAAATGCTAAATCGTGGTATTTTCCTTGCACCATCGCAGTTCGAGGCTGCGTTTGTATCCGCAGCGCACACGTCCGAGAACATAACGAGGACTATCGCGGCCGCGCGAGACTCCTTGAAGGCAATAGCGGCGGACCCTACAGCTTGATTGCCCAAGGAGAGATTAAGCCATGCCCGAAGGAATCGAATTGCCCGAAGCGCATCACGAGCACGAAGACAATCCGTATCTTGTTCCCGTTTCCGTCACTATCTCCATTCTTGCCGTTCTTGTTGCCGGAGCGACATTGTTGAGCCACCGGGCGCACACGGAGGAGCTTTTGTTGCAGGCGCAGGCGACGGA
>JBAQJX010000119.1:0-5646 GCA_049641765.1 Candidatus Acidiferrum sp.
CGGCGAGAATGTTCGCGGGTGATTGCGTCGGTGTTCGTGAATCCAAAACAGTTTGGGCCGAAGGAGGATTTTGCGAAATACCCGCGGGACTTGAACGCAGACGCGGAGAAGCTCGCAAAGGCGGGAGTCGACGCCCTTTTTGCGCCGGAGGCGGCGGATGTGTATCCGGACGGATTCCGAACGTACGTGAGCGTGGAAGGAATCAGCGAACGGCTGGAAGGCCGTTCGCGGCCTGGACATTTTCGCGGCGTGGCAACGGTGGTGCTGAAGTTGTTCGAGATCGTGCAGCCGCACTTCGCCTACTTCGGAAGAAAAGATGCGCAGCAAGTGCGGATCATCCGCGACATGGCGCGGGACTTGAATCTCGACGCGGAGATCGTGGTTTGCCCGATCGTGCGCGAACCAGATGGGCTGGCACTTTCTTCGCGAAACGCCTATTTGAACGCGCAGGAGCGGAAAGCGGCGACGGTGTTGCATCGCGCGCTGACAGCGGCACGGAACGAATTGGCGGCAGGAGTTCGAGACACGCTACAACTGCAAACGACGATGCGGCATATCATCGGCGAAGAACCGCTCGCGGTGATGGACTATGCGGAAATTGTGAGCGCCGATACGTTTGAGCCGGTGGTTCGAGTCGCGCGTCCGTGCTACGCGGTGCTGGCGGTTTTCATCGGAAAGACTCGGTTGATCGACAACCTTTATATCGAGCCGGCAGATGACGAACCGGAAGAGTTTGTGTTTCACCTCTGAGGTCCGATTTCATCAGGAACGCAACACAGACCGATTAGCGGTCTTCCTACATCGAAAAAGGATCATCCTCGGAAGGATGACCCTACATGTGTGAGACTTCAGCGAGAACTTCGGCGGCGTGTCCTTTCGCGCTGGCGGGGTCCCATATTCTCTGGAGCTTGCCGTCCGCGCCAATGAGAAAGGTACTGCGGACGATGCCAAGAAAAGACTTGCCGAGGAATTTTTTCATGCGGCGCGCGCCGTATGCTTCGATAGCTTCAAATTCAGGATCGCTGAGCAGATCGAAGTTGAGTTTCTGCTTGACCTTGAAGACGGCCTGCGCTTTGACGGAATCGCCGCTGGCGCCGAGGATAACTACTCCGAGTTTATCGAAGTGATGCTTTGCGTCACGAAACTCGGACGCTTCGGTCGTTCAACCGGGAGTGTTGGCTTTGGGATAGAAAAAGAGGACAACGCGCTTGCCGGCGAAGTCGGAGAGTGAGACGTCGGCGCCGGAATCGTTCTTGAGGTGGAAGGGTGGAGCTTTGTCGCCAATTTTCAGCATGTTTTCCTCAGTCGTTCGCAGGGTGAAGTTCTATTTCCAATGTAGCAGAGAAGAGGTTCAAAAGTTCAAGGTTGAAGAGTTCAAATCGAGAAGAACGAAAGGCTCTTGTCGTCGGGACCTCGGTTGAAATGGAAGGCGGTTTTTAACACAGAGCTCACGGAGTTCACGGAGAAGAAAAGAAGAGAACTTTTGCTGCGCTTCAAATAATCACGACAAGAGCTTTCGGAGGATGTCGTTAACGGAGTGGGGATTGGCCTGGCCGCGAGTGGCGCGCATGACCTGGCCGACGAAGAACTTGAAGACACCTTCGTTGCCGGATTTGAATTTGGCGACGTTATCGGGATTTTTGGCGATGACGTCGCGGGCGGCTTGCTCGATGGCGGCATCATCGACCTGAGCGCCGAGGCCTTCGGCGGCGACGATTTCGGCTGGAGAGCGGCCGGTGTCAAACATGGTGGCGAAAACTTTTTTGGCAACGGCGGCGGTGAGCTTGCCGGAATCGACGAGCTTGAGAAGCTCGGCGAGAGCGGACGGCGAGATGGGATTCTCGTGGAACGGGATCTTCTTCTCGTTGAGCCACCGGATTAATTCGGTAAGGATCCAATTCGCCGCAGCCTTCCCCGGCGCGCCCGCCGCTACGGCGGCTTCAAAGTAATCTCCAATCGTTCGAGTGGCCGTTAGGAGCTCCGCATCGTATGGCGTTATCCCGTAGCCAATAAAACGAGTACGTTTGGCTTCGGGAAGTTCGGGAAGAGCGCGGCGGACGGCTTCGCGCCACTCGGAGCTGACGTGGACGGGAAGAAGATCGGGCTCTGGGAAATAGCGGTAGTCGTGGGCTTTTTCCTTGGAGCGCATGGAGACGGTGCAGGATTCGTTCTGATTCCAAAGACGAGTTTCCTGAGAGATACGGCCGCCGGATTCGAGAACGCCGATGTGGCGCTCGACTTCGTACTCGAGCGCTTTTTGGAGGTAGCGGAAGGAGTTGAGATTTTTTACTTCGACCTTGACGCCAAATTCGCTTGCGCCACGGAGGCGGACGCTGACATTGGCGTCGCAGCGAAGCGAGCCTTCCTCCATGTTGCAGTCGCTGACGCCGGTGTAAAGCATGACCTGGCGAAGCGTGGTGAGGTAGGCATAAGCCTCTTCGGGAGCGCGCATGTCCGGCTCGGAAACGATTTCGCTGAGAGGCGTGCCGCAGCGGTTGTAATCGATATAAGCCTTGGTGGCGGATTGGGAAAAGCCTTCGTGTAGATTCTTGGCGGCATCCTCTTCGAGATGGAGGCGAGTGATGCCAATGCGCCTTTTCGCGCCGAGGTGATCGATTTCGAGCCACCCGCCGGTGGCGAGCGGGAGCTCGTATTGCGAGATCTGGTAGCCCTTGGGAAGATCGGGATAAAAATAGTTTTTGCGGGCGAAGCGCGAATGCTCGTGGACGGTGCAGTTGAGCACGAGCGATGCGCGCATGGCAAGCTCGACGGCGCGCTTATTGAGGACGGGCAGAGTGCCGGGGAGGCCGAGACAGATGGGGCAAACGTTCGTGTTCGGCGGATCCCCGAAACGATTGGAGCAGCCGCAAAAGATTTTCGAATTGGTCAGAAGCTGTACGTGGACCTCGAGGCCGATGACGGTCTCGTATTTCGCGAGGATTTCCGGAGCGATGGGCGCGGTGTCTGGGGCGAATTTCGGCATGGCGGAGCAGGAATTATAGCATCAGGGCGGCGTGGCAGAGCGCGGGTTGGCTCGGCCGGGTGCATTCTCGTGTTGTTCTCTACGGCTTGTGGACGAAAGTTTGAGGCCCCCACCCGGGGGTGTCCGCAAGTTATGAAGTAAATGCATGAAGAGATTGGGGTTGCGGGAAATCCTGCGTGTACGCACTTTGCGGTTGGCGAACGGCGAAGTGTCGGCCAGTCTGAGAAGAACTATGGGGCTTTTGCGTAAGTGCTCATTCTAAAGACAGCTAAGGCGTTTGTTTTCATGCAGTTTTGTAAGCATTGATTCTGAATAACTTGTTTGCAAGTCCGGAAAGCAAGAACGCCGACATGAGCGTCGGCGCGAAGGACAGAAGCGACAATATTACCTAGTGAATAGAATACTATGGAATTGAATTTTTGTCAAGGCAAAAAGTGGGGTGATTTTGTTACATCGCAACAGCTTTCGGGGCGAGTTTCCTAGCAGGCGACCGGAAGGCGGGGCAAGCCCCGCCCCTACAATCGGTGGTTAATGGCGCGCGGAAGTGGGCGCGGGTTCGCGGAAGGCGGGAAAGAGGCGTTCGGCGAGAGCAAAACCACCGAAAAACAATGTGGCGTAGAAAGCGTCGCCGGCCAGCGTGTTCCAGAAGAAGGGGACTCCGGCGGCATAGCAAGCGATGAGACCGGCGCTGGTGTGGGGATAGGAGAGGCCAAAAGCCCAGACGGCGAAATTGGTGACCAAGAAAAACTGGATAGCTCCGAAGAGAGTGGCGGCGCCGACGCGGGCGACGCTGCGGCGTTCGCGCAACCAGAAGCCAATGGCCACGCTGACAAGAAAGCTGGCGTAGACGACGGGCATCAGCTTGTGAAAGCCAATGAAGACGTCACCGGCGAAAAGAGCGAGGAGAGGAAAAAGAAACGCGAAACGGCGGCTGCGAACCATGGCGCCGGAAAAAAGAGCCATCGCGCCGATAGGAGCAAAATTCCACGGGTGCGGAGCGATGCGCAATGCCGCGGCGAGAACAATGACGGCGGCCACAAGGAGCGTGCGATACAGCAGATTTTCCTTGGGAGAGATTTCGGTGTTCATGGTGTTACCTCCTCTATTTTAGGCAGTAAATCGCAAAAAACAAAACCATCGCGGTGGACGACCTCTCCTGTGCGGACGGGAATGGGAGATTGGAAAATAGGGCCATCGAAGACGAACGTGTGGAACTCACCGTTTTCTCCGCAGGGGTCGGCGTGAGAGGGAAGATCGCGGAAGAACGATTCGTCCAGGTCGCGGCCAGCGAAAGAGGCAGGGAGGATTTTGGGATCGACGCAGACGGCGACCGCGCGAAAGCGATTGGCGACGAAAAAGCGGGCAAGCTCGCGCGTATCGCGCTTCCAGATGGGGAAAAGGGCGGTCATGCCGATGCGCGCGAGATTCTTTTCTCGATAGGCGCGAAGGTCTTCGAGAAAAATGTCGCCGAAAGCGACTTTGCGAACACCTTGTTCGAAATGCGCGCGAAGCGCCTCTTCCATCCGAGCTTCGTAAATGGGATTGACACATTGCGGCGGAATGCGGACTTCGTGGAGCGGCAGGCCGATGGATTGAGCCTGCCGTTCGAGAAGCTCGCGGCGAACGCCGTGCATGCTGATGCGCTCGTAACCTTCGGTGACGGTGGTGAGAAGCGCGACGACGCGGACGTCCTTCTGCTGGAGCAGGGCGTGGAGAGCCATGGCGCTGTCCTTGCCGCCGCTCCAACAGAAGAGAATGGGTTCCGCGCGGTCCATGGCTGATTAGTTGCGGCCGCTGAAGGTGTAGCGCACGCCGGCGCGGACATCGCGGCCGAGCGCGGGATAACCGAGAGCGTCCTGATATTGCTTGTCGAAAAGATTGGCGGCGCGAACGGTGAAAGCGACGCCGTGTCCGACATCGTAGTGTGTGGAGAGATCAAAGCGGGCGTAGCCGGGATTTCTTGTTAAGCCGAGACCGAGAAAATCGGAGTCGGTGCGGACACCGGTGAAATAGCCGCCAACGGTTACGCCGAAGCGGCGAAAAGCGGCGTTTAGGGTAAGCGAGCCGGAATTGACGGGGCGTCTAGCCAAGTGATTTCCGGGAAGCTCGGTGGGATCGAAGGCGTTGGGGGAGGCCAGCACGCGGCTGTCATCGTAAGTGTAATTGCCGGCCAAGTTGAGCCAGCGCGTGAAGCGGGTCTCGCCTGTGAAATTGAGGCCGCGAGCGCGAGCGAGATCGGTGTTGAAATAATAGCCGTAGTCCTGCATGAGACCTGGAATGGTCATATTACAGAAGTTGTTAAATTGCGTGCATTCCTCAAAGCTGACGATGTTGTAGAAGCGGCTGTAAAAATATTCGGCGGAGATGAGGATTCGATTGTTGAGAAGTTTTTGCTGGAGGCCAGCGGTCCAAGTCTTGCTTGCTTCCGGCTTGAGAGACGGGTTGCCGAAGTCGCCGAAGTTGTCGCCAAAGATCTGATCGAAACGCGGCTCCTTAATGCCCTCGCCGTAGAAAACGCGGAGCAGCGATTCGCCCCAAAAGCCACCGCCGTAGCGAGCGAGAAAAGATGCTCCCGCTCGCGGGACAACCCGAGTGCCGAAATAGGCGTTATCCTCGGCGCGTCCGCCGAAATTGAGAGAGACGCGGCGATGCGGACGATAGCG
>JBAQJX010000123.1:0-13903 GCA_049641765.1 Candidatus Acidiferrum sp.
CGCTAGTTCCTAGCTTCATTTCTTCTTATCCACTGTGCCTGAACAAAATCACGTCGCCTTCTTGCACGATGTATTCTTTGCCTTCGAGCCGCACTTGGGCTTTCTCCCGCGCTGCGGCGATGCTGCCCGCCGCCAGTAGATCGCTCCACTTCACCACTTCCGCGCGAATGAATCCCCGCTCGATGTCGCTGTGAATCGCACCCGCTGCCTTCTGCGCGGTCGAGCCTTTGCGAATCGTCCACGCTCGCACTTCCGGCTCGCCCGCCGTAAAAAACTGAATCAGCCCCATCAAGTCGTACGTCGCGCGAATCAACCGGTTCAGCCCCGGCTCCTTCAATCCATAAGACGCCAGTAACTCCCCCGCTTCTTTTTCGTCCATCTCCGCGAGCTCCGCTTCGAGCCGCCCGCAAATCGCGACCACCGCCGAATTAGGCCGTCCCGCAAGCGAAGTCAGTTTGTGCCGTTCCACAGCCGTGTCCAGCTTGTCCGCTTCGTCATCCCCTAAATTCAGCACGTACAACACCGGCCGCGCCGACAAAAATAAAAATCCGCCAATCGGTTTCCGCTCTTCCGCCGTCAATTCCAACTCGCGCAAGGGCTTCTCCGACTCCAGGTGCGCCTTGCACTTATCCAATACGGCTTTTTCCGCCAGCAATAGCGGATCGCTTTTCTTCTTCAGGTCCTTCTCGAGCCGTTCGAGACGTCGCAAGATCTGGTCGTGATCGGAAAGAATCAGCTCCAACTCGAGATTCGTCGCATCTCGCAGAGGATCGATGCTCCCTTCCGAATGCGGCACCGAAGGATCATCAAACACGCGAATGACGTGGGCGATGGTGTCCACCTCACGCAGCGGCGCGAGCGCATCGCGGTTCTTTTCTTTCTGCATCCCGCCGAGGTCCACGTACTGCACCGTCGCATACGTAATCTTTTTCGGGTTATAAAGCTTGGCCAGATCCAGCAGCCGCGGCTCCGGCACTTTCGCGACGCCGACATGCGTCGTTGACCCGCCGCCCTTTCCCTCGACATTCGCCTTCGTCAAGATACGAAACAGCGTCGTCTTTCCAACCTGTGGTAGTCCGATGATTCCTGTCTGCAAGTCTCTTCCTTCCCCTACTGCCTCTTTTCGATAAATCGAAACTCACAATCCTAGCACACCGTCCTTGCTGCGCTTGCAGGGGCACGATATATCGTGCCCCTACGACTTATTTTTTTGAAACTCTCGCGCAACTCGAACAGTCTCATCTTTCAGTGTCTGGCGGGTAATTTCGGTACGCGAAAACAGGATTTTGACTGGATAATGGACGACTTGCGCGAGGGTGTTGCGCGCACAAACTTTCGATGGACATCACACTCTTAGATCTCTCGGCCTATCTCGGGCTTATCGCCGTCGGCGCCGTCACTATCAACATGCTTCTCGGCGTCCTTATGGCCTTTCGTTACAGCCCGGTCCGCTCCTGGCCTCATCGCCGCTTCAACTATTTCCGTCTCCACAATTGGACCGGCTACGTCGCGCTTTTCTTCACCATCGTTCACCCGATCGTTCTTCTCTTCAACAAATCGCCGCACTTTCGCGTCATTGATCTCCTCTATCCCGTCCACTCGCCGCAGCAGCCTCTCGAAAACACTGTCGGCGCCATCGCTCTTTACATCGTCGCCGTCATGGTCGTCACGTCTTATTTCCGGATTCAGCTCGGCCGCCGCACATGGAAAGCGTTCCACTTCGCGGTCTACCTCGGCGCCGTCGCCTTGTTCTGGCACTCTCTCTTCACCGATCCCGACCTAAAAGGCGCTGCCATCGACTGGCTCGACGGGGGAAAAGTTTTCGTCGAAGTCTGCGCCCTCATTATTTTCGCGACCATCCTTCTCCGCGCCCGCCACGCTACAAAAAAATCCCTCTCCCTCAAACATCCGTCGCGGCAGACTGAGTCCGTCTCCTCGTGAATTTCTTTGCGGCCCACACCACTGGCTAATTGTTCTTAATGAGCCGGCATGGCTCGGACACTTCGACTCTCGTTGAGCTCCGGGAGGCAGCCACCATGCCACGCAGAAAATAAATTTGCGATAGGTCGCGGGGCCCTACTGGCCCGTTACATGCGCGGCGGCCAGTTCGTCCAGATAATTCGGCTTGCTTTCGTCGCGCACGAGATGCGGATAGCGCTTCCCGCCGTGGTAGTCCACTGTGCACGTCTTGTAATAGCCGTCGATCACCACCAGCAACGTGATGGGCCCAGCGTTCTCCTTCGATGCGGCAATCGCATCGGTCAGAAGATCGTGGTCGTAAAGGCGGCCGTTCACGCCGACGACTTTCATCCCCGAGGTGACTCCCGCCTTGAAAGCAGCGCTCCCGACGATCGAGTCGATGACTGTGCCGTCATCGCCCAAGTGCAAACCAATCGTGTACGTATCTCCTACATTGCCGTGGTGCGTTTCACCTTTGGGCGCCTCGTCATTGAAAAGGAATTTCCAGCCGCCGTTTTCAATTCCGCCGACAGGAGGATTCGGCGACGTCGAGTTCAACCGCTCGTGCAAAAACTTTGCCCAGTCGTAAGGCGCAATCGCATTCAGCTCGCGAACGATATCCTCGAACGTATATGGCTTGACCTCCGGACCGTTGTTCGGTCCGCCGTAAAAAGCGTGGGCGAAGTCGTCGATGCTTTTTTGCCCGTGCGTTTGGTCATGGATCATCGTGGCCACTTCAAGCCACAGCAAGTCGCCTTCATCATAGTAATCCGTGCCGCGGCGCCAATTCGTCCATCCGCGCGCGAATCCGCCGCCGGCCACGGCCACCGCCGTATCGAGCAGAGGACGCCACGTTCTTCCCGGCCGGCCTTCGCCGAGTTCGGCCGAGATATTCGCAAGATTGTTGCGGTAGTCCTGGGCGGTCCACAAGCCGCTGCGAGCGGCCAGAAGCGGCCCGGCAAACTCCGTGAAGCCCTCATAATCCCAAAGCAAGTCGTCGCGCATTGGCGTTTCATACTCGGGAGTTGCCAGGTCCGCGGGCCGCCGGAATTTGCCGCTCCACGAATGCGCGTACTCATGCGCGAGCAGTTCGCCCATCGCCAGACCGGCGTTCGGCCCGATCAGGATTCGTTCCGGCAAGCGGCTGTCATTGCACTCATTGTGTTCCAGACCAAAGTGCGCCACGTGATCGCTGAGGGTGAGCAGAAAATGGTATTCGTGGTAATGGCGAGAACCGAAAAGTTTACCGGCTTCCGCGACCAGGTTCGTCATCTCCTTCTGAACTGCCGGACTCATGTCGAGCGCCTCTTCGCTGTCCGCCACGAGGTCGATCTCGTGGTGGATCGGTTCGCCCGGCGGCGTCAAATCAATGGCGCGGTAATACTGGCCCGCAATCACCGGCGAATCCACGAGTCGCTCGAGGGAAAGCGGCGCGAACGAAATCTCATTTCCCGATTGGCTCTCCACGTGTTGAGGCGTTCCGAATTTCCATCCTTCCGGCAGCACGAGTTTGGGATGAAACTGGATTTCATTCGCCGGCCTGCCCGCGGGATAGAGCACGTTCTGGTTCCATTCGATCACGATGAGTTTGTCGGTGGCCGACATCGCCGAGGTCGCGAATCCGCCACCGCCGCTCGGCTCGAGATAATCAAACGCCAAGTGCAGTTCACTGGCGCCCGCCGGAACTTCGACGTGGAATGTGAATACGTCCGAAAGATCGCGCTGCCAGGGAATCGTCGTTCCGTTTGCCGTAAACTTCAGCCCGGTGACGTTGGCGATCGGGCCGTCCGGCCCGTGCTCGCCCGGAATCCATTTCGGGTAGTAAAGCGTCAGCGGCCCCGGCTTCACCGGAATCGTTTCCTGCGTGCGGATAATCTTCATCGGCGTCTGCGTCGCGTCCACCGTCACGGAAATCGCGCCGTTTTGCGCGGATGCGCTGCAAGCCGCCACGAAGAAAACAGCGGCAAGCGCGATCCATTTTCCAATAGCGACGACGCTCGACGCGCCGCGCGTGATGACAGACCATCCCCTGCGAATCTCAAAATTCATTTCTTCAACTCCCCTCATCGAAGTGTTCCCTGCGCTGGCGCAAGAATCCGTCGACTCAGCAGAACGACTGAACTTGGCAGCCGCCTTGCCGTTCGCGCAGAAAGTTCCAAATCAAATCCGGCAAGAGCATATCGAATCCACAGCGGTTTTCCTATGGCCAAGCCATCACTGCGGCTTAACTCACGGCGGTCTGGAACCGTTTCTTCCCCAAAGTTTGATAATCTGTTGGCCCCGTTTCCGGATTGGAGTCCATGTGACTGTTGCAGCGCCGTCTCCGCAATTTGATCTTGCGGAAGCTATCGAACACCTCTCGTCCCGCGACGAAAGAATAAAATTCCTCATCGCCGAGACACAGCCTTTCCAGATGGACTCCGACCATCTGCAAAGCCCCTACGAAGCGTTGCTCGAAGCCATCACGCACCAATCCATCTCAGGCAAAGCCGCCGCAACGATCTTCGCGCGTATCGTCGCTCTCGGTTCGAATGGCCGACCTCCTACTCCCGAGCAAATGCTGAAAATTCGCAAGCCCGCTCTTCGCAAAGCCGGTCTTTCGGGAGCGAAAATTCTTGCGGTCAAAGACCTCGCCTCAAAAACCATTTCGGGAGTCGTTCCCACGCTCGATGACGCGCACAAATTCTCCGACGACGAACTCGTCAAACGCCTGACTTCCGTTCGAGGGATAGGAGCGTGGACCGTTGAAATGTTTTTGATCTTTCGCCTGGGCCGGCCCGACGTGCTGCCCATCCACGACCTGGGCGTACAAAAAGGCTGGTCTATTACTTACGGCAAAAAGCACAAGCCCAAGCCAAAGGAGCTGCTGGCCTTCGGCGAACGCTGGCGTCCCTATCGCACCGTCGCATCGTGGTACATGTGGCGCGCCTGCCATCGCGCGGGCAATGCCGCCATGCGCAAAATCCGTCCGGCAAAAGTTCGCCGCTCCAAAGCTCGTCCCGCAAGCTCTACCAAACCGAAATCAAAACGAAAGGGTGATGGTTAAGGGTAGCGCCGGGCTTCAGCGAGCAGGACTTAGAGCAAGTATAAGTCTTTTAGAATCAGCAGTTACAAAAACAAAAGGAGGGTCAGTGGGCGCCGGTCAGTTCGCGCACCATGAGGTATAGGGCCGCGATGCCGGCGAGCAGCACGCCGCTCTCGAGGGCTACGGAAATCCCGTGCAATCGACCGAATTCGGCTAGCAGAGGGTTGTCCGCCGAGGTTGCCTGAATGGAGCCCATTTGGACGCGCAAGGCCGCCATTCTTGCGGTCACGGTAATCTGCGAAATCGCTGTGAGGACAATCATCAGCAGGATGCACAACGCCGCCGGGCTCGCCAAGTTGCCGAAGCTCCTTGTCCTCGCTAGCCGTACCAGAAGAAACACAACGCCAAGCGCAATTCCGCCCAGGTGCATGCGCGTCAGCGTGTACCCAACCATGGCTCCTGCCTGGTCCCGGCTGGCCAGCACGCCAAACGCCCCGGGCGCGACCACAAAACTCAAGAACACGTCGCTCCCGAGCCAGAGGCTCAAACATAGAAACTCAATCGTACGTAGGAAGGCGGACATTGGAAATTTTCGATAGAATGTCTTCAGGCGCAAACGCAAAAAATGGTGGGCGACAAAGGACTTGAACCTTTGACCTCTCCCGTGTGAGGGGAGCGCTCTAACCAACTGAGCTAGTCGCCCTGAAACGAAGCTACCGCGACGCTCCGTAGCGTCATCTATTTGTAACAGGAAGAACTTGGGTTTTCAACCGATGTCCACGGCCCCATCTCAAATCGTCTCGCAGCTCCAGCGCTCCATCGCACGCGCGATTTACGGCAAGGAAGAGGCGATCCAGCTTGCGCTGATCACCCTGCTCGCGCGCGGCCACCTGCTCATCGAAGACGTTCCCGGCGTCGGCAAGACCACGCTGGCGCAGGCTCTCGCGAAGTCGTTCCATTGTTCGTTCCAACGCATTCAATTCACTTCGGACCTTCTGCCGAGCGACGTCCTCGGCGTCAGCGTCTACAATCCCGAATCGCGCGAGTTCGAGTTCCGCTCCGGCCCGATTTTCGCCAACGTCGTTCTCGCCGACGAAATCAACCGCACCACGCCGCGCACGCAATCCGCCCTGCTCGAAGCAATGAACGAAGCTCAGGTTACGGTGGACGGCAAAACGCTGCAGTTGCCGCATCCGTTTCTCGTCATCGCCACGCAAAATCCCGTCGAGCATCACGGCACCTATCCGCTTCCCGAATCGCAGCTCGACCGCTTTCTGATGCGCATCAAAATGGGTTATCCGTCACACGAGACCGAGCGCGAAATCCTTCGCAAACATATTCGCGACGATTCGCTCGCGGCGCTCGAGCCGGTCGCGGACGTCAGCGATGTTCTCGAAATGCAGGAAGCCGTGGTCCAAGTGAAAGTTGATTCAAGCCTTCACGACTACGCGCTCGAAATCGTAAACCGCACGCGCAAAACCGAACAGCTTGCTCTCGGCGTAAGCCCGCGCGGAACGCTTATGCTCCAACGCGCTGCGCAAGCCCGCGCATTTCTCGATGGCCGCGACTACTGCCTGCCGGACGACTTCAAGCAGCTCGCCGTCGCTGTGTTTGGGCATCGCGTCGTCGCCAGTTCGCGCCACGCCTCGCTCCAAAGAAAATCGGAATCGACGGAATCCGTTCTTCGGGAGATTGTCGACTCTGTTCGCGTACCTCTGTGAATCTATCTTCGACAGCCACGCAACTCTGGGCTAAGGCCGACCGCTCCGCCGTCCGCGCGTTCTTCGTCTCGATGGCGGCTCTCGCCGTCGCTCTGCTTCTCGCGCTCTATTCGGGCGCGGCCGGCGAGATGGGCCACGTGGCTCTTGCGACCGCGTCCGGCCTCGGCGCGCTGGGTCTGGCCGCGTGGGTTGCCATTACACTGGTTCCCGTTCTCGCCAAGCGCACCCCGCTTCGCTGGATCGGCTACAAAATGGAGTATCGCGTTACGCGCGAGGGATGGATCTATATCCTCGGAATTTTCCTGGTGGCCATCGCCGCGCTGAACACCGGCAACAACCTACTCTTCCTGATTCTCGCAAGCTTGATCGCCATCATTCTGATGTCCGGCATTCTTTCTTCCATCACACTTTCCGGCCTTGAAATGAAGCTGCAACTGCCCGAGCACATTTTCGCCGGCCAGCCCGTGCGTGCCCTGGTCGAGCTACACAACGAGAAGCTAACTCTGCCGTCGTTTTCTCTTCGCGTCGAGGCAGTTCGCGGAAAGAACGCATCCGGCTCGGCCATGCTCGAAACGCCAGTCTATTTCCCTTACATCCCGAAGCACGAACGCCTGCAGCAGAACGTGCCCATGACATTTCTGCGTCGCGGCATCTATCGCCAGGAAGCGTTTCGCATCGTCACGCGGTTTCCGTTTGGTTTCTTGCAGAAGGCACGCCGACTCGATCTTCAGTCCGAGGCGCTCGTGTATCCGTCAGTCGAGCCAACGGGAGATTTCTTCGAGGTCCTTCCCGGAATGCAGGGAGCGCTCGAAAGCCTGATGAAAGGCCGCGGACAGGATTTATACGCGTTGCGCGACTATCAGCCGCGAGACAGTTCTCGTCACGTTCACTGGAAGGCTTCCGCGCGCCTGGGCTCGCTGATGGTTCGCGAGTTCACTCAGGAAGACGACTGCCGCGTCATTCTCGTGCTGGATCCGCACATGCCAGGCACCGTCGCCGCCGACGCGGCCGATACCCGCTTCGAACGCGCCGTGACCCTCTGCGCCGCTCTGGCCTGGCACTTCTACGAACGCAATGCCATGCTGCAATTTCGTACGGCCGGCTTTCAGACTCCGCTGGTCGAAGCGGATGAAGTGATTTTCGATATTTTGCGGAATCTCGCGACCGCCAAGCCTTGCCCGCCCGACCCAAAGCGCGCGTTGCTTTCCGATCTGGCGGGCGCGCCGGAAATCTTTCGTGTCATCGTCACGAGCGAATCCCGAGGCGCGATTCCGGCGAACATCTGGAATCAGTCCTGGGTGATCTTTCTCGAAGATTTAATTACCTGAGCCGGCGCCACTCCCTGCCAATTTCTATTCGTAGCGCAGCGCCACGATGGGATCCACGCGCATCGCGCGGCGCGCGGGGATGTAGCACGCCGTCAGCGAGACAAGCACAACGAGAACGCCGACAGCAACAAAAGTAATTGGATCTCGCGCGGTCACTCCGAACAAGAGGCTGGACATCAAGCGCGTCATCACGAAACCGCAGACCAATCCGATGAGGATGCCCAGGAGCGCCAACTTCATTCCTTCCGAGATGGCCATGCTCAAGACGCGTCCGGGCTGCGCGCCCAGGGCGATGCGCACTCCAAACTCGCGCGTGCGCTGGCTGATGGAATAGGAAAGCACGCCGTAGACGCCCACCGCCGCCAGGAAAATCGCCAGGATGGCAAACAGCACCACCAACGCAAGATTAAAGCGTTCGGGCGCGACCGAATCGCTGACCATGGTGTCCATGGTTTGCAAATGGTCGACCGCAATTTCCGGATCGATGGTGGAGACCGTCGAACGCACGGAGGCAAAGGTAAGCGCGGGATCAACCGCGGTGCGAAGTGCCAAGTGGAGCGTGCGCAGTTCGTCAAATTCCGGCGCTTCGAGGAGCGCGCTGGTTTCCGCCAGATACGGCGTATACGCGTGCGGAGAAGCGGGCGACTTGATTGAGCCATCCTTCACATCGTCGACCACGCCGATGACCATGCGCCAGTCGTCGCTCATGTAGGACATCCGCTTGCCAATGGGATCTTGTCCGGGCCAGTACGTGCGGGCGGCCTTCTCGCTGATGATGACGGCTTTGGACGAGCCTAGAAGTTCGGCGTCCGAAAAATATCGCCCGCGTTTCAGCGTGATGCCCATGGCGCCAAAGTAGTCGCCCATGATCCAACTCTGCGCAACGTTTGGCAGATTGTTCTTTGAACCCTCCTCGCCTTCGATCCTTACGGCGTCTCTTTCTTCGGCATTCAGCGGCAGATCGGTCGAGAATCCAACGGCCCTCACGCCCGGAAGAGCCTCGGACCTTGCGAGCAGATCTTTCCAGAAACCTCGCACCGCGTCTCCTTTCGAGTACGCGCTCAGAGGCAAGGCAATCGTTGCTGTGACGACGTGCTGAGGCGTGAAGCCGGGATCGGTCTTTAGCAGAACGCTGAAGCTGCGCATCAAGAGGCCGGCGCCAATGAGAAGCATCACGGCAAGCGCGGTTTGCGAAACGATGAGCAGGCTCTGCAGCTTGCGCCTTCCGCGCGAAGGTCCTCCGCCTCTGCCGCCTTCTTTGAGAGCTTCCTGCGGGTCGGTGCGGCTGGCTTCAATCGCGGGGGTGATGCCAAACAGAACTGCCGTGGCCAACGAGAGCACCAGAGCGAAGACGAGAACGTGCCAATCGATCCGGACCTCCCCCATTCGCGGCAGGCCGGCGGGAGCGAGCGACAAAATCAGCTCCAAACCCCAGCCCCCGATGAACACGGCGACCACGCCGGAGACCAAACCAAGCAGCGTTCTTTCCGTGATCATCTGGCGAGCAAGCCGCCAACCGTTCGCGCCCATGGCCGAGCGCACGGCAATCTCTTTTTGCCTCGCCGTCGAACGCGCCAGGAGCAGGTTTGCCACGTTGGCGCAAGCAATCAACAGGACGATGCCGACGGCGACGAGCAACAAGAGGAGCGGCAAGCGCACATCGCCGGTCACAATCTCGCTGTACGGCGCGACGACGAGTCCGACGTGCGCTCCTTTAAAAAAAGCGATAATCGCGGTGGGGTACAGCGCTTCGACTTGCGAGATGGCGCGAGAAGCATCGCTCTGAGCCTGGGCCACGGTCACACCAGGCTTGAGGCGAGCGACGACGTTATCGTTATACATGTTGCCCCAGCCTTCGAGCTCCTTCTTAGTGAATGCCATCGGCACCCACAAGTCCGCCGGCTGGTTGCTCCAGGCTTCCCCGCGAAGGGGAAACTCGAACGACTTCGGCATTACTCCGATAACCGTGTAAGGCATTCGATCCATCTGAATGGTCTTGCCCACGATGCTGTAATCTGCGCCAAACCGGCGCTGCCAAAGGCCGTAACTGAGCACGACAACGTCATGCCCCGGATGGTCTTCCTCTTGGGTGTAGGTGCGGCCAAGCATAGGCGCGATACCAAGCAGCGGAAAAACAGAAGCGGACGCGCGCGCTCCCATCACACGCTCGGGATTTCCGTCGCCGGAAAGGTCAAAATGCCGGTTGCTGTAGATGCCGAGCTGCTCGAACGCTTGCTGGCGCTCGCAGAAGGCATTGAAGTCCGTGGCGTTCATCGGAATGTTCATACTGAAGCCGGGAAGTTTTTCGAGGATGTAGACGATGCGGTCGGAGTGCTGGAACGGCAGGGGACGAAGCAGGACGGTGTTGACGACGGAGAAGATTGCGGTATTCGCACCAATGCCCAGCGCAAGCGTCGCCACCGCGATGGCCGTGATACCCCAGGATTTGAAGAGCATCCGGCTGGCGTATTTCAGATCCTGGATCAGGTCTCTCATGAATCCTCCCGAGTCAGTGGCCGGGCATATTCTTGATTCTTGGGCCAGCAAGATGTCCGAGCAATACATCACCCAGAATAGTGCATGCAACTGGCCTGTTTCTAGCGACTTGGGATGATTGAAGCGCTTGGCTTATGGCGCTGCGTTCGAAAATGGGATTAGTTGTCCGCTGCCGGACACTTTGCCGGGTGAGGAAGAATGTCTTCCATCTCGAAGGAGATTTCAAATTCGATTTTGTGGGAGAATCTGCGCTCCCATGTTGAATGGCCGTGAGCTCGCTTCTCTCCGAACGCAACTGCTCGATTGGTTTCGTCAATTTCAACGTGATCTGCCATGGCGGCGGACGAAGGATTCGTATCGCATCTGGGTCTCGGAGATCATGCTACAGCAGACGCGCGTCGCCGCAGTCATCCCTTATTACGAGCGATTCCTGGCAAGATTCCCGGATGTGAAAGCGCTTGCGGAAGCGCCGCAAGAGGATGTGCTACGGCTCTGGTCTGGGCTTGGTTACTACAGCCGTGCGCGGAATCTGCAGAAAGCCGCGCAGCAGATCGTAACGCGGCACGGGGGAGTTTTTCCCCGTGACGAAGACGCTGTGCTCGCTCTGCCCGGCATCGGCCAGTACAGTGCGGCCGCGATTCGGAGCATCGCACTCGGAGAAAAACGAGCCGTGCTGGACGGCAATGTGGCGCGAGTCCTTGCGCGGCTGGGCGCGGTTCACGGCGATCTGCGTGAATCACGGCGCTGGCAAGCTTTGCAAGAGTCTGCCGAGTATCTGCTCGAACCGAATTCACCGGGAGATTGGAACCAGGCCATGATGGAGCTTGGCGCGACGGTCTGCACGCCGCGCGCACCGCAGTGCCTACTCTGTCCCGTTGCTAAATTTTGCCGCGCGCGCCAATTGGGCGAGCCCGAGTCCTTTCCCGAGCGGCGCAAAAAACGAGAGCCTGTGCAAGTTGTGCTGGCTGTCGCCGTGCTTGCCACGGCAAAAGGAGTAACGCTCCTTTTGCCGCCGCCGCGGGCCAAGACAGAGAACAGGCCAGCCGCGGACGACGTCGCAACGCTCGTCTCCCGGATGTGGCATTTTCCGACGGTGGCGGTGCGGAAGAATGCAGACGCTGAACTTCGAGAATTTCTTGCGGATTTCGTCCCTGGGAGGAATGGCTCGTTTCGGCTCGATCCTCTCGAGCAAGTACGCCATGCGGTGACCTACCGCAGCGTGACCGTTTTTCCGTTTCGCGTTGCCCTCGCAACACTTCCCCGCATTCGGGGCGCGAAGAAGATTGCGCTTGAGGACTTCGCCAAACTGCCGGTTTCGAATCTGACGCGCAAAATTGCGCGAGCCGCACTCTCTGGATCGCCTCCCACTCCAAGAAAAACACGCGCGCGTTAAACGATACGGAACGGCTTCGCGTGGGCGCAGGCGCAAGCCGCTGCCGGGATGCTACGATAAAACGTCCCCTTATGGCCGCTTCCGCGTCAGCAACGAGTGTCTCCGCGCTCCCCGCCGAGCGATTCTTCCGCACCTCCCTGTTTCTTCTCATGACGACTTCGGTCGCCAGCCTCGTCAGCACGGGAAAGCTCGACCTGCTGACGATGATCATTGCGCCGACGGCGGTCATTTATAAAGGAATCCGCTGGTGGCGCCGGCGTCCCGCTGAGATACCGCACGTGCTCGCCACCCGGCTGGTGGTTGCCTATCTTCTGGTTTTCCCGGTGGACGTTCTGTTTCTTTCGCGCGCCTTTGTTGCGACCTCATCGAATCCAGCGCTATATGCCGCGCTTCTTGGCGCCGTTCATTTTCTACTTTTTGTGATGCTTATCCGCTTGTACAGCGCCACGACGGATCGCGACGCGCTGTTCCTGACGATGCTTTCGTTCGCGGGAATTCTGGCGTCCGCGGTGCTCACCATCGACACGACGTTCCTCGGACTCTTCTTCATGTTTCTGTTGTTTGGGGTGGCGACGTTTGTCGGGCTCGAAATGCGGCGAGGCTCGAAGGGCACAATCGGCCCGGACATGGAAGCGCAGCCTCAGCAGGAGCTTCGGCTGACGCGCGCGCTGATTCTCGCGGCGCTCACGGTGGCTTTCGGCGCAATCGCGATGGGCGGCGCCCTGTTTTTCTTTTTCCCACGCTTCAGCGCAGGCTACCTGGGCCGAACGAGCTTGCAGCCGACGCTGATGTCCGGCTTCACGGACGACGTCGAGCTCGGGCAAATCGGGGAGATCAAGAAAAATTCGCAGGTGGTTATGCGCGTCCGCACGGGCAAACCCGTGGGGTATCCCGCGTTGCGCTGGCGCGGCATCGCGCTCTCGACGTTCGACGGGAAACGCTGGTTCTCGCCCGAGCGCGCGGACATCACCATTCCGGCGGGCTCTAACGGCTGGATCGATTTACAAGATCGACCCATCGAGCAGGACCGCTCGGCCATCACTTTGCGCTACACGATTCTCCTGCAGCCGGTGGCGACGGACACGATCTTCGCACCGGCGAACGCGATTTCCTTACGAGGGAATCTCTCTGGAGAAGGTTCGAATCAGGACTCAGGGGCGCGCCACAGCTACATCGTTCGCGATGACACCGGTTCTCTCTTCAATCCTTTCCACAATTTCAGCACGCTGCTTTACGAGGGGTATTCGGTGCTGCCCGCGATGCACGCCTCCAGCCTGCGCACAGCCACGACAGACTACCCGGAGGAGATTCGCGATGCGTATTTGCAGCTTCCCGAACTCGATCCGCGAATTCCCGAATTGGCGAAGCAAATCACGGAGCACGCGCGCAATCCGTTCGATAAGACTGTCGCGATTGAAAATTATTTGCGCTCGCACTTTGCGTACACTCTGAATCTCACGGGGAAGCCCGGCGACGACCCGCTGGCTCATTTCCTTTTCGAGACACGTGCGGGACATTGCGAATATTTTGCATCGGCGATGGCCATTATGCTACGCACGCTGGGAATTCCGACGCGGGAAGTGAACGGTTTTTTGCCGGGCGAATACAACGACCTCGCCGGCGACTACATCGTGAGGGCCAGCGACGCGCATAGTTGGGTGGAAGTTTATTTTCCTGGGACGGGATGGATGACGTTTGATCCGACGCCGCCGGGACTCGAAGATGCGGGAGGATTTTTCTCGCGGCTCGGGCAATACATGGATTGGTTCGAGCTGACCTGGAACGAATGGGTCATCAACTACGATTTCAATCATCAAATTTTGCTCGCGCAAAACATGCAGCGCAATACGCGCGCATGGACCGAGACGGCGCGTAGCTGGTTCCTGAACGAGCAAGACAAGGGCCGCAGGTGGATGAAGTCGTGGAACAACGGGCTCAGCTTGCTGTTGCCGATGGCAATTGTTTTCTTGCTGCTGGCGCT
>JBAQJX010000125.1:0-7054 GCA_049641765.1 Candidatus Acidiferrum sp.
TATTACAGACACGCCGCGCTGATTTGTGCCCTGCTCTCGAAACAAAAACTTAGCTTGTTACAAACTACCGTGCCACAGGCCGTTGAAACACTGGCCCCGTTCCCGGCCGCCGCAGCACATAACCCTGCGGCTGACCATGGGAATGCGTCAACGCATGCCCATTCGAATGGCCGGTCCCGATATGTCCGTTGTGACCGTTTCCATTCGCCGGCGCAGGCTGCGGCAAGCGCGCCGGATTACCGATAGGGCGGAGATTAACGGGCGCTGCATGGACGTGGTCGCTGATCGCCTGCAGCCTCTTCAGAATGGACTGCCACTGTTCCCAATCCAATTGGCGCAGGAACGGCCGCAATCCCTGGATGAACGGATCCTCGAGCAGCGCCTCGCCGTCGGATTCCGGGATAAAGAACCGGTTCAAGCCCACGTTCAGCGCTTCGGAAATCTTCTCGAGCGTGCCGAGGCTTGGCGTCATCTGCCCGCTCTCGATGCGCGACAAATAAGACCGCGACACCTTCGAGCGCGATTGCAGCTGGCTCTGGGTCATCGCGCGCGATTCGCGCAATTGGCGAATCCGCTGGCCGATATTCTCGACCGTCTCTTGGTTGGCGAACTTTTCGGATGTAGGTTCAGCGGCTGCTTCCTCCGGAGGTGCCGGTGGAGGAATCAGGAACTCCAAACGCTGAGGCAAGGCGCGCACACATCGGCGGCAGTTTCCCGTGCGCGTCCGGTATTGGACGAGACCACATGTCTTACAGCGAATGACTTCCCTATCCATTTCCAATGAATTCATGGTTTCTTTTTCAGTAGTTTGTACAGACACCGGTACTCCTCGCTGACTTTGCCCGGCGTGCGGATAGTGGAAGGAACGTCGGAACGTCCAACTGGGGGAAGACAGAAACTGGCGCGCCGAGGAGTATCGTGCGAGTGGCCATTTTCTGTCAAGAGTATTTTCGAACTATTTTTGTATATACAATCCGCTCATCCAATTCCTACGAAAAAGTTTCGCCTGTCCGCACGGCCAGTTTTCAAAATTCCCCTTTGGCTCTCCACAATCTATTGTGTTCCTCCGTTCGGATCACCATTCCTTTAGCGCTGCGTTCGCTCCGGATTGCGCGTTCCGTCGTACGATGTTCCCCGCCATTGCCGGAGCGCCACAACTGGAAACCACATGCCGGAACTCCCCGACATCACCGTTTACATCGAAGCCCTCACGGCTCGCATCCTCGGCCAAACTCTTGAAGCCAGCCGCATCGTCAGTCCTTTTCTCCTCCGCACCGCCAACCCTTCCTTGTCCGACGCCGCCGGCAAGAAAGTGCTTCAACTTCGCCGCCTCGGCAAGCGCATCTGCATCGGCCTCGAATCCGATCTCTGGCTTGTCCTTCATCTTATGATTGCTGGGCGTCTTCACTGGCGCCCCGTCGCCACGGGAGCCGCTCGGCCCAAAATCTCTCCCCCGCGCGGCCTCGCCGCCTTCGACTTCACGAACGGCTCCCTCCTCTGGACCGAAGCCGGCTCGCAAAAGCGCGCCTCGCTTCACGTCGTCTCCGGCGAAGACGGCCTCCACTGTCTCGATCCGGGCGGTCTCGAAGTCCTCGACGCCACTCTCGAGCAGTTCGCGACCGTCCTTCTCTCCGCCAACCACACGCTCAAGCGCGCCCTCACCGACCCTCGCCTCTTCAGCGGCATCGGCAACGCTTACTCCGACGAAATCCTTTGGGAAGCCAGGCTCTCTCCTATCGCCCTCACGCAAAAACTCTCCGTCCCCGAAATCAAGCGACTCTTCGAATCCATCCGCTCCAGCCTCACGCGCTGGACAGATCTCCTCCGCGCCGAAACCGCCCGCAAATTCCCCGAAAAAGTCACCGCTTTCCGAGACGGCATGGCTGTTCACGGCCGCTACAAGCTTCCCTGCCCGCGTTGCGGCACTAAAGTCCAGCGCATTCGCTACGCTTCCAACGAGACCAATTACTGCGCTACCTGCCAAACCGGCGGCAAACTCCTCGCCGATCGCGCCCTCTCTCGCCTCCTCCGCGAAGATTGGCCCCGCTCGCTCGACGAGCTCGATCTCCTCATCTCCGCCAAATCGAAATAACCGCGAATCAGCTCCACGCAGAGAGACCAATCTCCCTTCACCATCCACTCCACAAACACGAACGAGTCCGGATTTTCCCGGACCCGTTTTATTTTTGCGCAAATCGCCTGAAAGTTCGTGGTCGCGAACCGCCGATCGTGTCTACTTCTCGGACGGTTTCCCCGGCGTCTTCGCTTGCGGTTTCGCGTTGTCGGCGGGCGCCGCGCTCTTCACCGGATAAGCCTGGTCATACAACTTCACAATCGTCTCGGTAATATCCGTCGAGGCGTACATGACCGGCGTGGTCTGCGAGGAATCATCCAAAACTGCCGCATATCCATTGCTCGGCGCATACTTCTGCACGACCTGCGCGATTTTCCCGCTGATCCGCGAAATCGCCTCGTTCTGCGCGTCGTTCAAATCTTCCTGATATTCGTTCTGTCTTCGCTCCAACTGCCGCGAAAGCCGCTGTCCTTCAAGCGTCAGCCGTTCTTTTTCCTCATCGCTGACGATGCCCGCGCTGGCGTTTAGCTTCTGCTGAATATCGTTGATCTGTTTGTTCAAGTCCTCGAGTTCTTTTCGACGCGCCATAAACTGCGTCTCGAGCTCCGCTGCGGCCTGCTTGCCTTCTGCGGTGTTTTCAATCGCCGCGCGCATGTTGATGGCCGCCACTTTGCTCCCTGCCTGTTTCCCGCTCGTCGCCGGATCCTGCGCCGCCGCTCCGCCTGAGCACACGCCAAGGGCAATCGCTCCCAGCGCTGCCGCAACCCATTTCACGATCTCGCCCGTTCCAACCGCTCTCATCGCTTTCACGTTCTGTCTCCTTCGCTCCAGCACACAGTTTTGCGTTCCTCAGGTCTCTCTGTTTCCTACGTTTGTCTCAGGATATTTTCCTGTGGTCCGCACGCCCGTCATTTGCGGCCCGGCCGATTCGCTGGCTCTGCCGCGTTCTTTCTGGCCGGACGACACTTATTGCGATGCCAACCCCTCCGCTGCGCGTTGCCCGCCCATTCGCTCCAAAACCCTCGGGATTCGATGTGCTAGCATGCTTGCTCCCCGATCAAAAATGTCGAACCAGAACATCTCGCAAAAATCAAAAAACGAAGGCCTGTGGTTTTCCGTCGCCGTTCTTTTTGCCATCAATATCCTGAACTTCTACGACCGCCATGTCGCTGCTGCGCTCGCCGAGCCCATGCGCAAAGAGTTCCATCTCGACGATGCGCAGATCGGCCTTCTCGGCAGCGCATTTATTTGGATTTACGCGATTGTCGGCGTCCCCCTTGGCCGTATCGCCGACACCGCCAGCCGCAAAAAACTTCTCGCCTGGGGCGTCGCTATCTGGTCCGCGCTCACCGCTTCCGCCGCCTTCGCTGGAAGCTTCAGGCTCCTGCTTTTTTCGCGCGTCGGCGTTGGCGTCGGCGAAGCCACCTGCGCTCCTGGCGCCACGAGCTGGCTCGGCGATCTCTTTCCACCGGAGAAGCGCTCGCGCGTGCTCGCGCTTTTCATGCTCGGCGTCCCCATTGGCGGCGCGCTCGGTTATTTTTTCAGTGGCCCGCTGGCGCAAGCCTACGGATGGCGTGCCGCAATGGCTTTCGCCGCGTTGCCGGGTCTTCTGCTCGTCCCTGCCTTGTTCTTCCTCCGCGAACCGCAGCGCGGCGCCAGCGAGATGCACTCCGTCTCGCTCTCGCGCGCTTCGATGTGGAGCGTCCTCCGTATTCCCACGCTCTGGTGGATCATCGCGTCCGGCGCGCTGCTCAATTTCAATTTGTACGCCTTCGCGATGTTCATGCCCGCGTTTCTCAGCCGCGTTCACGGCCTTTCGCTCGCGGGTTCGAACATCGCTACCGGTATCCTCTACCTTTCCGGCGGCGTCAGCGGGGGAATCTTCGCCGGCTATTTGGGTGATTCTGTCGCCCGTGGGCGCAAGAAAGGCCGCATGCTTTGTGCCGCCGCCATGTCTATCGTCGCGATTCCGTTTGCGTTCATCGGGATTCTCGAGCCCGCAGGATCCTTGATCGTGGCCATCGTCTTTCTGGCTCTAACCTACGCTTCCCTGACGACTTACTATGGTTTGGTTTATTCCGCGATCCAGGACATCGTCGCCCCGGACCAGCGCGGCGTCACGATGGCGCTCTATTTTCTGGCCATGTATCTCTGCGGCGGCTCCTTCGGCCCGCTGCTCACCGGCAAACTGAGCGACGTGCTCGCCCAGCGCGCCGCCAGGCTGGCCGGCTCTGGCGCAATGACGGAAGCCTTCCGCGCCATCGGCCTTCAGCAAGCCATGCTCATCATTCCGGTTCTCTGCGTCGGCCTTGCCATTGTCCTGTACATGGGTTCGCGCACCATCCAGGCGGACATGGCGCGTCGCGAAGCCGCCGCTCACGCCACGCCTGCGGAAGCGTCCTGACTGGGGACCGGCGTCCTCTCGCGGTACAATGGTGGGCGGGGTGATGCATGGAATCCGGGAAGCCAGAAGCCAAAAAGTCGGACGAAAATCTTTCGCGTGCAAAGCGGGTTCAGCGCGAAGTCCTCGCTTGGCTCTGGGTCATTCTTCTTTTTCTCTTGATCAACGGCACGTTGGGCCAGGCCCGTGTGATTCCATCCGGCTCGATGGAAAACACTCTTCTCATCGGCGATCACTTGATCATGAGCCGCGTGGGCTACGATGCCGGAGTTCCCTTCACGAATTGGCACGTCTCTCTCTGGCGCAATCCCAAGCGCGGCCAGCTCGTCATCTTCAGGCCGTTTGTTCCCGAAGAAACCTCGGACATTATTAAGCGCGTGATCGGCCTGCCGGGAGATTCGGTCGACATTCGCGATGGCTCGGTTTGGATCAACGGACAAAAACTCGTCGAGACCTATACGACCGGTCCAACGGAACCCTACGATTTTCATACTCCTTATAAGGTTCCACCGGATTGCTATTTCGTGATGGGCGACAACCGCGGAAATTCCTACGACAGCCGCTTCACCGGCTGCGTCCCTCGGAACAAAATCATCGGCACGCCCGTTATCATTTATATGTCGCTGGCCGCATCTCCCGACGCCTGGGAGCCCGGCCAGGTCCGCGAACGGTTCATGGCCTATGCGAACGCCGTGCTCCATCCCAGCGAGATCCGCTGGCGGAGACTTTTCACGACGTTCTGAATCGCCGCCGGACTCTTTGCATCCAACTCTCTCTGTTCCAGCGAAAGGGAAACCAAACCCATGAAGGAAACACCGCAGGAATATTCGCAGCGCATCATGAAATTTATTGAAGGGAAAGACCCGCTCAAGACGCAGTCGGCATCCGCGACGAGAATTGGTCGACTCGTGAAGAGCGCGTCGGCTGCAAGGCTCCGCAAACGCCCGGCGCCTGATAAATGGTCCGTGAGCGAAATCATCGCCCACATGGCCGACACGGAAATCGTCATCGGTTGGCGCCTTCGCTCCATCCTCGGCGCTCCAGGAACGCCCATTCAAGCTTACGATCAGGATGCCTGGGCCGCCGCCGGGCTTTACTCAAAGCGCGATGTGCGCAAGAGCCTCGAGCAGTTTCGCGCCGTGCGGGATGCGAATCTCGCGCTCTACAAGTCGCTCTCTCCCCAACAGTGGAAGCACTTTGGTCGGCACGCGGAACGCGGCGAAGAAAGTATCGAACGCATCGCGTACATGATCGCCGGACACGACATCAATCACATTTCGCAGATCGAGCGCATTCTCGTGGCGAAAAAATAATCGCTGGTTGGCCTTGGTTCGAAAGAAATGCTACGCGAATTTATCGGCGGGAGAAAACTGGAGGTGCCCTATTCGTCGCCGCGCACTTGCCACCAGTCCAGCGCTTTGAACTCCGCCAGTTTTTCCGTGCCGTGATCGCGATACCAATTCTTCCAGGAAACGGGGTCGCTCGGAACCGCCGCGCTCGTGATTTCTTGCAAGGCCAGATACGACCAGCCTTTCATTTGCGGATTGGTGCTGGCGTCGGAGATCAGATCGATGAATTTCGGCACGATCCGCATGCGTTGCGCGCGCGTAAAATTCCCGCAATCGGAAAGGTTGCATCCCGCGCGATTGCGCACTTGCGTAGATGGGTCGTGGGTGAAGGAATCGAATAGTTCGTCGAGCGTTTCATCCTTCCCGAGATAGCGCATCCCCTCGACGGCCCACTGCCGCACATAGGCGTCGGAATTGTTCCTTGCGTAATCCAAAAGCACGGGATGAATTTTGTCGTAAGCCACGCCGCGCCCCGCAAGCATTCCCAGAAAATAAACGGCGGCCGCGCGGTACTTTTGGTCCGTCTTCGCTCGCTCGATCAGCATGTCCGCGGCCTGCTCGTTTTTCTGCCAGCCGTCCAGTGTCAGGTTGATGTCGACGTTGGCAAAGCGCACGCGCAGGTCGCTCGAATATTCCGAACGGCGCTCAAGCTGCCGCATGTGATCCGTCATGTGTATGTGTCCGACCCACTCCTCGACGTGCTGGTCGAAAAGCTCCAGCGCTCGCTGGTCGTGGCCGATGGCGCGTTCGAGCAATTCCTCTGCTTGATCTTGCGCGGGAAGCGCCAGCACGCGCTCGGCGTCCGCGTCCGTCATGGGCACCGCAAAATGCCGGGGCGCTCGTACCGCTGCCGTCCTAGCGTTGCGCGCGCGGTTCGCTCGCGAAGCAGCGGATGCCGACTTAAGATTTGCGAATCGAGTTGCTTGCCATGCGAACATTCCCACGGTCAGGAGCACAAACACCCCTAGAGACATCGCCGTTGCCGCACGCGATTGCGGCTTCGATTGTTGAAAAGCCAGGCGTATCGCTGGAGACTGTCCGGAAGTGGAGATCACCTGGCCGGGCTGTGGCGGCGGACCGAAGCGCAGGTCCGGCTCGACATGAGTGTCGATTTTCAACCCGGCAAGACTCTCAATCTGCGAGACGATCCAGCGCGCTTCCTGACGGCTGTCGATTTCATCCGCGAGCGTGATGCGCTTCCCATTTTTGGTGCGCAGGCGAATCGCGTAG
>JBAQJX010000127.1:0-34363 GCA_049641765.1 Candidatus Acidiferrum sp.
GCTGATAGCGTGTGTGAAAATCACATCCTATAATAAGCATCGCTCGGCTCCTTTCTTCCGAGCCTTGGTCGTTCGAACGCAACCAAGTTTACTCGGCGTGAGGAGCCGACGCCTTCATCTAATCAGCTGCCCGTGGAAAGGGGAACGCCGGTCGACCCGGCCGCTCCCAGCGACTGGCCCCAATCTCTCCGAAACGCAGGTTCATGCTCTTTGTAACGCCGCTCGAAATCCAAATAGGTCGCGTCGCCTTTCTCAATCTCCGCATCTCTTCTGCCGGAGCGCCTGAGGATTTGCAGCCAGTAGCGAGGTTCTCTCTGAAGCCTCCACGCTTCCTCGATGTTATGAGGCTGGGAGAAAACCACGTGCCGATGGCTCCAATCGGAGATCATCGGACTCCGCTGAAGGGGGCCTTGGGCACCGGTGGCACGCACGAAGAGAATGAACGCGAGTCCCAGCCCTACTAGTGCCAAAGAATATACAACTGCCCGCGACCCAATTCGCTTCATTCTAGTCCTCCCTAACGGGCCTTATTGCCATCAGGGAATTGATAACCACTAAGGTAGGCAGCACATTGGATTCTCCGAATAATTCTGCTTGACGGAGCGGTACGGGGGGAGGATGCCACTTTTGTTGGTAACCGTGGGTCGTGAGACGAGGGACACCTCGGTAAGACAAGACATGTTCAAAATTGTTTCGGCAAGTCCGAGATGTCCGCCCGCCCGTCGTCTGACGGGATTTCTCGTGATAAACTTCAGTTGAAGTTACTCTCCACATTCCTGATGATGTTGCGCAGCGCCTCTCCGCTTCGGGGCACGATCTCTCCCGCCGCGCTCTGGAAGCATCTTCCCTGGAAGAGTACAAGGCGGGCCGTTTGACGGAGGCGCAATTGCGCCAACTTCTTGGCCTGCAGACTCGTGACGTACTCGACGGTTTCCTGAAGGCTCATAAAGTCTGGCTTAGTCACACCACGGAAGATCTCGAGCGCGAACTGGCGGCACTGCGGCGCTTGGGCTTTGGAAGCTAGATGCGGGTTGTTGTCGCCGACGCGACTCCGCTGCACTACTTGATCCTCATCGGCGCGATACAAGTCCTACCCCGTATTTCGAAAAAATTCTAAATCGTTTCGGAGATCTGAAGGTGTCCTACCCGCTGGGCTGACACGAATCGCCCCGTAATCTTACGAATTAGCCTTCTCTCGTCGAAATTTTCGGCTTGACTTTGCGAGCTTGCGTTACATACTAGTCGGTATCTTAAGAGAACCAACCCATCGGAGAGCGGGCGTGGCGAGGCGGCGCAATCCACAGCGCACGAGGGAGCGCCTGTTGGCGGCTGCCTTTCAGGAGATTTTCAAATCGGGTTTCCGAGGCACGGACCTGGAGACCATTCTGCGCGCGGCGGGGGTGACGAAGGGGGCGATGTACCACCACTTCGCGAGCAAGGAAGCTCTGGGGTATGCCGTGGTGGATGAGATCATCGGAAGAATTACGCGTGAAAAATGGGTGTGGCCGTTGCAAAACGCCAAGAATCCGATCGATGCGCTGATCGGTATTATTCGATCTGCTTCACTGAAACCGGCAGACCTGCGCTGTGGCTGCCCGCTGAATAACCTGTCTCAGGAGATGGCTCCGCTCGACGAAGGTTTCCGAAGGAGGACAGCAACGCTATTTGGAGACTGGCAGAACGCTATCGCAACTGCATTACGGAACGGAAGACGACGCAAGATGGTGCGCAGGGACGTAGACCCCGACGAAGCGGCTACCTTTCTGCTCGCAACGTACGAAGGCTATACCTCCCTGGCGAAGAGCTTTCTGGACGTCGCCGGTCTGCAAGCCGGCGAAAAAACAATGATTCGCTATCTGGAATCGCTACGCGCGCCCGGGAGCCGAAGGAGAGGAGCGGGTTCGAGCTGAGGCTGGCTGTCTTCTTATGGCTCCCTAAATACCGACCAGTCGGTATAAATGGAGCTGCGATCTGATAGAGAGCACGCCTTTCCGAAAACAGCGCAGTTTACTTTGACGATCTGCTGGAACGACAAAAAGGAGAACTGATTATGCGGATAAAGGGTTGGATGATGAAGGCGATTCTATTAGGAGCATCGCTTGTGGCTGCCCTGCTGAGTACCTCGTGGCGGACGAAGGCACAAGACACCACGGCAGCGTATAGCAAAATGGCACCGCTCGATCAGTACTTAATGGCGGATCGAAATGCGGAGATCGCCATGGCACGTAGTGCGGCCCCGGCGGCAATATCAGGCGATGCCGATGTGCTGGTGCTCGCACGACATGGCTACGAAACGGCGATCAAAGGCAAGAACGGTTTCGTGTGCGTCGTAGAGAGGTCATGGATGTCTCCATTCGACTTCGCGCAGTTCTGGAACCCGAAGATGCGAGGTCCGATCTGTTTCAATCCGCCGGCGGCGCGATCCATTCTGCCGCTCACGATCAAGAGGACGGAGTTGGTGTTGGCTGGACTATCCAAAGCGCAGATTATCGACGGTATCAAGGCATTCGAGACGAAAGGACTGCCAGCGCTGGAACCGGGAGCGATGTGCTACATGATGTCGAAACAAGGGTACCTGAACGACTCTGCCGGGCATTGGGTTCCGCATTTGATGTTCTACATCCCCTTATCAGATCCCAAGGTTTGGGGCGCGGATCTGCCGGGATCCCCGGTGATGTTGAATCCACAATTTCAGGGCGCCCCGGAGCCGATAACCGAGTTCATGATTGCAGTACAGAAGTGGTCGGACGGAACGCCGGCACACACGGATGCGCACTGACGTTCCATCACCATGCGCGCGTAAAGTCCTGAATGCTATTTGGGGCGACATGCGCGTATTGATTGTCGACAAAGAGCCCGTCGCTCGAAGCGCGTTGGCGGAAGTCTTAGCGACGAGGAACGATATCGGGGCCTGCGACTCCGTCGATAACGTCACGGAGGCTCTCAATAAGCTGCAAAAAGAGGAATACGACATTCTACTGCTCGGCAGTTCCGTGCCCGAGATGTCGGAGATCGGCCTCGTCGATTGCCTGAGAAAACGGAACCGGCTGATGCCTGCAATTATATTTGTTAGCGCGTATCGCCATCACGCTGTCGCGACTTTCGAGAAACACGCAGTCGAATATGTGCGGAAACCGTTCTCGAGTCAGCGAATCCACGAAGCCCTCGATACGGCGATACACAGGAAAGCAAATGAACGAGCTGCGAGTTTGGTGCCGCAGCTATGGGCCCCCGCAGCAAATCCTTCGAAGATCGCAATTGCAATGGAAGGACGAGTTCTGCTGATTGATCCTGAAGAAGTGATCGCCGTAGAGGCAGAAGGCAACTATGTCTCGCTGGTTCGATCTTCAGGATCCTATTTGGTCCGAGGATCGATCTCGACCATTGCCGAGAAGCTTCGGTCGTACGGATTCATTCGGATTCATCGAGGTGTGCTCGTGAATGCTTCCTGGGTCCAAGGTATTCACCCACGCAAGACGGGTAAGTATCTGCTTTGCACGAGGGGAGGCAGGGAATATCCGGTCTCGCGAAAGTTTAAACAGAACTTGAGAGCGCTTGCGCCGTTGTGGATCGGGAGCGATGCCCTTTTTGCGTAGACTGCGCCGAACAGACTTCCCCTGCCATTGAGGCGCGAGGATTAGTCGGAGGAGGTGTCGGGAGGAGTGGCGGGGGCGGGGTCGCCTTTGACGTAGTGGGCGTACCAGGCGAGATCGCGGTGGAGGCGGTCGGCGATGTGGGAGGGGAGAGTGAACTCGTGATACTCGTCGGGGTAGACGACGAGTTCAGTGGCTACGCCGAGGCGCTTGAGAGCCTGGTACATCTGCTCGCCGCCGAGGATGGGGACGTTGGCGTCGATATTGCCGCCGAGGAAGAGCGTGGGAGTGGTAACTTTGGTGATGTTGCGGAAAGCAGAAACGTGTTCCCAGACGGCGGGCTTGTCCCAAGGAAGGCCTAGCTCGGTTTCGTAGTCGCGCTGGTATTGGTCGTGGCCGTAGAGGCTCACGAATTCGGCAGCGCCAGCGCCGGAGATTGCTGCTTTGAAGCGCGTGGTTTGCGTGATGATGAAGTCGGTGGAAATGCCGCCATAGGACCAGCCGCCGACACCGAGATGGTCGGGATCGGCGATGCCTTGCGCGATGGCGTAATCGACCATGGCCATGTCGTCCTGAAAGTCCTTGTTCCCCCAATCCGCGAAGATGGCTTTGCAATAGTCCTGGCCGTAGCCGGAAGAGCCGCGAGGATTGGGGAAAAGGACGGCGTAGCCGTTGGCGGCGTAAAGCTGGGCGAGATGGGAGAACTCGGCGTAATAAGCCCAAACAGGGCCGCCGTGGGGAATGAGGAGAGTGGGGTATTTTTGGCCGGAGACGTAATCGAGCGGCTTATAGAGGTAGCCGGAGACCTGGGTGCCGTCCTTGCTTTGGAAATGGACGTACTCGCCGTGAGTAAGCTTGAGTTGGTCGAAGAGGGCGTCGTTGACGTGGGTGATTTGGGTGAGTTTGCCGCCGGGGATGGCGAAGAGTTCGTCGGGACGATCGATGGTGGCGATTTGCGCGGCGACGTCGCCGGTTTTGGAGACGGTAAAGGCATCGACCATGAGGCGGCCGGAAATGGGGCGAGCGAGGTTTTCGCCACTCGGAGAGATGCTGAGAAGGTTTTGCGTGCCGTCGTCGTCGGCGATGAAGTAGATGGACTTGCCGTCGGGCGCGAAACGAGGAGAGCTGACCATGCGGTCGAGGGAAAGAGTGAGGACTTTGGCTGGTCCGCCGGCGGCAGGAGAGATGGCAAGATGGCGCGTGGCGTAGTCGAAGAGGTGCGGGTCGAGCATCGTGACGTAAGCGATGGACTGGCCGTCGGGAGACCATGTGGGCTGATTGTCGAGGCCCGGGTTGGTGGTGACTTGAGCGAGATGAGCGCCCTTGTCGGTATTGCCGGCGTCGACGGTCCAGATGTCGGTGTTGTAAGTGAGGTCAGAATCGGGAGTGGAGCGGTTGCTGGAGAAGGCGATGAGCTTGCTGTCGGGAGACCAGGTGGGTTCGGCGTCGTCGAAGTCCCCAGAAGTGACTTGGGTTAGAGATTTCTTGGCGAGATCGAAGACATAGAGGTGGGTGCGGCGGCGGTCGAGATAGCCGACTTCGTCGACTTTAAATTGGAGACGGTCAATCACCCAAGGCTTTTTGGATTTGGACTTCTTGTCATCGTCGGAGGAGTTGTCGTCGACCTCGGCGGACTTGGACTTGTGAGCGTGGAGTTCCTCGGGCGTTGGATCTTTGAGGACAAGCACGAGACGGCGATTGTCGGGAGACCAGGCGAAATCGTCGACATCCTGAACGGTGTGCGTAAGCTGCTCGGCATCGCCGCCGAGGCGGTTCAGGAGCCAGACTTGCGTTTTGCCGTCGTTGCGCTCGGAAAGAAAGGCAAGGAACTTGCCGTCGGGACTCCAGCGGGGATGGGAGGAAGAGTCGGATGCGGCGGTGAGAGGGAGCGCGTCGCCGCCGGATGCTGGGATCATCCAAATGCGTGTTTCGTTTTTGTCGGTCTTGAGAGTAGCGGTGTCGACCGCATAGGCGACCCACTGGCCATCGGGGCTGAGTTGGGGATCATGGACGCCGAGGATGCGGAAGTAGTCGTCGACCGCGATTGGGCGAGGCGAAGGGGTAGAGAGTTGAGCAGAAGCGGCGGGCGAGATTGCGAGAGCGGCGAGGACAAACGCGAGGCAATGGGGCTTCATCGAAAAACTCCTGGAACGGGTATGAAAGCGATTGCGAAGCGCGGAGTTTAGCACAGGGGAAGAGCGGTCATCCTCGGAAGGATAACCCTACGCGTGCGTGGAGAAGCAGAAGCGAACGTAAGGCGGCACGCGGCGGCGGGCACGATGTAGCGTGCCCCTACGGAAAGCGAGAAGCGCGATGAAAAAATATGCAGGCTGGTGCATTTTCTTGTTGCATGGGGGAGCGAACCTTGTATCCTGCGAAAGCGAACTCACTTCACCCATCGCGCGAGTGAGCATCGCTTAGGAGGACGAGAGTAAAAATTGAGTTCTTTATCGCTCCCTGCCCAGATTCCCTCCTCCGCAATATCAACAGCGAAAAAAAGAGTCGCAAAGCTGACACTCTGGCCGCTTGTGGCGGCGACGTTTTTCATGGTGTCAGGCGGGACCTATGGGACGGAAGAGATTGTGCACGGAGCGGGGTACGGGCATGGAATCCTGATCATGCTGTTCCTGCCGGTGCTGTGGTGCCTGCCGACGGCGTTTATGATCGGAGAACTGTCGAGTTCCCTGCCGACCGAGGGCGGGTATTACGCATGGGTGCGGCGAGGGCTGGGAAACTTCTGGGGGTTTCAGGAGGCGTGGCTGTCGCTGGCGGCAAGCATCTTCGACATGGCGATCTATCCGACACTGTTTGTGTTTTATTTGAAGCAGATGTCGCCGTGGTTTGGCTCGCAGAGCCATGGATTTTTGGCGGGATTGTTTGTGGTGGTGACGTGCGCCGTCCTGAACGTTGCCGGCATTCGCGTGGTGGGAATCACATCCCTTTGGCTTTTCTTCCTGCTGTCGGCGCCGTTTGCCGCGATCGTGGTGATGGCACCGTTCAAGGCGGGAGCTTTTGCGGTCGGGCATGGGACAGCGGAAGCGACAGGGTTGGGGCTAGTGGGCGGTGTGCTCGTGGCGATGTGGAACTACATGGGATGGGACAACGCTTCGACGATTGCACAAGAGGTTGAGAAACCGCAGAGGACTTATCCGAAAGCGATGATCGCGGCAGTCGTTCTGGTTTCGGCGACCTACGTGCTGCCGTTCCTGGCGGTCTATTTCACCGGGATACCGGCGTCGACATTCGGGGCGGATGGATCGTGGGCGACGATCGCGGGATTGATTGGCGGCAAGATTCTTGGATTTGAGTGGCTGAGATTTCTCATCGTGCTGGGCGGAATGATGAGCGCGTTTGGAATGTTCAACGCGCTGGTGATGAGCTACTCAAGATTGCCATTGGCGATGGCGCGCGATGGCATGTTGCCGAAAGTTTTCGCGAAGACGACGGAGAAGACACAAACGCCCTGGGTGGCGATTGTGGTGTGCGCGGCCTGCTGGGCGCTTTGCCTCGGGCTGGATTTCAAAAAGCTGGTGACGCTGGACATTATGCTGTACGGCGCGAGCCTCATGCTGGAATTCGTGACGCTGGCAGTGCTGCGGATTCGCGAGCCAGAGTTGAAGCGGGAATTCAAAGTGCCAGGAGGATTGGTTGGCGCGATTTCCTGCGGCGTATTCCCGCTGCTGCTGATGAGCCTGGCGATGGTCGAGAGCGGCAACGAAACGATTCTGGGAATGAACGGGCTGCTGTTTGGGGGAATCATCATTGCCGCCGGATGTGTTCTCTACTGGACAACGAAGCCTCTGAGGCGATCGCTGATAGCTCCAGCGGCGAGTCCGAACGCAGTTACCGGCGACTAATTCGCGCCGCCGCGAGCGCGCTGCTGTATACTCCACAGTTCTTTTCAATTTCCAAATTCCTTTCGGGAGACCCGACGTGAAAAATCTGCGGCGTTTGCTGCCCTTTCTGATAGCGGCTGTTACGGTGGTGTGCGTGCATGCGAGCGGCGCGGCGCGGCCAGATGCGGCGCCTGGATTCGTTCAAACATTTTTTGGCGGGATGCATTGGCGAATGATCGGGCCGTTTCGCGGAGGGCGCGCGCAAGCGGTGACGGGAGTGCGCGGGCAAGCGGATGTCTACTACTTCGGATCGGTGAATGGTGGCGTCTGGAAGACGAACGACGCGGGGCGAACGTGGAATCCGATCTTTGACGCGGAACCGGTCGGCTCGATCGGGGCGATTGCCGTGGCGCCTTCAAATTCGAATGTGATCTACGTTGGATCGGGCGAGGCAGACATGCGCTCGAGCATTTCGTACGGAAACGGCATGTACAAGTCGACCGACGCCGGAAAAACATGGGAGCACATCGGGCTCGAAGACACGCGGCAAATCGCGCGCATTGTGGTCGACCCGAAGGACTCAGAGAAAGTTTATGTGGCAGCACTCGGCCACGCGTACGGACCGAACAAAGAGCGCGGCATTTTTCGTTCGAACGACGGCGGGAAAACGTGGGAGCAAATTCTTTTCAAGAATGAGGATACCGGTGCGATCGACCTGGCGATGCAGCCGGGCAATCCGAAGTTGATGTTCGCAGCATTGCTGCAAACGCGCAGGCCGCCCTGGAGCATCTATCCGCCGTCAAAAGGGCCGGGGACAGGGCTTTATCGTTCCAAAGATGGGGGAGATCACTGGGAGCAACTGACGGGAAACGGGCTGCCTTCCGAAGAGCTTGGGCGCATGGGAATCGCGTTTGCGCCGAGCAATCCGAAGAGAATTTACCTGATTGCAGACGCGAAAGAAGGAGGGCTCTATCGTTCCGACGACGGCGGCGAAAACTGGGAGCGCGTCTCGAAAGATCCGCGCATCTGGGGCCGCGGCTGGTATTTCTGCGAGGTGAGCGTCGATTCGAAAGATGAGGACACCGTGTACGTGCCGAACACTTCGACCTATCGTTCGCGCGACGGCGGAAAAACGTTCACGGCGGTCAAGGGAGCGCCGGGTGGAGACGACTACCACCAACTATGGATCGATCCGGACGATCCGCAGCGAATGATTTTGGGATGCGATCAAGGCGTGATTGTGACGCGGAACGGCGGCGAGACGTGGAGCTCCTGGTACAACCAACCGACCGGCCAGTTTTATCACGTGGCGACGGACAACCATTTTCCGTACTGGGTGTATGGAGCGCAGCAAGACAGCGGATCGGCGGCAACGGCGAGCCGAAGCTGGTACAAGTCGCTGAATGTTCGCGACTGGCGGCCGATGGAAGCGGGAGGAGAGAGCGACTACACGGCGCCTGATCCTCTGAATCCGGAGATTATTTTTGGCGGGTCGGTTGCGCGGCAGGATTTTCACAACGAGGAAGTCCAGCAGATACCGCCGACGCTGATGTACCCAGACGAATACCGCCGCACGTGGACGCTGCCACTGGTTTTCTCGGAGATCGAGCCGCACGTGCTCTACTTCAGCGCGCAAGTGTTGTTTCGAACCGCGGACGGCGGAAGTTCCTGGCAGAAGATCAGCCCGGACCTGACGCGCGAAGATCCTGGCGTGCCTCCTAACCTGGACGCACCAACGGCCGCAGACGCTCCACCGACAAAGCGGCGCGGCGTGATTTATACGATTGCGCCATCGCCCAAACATGCGGGCGAGATTTGGGTGGGGACAGATGACGGTCTCGTGCAACTGACGCGGGACGAAGGGAAAACCTGGAAGAACGTTACGCCGGCAGCACTGACGCCGTGGAGCAAAGTGACGGGGATTGCGGTCTCGCGCCACGAAACAGGCGAGGCGTACGCGGCGGTGGATCGCCACCGGCTCGATGATCTGCAACCGTACTTGTATCGAACGAAGGATTACGGAAAGACGTGGGAACGCGTTTCGAATGGAATCCCCGACGGAAGTTTCCTGAATTGCGTGCGAAACGATCCGAAAGTGGCGGGACTCTTATACGCCTGCACGGAAAAAGGCGTGTACGTCTCCTATAGCGACGGCGATCACTGGTCGCCGCTTCAATTCAACCTGCCGACGACTTCGGTGCGCGATCTGACCGTACACGGCGATGATTTGGTGATCGCAACGTTTGGGCGCTCGTTCTGGGTCCTGGACGACATTACGCCGCTGCGGCAATGGAGCGAGAAAGTAGCGAGCGCGGACGCCTGGCTCTTCGAACCGGAAACTGCGTATCGTGTGCGCCCTGGTTCCGACGAGGGCACGCCGATACCGCTCGATGAGCCGCAAGCGGACAATCCACCGGCAGGAGCCGTGGTGGACTATTACTTGAAAGAAAAGCAGACTGAGGCGCTGCAACTGGAAATTCTGGATGCAACGGGGAAACTCGTGCGGCGCTATTCGAGCGCGGACGAATTTCCGAAAACCAATCCGAACGAAATCGACATCCCGATGTACTGGATCCACGACCAGGAACCAATTTCCGCGGAAGCGGGGATGCACCGATTCGTTTGGGATTTGCGTTACGCGATGGCGGGAGGCGGAAGGCGGCGTTCGCGTCGCGGAGGCGGCGGACCGTTGGCGGTTCCCGGGCGCTACACGGTAAAGCTCACGGCGGGCGGAAAAACGATGACGGCGCCGCTCATCGTGAAGATGGACCCCAATGTGAAAGCGAGCACCGCGGATCTGGAGCGGCAATTCCAGGCGGCTTCGAAGCTGACCGCGGGGATCGGAGAATATTCCGCGGCGGTGCAGAGCGCCGAGGACTTGCAGAAGCAGATTACAGCGAGAACTCACGATGCCGAAGGAAATGCAGAGCTTGCCACGGCGCTGGCGGATCTCCAGGGAAAAGTGAGCGCTGTGACAGGATCGGCGGCCGGCGGCGGATTCGGAGGCTTCGGCTTTTCGATTCCGGGGAAAGAACCGACAACACTTCGGCAAGTCTCGGGAGCGTTCGGCACGCTGCTGGGAATTATCGATAGCACGGATGCGGCGCCAACAGCGGATGCCGCGGCTGCGAGCGAGCGATGGGAAGCCGCGGGAAGAGCAACTCTGGCGCGGTGGGAAGAGATTCAATCGAAGGACGTGGCGCACGTCAATTCCCTGCTGGAAAAAGCGAGCATGCCTTCTCTGAAAACCGGGGACGGCGCGAAGGCAAAGCCCTGAAGGCGCGGGGCGAAAAGCGTAATTCATCACCGGAAACGATTGGCGGGCCGACGGGGACGGCGTGGTCTGTGTGTTTCCGCTGCAACCTGCGAAACACGCTGCGCGACATTTGCGCGAGACGCGGGTTATATGAAGGTAACAACAAGGAACGCCAGCCCAGAAAAGGACCCTCCATGAACAGCAACAACATCACGAAACAAATCGTCATCGCCGCCGGATTGCTGGCGCTGGCCTTTGCGCCGGCCGTCACCCGCGCGCAAGACAGCACGCAGCCGCCGGCGCAGGATCAGACGCAGGCAGCCCCCGCCGCACCAGCGCAGCAAACCGCAAAAAGGCACGCTGCGATGGAAGGCCTGAACCTGACCGACGACCAGAAAGTGGCGATGAAGAAGATCCACGAGTCGACGAAATCGCAAGTCGAGGCACTGAATGCGGACAATTCGCTGACCGCGGATCAGAAAGCCGCGCAGGTTCACCAACTGCGGCGCAATGCGCGCATGCAGGAAGTGAAGCTGCTTACGCCCGAGCAACGGCAGCAGATGCGGGCCAACATTCGCGCCCTGCGCGCGGCACGCCGCGAGCAGCAGCCGCTGCCGTCGCAAGCCCAGCCGCAAGGTTGAGCGAAGCGGCAGACTTTGGAGCGGTCCGATTCGTAGAGAGTCACTGGCCTTCGGCCGAATCAATGTCGTTATCGCGAGCTGTAAATCTGTGAGGGGCGGTCTCAAAGGCCGTCCCTTTTTCGTCGTGAAGATGATTTGAGCGGCGCGGATTCGCAAATAGATTTGGTATGCTGCTCGGCGTGGGAATGAATCTTCGAATGAGAGGGCGCACTGCGCGCCAGAATTGCTTTCGTGCGGGGGCGCTTTTTTTTGTCGTGATAATCGGAGCTCTGGCGCTGAGTTTCTCTTCGCGAGCGCCTGCGCAGACGGCTCCCGCCGCACCGGCGAGCCAACAAACTACACCTCAAGCGTTGCCCGTTGCGCACCCACCAGCATCAACGCCCTCGATTGCGCAAACAGCGCCGCCCACGGCCCCGCGCGCGGGATTGAACGTCGTGGTGCTCGACCCGGCGCACGGCGGAACAGACCCGGGCGCGCGAGGCTCAGGCGGCATACGGGAAAGTGAAATCGTGCTGGACTTCGCGGCGCAAGTGCGGAAAGCGCTGGAAGCCCAAGGATTCCAGGTGCTGCAGACGCGCCAGGGAGACGAAAACCCTTCGTTTGATGACCGCTCGGCGATGGCGAATGCGCAAGTGGGCGCGGTTTTCGTGACGCTGCATATTGCATCGACCGGCTTGCCCGGAACCGTGCACGTCTACGTCAGCTCCGATTTGGCACCGGCTTCCGAGCCTGGCGGATTGATTCCGTGGAACCGCGCGCAAACGCCGTACCAGGGACTTAGCCGAAAATTGGGCGATCTTGTGCAGGGATTGCTGGCGCAGCGATTCAAAGGATCGCCAAGCACGGCGCAAACCGCGGCAGTGCGGCAGTTGCGAACGACAGCAGAGCCGGCGATCGCGGTGGAAGTATCGAGCGTGGTCGTCGAAGACCGCTCCGCGCTGGATCAAATGGGACCGGGCGTTGCGGACGCCATCGCGATAGGAATCGCGGAGTTTCGGCCATTGTACGTCGTACCGACTACAACTGGAGGAACGCCGTGAACGCGCGCTGGATCCGGTGGGTTGTGGGCGTGCTTTGCGTGGCGGTGCTCGTGGGCGCGATTTACTTTCCGATTTTGCGCCGGCGACTCCGGCGGACCGCAAAACTCCAGCAGCAGAGCGCGGAGCAAGCGCGCAGAGAATTGACTCAGCCGATTCAACCAAACGCTGGAGTGCCCAAAGTGAAAGCCAAATTGTTCTGGGCCTCTGGGAACGGCGATGGAACGTTGACGGACGCGACGGTGGAGTTGCCACTTTCGAGCGATCCGGTGCTGCGAGCGAAGCAGGTGTTGAACACGCTGCTGGCCGGGCCGGTGGACACGGATTTGCGAACGCTGCCACCGGACGCGGTGCTCCTGGCGTTCTATTTGTTGCCGGATGGAACGGCTATTGCGGATTTCTCCGAGGCGCTGGCGACGGAAACGCCGTCGGGCATTCAGAGCGAGCAGATGGCCGTCGATTCGATTACGCGGACCCTTGAAGCGGACGTGCCAAAAGTCGAGCGACTGAAAATTCTGATTCATGGACAAGAAGTGGAGACGCTGGCGGGACATTTGGATTTGACGGGAACTTTCCTGGTGGACACGACCTCGGCGTCGGGCGCGCCTTCGAACGCGGCGCCGCCAGCAACGGCGACGCCGGCGATTCCCTCCGGCACAGACAAGCCTGCCGCTCCTGCGCCCGCGGCGGACAAGTCCGCCCAGAAACCCAGCGCGGCGCCGTTGACACCGGACAAGGGGCCCGGCAAACTGGCGCAGCCAAATGAAAAGCCGCACTAGATTTCGCTACGCAAGCAATCACAATAGGAGGCAGTGTGCGAGTTGATGGACGGGGCCCGGACCAGATGCGCCCGTTAAAGATGACGCCGGACTTTATTTCGACGGCGGAAGGAAGCGTGCTGATCGAAGTTGGAAGCACGCGCGTGATTTGCACGGCGACGGTGGACGACGGTGTGCCGGGATTTTTGAAAGGCAGCGGCAAGGGCTGGGTGACGGGCGAATACGGAATGTTGCCGAGAGCGACGGAGGAACGAACACCGCGCGAAGCGACTCGAGGGAAACAATCAGGGAGAACCTTGGAGATTCAGCGGCTGATTGGGCGGTCGCTACGGGCCGTGACGGACCAGGAAGCTTTAGGTGAGCGAACCGTCTGGATCGATTGCGACGTGATTCAAGCGGACGGCGGAACAAGAACGGCGTCGATCACCGGAGCGTTCGTCGCGCTGGCGTTGGCGTTCGAACGCCTCGTGGCGGCAGGGATTTTGAAGAGCTCGCCGCTGATCGACACAGTCGCGGCGACGAGCGTCGGAATCGTCGACGACCGGGCGCTGCTGGATTTGGCGTATGAAGAGGATTCGCGCGCGGAAGTGGATATGAACGTGGTCATGACGGGAAGCGGACACTTTGTCGAGATACAAGCGACGGCAGAGGGGCGGCCCTTCAGCGGGAGCGAAATGCAGGATCTACTGGCACTGGCGGCGGCCGGAATTCGCCGTCTGACGGACGAGCAACGCGCGGTGCTGCCGGTTAAATTCAGTGCCCGCGCGCGTTAAGCTGTTCCTGGCGTCTTCCAATCGAGGAAAGCTTGGCGAGTATCGGGCTCTGTCGGAAGCGGATCGTGCTTTTTCCGGTGGCGCGATTGGCGCGTATGCGGAGCTTGCTTTGCTTCCGGGATTTGACGCGATGCCAGCATTTGATGAGGATGCGCCCACCTTCGCGGAAAATGCGGCAGGAAAAGCGTTGCACTATTCGAGGCTCGGCGAAGGGCTTGTCTTCGCGGACGATTCGGGACTGGTGGTGCCCGCGCTTGGAGGTGCGCCAGGAGTTCTGTCGGCGCGCTACGCGGGAGCGAATGCAACAGACGCACAGCGGATCGCGAAATTGCTCGGCGAGCTTCGCGGCAAAGAGTCCGCGTGGCGGGCCGCACACTTTGTGTGCGCGATTGCCTTGGCGGAGCGAGGGCGAGCTGTCGCGGTCGTGACGGCGCGTGTGGACGGAGAAATTTTGGTGGCGCCGAAGGGCAGCGGCGGATTTGGGTACGACCCGGTCTTTTACTTCCCTGCCCTGAAAAAGAGTTTTGCCGAACTTTTGCAGGAAGAGAAAAACGGGATCAGCCATCGCGGGCAGGCGTTTCGAAAGATGATGCGCTCGCTGCGAATACGATAGCTAAGTGCGCGTTTTTCATCCCGGCGCTGAGTAGAAACCGCGCGCCAGCGGAAAGCAGATAGTCCAGAAAGTTTGTCTTAGTGTGTGTGATATTCTTTCGCTCCATGGCCACAAAAAAAACTAAGAAGAAAATCAAGCGACCACCAGCCAAAAAGCCGCCCGCGGCAAAATCGGCGCGTACGGTCAAGGCGGCAACCGCCGGGAGCACTGTAGCGGCCGGAATCGGCCACAAGCGCGTTGCCGCGATTTTGGCCAAGCTCGATGAAGCATATCCCGTCGCTTCGTGCGAGCTGAAGCACGAGAACCCCTTTCAGCTTCTGATTTCCACGATCCTGTCTGCGCAATGCACCGACGTGCGCGTGAATCAGGTGACCGAAACACTTTACAAGAAATATCCGACGCCGGAGGCTTTCGCACATGCGAATCCCTCGGAGTTGGAGCAAGACGTGCGGCCGACGGGATTTTTCCGGAACAAGACGAAGTCCATCATGGGCGCGAGCAAGGCCATCCTCGAGAGATTTGGCGGGCAGGTGCCGCGCACGATGGAGGAGATGCTGACGTTGCCCGGAGCGGCGCGAAAGACGGCAAACGTTGTGCTGGGGACAGCTTACGGGATCGCAAGCGGAATCGCTGTCGATACACATGTCATTCGCATTTCGAACCGCCTGGAATTGACGCGCAACGAAGATCCAAAAAGAATCGAACAGGATTTAATGAAGATCATTCCCGAGGACAAATGGATTCTCTTTTCGCATCAAATTATTTGGCATGGCCGGCGCGTTTGCTTCGCGCGCAAGCCGAACTGCATGGCATGTAACCTTGAAAAGATTTGTTATTCGAAGGATAAGACGATCTAGCAGAAGCTTCGGAAAGTCTTAGATGTTTGACTCCCGCCAGCAAGTTCTTCAGAAATTAAACTCGATTTTGCTTCGCTGAATGCCGCTGGACCTGCACACCAGCCCGTCCTTTCACGTATTATGCAGCCATGAGAATTCTGCTCGTGGAAGACGATCCCGGAGTACGCCGGTTCGTCGTCAAGGGGCTGCGCGAACAAGCTTATGCGGTGGACACTGCCGCGACGGGTGAAGACGCGTTGTACCAGGCGGACATCAATGAGTACGACCTCGTCGTTCTCGACGTGATGATTCCTGCGCCGGACGGATTCGAAGTGTGCCGCAGGCTTCGCAAGTCCGGCCGGACGATGCCCATCCTAATGCTCACCGCGCGAGACGCCCTCGAAGATCGCGTCAACGGACTCGATCGCGGCGCAGATGATTATCTGACCAAGCCATTCGAATTTCGCGAACTGCTGGCAAGGCTGCGCGCTTTGCTTCGCCGCTCGACGGAATTGCATCCGCCGCGCCTGAGCGTGGGGGATCTCGTGCTGGACACAGCGGCGCAAAGCGCAACGCGGGGCGGGCACGCCATCACGCTGACGCACAAAGAATATGCGCTGTTCGAATATCTCGTCCGCAATGCGGGCCGAGTTGTGAACCGCGCGGACATCGCTGAACACGTTTGGGATGAAACGTTCGATCCTTTTTCCAATTTGATCGAGGTTTATATCAACCGGCTCCGGCGGAAGATTGATCCAGATGGCCGCTCCGGCTTGCTGCAGACTCGCCGCGGCGCCGGTTATATATTGCGATCGGAAGAAGAAGTTGAAGCTGGCGGACGCGCGCACCCAGCGGGGACGCAAGGCAAGACAAATCTGACCGATCGCAAAAAACATGCTTGACTCCGTCCGAGTTCGCCTGACGGTCTGGTATTCGGCGGTTCTGGCCGTGGTTCTAATTCTGGTTTCCGCGACGACCTACCTAATCGTCCGCAAAACATCCATGCAAAGAACCGACGCAGATTTGTCTGTGCTCGCGGATTCCTTTCTGACGACATTTCAAGCGGAACTCGCGGATGCGCAGAGCACTCCCGGGCCGGCCATTTTATCCGCTGCCCGGCAGGCGATGATTGAACATCGCACAAATAGCGACCTGCTCGCCGTGCTTGATTCAGGCGGCGAACTTATTGCCAGCTCGGAGGACTCGTCTTCTCCCGGAACAAGGCCCGAAAGATGGATGGCACGGGCCGTCGCGTCCAGTTCGTTTCGGCGCTTCGCACAAACAAGTGCTGGAAAAGAAACCAGCTTGGAAACAATTCGAGGTGAGCGCTCCGTGTTGCGCGCATACGCCCAGCATTTTGGGGCGAATGGACAAACCTACATGCTCGTCATCCTTCATTCGCTGCACTCACAAAATGAAACGCTGGAAACGATTCGGCTGACATTCGCCTGGATGATCCTTGTGGGTTTGCTGCTTGCGGGAACGAGCGGATATTTTCTGGCGAGAAAGAGCCTATCACCTGTGGCTACGATGGGAGGCCGTGCGCGGCGCATCGGCGCCAGCAACTTGCACGAACGCCTGCCCATTCTCAATCCCAACGATGAGCTTGGACAGTTGGCCGCCAACTTCAACGATCTGCTGGACAGGCTGGATCGGTCGTTCGAACAGCAGCGCCAATTCATCGCCGACGCTTCCCACGAATTGCGCACGCCCTTGGCGATTCTTCGCGGAGAAGCGGAGGTCGCCATATCGCAGCAAGGACGAACGGCGGACGAATACCTCGAGTCGTTGAAGGTCCTGCACAAACAAACATGCCGCTTGATCACAATTGTGGAAGATCTCTTTACATTGACGCGCGCCGACTCGGGTGAATATCGGTTGTCGCCAGAGAATGTGTATCTAGAGGAAGTGGTGGCCGATTGCGCGCATTCCGTTCGGACACTGGCCCGCGAAAAAAACATCGAACTGCAGGTCGAGGCATCGTCGGAATGCCTCGTGCGCGGAGACTCCGCGCTGCTTCGCCGCATGGTTTTGAACCTCCTGGACAACGCGATCAAATACACGCGCGACGGCGGCAGCGTCGATATTCGCTGCGTCCCCGCAGACAAAGGCATTGAGCTGCACATACAAGATACGGGGCCGGGCATACCGCCGGAATTGCAGGGCCGGATTTTCGAGCGATTTTTTCGTGCTGATCCGGCACGATCCCATACCGAACGAGAAGGAGGGGCTGGGCTGGGTCTCTCCATCGCCTTATGGATTGCCCAGGCGCATGAAGGGCGCCTCGAATTGATCCGCTCGGACGCGGCGGGAAGCCACTTCGTGGTTTTTCTTCCGTCGCCGGCAGTTGCGCCGGCCACACACGATTAATCGTCCGTTTATCTCGGCACATTTACATTCAATTTAGCGGAACGTGAAGCCTTGCGGCCGCTCGAGAGAACTGTTGTGGACAGCCGTCAACTAGCGCATCGATTGATTCTTCTCACAGTTGCCGCGCTCGTTATGTTTCCTTTCCCCGGCGCGAGCCGGCAGATCGAAGCGCCCGCCCCCAAAAGGAGTGCCGCTGCGGCGCAACCATTTCCCGCGCGCTTTTCGCCGGCTTCTGAGGTTTCCGCTGCCCAATCCTCTGCTGCGTCGTCTAGCAGTAAAGTCGCCGCGCCTTTACAGTTGACGCTGCAAGATGCTCTCGCTCGCGCGCGACAAAACAGCACGGACTTTCAGGCCGCCGCAACGGATGCAGCCATCGCGACGGAAGACCGCAAGCAGGCGCGTGATGCTCTGCTGCCGACCGTTAACTACAACAACGAATATCTCTACACGCAGAGCGACGGCGCGCACAGTGTGGCGTACATCGCGAACAACGCGGTGCACGAGTACGTCAGCCAGGGCGACGTGCATGAAGCCATCGACCTTGCAAGTGTCGCCAACTATCGACGCGTTGCGGCAGCAGCCGCTGTAGCACGGGCCAAAGCGGAGATCGCCACGCGGGGACTTGTTGTGACCGTTGTCCAAGACTACTTCCACGTAGCCGCGGCGCAAAACAAAGTCGAGATCGCGCAGAAGGGAGCCTCCGAAGGCGAGCAATTCTTCAAGATCTCGCAAGATCTTGAACACGGCGGCGAGGCCGCGCATTCCGACGTCATCCGGGCCGAGCTGCAAATGCAGGACCGTCGCAGACAGTTAAAGGAAGCGCAGCTCGAGCTTCTGAACGCAAAGCTGGATTTGGCCGTACTTATCTTTCCCGACTTCAACGAGAATTTTTCGCTCAGCGATGATTTGCACGCAAGTCTTCCCCTGCCAACACTGGAAGAAGTCCAACAACAAGGCGCGAAGGACAATCCTGAAATTCGCGCAGCATTGGCGGCTGTCCAGGAAGCAGGGCATGACGTAACCGGCGCGCGCGCCGGCTATCTTCCTTCGCTGAGCATTGATTATTTCTACGGGATCGATTCGGCCCAGTTTTCGGCAAACAGCGTGATCGATAATGAGCGTATTCACAATCTCGGCTCGTCGGCTCTCGCGACATTGAATATTCCTTTGTGGAATTGGGGCGCAACGCAAAGCCGGGTGAAGCAAGCCGAGCTTCGCCAGTCTCAAGCCCAACGCGAACTCTCGCTGGCGCAACGCACGCTGCTGGCAGACATGCGTTCGCTCTATGGCGAAGCGGAAACCGCGCTCGACGAATTAACGGGCTTACAGCGTTCGGCTGAACTCGCATCCGAAGGCCTGCGGCTGTCAACGCTTCGATACAAAGGAGGAGAAGGATCGGTGCTCGAGGTTGTCGACGCGCAAAATTCCTTCGCACAAGCGAACGCCAGCTACCAGGACGGAGCGGTGCGCTACCGCGTGGCACTTGCCAAACTCCAAACTCTCACGGGAGCGTTGACGACCCCATGAAAATTCGAACAGCCCGTCGAGAGAGTGTTCTCTCGCGCTCTTTTGCCGGTGCGTGCGGTCTCGCGGCTTTTCTTTTCTTATCGGCGGGATGTGGCAGTTCAGAAAAAGAGGTTGAGCCAGTCGTCGCTGTTCAAACCACGCCCGCGGCTCGCGCAACCATTTCGCAAGAGGTTTCGGCCGAAGCCGTCGTCTATCCCGTCGAACAGGCGATTGTTTCCCCGAAAATCACGGCTCCAATCATGGAATTCAAGGTCCAGCGCGGAAGCCACGTCAAGAAAGGCCAACTGCTCGCCGTTTTGGAGAATAAGGATCTCGTGGGCCAGGCCGAAGCGAGCAAAGGAAACTTTGAGCAGGCTGATGCAGGCTATGTCACCTCGGTCGATGCAACCATTCCGCAGCAAGTACAAAAGGCCGAGCTCGACGCCGCCGCGGCGAAAGCAGCGTTCGACGCGCAGCAGCGAGCCTACGACAGCAGAAAAGAACTTTTCCAACAAGGCGCTCTCCCGCAGCGCGATCTCGACGCGGCTGCCGTTGCTTTAGCCCAAGCGCACACCGCCAATGAAGTGGCGCAAAAACAACTGGCCGACCTGCAGCGTCTCGGAAAAGAACAAGCAGTAAAGTCGGCTCACGGTTCGCGGCTGACGGCGGAAGGACAAATGCGCGCTGCAGAGGCGCAACTTAGCTACTCCGAGATTCGCAGCCCCATCGACGGCGTTGTGACTGATCGTCCTCTCTATGCGGGTGATCTCGCTACGGCCAATCAACCGATCCTCACCGTGATGAACCTGAGCCGGCTGATCGCAAAATCCCACATCCCCGAATCCGAAGCCGCCACGCTCAAGCCTGGCAACGCCGCCGAATTAAAATTGGATGGCCTAGACGACCAGATAAAGGGCCGCGTGACTCTTGTCAGTCCCGCGCTAGATCCCGGTAGCACGACGATCGAAGTGTGGGTTGAAGCCGCCAAGCCGAATCCTGCATTGAAACCGGGCATGACCTTGCAGATCTCGATGACCGCCAAGACCGCAAAAGACGCCACCGTGGTGCCTGCAGCCGCCGTTTTCAAGAATAGCGAAGATGGAAGCACCTACGTCGTGCTAGCAGGCTCGGATCAGAAAGCACACTGGAAGGCGGTGCAAATCGGCGTTCACAACAGCGATCAAACGCAAGTCGTGAGCGGCATCAACGTGGGCGACGCCGTGATTAGCTCAGGTGGTTACGGTCTACCGGACAGTACAAAAATAAAAATCGAGCCGGCTGGCGGATCGAACGGCGAGAGCGCCGACAAAGACAAAGACGACAAGAATGACAAAGCGGGAGGATCCGCGAAACCAGACGAAAAGGACAAGAATTAATCGCTCATGGGATCCTTGCCTGAGTCGAACGGGACTGCGCAAGCGGATCGCGAAAACCTTCCCTGGTTTCAGCGGCTGTCACGTCCGATTCTATTTCTCATTATCAGCTTGACGTTAGTCGGCGTCTATCTGGCATATTCGATTCCCGTTTCTGTCTTTCCCGAGACCAATTTTCCCCGAATCGTGATCGGCGTCGACAACGGCGTCATGCCCATCGATCAGATGCTCGTGACTATCACTCGTCCGATCGAAGAAGCCGTGAACAGCGTTCCCGGATTGCAGAAAGTTCAGTCCATCACCAGCCGCGGCTCCGCCGAAGTCGATCTGTTCTTCGAGTGGAAGAGCGACATGATTTTGACACTGCAACGTGTAGACGCCGTGGTCGCGCGTTTGCAAGCGGAACTCCCGCCGACAGCCAAAGTCGAAACGCATCGCATGACCTTCGCCGTTTTTCCGATCATTGGCTATAGCTTGACCTCGGACACCGTTCCGCAAAACAAGCTTTGGGAAATTGCCACCTACGACCTGAAGCCTCGCATCAACCGGCTTGACGGCGTCGCGACCGTGATCATTCAAGGTGGACGCGTTCCCGAATTCCAAGTCACGCCCGACCCGGACCGCCTGCTCACGGTAGGCGTGACCGTTCCCGACATTCTCGAAGCCATTCGCCGCACCAACTTGATCGATTCTCCGGGCCTGATCGAGCACGATCATCAACTCGTACTTGGGCTCGTCAGCGGCCAAGTGCGTACGCCCGCCGAGATTTCACAGATCGTCGTCAAAACTTCCTCAGCTGGCGTGCCGATACGGCTGGGAGATATCGCATCGATCGGCCAGTCGGTCGCGCCCACCTACACGATCGTTACCGCCGACGGCAAACCCGCCGTGCTTCTCAATGTGAATCGCCAACCGGAGAGCAACACGCTCGCCGTCGCCAATGAAGTGCACTCCCTGATTCAGGAGCTTGCTCCAACTCTTCCGCCTGGCGTGCATCTCGAGCCGTTTTACGATCAATCGACCATCGTCAACGAATCCATCGGCGGCGTTCGCGACGCGGTACTGCTCGGAATCATACTTTCTTCCATCATTCTGGTCCTGTTCTTGCGCGATTGGGGAACGTCGCTGATTGCCGGGCTTGTGATTCCCGTCACCTTGCTCATCACATTTATCGTCTTAAAGGTCACGAATCAAAGCTTCAACCTGATGACGCTCGGCGGCCTGGCCGCTGCGGTTGGCTTGGTCATCGACGACGCGATCGTTGTGCTGGAAAACATCGTCTTGCATCGCGACGCCGGCCAAAGCCGCTCCGTGGCGATTCACAGCGCGCTCAAGGAGCTAACGATTCCGCTGATCGGCTCGACCATCACGCCGGTTGTCGTTTTTCTGCCGCTGATTTCCACGACCGGAGTCACCGGCGCCTTCTTTCGCGCTCTTGCAATCACGATGACAGTGTCGCTGTTTACCTCGCTGTTTTTGGCGCTCTCCTGGACTCCAACGCTCAGCCAATATCTGGTCCGCAGAAAAGAAAAAATCACGGCCGAATCTTCTTCGCAAGGGCCGGACACGGCAGCGCTTTTAGAAGCAGAAGACGCGCATCTCTCCGGTTTCTTCGGCCGCGTCGTGGACTTCTATACGCGCGCGATGCAAGCGATTCTGAAGCGGCCGTGGACATTGCTCGCTAGCTCGATTGCTATCGTCATCTTGTCTTATGCGGCTTACAGTTTTCTTGGCACAGACTTCCTGCCAGAAATGGACGAAGGCGGTTTTATCCTCGACTACGTTACCCCGCCCGGCAGCTCGCTCGCCGAGTCGAATCGCATCTTGCTGCACATCGAGAAGATTCTCCGCTCCACGCCCGAAGTGGAAAACACTTCGCGGCGAACGGGCCTTCAGTTGGGACTCGCCGCCGTCACGGAAGCAAATACCGGCGATTTCACCGTCAAGTTGAAGCGGGATCGCAAACGTGACATTGACGACATCATGGATGATGTCCGCAACGAGATCAAAAAAACGGAGCCGAGCACCGACGTCGAATTTGTTCAGCTCTTGCAGGATATGATTGGCGACCTGACCAGCCAGCCTGAACCAATTGTCATCAAGCTCTTTTCGCAGGACGGCAAGCTGCTCAATGAAACGGCGCCGCGCGTCGCCGACGCGATCGGCAAAATCCACGGCGTAGTCGACGTCCTGAACGGTGTGGAAAACAACATCAGCGGCCCGGCTGTCACGTTTCAGGTAAATCCGGCCGTCGCGGCGAGGGCCGGCTTCACTCCGGAGGAAGTTGCCGTGGACGCTTCCGCCGTTTTGGAAGGCGAACCTGCCGCAACACCGGTTGTCGTAAATGATCGCGCCTATACGATTCGCGTCCGCTTTCCCGATCAATCTCGCTCGTCGCTCGATCGCATGACCAACACGTTGCTCGCAAGTTCGACGGGCCACACCGCAACTCTGGGTTCACTAGCGACCGTTACCACCGATCCCGGCGAAACCGAGATTCGCAGGGAAAACTTGCAGCGCCTCGTTGAAGTGACCGGCCGCCTCGAAGGCGTCGACTTAGGCACAGGCATCGCCGCGGTTCAGAAAGCGGTTGGTGATCTGAATCTCCCTTCCTCCATCCGCGTCGAGTACGGCGGTCTTTACGAAGAGGACAGAAAATCATCGCAAGATCTCTTGATGGTTCTCTTGCTGGCTCTGCTTCTTTTGTTTGCGGTGCTCCTGTTTGAATTTCGGACGTTCTCCGCACCGACCGCCATTCTCACTTCCGCTTTGCTTTCCACATTCGGCGGCTTTCTTGCCCTGCTCATCACTAACACCACTTTTAATGTCGCCTCGCGCATGGGAATGATCATGGTCATCGGCATTGTGGCCAAGAACGGAATTCTGCTGCTGGATGCCGAGCACAGATTCCGCGATTTAGGTTTTTCGCCGGGAGAAGCAATGATTCAAGCCGGACGGCGGCGGCTGCGGCCTATCGTGATGACCGCCCTAGCCACGGTAGCCGGCATGTTGCCGCTCGCGTTCGGAATTGGCGCGGGTTCCGAGATGTTGAAGCCTCTGGCGATTGTCGTCATTGGCGGGTTGCTCAGCTCCATGGTTTTGTCGCTGGTTTTCACGCCGGCGATTCACTATTTTCTCCATCGCGGAGTTGCTCCGGCAACAAAACCGGCTGAAGCCGTTTGAGAACTAGCCTCGCGAATGCAACTCGAATTTCCTCGAAATATTTCACTTTGGTACGCACTCCTAGTAAAGTTAATACTGGAGATTAATTATTTCGATGCTTGCCACCGCCACGAAACACAACTCACGCTCGAAAGTTCGCAATCCGGCAGTCCCCCTCAGTAAAAATGAACACCTGCTGCGCTGGGTCGAAAAAATGGCCGAGCTGGCCAAGCCTTCCGCGATTCATTGGGTCGATGGTTCGCAGGAAGAGAACGAATTGCTGCTGAAGCAAATGGTCGCTTCGGGAACTCTCACCAAGTTGAACGAAAAACTTTGGCCTGGCTGCTATTACGCGCGCTCCGATGCCAACGACGTCGCCCGCGTCGAGGACCGCACCTTCATCTGCTCGCTTTCGAAAGATACCGCCGGCCCGACCAACAATTGGGAAAACCCCTACGAGATGCGCAAGAAGCTCAAGAATCTTTTTAAGGGATCCATGCAAGGGCGCACTATGTATGTTCTTCCCTACAGCATGGGGCCGATCGGCTCGCCCATGTCGCAAATCGGCGTTCAACTAACCGATTCTCCATACGTGGTCGTCAACATGCGCATCATGGCGCGCATCGGCATCCGCGTTTTTCAGCAGATCGACACCGGCATCCCTCGCGTTGTTCCGTGCATGCACTCGGTCGGCGTGCCGCTGGCGCCCGGCCAAAAAGATGTTCCGTGGCCCTGCAACAAAGAGAAATACATCGTCCATTTTCCGGAAACGCGCGAAATCTGGTCCTATGGCTCCGGCTACGGCGGAAACGCCCTCCTCGGCAAAAAGTGTTTTGGCTTGCGCATCGCCTCGAACATCGCGCGTGACGAAGGCTGGATGGCCGAGCACATGCTCATCCTTGGCGTGGAAAATCCGGCCGGCGAAAAAACGTACGTCGCCGCCGCTTTTCCCAGCGCCTGCGGAAAAACCAATTTTGCCATGCTCATCCCTCCCAAGGGATTCGACGGATGGAAAGTTTGGACCGTCGGCGATGACATTGCCTGGATTCGTCCCGATGAGAGCGGCCTTCTCCGCGCGATCAATCCCGAAGCGGGATTTTTCGGCGTCGCTCCCGGCACTTCCGTGAAAACAAATCGCAACGCCATGGCTGCGCTCGCGAAGAACGCCATTTTCACGAACGTCGCGCTCACTCCCGACGGCGGCGTGTGGTGGGAAGGCATGACGGAAAAGCCTCCCGCCGAATGTCTCGACTGGAAGGGCCAGAAGTGGACTCCGGAAATCGCGAAAGAAACCGGAGCGAAAGCCTCGCATCCCAACGCGCGCTTCACCGCCCCGGCCTCGCAGTGCCCAACCATCGATCCAGCTTGGGAAGATCCCACGGGCGTCCCCATCAGCGCCATCATCTTTGGCGGCCGCCGTGCCACCACGATGCCCCTCGTATTCCAGGCTTTTAATTGGAGCTCGGGCGTTTACATCGGCGCAACGATGGGCTCGGAAACGACTGCGGCCGCGGCCGGAGCGGTCGGCAAAGTCCGCCGCGATCCCATGGCCATGCTTCCCTTCTGCGGTTATCACATGGGCGATTACTTCCGCCACTGGATCAAAATGCAGCGCTCGCTTTCTCTCACGCCGCGAATTTTTCATGTGAACTGGTTCCGAAAAGATGCCGACGGAAAATTCATGTGGCCGGGATTTTCCGAAAACATGCGCGTCCTCAAGTGGATTGTGGACCGCACCAAGGGCCGCGCTCTGGCAAGAGAAACGCCCATCGGATGGATGCCGCGCTATCAGGATATGGAATGGACAGGCGTGGATCTCTCCGAGGAAAAATTCGAAGAATTACAAAAATTTGACCGCGAAGCCTGGCGCAAGGAAGTGATCGAACACGAAGAGCTGTTCATCGGGCTTCACGATCACTTGCCCAAGGAAATGGTCTACGAGCGCGAGCTGCTCATCTGCCGGCTCTAGCGGAAACCGCCGCTAAAGTTTCAGCTCGATGTAGACCAGATACGCCGCGAGCGCCAGACCAAAAAGCGCCGTCACAATACCGACGATGTCGATCACCCAACCGGCAGCCTCGAAGTGTCCCGAATTGATCTGTTCTCGCGTCCGCCGGTAACGGGCAAGCCCGACCAGACAAATGATCACTCCCGCGATCATCGCTGCCGTCCCGAACCAGACCGAAGCGCCGTTCCTCGGCGCCGCGCGGCCCTGCACCTGCATCCACTGCCGAACCGCAATGGCAAATCGGCCGATGGCAAAGCCGAACACCACGCCCGCAATTCCCGTGCGCATCCACGCCAGGAAAGTCCTTTCGTTGGCAAGATGATCTCGCGCAAGGTTGGGGTTCCCCCCGCCCGCAGCTTGCGAATCGCTCCTCGTCGCTTCCGTCATAATTTGCCAATCCCCAATCCAATATCCTAAGCCGTCAAGATTCTCACACTGCCAGAAATAAGAATGTACTTCATTCCTGACTCTTCGCGGACTATTGCAGAGCAGCCTGAAGAAGCGCGCCGGCCACGCTGATGTTTTTCACCAGCTCGTTTGGAACGTTGTGCCGCTTCTGGAGATATTCGGGACTGTTGTAGGACACCCAAACTTTTCCGCCGGCATCTTCCCAGACCAACGCTTTCAGCGGCAGATCAATCGCGATCGTGGGCGAAGCCACCATAACGGGCGTGCCGCCTTTCGGGCTGCCGAAAAGGATCAGCTGAGTCGGCTGCATTTTCAGCCCCGCTTTCTCAGCTTCGCCGCTGTGATCCACTCTGCAAAAAATCGTCAAGCCGCGTTCCTTCAACAGAGCTTCGATGCGTTCAACCGTCTCGGGAACCGAGTGCGCGCTGCTCAAATGCACCATTCCATTGTCAGGTGTTGGCGTTGGTTTCGAAGACAAAATGGCCCTCCTGCGGAATTGCAAAAAAACTCGGCGACTTTCATGCCAGATTCGGAATCCCCGCCGCCGAGTCATGCAAGTCTACACGTTCCGAGGGGTGGGACGCCCTCAACTCGTGGCAACGGTTTTGAATCTATCTTTTCTTATCGGGGATGCCCCTCGTCTCATCACCCCACGGTGAATTTCGAAAATGGTATCATCTCCTCCTGCCGCTTCGCGAAGCACAATCATTCGGAGAATCCAATGCCCCACCCGCCGTGCGTCCCCATCAGTCGCTGGCCTACCTCACTCCGCTGCAATTCATCACCCGCGGGAAAAACAATCGGCGAAAGGCAAAGTGTCACTAATCTACTGGACGAGTACACTCGTTTGCAGGGGCGCACTACATGCACTATAATCACGGCTTTCTCGCTCGATTCGTCACACAACTTCTCCAGAGGCAGGAGCGTATGCACGGAAGGCACCCGGCCCTCGCGTTAATACTCCTGGTAGTGGGCACGTCCGTTTGCAAGGGTCAAACACCTCCGCTGTCGGCGGTGGACATCTACAGGAAAGCATCTCCAGCAGTGGTCCTGATTCAAACCTCTGATCTTCAAGGGGGAGTTTCGCGCGCTGGGAGCGGATTCCTGGTAAGCGGCGACGGTGTCATCGTTACTAACTTTCATGTGGTTGCACACGCTAAGCAGGTCACCGTCCGGCTGGCAAATCAGGATGTTTATGACACCATTGAAGTACTTGATGTGGACGAACGCAAAGATATCGCGATTGTGAAAATCAAAGCCATCGGCTTGCCCCATCTTACTCTTGGGACATCAGGCGACGTTGAAGTGGGGCAGACTGCTTTTTCTTTGAGCAACCCTCTGGGTCTTCTCCAAAACACGGTTTCGCAGGGCATCGTGAGCGGAATTAAACAAGGTGACGGATACCATTATTTCCAAATCACGCCGCCAATTGGTGCCGGCAGTTCGGGCAGTCCCGTCTTCAACTTATCCGGTGACGTCATTGGCATTGCGGTCTCCACTATCGAAGAAGGACAGAACCTCAATTTCGCCGTGCCGATTGACTACGCCAGAGGAATGCTCTCCCCGAGTCAACCTCGACCACCTGCTTCCCCAGCAAGCATCATAGTCGCACCTCCGCCCTCGGACGAGATGAAGAATGACAGTTTGGCTTACATAACAGGAAAAGTGGGGAAGTGGACTGAGCAGGATGCGGAAAAGGAGCTCGGCTCAGCTTTGAGATACCATCCTGGTTACGATCAGCACAAGACCATTGTTGGCGACATATATGCGTATCCTGATCCCACTCATGAATTGCGTGAGTTTCAATTGTGGTTTGACAGCAAAACTAAATTGCTTACTTTTGTCTTTGGGTATCCGCTGGACATGACATGGGCACAGTGCAAGCAGCGTTGGGGCGACGATGCACAAACCGTCAAAACCGCTAACGGCACTCACTTGCGTAAGTACAGGGACAGACATCTGACCGTATTGCTCGACAAGTCGGACAAGGTGATAAGCCTCAGCGTTAATTAGAGACGTGGTGCGAAGATTGGTTCACAACTATCGGCGAACAGAGGAATGGTTCATCGTGTTCCAATTTAATTCGGAGAGATCTCGTTGAAACGCAGCGCAATTGTGAGCGTATTTGTATTGCTCTCCACTTCCTGCGCATTTGCGCAGCAAATGACCGCGACGGCAGCAGCGTACAAGGACTGCAACGTGAGTTGGCGCGAGCAGGGCGAACTAAAGTCTCTATTACTTACGGACAAGTCGCCGCTGGGTCTGCTGACTCTTGCCAGCTCGCCCGTGGAACTCCGAATCCCTAAATCCAAGCTTCTTTCTCACCAAACGAGCTACGACCACCGCTCTGGCCTGTGGACGGGAACCCTATCTCCCAACATCGGCTCGGTCCGGTCTTGGGGAGTGGTGGCCGCGAAAGAGGGGCGAACGGCAAACGGCGATCTGTACGTTGATGTTTCAATTCACTTCGATGTGTGTCAGGCACTCACACCGCAAGAAGCTGATACCTCCTATATAGTGGCCAGTACGATTCAAGTTGGTTCTGTACTCGGAATGGGTTTGTGGTACTTGGAGCCGGGACAGACGTTCACATTCGAGAAAAAGGATGGAGAGATGCAGCTCAAAGCTCTCATGAAACATGTAGATAAGGGTATGGTCAGCATGTATCCAGCGGAGACGAAAAAGGAACACGGGATGCGCGGCCCGTTCAAATATTATTCCTTCATTATTGCAGGCTGCAAACAGGATGGTTGCCAACTGTGGAACGATGTGGTGGTTCCCCGTACGGCCTTTCCGCAGTGAAGATAAGCTTGGACGATCAAGAAACCGAGATGCACAGGGAAACTCCGTAAGCGTCCGAAGCTGGGCGGGTGGCCGCGCCGGGTGCCCTGGGTGCCGGTTTTGCACCCGGGGCTTTTGACTTTTCCAAAGCGGATGCTCCAAGTCCCGGTTTCAGACCTCTACTCACTTCCCACTGCTCACTACCCACTTTCTTTTCACACTCTCCCACGCGAATCAAACCACGCAACGCCATATGGACGGATTGCTCGTCGGGGGAATACTCGGCGACGTCCGGTGAGAGCAGGGTGGGTGACGATGCTGTCCTGTCGTGCTTGCAGTGTGCCTTAAACCTGCAAACGCAAGACCGGCAAGTCGGCAAGCAGCCTTCCCGACTGAATTGCTACGGCGTGGTCGGATCGATGGTCGCGAGAAGCTCTGAACGGGCAGCTTCGAGCAAGCTCTGGTCGGCGCAAACAAAGGTCAGCGGCTCCGGGCCTACCGCTGTTTTTACGAGCAAGCAACCGGCAAGTTGCATGGCGTCGTAGGCCCGGAGCGCATAACGATCAATCATCTCCGTCGCGACATCGAGGACGACGTCAGTTACAGGCTGCGTGAGGAGCCGGGTTTCTGCGTGTTGCTGTAAACGGTCGAGGATCAGAGACGCGCTTTTTGAATCGAGATCGTGCGCGCGTTCTCTGCGCCTGATCGCGGAGCGGGCTTCCACCAGAGAAATTGCCAGCACTGCAAGGCGGTTTTCCGGCGCCTTCGCGATTCGCAAGAGGCGATCGGTGCCTGACTCCAGCACGTACAGCTTTACAAGTGCGCTCGTTTCTAAGTAGAAGAGGGCCAATTCAGCGCCTGTCGCGCAGGATGGTGGCTGAGAGATTCTCGCCGCGGATAGCGATCGGCTGGAAATCAGGCAGGCCATCGCTCTCGCTGCCCAGTATCTTTTTAACGTCAGGTAAGAGCCTGTTCAAGCGAATCGACGTAACGGGGAATTGTGGCGAACGCGGATTGGCCACTTTGCTTGTGAGAATCATGCGTTTGTCGATGGCTTCGCGCAGGATGTTCTGTCTTTCAGAATCGGCGTTAGCCCAGGAAAACCCTTCGCCAGGAAGTGCCGTGTCGCGAAACCATTTCAATGCGACGAAATCATATCCGGGGCGCGATTCGACGCGATCAAGGGCGCGAACCAAATCCGACATCGGGTCCCTTGGACTTCCGGCGGATGCTGTTGCGTTACCCGGAACAAGGATCGGCGTAGCTTGAGTGTTTGCCGCGTCATTTTCTTCGGGCTGTTCTTCCACCGGCTTGAACCGTATGTTAATGGAATCCGTATCGGGGGACCAGCTGGTCGCGAAAGATGCCGTCTGCCTTTTATCTCTTTCCTTGCCGTGGAGCCTCACGCGGCACCGATACCCATTTGGCAGAAGCCCTGCTTCTTTAAGAACTTCAGTTACTTTCGTTTGAACTTGCAACTCCACATCTTTGACAGTCTTCATCGCTTCTCCTTCTTGTCTCTAGTATAGGCACCGAAGATTACGGTGCTCCACCTATATGTATTATAGCTAATCCGCCTCGCTTGTCAATAAGGAAATTGCGCCAACCTAAGCCCTTTCCCTTCAGTGATTAGGCGAGTGGCACACGCTCAACCCGCGGAGACGATTTTGAATTTGTCTTTTGTTTCCAAGATACTTCTCGTCTCATTTCCCAGCGACGAATTACGAAGGTGGTATCCTCTCCTCGTGCCACTCCGTCAAGCAGAATGATTCGGAGAATCCAAAATCCACTCGGCGGGTGGCAGCGCCTTAAATCCGGAATCCTCAATCCAATTGGCGTGTGGTACACACTCAACCCGGGGAAACGATTTTGAATTTGTCTTTTCTTGCTGGGGTGCCCCTCCCTTTCGTTTTTCGTTTTTGAAAGGGTGGGTCTTTTTCTTTCCGCTCCTGTCCACTTCCTCCTGATCTGCCCCCAGTTCCGCGCACGGATTTACACAATGCCAACACGAATGCCTTCAATCACTTCCGCGCCGATTCGAATCATAACTAACATTTGACTTGACATAGAGTATATATCCGTAGTAAGATCCTCTATGTTCTCGTCGCCGTCTCTTTCTCTAAACGCGTCCACCACAGCCGCTTCCCACCGCGAAATTGCGCGTCCGATAATGTCCCCCGCAACCCCTTTGGAATCAACACTTCCAACACCTCTTGCAAGTGTTCATTCTAAACGGCTTCCAGCCGTCCTCTCTCCTTTAGAATCAACACTTCCAAAAAAACCTAGGGGGTGGGGTCAATTATCGTTAACCAGAAATCCGATGAAGGATTTCTGTCCTGAGCGACCAACGGGAGCGACCGAAGGTTCCGACCTTGTCGGAAAGGACCTCTCTGACCGTCTCCGGGACTCGCGCGTGCCGCATACGCCGGTTCTGCGTGTTCGGGATTCGTCCACTGGCGCGTCTCTTGGCGGACGTGCTTTGGAGGAAAAGTTCCGCTGTGTTACAAAGTACGCCGATGATTCCCGAGCCCGCGGCGAGCACCAACGAACAGATCAACCTCTCGGACGAAAACCATTTCAGCTATTACGGCTGGCGCGTCGTGCTGGCCGCTTGCTTCGGCGTGATGGCGGGCTTCGGCTCGCTGTTCGTTTACACGTTCACGGTTTTTGTAAAGCCCCTGAGCGCGCAGTTTGGCTGGAGCCGGGAAGCGATTTCGCTCGGTTTCGGAATCGCGGCCATGTCCGTGGGCGCGTTCTCGCCGATTCTGGGCCGGCTCATCGATCATCTCGGCCCTCGACGCATCATTCTCCCCTGCATGACCGTGTTCGGCTGCGGCATTGCTTCGTTATCCCTGCTGCATTCCGGGCTGTGGCAATTCTACGCAACTTGCGCGCTGATCGGCATCGTTGGAAATGGCGCGGGTCATCTGGCCTACGCGCGCTCCATTTCGACGTGGTTCGAGCGGCGCCTCGGAACAGCTCTTGCATTCGTTATGGTGGGAGCCGGTTTGGGCGCGATGATTCTGCCGGTCGTTGCGCAATCCGTAGTCACCGGATATGGCTGGAGGGCCGCATACATTTCACTGGGCTGCCTTTCGTTGCTTCTCGGGTTGCCGCTGAGCTGGCGTTATATCGCCGAACGCGGGCCGGCGCCCAACCGCGCCGCTCCCGTAGTCCACTCCGGATTGACGTGGCAGCAAGGAGCGAGAGCATTTCCGTTTTGGATTATCGTCGGCGTTCTTTTCGTCAGTTCCATCAGCATGAACGGGGCGATCACTCATCTGTCCGCGCTGTTGACGGATCGCGGAATTACGCCGGGCGATGCGGCCATCTGCGCCTCGATTCTTGGCGGAATAAGCGTGCTCGCCAGGATCGGCACTGGTTGGCTTCTCGACCGCTTTTTTGGAGGCGGCGTAGCGTTTCTCGTGAACCTGGCCACGGCTTCGGGAATATTTTTGCTCGCCCGGGCAAATGGCTTTGTCGCCGGATTACTCGCTGCGGCGCTCATTGGTATAGGCGCGGGCGGCGAAGCGGCCATCACGCCGTATTTGCTGACGCGCTACTTTGGACTGCGCGCTTTTTCCACGCTTTATGGACTGACATGGACTTTCTACGCCGTTGCGGGAGCGATTGGGCCGGTGATCCTCGGCCGTACGTTCGATGTGACAGGCTCGTATACTTCGTTGCTCTTGGTCCTGGCAGCGGCGTTGTCGCTAGCGGCAGCGGCGAATCTCTTTCTTCCGAAATATCCCCAATCGGCTCCAATCGCGCTTGCGTGAAGGAAATTTCGTGAAGTGTAACGATGCAGAAGGCAGCTCGCGTTTGGCTGCGCAAAGGAAAGACAGAATGCGTTTCGGTGCTAGGAGTTCCGTTGGAAAGTGCTTTAGAATAAATAGCGCACTTCATGTCGGGGCGTAGCGCAGCCTGGTAGCGCGCCTGCCTTGGGCGCACCGAACTCGACTCCAACAAGTCCGTCCATCACTTCTAACTGCTAACGTTTCCAACAAATCGGGGAATCTGCTTTTCGCTCAAAAGTAACCCGAATGGAATGAAAACGTTGGATTCGTGCACAGTTGGTGCACAGTTGAGGTCCGTCAGAAATCCTGTAGAGTGAACCCCTCGCTGAGACAAAGATGTGCATCACACCCTCCTTCGAAGGGCATTGCTCTGCTAGAGGCCCGCATTAGTCTCCGAAGAACGTCATCATCGCCGCCGCTGATGTTCTCTGGGATTCTCGTTGGGGCTCTTTTTCGAAGTCTTCGGGCGAACGATAGCCTAGCGCCGAGTGTAGCCCGATACACGTTGTAGTACCCCTCAATGAATTCCTCCGTCCGCTCCCGCAGGTCTTCGAAGTCCCGGTAAGTGCTAGCGTGGATCTCTTCACGCTTGAGTGTTTTTAGAAAGCTCTCGCACGTGGCGTTGTCATAAGGATTCGCAGGTCTGCTCATACTGGCAACATCCCATGCTCCCAGATGGCCGGGAATGCGAGACAGACATCAGTGGAAATGCCTGTGACGATGAGGTTCTTGCGGCCGGTCGCCTTAACCGTATCGACGATACGTTTCTCGTCTCAGGCGTTGACGGTGGTGCGTTCGATGCCTTGCCGCCGCGTTGATGGAGGAGAGTTAAGCAGCCTCATACGGCCACGCCTGGCTGAGAACGAAGGCGAGGATCAACTTGGAATCCGGACTGCCTGCTGGAGCTCTGGGCGACATCTTCGATCGGCGGAAACTGAGGAGTTGGGCGGGACTCCGTTCAAATGAGGTCTAGGGCGGAGTATGATCTCGTCAGATATATGCCAGAAACTCTACCGGTGGGAGATACGAGATGAGGGCAGTGGTGCTGCATGAGTACGGCGGTCCCGAAAAGCTGAAATTTGAAGACAATGTTCCCGAACCGCAGATTAGCGGAGGCACGGTTCTGATCGCGGCAGCGGCTGCGAGCGTTAATCCGATCGACTGGAAATTGCGTTCGGGGATGCGGCAGAAGGATTCTCCATTGTCGTTTCCGGCAATTCTGGGCCGCGATGTCAGTGGCATCGTACGGGCGGTGGGTGCGAATGTGAAGCACTTCAAGGCCGGCGACCGCGTTATTGCACTATCTTGGGCGGCCTATGCCGAGCTGGTGGCAGTGGAGGATTCGGACGTGACCCATCTGCCGGATGGCGTGGACCTAGCGGACGCGGCCGCGATCCCGCTGATTTCCCTCACGGGAGATCAGCTCGTGCGCCTTGCGACAAACGTGAAACAAGGACAGGTTGTTCTGATAACGGGAGCGCTGGGCAGTGTTGGGCGCGCGGCAGTGCATACGGCGAAGAAGATAGGCGCGCAGGTAGGCCGCGAGCTCGCCGCCGCATTGAGCGTTGCCTTACAGGAGGTGTTGGACCCACTG
>JBAQJX010000128.1:0-33553 GCA_049641765.1 Candidatus Acidiferrum sp.
AAATACGGGCCGGGCGAGCTCGACAAGGCGATGGAGGCGAACGGCGGATCGAACAACGCGTACACCACGCGGGACGTGACGGTTTATCAGGACTGGTTTCCGCGCTCGGCGCTGCCGCTGATTTACGACATCGAGAGCGACCGTATCCGCGATTTGACGTTTGATCCGAAGAAAATCGCGTCGGAGAGGGAAGTGGTGGCGTCGGAGCGGCGGTTGAGCGTGGACAACGACAATTTCGGATTGCTGGACGAGCAGCTTTGGGCGACGGCGTTTATCGCGCATACGTATCAGTGGCCGGTGGTGGGCTGGATGAGCGACATCCAGGATTGGACGATGGCGGACCTGAAGCACCACTTCGAAATGGGCTATTCGCCGAGCAACGCGACGATGGTGGTTGTCGGAGACGTTTCGCCGGAAGAGATTTTTCAGCTTTGCGAAAAGTATATCGAGCCGATCCCCTCGCATGAGCCGCCTCCTCCCGTGACCACAATCGAACCCGAGCAGCTCGGCGAGCGGCGGCTGGTGGTTCACAAGCCCGCGGAGCTGCCGGTGCTGATGATCGGGTATCACGTTCCGCAGACAAACAACGCGGACTTTTATGCGCTGAATATCTTGAGGAGCGTGCTCTTCCAGGGAGAGAGCTCGCGCATGTACCAGCGGCTGGTGGACAAAGATCAAATCGCGCTGGATGTGTCGTCGTATGTCGAGCCTGCGTTCGATCCGACGCTGGCCATAATTTCGGCGCAGCCGAGGCAAGGGACGGATCCGCAGGTGTGCGAGAAGGCGATTTACGAAGAGCTGGAGAAGGTGAAGAGCGAAACGATCAGCGATCAGGAACTGGAGAAGGCGAAGAATTACAGGCTGGTGGAGTTCTACAAAGAGATGCGGACGATCAGCGGGCGGGCGAACACGATTGGAACCTACGAAGTGTTCATGGGCGATTACAACAAATTGTTCGACGCAGCGAAGAGCTACTCGGCGGTGACGAAGGAAGACGTGCAGCGGGTGGCGAAAAAATATTTCGAAGCGAACAACCGCACGGTAGCGACGCTACTCCCTGAAAAAGAAGAGAAGGCCAAACAATGAGGCGCGACGGAAAAGCGTTGCGGCTCTGGGCGATCGCGGGATTGTTGCTGCTGGCGTGCCCGATTGGAAGAGCGCAGTCGCTGCGTTTGGCGCCGCACGAGAAAGTGGTGCTGAAGAATGGCTTGACGGTGCTGCTGATGCAGAAGCGCGGCGTGCCGCTGGTGAATGTGTTCGCGATGGTCAAAGCGGGGGCGGCCGCAGACCCCGAAGGAGAAGAAGGGCTCGCATCTGTCACGGCAGCGCTGCTGCGTAAGGGGACGAAAACGCGCACGGGGCAGCAGTTTGCGGCGGATTTCGATTTTATCGGCGGGTCGTTCGAGGCGGAAGCGTCGGCCGATTTCGCGTACATCAGCGGCGAATTCATGACGAAGGATATGGCGCGAGGGCTGGAACTTTTTTCGGATGCGCTGCTGCATCCGACGTTTCCGCAGAACGAAACGGAAAAAGTGCTGGCGCAGAGCGTGGACGGCGTGAAGGCGTCGAAAGACGATCCGCAATCGGTGCTGGGCTTGTACTACCAGGGCTATCTGTTTGGGACGCATCCTTATGGGCGGCCGCCGGAGGGAAACGAGTTATCGCTGAAGCGCATTCAGCGCGATGCAATTGCGAAGTTTTACGAAGCGAACTACACGCCGGGGAATACGATTCTGGGAGTCGTCGGCGAGTTTGACGCGGCGGAGATGCGAAAGCAGATTGAGGCGACGCTGGGCGCGTGGCCAGCGCATGCCGCCGAGAGCGTGGCGGTTCCCGCCGCAGCGGCGGCAAAGGGGAAAAGGCTTTTGCTAGTCGATAAGCCTGACGCGACGCAGACGTACTTTGCTATTGGAAATGTGGGGACTGCGGTGAATGATCCGGATCGCGTGGCGATTCGCGTGGTGAACACGATCTTTGGCGGAAGATTTACGTCAGAGCTGAATGAGGCACTGCGCGTCGAGTCGGGATATACGTACGGGGCGGGATCCTTTTTCGATTCGCATAAGGTGCCGGGTGCGTTCGAGATTTATAGTTTCACAAAAAATGAAACGACGGTGCCGGCGATCGATTTGGCGCTGCAGGTGCTGGAAAAGCTGCACAAAGACGGCGTCACGGAAACGCAATTGGCTTCGGCAAAGAGCTATATCAAGGGGCAATATCCGCCGACGATTGAAACGTCGAGCCAGCTTGCGCGGCGGATCGTATTCAACGAGTTTTACGGACTGACCGACGACGAAGTGAATCAACTGGAAGCGCGCATCGACGCCGTGACGCCGGAAATCGCGAAGCGGACGATTGAGAAACATTTTCCGTCGGATAATCTCGTCTTCGTGCTGATTGGGAATGCATCGGCGATCGGGCCGGCTGTGAAGAAATATGCCGACAAGATGGACGAGCGGGCAATCAGCGATCCAGGGTTTTGGCCAGCGCCGACGGGGGCGCAGAACTAGAACGACACGCGGCTACCGCGCTGGAACAAGTTTATTGGAGTGATTCAGGAGGAATGATGCGATTTCGATTTTTAGCAATGATGGGAGCTTTGTTGTTTGCGTTGGCAAGCAACGCGAGCCGCGCTGCCGCGGCGGAAGGTGCTCCGCTGCTCGCGCAATCGCCAACGATGAGCAAGAGGCAAATCGTGTTCGAATACGGAGGTTATTTGTGGAGCGTACCGAAGCAAGGCGGCGAAGCGCGCCAGCTTACGACCGGCGGACATGAGAGCGGCCCGAAATTTTCTCCCGATGGGAATTGGATCGCATTTACAGGACAGTATGACGGGAATATCGATGCATACGTGATGGCGGCGGATGGCGGTGAACCGAAAAGGCTGACGTGGCATCCCGGCGCAGACATTGTCGATGGATGGACGCCGGACGGCGCCAAGGTGCTTTTCCGGTCGGGGCGCGAAGCCTATGCGGACTTTGAACGCTTGTACACCGTGCCAGCCACGGGCGGCGTTCCAGAAGTGCTGCCGATGTGGCGCGGAGAAGCTGCTTCGTTCTCGCCGGATGCGTCGCGAATCGCATATGTGCCAAACCTGAAATGGCAGGAAGCGTGGAAGCGCTATCACGGCGGGCAAACCACGCCCATCTTTTTAGTGCGATTGAGCGACTTGCAGCTGGAGAAAGTTCCACGCGCGAAGGTGGAACTCGAGAATTCGAACGACGACGATCCCGTGTGGGTCGGCGACACGGTTTATTTCTTGTCGGACCGCAAAGGCCCGGTGACGATCTTCGCCTACGACACTAAAACCAAAAGCGTGAAGCAGGTGCTCGAGAATTCAGGGCTGGATCTGAAGTCGCTCTCCGGTGGGCCTGATGGACTGGTCTACGAACAGTTTGGCGGGATCTATACGCTTGATCTCAAGACGGAGAAGGCGAGCAAAGTCGATATTCATATCGCGGGCGACTTGCCTGCGACACGACCGCACTACGAGAAAGTTGCGGACAAGATCGAAAATGCGGCTATTTCGCCGACCGGAATGCGAGCAGTTTTCGAAGCGCGCGGCGAAATCCTGACGGTTCCCGCAGAGAAGGGCGACATCCGGAACCTTACGCGGACGACAGCGGTCGCCGAGCGCGATCCGGCGTGGTCGCCCGACGGCAAGTCCATCGCGTTTTTCTCCGACGAATCCGGCGAGTATGCGCTGCACATCGTGGACCAGAGCGGATTGGGTACGGTGAAAAAGATCAACTTGGGGAACCCACCCTCTTTCTTTTATTCGCCGAAATGGTCTCCGGACAGCAAGAAAATCGCGTACACGGACAAGCGGCTGAATCTTTGGTACGTGGATGTGGACAAAGGCACGCCTGTGAAGGTCGCGACGGATCGTTACGAAGACCCGACCTCGACAATTGACGAGAGCTGGTCGCCCGACAGCAAGTGGCTGACCTATTCGAAGTATCTCGAGAATCATATGCGGAGCGTTTTCGTCTACTCGCTGGAGACAGGCAAGGAATCGCAGATTACGGATGGAATGAGCGACGCGCGGTATCCGGTGTTCGACAAAAATGGAAAGTCACTCTATTTTGCGAACAGCACGGACATGGGGCTATCGATCGCCTGGCTGGATCTTTCCAGCTTTCAGCACCCGGTGTTGCGCAGCATCTATGCGGTGGTTTTGAAGAAGGGCGATCCTTCACCGGTCGAGCCGCAAAGCGATGAGGAAAAGGCGGCGAGCGACGAGAAGGGGAAGGATGCCGACAAGGGCAAAGGCAAGGAAGGAGAAAAGAAGGAGGAAGTCAGCGTAACGATCGATCTGGATGGAATCGGCCAGAGAATCGTTGCCATGCCCATCCATGCAGGGGACTACGTAAGCCTTGATGCGGGGAAGAGCGGCGTTTTGTTTATGAGTGAGGCGCCAGACGTGCCGCGGCTTACAGAACCGACTCTGCTTTCGGTTTCGAAGTTCGAACTCAGCACCCGGAAGACGGAACCTTTCCTCGGCGGAGTTAGCGCGTTCATCGTTTCGGAGAATGGCGAGAAGGTTCTCTACCGGCAAGGGCCAGGGCCGCGCGCACCGTGGTTCATCGCAGCGACCGCGGTTACGCCCAAGCCCGGCGACGGCGCACTGCATCTCGAATCGATGGAGGTTTACACCGACCCGCGCGCCGAGTGGAACCAGATGTACCACGAGGTCTGGCGGATCGAACGCGACTTTTTCTACGACCCACACCATCACGGCCTGAATCTCGAGGCGGCCGAGAGGAAGTACGCGCCCTACTTAAAAGGAGCGGGGGGCCGCGCCGACGTCAATCATCTTTTCAACGAAATGCTCGGCGAGCTGACGGTTGGACACATGTTCATCCGCGGCGGCGACGTGCCGCAGCCGAACAAGGTGAAAGGCGGGCTACTTGGAGCGGACTACAAGGTCGAGAATGGGCGGTACCGGTTCGCGCGGATTTTCAACGGAGAGAATTGGAATCCGGAATTGCGCGCACCGCTGACGCAGCCAGGCGTAGACGTCAAAGTGGGCGATTACCTGCTGGAGGTGAACGGGCGAGAAGTACGGCCACCCACATCCATCTACAGCTACTTTGAGGATACGGCGGGCACACAGATCAAGATCAAAGTCGGATCAAACGCAGACGGGACGGGCGCTCGGGAGGTGACCGTCGTACCCCTGCCGAGTGAGTTTGAATTGCGCACGTTGGCATGGGAAGAGGGCAACCGCCGCAAGGTGGATGAGCTGAGCGGAGGCAAAGTCGCTTACGTGCACGTGCCGGACACGGCCACGGGCGGCTTCATAAGCTTCAACCGGTACTACTTCGCGCAGGTCGGTAAAAAAGCGGCGGTCATTGATGAGCGCTACAACCACGGCGGCGATATCGCGGACTACATCATCGATCTGCTGAAGCGTCCCCTGCGCAATTGCAACGTGACCAGAGAAGGCGAGGAGTTCTGCTCGCCACTGGCGCAAATCTACGGCCCGAAGACAATGATCATCAACGAAATGTCCGGTTCCGGCGGCGACGCTTTGCCGTGGATGTTCAAACAGGACAAAGTGGGCCCGCTCGTCGGAATGCGAACTTGGGGCGGATTAGTCGGCATTTACAATTATCCGCCGCTGATGGATGGCGGTTCCGTGACGGCGCCGCGCGTGGCGATTTTCGGCCTGCACGGCGAATGGGAAGTGGAAAATCACGGTATTGAGCCGGATATCGAAGTTGAAAATGACCCGGCGTCCGTTGCCGAGGGCCACGACCCGCAACTCGAACGGGCCGTGCAGGTGACGCTCGAGGCGCTCAAGGAGCATCCGGTCGTGATCCCGGAGCATCCGCCTTACCCCAACTATCACCAGAAGTGAGTTGAACAAAAATTGAGCGATCCCGGTTTTCGCGGGATTCGTGTATGTGCAGAGTCCGGCAAGGAGACGCGGTATGCTATTTTGTTGGTGGTCTCCTCATGCCGGAACTTCCTGAAGTCGAAACGGTTGCGCGCGGGCTCCGACGAACGATTGTCGGGCGCCGGATTTTGTCCGTAAGGCTGGGGAAAACGGACTTTATCGATGACCCGGCAGATCTAGAGCAACATCTGCCGGGGAAAAAAATCGAAGCCGTCGAGCGGTACGGAAAATTCATGCTGCTGCGGCTATCGGCGGCGAAGGGAAATGGCGCTTCTTCGACAATTGGGGAAGGCGTGCCCGCGGCCCTGCTGGTTCATCTCGGAATGACAGGGCAAATTGCCCCGAGACCGGCGGCGCAGCCCTGTGAAAAACACACCCACGCCTGTTTTCTGCTCGATGACGAGCGCGAATTGCGGTACACGGACGCGCGCCGATTCGGACGGCTTGCGTATTTGCAAGATGCCTCGCTGGAGGAGGAGTTGCGTGGATTCGGGGCCGATCCGCTTGAGATCGGCGCCGAAGAGTTTGTCGAACGAACGCTTTCCCGGCGGGCGAGAATCAAGGCATTGCTGCTCGATCAAGGTTTCTTGCGGGGCGTCGGGAATATCTACGCCGACGAAAGCCTATGGCGCGCAAAAATTCATCCAGCGCGGCTGGGCTCGTCGCTCAAAAGGGATGAGGCATGGGAATTACGGCGGGTTCTGCGCGAAGTCCTGCAAAAAGCCATCGCCATGCGCGGCTCTTCGATTTCGGATTTTCTCGACGCCGACGGCGAACCTGGAGAATACCAGCGCCATCATCGCGCCTACGGGCGCGAAGGCGGCAGATGTTACCGCTGCGGCGCGATCATCCGGCGCAGCATCGTGGCCGGACGCAGCAGCTACTTTTGTCCGAAGTGCCAGCGTGCGCCGCGAGGTTGCCCGGTGCTAGCACTTCCGCGGAGGGCGGCGCAGTCGACCGCCAGATGAAGGAAACCGATGCGAGCTGTCGTTCAAAGGGTAAGCCGCGCGCGAGTTACGGTGGAAGGGCGCGTGGCGGGGGAAATCGGCGCTGGACTGATGGTTTTGCTCGGCGTCGGCCGTGAAGACACATCTACCGTTGCCGCGTCCATGGCAGAAAAAGTGGCGAATCTACGCATCTTCGAGGATGAGCAAGGGAAAATGAACCGGTCGCTACTGGACGTGAAAGGCGCGGCGCTCGTGGTATCGCAATTCACGCTGTACGGGGACGCACGCGGACAACGCCGGCCAAGCTTTATTTCGGCTGCACCGCCCGAAATGGCAAAAGCTCTCTATGAAGAATTCAATGCGGCACTCCAAGGTTTGGGTCTCAGCGTTGCGACAGGTATATTTCAGGCGATGATGTCGGTGGAGTTGGTGAATGAAGGACCGGTCACGATCCTCCTTGATTCCGACAAGACGTTCTAGCCGAGAACGGGACTTGAAGCCCGCTCACCATTGGACAAAAGCGATGGTGTTGCAAGAGCTGAAAGGCCTCGCCGATCCAAAAGTGCGCGCGCAGATGGCCTATTTCGGCGTGCGCGTTCCAAAAGCCTTCGGAGTCTCGACGCCGATGCTTCAAGGTTTGGCTCGGAGGATCGGGAAGGACCAAAGACTTGCCGAACAACTCTGGTCTTCGGGCGTTCACGAAGCAAGAATTCTTGCCACGTTCATCGGTGAACCAGAAAAAATAACTTCGGCGCAGATGGAACGTTGGGCGCACGATTTCGATTCCTGGGACGTGGTTGATTCGGCGTGTTGCTATCTCTACGCGGGAGCCAAGCCGGCGTGGCAGAAGATCTATGAGTGGAGCCGCCGCCGCGCGGAGTTCGAAAAGCGGGCTGCATTTTCGCTGGCCGCGTACTTGAGCTATAAAGACAAGACAGCGGAGCACGCGAAATTCATCCGTTTTCTCACCGTGATCGAACGCGAAGCGCACGATGAACGGAACTTCGTCAAAAAAGCCGTGAATTGGGCACTGCGAAACATTGGAAAGCGCAATTTGCGCCTTAACCGCGCGGCGATTCATGCTGCCGAACGGATCCAGCGGCAAGGCTCGCCTACCGCGCGTTGGATTGCCGCGGATGCTCTGCGCGAGCTGAGGAGTGAACCTGTTCAGCTGCGCCTGCGAAGAAAGCAAGGCTGAGAGATGAGCAAGAAAGGGAACGAACTAGGACTCAGAATTCGCAGGGCGCGACCCGGCGACGCGCCGGCCATTGCGGAGCTCAGCGGCCAACTTGGATATCCCACGACGGTTACGGAAGTGACAAGGAGAATGCGCAAGTTGAAGACAGGAGCACGCAATGCCTTGTTCGTGGCGGACGCCGGGGAGGCTGGAGTCGTGGGATGGACGCACATCAGCATTACGCATCTCATCGAGGTAAGGACGAGAGCCGAACTGAACGGGCTCATCGTGGCCGAAAAGCACCGAAGCTTGGGCGCGGGAGCCAAGCTGCTTGAGGCTGCCGAGGATTGGGCCCGCAAACAAAGGTGCGCGGGCATGTCGGTGCGGTCAAACGTGCTTCGAGACCGCGCTCACAAGTTCTACGAACGGCAAGGGTACGAGCACTACAAGACGCAGAAGGCCTTCCGCAAGGCGCTTTAGGCGAGTTGAAGCCCCTCCCAATGACTCTCAGGAGACACTTCGAGCGGGCCGTCTAGCAGGGTATATCGCATTACGATATACTTGGGGGATGGTACGGGAGATTACCCCAGCTGAGTACCGGGCCCTGGCCGAATTGCGCTATCTAATCCGCCATTTTTTGCGAGAAGGGGATGCCAAAGCGAGGGCCGCGGGGCTTGAGCCCCAGCAATACCTGATGCTATTGGCGATTCGGGGACTGCCGCAAGGGAGCGAGGCAACGATCCAAACGCTGGCCGAGCGGCTCGCACTGAAACACCATAGCGCCGTGGAATTAATCGATCGACTGGAAACTCATGGCTACGTGCGAAGAACGCGCAGCCGGAACGACCGGCGCCGAGTTTTTGTTTCTCTCTTGCCGCGAGGCGAACGCTTCCTCGAAAGGGTTGCGCGCCATCGCATAAGCGAACTTCGAGCCAGCGGAAAGACCCTCGTCGGCGCGATTGAAGCGCTGCTCGAGCGCCGCCAACGCAACGGCAACAACCAAAAAAGGTCCAACAAAAGAGGAGCGCAAGACACACGTGACAGATGACGCCCAGCGGAAGCCGCGGACGGGGAAAGGCCATAAGGCTGCCCACGCTCGCAACGAAGAGTTGGGAGACTTTACTACCACACTTCGAGTTGTACCAATCTCCTTGCTTGCCATAGGCATCGGCGTTCTTTGTTCCTTCATCGCCCTTGCCCTTCTTCGACTGATCGGTTTGTTCACCAACCTTTTCTATTTCGGGCGGTGGAACTCGGCTCTGACCTCGCCTGCGGATAATCATCTTGGCTTCTACAGCATTTTCGTTCCGATCGGGGGAGCGATTATCGTCGGCATCATGGCGCGATATGGGTCGGAGCGTATTCGCGGCCACGGCATTCCGGAGGCCATCGAAGCGATTTTGATCAACGGCAGCCGCGTCGAGCCAAAGGTGGCTTTCCTGAAGCCACTCTCCTCGGCGATTGCCATCGGTTCAGGTGGACCGTTCGGCGCGGAAGGTCCAATCATTATGACTGGCGGGGCCTTTGGCTCCATGATCGCGCAGCTTTTCCACTTAACCAGCGCCGAGCGGAAGACGCTGCTCGTCGCCGGCGCGGCGGGCGGCATGTCCGCCACATTCGCGGCGCCGGTGGCTGCGGTGCTGCTTGCGGTGGAGCTGCTGCTTTTTGAATGGAAACCGAGAAGCCTGATCCCCGTGATGCTGGCCAGCGCCGTCGCGGACATCACGCGCTGGTACCTTTTGGGCTCCGGGCCACTCTTTCCCGTGCCGCATCATAATCTCGTTCTCGGACCCAAGGCGTTGTTGGGATGCGTGGTTGTGGGGCTTTTGGGCGGCGGTTTGTCCGCGCTCCTAACGATGTCGATCTATGCCACGGAAGATGGCTTTCAACATTTGAAGATTCATTGGATGTGGTGGCCTGCGATTGGTGGCCTTGCCATCGGTCTGGGCGGTTTGATTTTTCCGCAAGCCCTAGGCGTCGGCTATGACACGATCGGCGCACTACTGCAAGGCAGCGTAACCACCCATGTCATTCTGGGAGTTCTTCTGGTGAAGTGGTTTATCTGGGCAGTCTCTCTTGGCTCAGGCACATCCGGCGGCGTTCTGGCTCCGCTGCTGATGATGGGTGGAGCGCTCGGAGGCATGGAAGCGATGTTCCTGCCGAATGAAGGCGCCGGTTTCTGGCCGCTCATCAGCATGGGAGCGGTTCTCGGCGGAACAATGCGGGCACCGTTCACGAGCATCATTTTTGCCATCGAGTTGACGCACGACACGAACGTATTCTTGCCGCTGCTGATCGGCGCCCTGATTTCGCACGGATTCACCGTGTTGACGCTTCACCGATCCATCTTGACCGAAAAGGTCGCTCGCCGAGGCTATCACTTGAGTTCCGAATATGCCGTGGATCCGCTCGAGATTCTTTTCGTTCGAGAAGTAATGCGGCCCACGGTGGTCGCTTTGCCGGCCGAAGCAAAAGTCGGAGAGATCATGAAATCCATTAACCTGGACAACGTGCAGGCACAGCGCTTGCTTCCGGTTGTGGATCTTGAGCACAAACTTGTCGGAGTTCTCACGCGAGGGGATTTGCGCGAACGCAGAGAGAAGGAAGGCGATGCGTTACTGCAGGTTCCCCTCGAGAATTGCGTGCGAAAGTCCACCGTGGAGACCTATCCCGATGAAATCTTGCGGGTGGTCGTTTACCAGATGGCGGAAACCGGAGTGACCCGGATGCCCGTGGTTGATCCAGACTCTGGAAAGTTTCTAGGGCTCATTTCGCTGGACGACTTGCTGAAGGCTCGAACCAGGCATCTTGAAGAAGAGCGGCGTCGCGAAAGAACATTGACGTTGAGGCTTCTTCTGCCTGGGCACCGTGAAGAAACCACCACGGAAAAACCGGGCGCGGCTCGAACAGCGTAGCACTTGGGTGGTTTTGTTTCCGACTACGAGCGTTTGGTGAGCGCAAGATCCGGTGCGTGAAGATCGAAATCCCCCTACACTAATTGGGAAGTCCCCACTTCCCTGGAGCTGTTGATCAAATGACGGAAAGCTTACAACCAATCCGCATGAAGTGGTGGAAATTTCCCTCGCGGCAGTGGATGGCATTGCTACGCGAGCGTGAAGAGCAAGTTTTTCTCGTTCTAACACTTCTAATCGGCGCTCTCGTTGGCTTGACCGCCGTGGCCTTCATCTTACTCACCGAGCGCTTCGGCTCTCGCCTCTATCCCGCAGGTGGAGCAGCCTGGCATCGGCTGCTCGTCCCGGTCGTTGGCTCCCTGGTTATGGGCTACCTGCTGTACCGCTATTTTCCGGATGCGCGTGGAAGTGGCGTCCCGCAAACTAAAGAGGCACTCTACGCGCGAGAAGGCCGCATCACCGCCGGCACAATGTTCGGAAAATTCTTTTGTACCTCCGCCACGTTGGCCAGCGGCATTCCGCTTGGGCGCGAAGGCCCGACGGTGCAGGTTGGAGGCGGAATCGCGTCAGTGCTGGGCCGCAGCCTTGGCCTGCGCCCAGAAAAAGTGAAAGCCCTCCTTCCTGTGGCAGCGGCCGCGGCCATTGCGGCCGCGTTCAACACGCCCTTGGCGGCGGTGCTATTTGCCCTCGAGGAAGTCGTGGGCGATCTTCATGCACGCGTGTTGGGGTCGGTGGTACTGGCGTCCGCGACGTCCTGGGCCATGTTGCGCCTGTTGCTGGGCAACAACCCTCTCTTTAAGGTGCCGCAATACCAGCTCGTGAATCCTTGGGAGTTCGCAATTTACGCCATACTCGGCGTAGCCGGCGGCCTAGTGTCCGTGGCTTTCTCAAAGCTCCTGCTTGGTATGCGCGAGCGCTTCCTGAAATTTCCCAGAAAGACAGTCTGGTTCCAACCCGTAGCTGGCGGATTGGTGGTTGGAGCAATGGGTTGGTTTGTTCCCCAAGTGCTAGGCGTGGGTTACGACCACGTGGGGGAAGTTTTGAACGGGGGCATGGCGCTCAAGCTGATGGTTCTGCTCCTCGTTCTGAAGTTTTTCGCGGTGACTGTCAGTTACGCCTCCGGAAACGCGGGTGGAATTTTCGGGCCTAGCCTGTTCCTGGGGGCCATGCTCGGAGGAGCCATCGGTACCGTAGCCCACAACTTGTTGCCTGGCTATGTCGCGACACCAGGAGCCTACGCGTTGGTGGGTATGGGCGCGGCCTTTGCGGGAATCGTGCGTGCGCCGATGACCTCCGTCGTCATGATTTTTGAGGTTACGCGAGATTACGCTGTCATCGTTCCGTTGATGATCGCGAACTTGGTGAGTTTTTTTATCTCTTCGCGCCTTCAGAAGCAAGCCATCTACGAGGCGCTGGCACGGCAGGATGGCATACACTTGCCGACTGCCGAAACCCGCGGGCAAGAAGGGCAACGCCAGGTTATCCTGGCCATGCGGCCGGCGAATCTGATCCTCTTAGCCGATATGACAGTGCCCGAGGCTCTCGAAAAAATACGATCGAGCGAATCCGCCGCTTGGCCCGTAAGCGACGACAGCGGCGTGATCGGCGTTCTGAGCTTCGGCAAGCTACAGCAGGCCGCCACTGCCGGTTCCGCGCCGAAACAGCTCCGCGATCTCCTCGATGCGGCAGACTTCCCGCATCTCCACGTGGACCACCCTCTCAGCTTGGCGCTGGAACGCATGGGCGCGTGTCAACTAAATGCGCTACCCGTAGTCGCCCGCGCAGACATACATAAACTAGAGGGCGTCGTGACTTTGAAGGACGTCTTGGCTCTCTATGGTGTTGGTTCCCAAGAGAAAGCGTGACCGGAACACCAGTGATTCCCGCCGGCCGTATGGACCGGCGCTCTGCTCTAGCACGAAGGGCTAATCCTGATAGTTTGGATACTTCTGCCGCAGCTTTTCGAATGCCGGCGAGGACGTTCCACGCCGCGAATGATAGTGAAGGATGCGCCGTTCACTTCCTTCGGGCTGCGGATTCTCGTTCACGGCGGACTCCACTTCCCTACGGTTTTGGATCCGGTCTAGTTTGAAGGAAACTCGCTTTCCCGTAGGGGAAAGCCGCGCCACGACGTATTGGCCTTGTTGGTAGATGGTTCTTGGGTTTGCGGAGTAAATGAGTTCGTTCCCCCGGAAATTTTGGTAGCGGATCTGGAACGAGTAATCGTTGGGATCCGCTTTGCCCTGGAGCTTCGGAAAAACTTCGCTGGCTGGTTTTCCGGTCACTCGGCTTTGCCGAAATCCTTCCGCGTATTCCGGGTTGTATTTTTCGCAGGACGGGTTCACACATTTAACCTTCCACAAGGATTTCTGCGCCCCCCAAGTCCCGCACTTCGGGCATTTAGCACCGCCGTCGAATTCACCCATCAAGTGCCTCCCGCAAGGAGTATCCAGGGAAACAGCTAAGGAAACGTTGGTAAATCTTCAGATTTACCAACTTCAATAAGGCCCCTCGACAGGTGGTGTCTCTCTCCCACGAGTTCCTCTTGCGAAGATTGTATCGCCACTGCTTCAGGGCTTGGAGAGAAAGCCGCCGTTACCGCGGTTTGCGGGCGCAGCCTGGCAGCCGTCTCCCTGGAACTTTTCTGTGTCTGGTAACTCTTCCAGACGAAAAATGGCGCGGCGATTTGGCCGTGCCGAATCTGGCGCCGCCGGTGCACCAGCGAGGGCAGTCCCATCGCGCGCAGGCTTCGGAACGGCATCGCCCGAAAATGCGACTTTCGATGCCCGCTTTGAAATGCGATCGAGAGCACCTCTTCCGCGAGCCAGCGGTCCAGCAGGCGCAGTTGCTCTTCATCGCTGACGTGTTTCAGATAGTAATCGACGATGGCCACGTTGCGAACACTTTGCTCGAGAGCCTGCCTCGCCGTTGCAATCGCAAATTCCGCTCGCTTTCTGGGATCTTGGATGCGGGCAAGTTTGGCGCGTTTCCGCCGAAAGGCAAAACGAAAGACATTGCAGATCTTGCGGCACTTATCGCGCGAAAGTCGAACCGTGCCGTCCGCGCAAAATTCCAATCCCAGATGTCGAATCCGGGAAACCGTTTCGAAACCGTTCGCGGACCGTCCATCGAAGGAAAGGAAAAGATTCTTTTCGTGGCTCGCCTTGCTTCGCAATTTCCGTTCGCGCAACGCTTCCTCAAAAAGCGCGGTCGCGGCTTGGATTGTCTGCCTGCTGTCAGAAAGCAGGAGCAGATCATCTGCGTAGCGGAAGTATTTCAGCCCATGCAGGACGTCCAACTGGCGGTCGAGAGGCGTCAGATAAAGATTAGCGAAGAAGCACGCCACGGGCGTTCCAAAGGCAATGCCTTGTTCGGCGCGGAACGACTGTGCCCCATCCTCGTAAGGGAAGCGAACACGCTCTTCGAGCATCCGGTAGAGGTAGTCTTCCGGTTCGACGAGTTCGGCCAACTGCGCCAATAAGAGCTCGTGATCGACCGAAGGGAAGTAATTGGCGATGTCCCGTTTCACTGCATATAAAGGCTCCGCTGCCGACGAAAGTAGCTTCGCGATTCCCCGTTGGCAACGGTCCAGGCCGAAGCCTCGCAGCCGGTACGCATAGCAATTCGGCGAAAACCAGCCGTGCAACCGCGCGCTAAGCAGACGATACAGCAGCAGATCGACCAGCCGCTCTTCCCATGGATAGATGTAAAGGACTCGCCGCTTCCCGCGAAAATTACGGTGCAAAGCGATCGCAGGGCGCGAGCAGAACGATTCACGCACCAAGGCCCGGTGAATGTCCGCGAGATTGTGCAGGCCGGCGCGCGCGAAGTCGTAGAAGTCTCTTTTGTCGGTCGATGCAAAAAGAGCTTTCCGCCAGGAAAACAACGGCTTGGTGTAAATGCGGACCGCTGCTTTGTAGAGCTCTGCTTCGCGATAGACGTCACCCCAGCGCAATTTGGCCTGCGGGCGAAGATTTGCCGTCATGGGCCGCTCGTCTGATTCACGGTTGTACAAAGTGGCCGGATTCTAGTGCGCGGCCAAGAGGCGCGTCAATTGCGCGCCTGTGGATAACCGCCGCGTTCTCTGACTGTCGAATGCCGCATGCTTGATTATCTCTGGTCTATATTATCTGATTGATTTATGCTGCCCGCGGCGTAATCTAGCTTTCCTCGTCTATGCTCTTCAAAACGCAAAGCGCTTCCGTTTACGGCATCGACGCTTACCTCGTCGAGGTCGAAGTCGATGTAGGCTCCGCGCGCATGAACGACTTCAACGTGGTCGGCCTGCCGGACAACGCCGTGAAGGAGAGCCGCGAGCGCATCAAGTCCGCCCTCCGCAACTGCGGCTTTGAATTTCCACACGGACAGGGTGTGACTATCAACCTGGCTCCTGCCGATGTCCGCAAGGAAGGCTCGGCGTTCGATCTTCCGATGGCCCTAGGCTTGGTTGGCTGCATGGGCCACTTCTTCGGCAAGCAACTCGGCCAGTGCATGTTCCTCGGAGAGTTGTCGCTCGATGGAAGCATTCGTTCCGTTCGAGGAGCGCTATCAGCCGCGCTGGCGGCTCGGGAATTCGGCCTGAAGTCACTTGCTGTGCCGGAAGCCAACGCCCGCGAAGCCGCCGTCGTTGAAGGCGTGCAAGTTTTTGCCTTGAAGACATTGCCCCAAGCCGTCGATCTGGTGAATTCGCCCGAATCCTTTCAGCCGATTACCGTCGACGCGAAACAAATGCTTTCGGAGGCGGCGCAATACTCCGTGGACCTCCGTGATGTTCACGGCCAGCAAGCCGCGAAGCGCGCTCTCGAAGTCTCCTGCGCCGGCGGCCACAATATATTGTTCATCGGCCCTCCCGGCGCCGGCAAGACCATGCTAGCCAAGCGCATCCCCACAATTCTTCCGCCCATGTCTCTGGAAGAAGCCATCGAAACCACGCGGATTCACAGCGTCGCCGGCGTTCTTGAAGACAGCCGTGGCCTCGTCGGCACGCGGCCTTTCCGCTCGCCGCACCACACCATCAGCGACGCCGGGCTCATTGGCGGCGGTGCCGTCCCGCGCCCCGGCGAAGTTTCCCTCGGCCACAATGGTGTTCTCTTTCTCGACGAGCTGCCGGAGTTTCAACGCAATGTTTTGGAGGTGATGCGCCAGCCACTCGAAGACGGTTCGGTTACCATTTCTCGCGCGGCTGTTTCGGTCACGTTTCCTTCGCGATTCATGCTGGCTGCGGCCATGAATCCTTGTCCTTGCGGCTACTTCGGCGATCCGACGCGCGAGTGCCACTGCACCCCGCCGATGATTCAGCGCTACGTCTCGAAAATCTCCGGCCCGCTTCTCGATCGCATCGATATTCACATTGAAGTGCCCGCGGTGAAATACAAGGAGCTGCGCGCTCCGTCCTCGTCCGAAGACTCGGCCTGCGTTCGTCAGCGCGTCATCGCAGCGCGCGAGAGGCAGCTCAAGCGTTTCCACGATGAGAAGACAACCTACTCCAACGCCCAAATGATGCCCAAGACGATTCGCAAGCACTGCGCGATCTCCGCTGAAGGCGAGAAGCTCCTCGAAAACGCCATCACGCGCTTGGGCCTTTCCGCACGCGCCCACGACCGCATTCTCAAGGTCGCTAGAACGATCGCCGATCTGGACGCATCGGAAAACATCAATCCCCGGCACTTGAGCGAAGCCATCCAGTACCGCACTCTGGATCGGTCTTACTGGGCTTAGCCTTTTACATCATTGCGTAGACCGTTCCCCGTCTTGCCCTTACCTCTTCCCGGCCAAAGCCTAAGTGCTCCATTGACTAAAGTTTGGCCGCTGTGTTACCGATAAGTGCGCTCTCTTTTGGTGCACTCCGCCTTCTGTAGAGCGCCACGAATGGGCACAGACCCCAAGCACCTCGAAATCACGCTGGAGACGCAGGTCGAGAGCGTTAACCTCGCGGAGGAGATGTGTCTCCGGGTCGCCGAGGCTGCCGGATTTGGCGAAGACGACTGCTACAAGATCGGCATGAGTGTGCGCGAGGGCGTCATCAACGCGTTCCACTATGGCAATCAGGAGCGCCCCGAAAAAAAGATTCATCTCGCTGTGGACCTTACGCAGGATAAGATGATTATCCATGTGCTGGATGAGGGCGCTGGCTTCACGCTGGCCGATGTGCCTGATCCGCTTGCCGAAGAAAATCTTCTCAGCACTTCCGGCCGCGGCATCTTCCTGATGCGTGCTTTTATGGACGAATTTGACGTGGTGCACGGGCACACGGGCGGCGCCGAAATCGTCATGTCCAAGAAATTGCCATTGCAGGAGAACCCAGGACATAACGGCCAAGGAAACAAAGGCGCTTCCCCACATCAAGGAGCATAAGAGAGATTATGGCACTGCGCGCGACACATCGGGATGCTGGCCAGGTTACAGTCGTGGACCTCGGAGGACGAATCATTCTTGGCGAAGGCAGCGCTCTTCTGCGCAAGACGGTTCGAGGTCTTCTTGATGACAAACACACGCGCATCCTGCTCAATCTCGCGGATGTGGATTACATTGATAGTTCCGGGATCGGCGAACTCGTGAGTGCCTATACAACTGCGAAGGGACGCGGGGGCGAGTTGAAATTGTTACACCTCACGAAAAAGGTGCACGACCTTCTCCAACTCACGAAGCTTTACACCGTATTCGACGTTTACACCGACGAGAGCACGGCCATCAGCAGCTTTCAATAGCCCTTCTTCGCTCGCTCGAACCAGGACATTCCTACTCCGCCCACCGCTCGCACGGATGCTCATTCTGCTGCACAGTTCTTGCGTGGCTGCTTCCAAGCGCAGTTTATGAACGACAACCGCGACACCGCGTGGATCGTCGAACAGGCAATTGCCCAGGGATTTGCCCTGTGCGGAGTCGTTCGCGCCGAAAGATTTCCTGAACTGGACCTCGCAAAGGAGTGGCTCGCGGCGGGTTACGCAGGTGAGATGAAGTATCTATCCGACCAACGTCGCGCTGACCCGCAAAGCGTCATGCCCGGGCTGCGCAGCGTGATTGTTTGCGCGCTGAACTACAATTCCGCCGCGCCGCGTTCCGTCGATGCATTTCGCTCCGAAGAAGACGAGCCGCGCGGCTGGATCTCTCGTTACGCGTGGGGAGCGGACTATCACGAGGTCCTCAAGGACAAACTGCAGGAGCTCGCGAACCGCCTTTCTGAACATTTCACAGAACCCTTTGAGGCTCGGACCTATGCCGACACTGGCCCGCTTCACGAACGCGTCTTCGCCAGACATGCCGGACTCGGCTGGCTTGGGAAAAATACCCTCCTCTTGAACGCCAAGCTTGGTTCCTGGTTTTTTCTCGGCGTAATTCTGACGACCCTCGATCTTCCGTCCACCCTCGGCCCAGCCGAATTGCCTCCGCCGGACCTTTGCGGTTCTTGTACGAAGTGCATCGACGCCTGTCCGACAGATGCACTCATCGCTCCTTACGTGATGGATGCGCGCCGCTGCATCTCTTACTTGACCATCGAGCTTCGCGCTCCGATCCCCGAAGATTTCCGCGAACCCATGGGCCGTCATGTCTTTGGCTGTGACATCTGCCAGGATGTTTGTCCCTGGAACCGCCGTGCTCCGGTCACGCAGGCGGCTGAATTTCAGCCAAGAACCTTCTCAAGCGCTGCGCAAGGCGAAGCAAGGGAATCGCTTCCTTCTACATCGGCTGAACCGGCCGAGGACTCTCTCTTCCTTCCACGCCTCGAGTGGCTGGCTTCCCTCGACGAAAATCAATTTCGCACGATTTTTCGCGGTAGCCCTGTCAAGCGCACCAAGTGGCGCGGCCTTGTTCGCAACGTATGCATCGCCCTCGGTAATTCGGCACCCACCCCCGGTTCACCCCACCGAGAGAAGATTCGCGCGCTCCTGACGCGTCTCTCCGCTTCCTCTGAACCCCTCGTCGCCGAATCTGCCCAATGGGCTCTTTCTCGCATCCAATAAATAGAGGGTTTCTCAGTGTTCGACTCCGTCTTTCAGGGCCAAGCCCGCTCGGAGTCGCTGATTGAGGCCTCTCCGCGAAGAGCAGTATGATACAGTCGGCTGGTTGGCCAGCCTCCTAGCCGCAGGAGATCCCCATCCATCACTGGAATTTCCTGATTCCTGTCCGGATTGTCGGCGCAGGATTGCTCAGAGCGCGCGGTGGCGCTGGTGCTGTTTTGTCGTTCGGCGCCGCGTTGGAGTTTGAACTAAATCTCAAAAGGGAGGAATAACCCGTGGCATTCACCTTGCCCCCGTTGCCGTACTCATTCGACGCACTCGAACCCCACATTGATGCCAGGACCATGGAGATTCACCATGACAAACACCATGGCGCCTACGTCAACAACCTCAACAAAGCTCTCGAGGGCCACGCGAATCTCCAATCCAAATCTCTCGAAGATCTTCTCAAAAGCCTGGATTCCATTCCGGAAAACATTCGCGCCGCGGTCCGCAATAACGCCGGTGGGCACTGGAATCACTCCCTGTTCTGGACACAAATGAAAAAGGGCGGCGGTGGCGAACCGAAAGGCGATCTCGCTACGGCCATCAACTCGGCGTTCGGATCGTTCTCGGAATTTCAAACCAAATTTGCGGCTGCGGGTGCTGGCCGGTTCGGCTCCGGCTGGGCTTGGCTCGTCGTGAAGGACGGCAAGCTGGCGATCGATTCCACGCCGAACCAGGACACTCCGTTCAGCCTCGGCGCAAAGGCTGTCCTCGGTCTCGACGTTTGGGAACACGCCTACTACCTGAAATATCAAAACGTGCGCGGCGATTACATCAAGGCCTGGTGGAACATCGTCAATTGGGACTCCGCCGCGGAGCATTATTCAGCCGCGAAGAAGTAACTTCCGCGAAGCTCATTTCGGAAAAACACGAAGGCCCGGTCCGACTTGCTCGAACCGGGCCTTCGTGTTCTCCTGTTGCTGTCTCTGAGATTCTTTTACGCCATCATCGGCCGCTTCGTCAGCGACACAACGGCACCGCCGCGCGCGCTGTTGTTGAAGCTCGGCACGACTTGGGAAAACGTGTGAGCTTCTCTCGTCGCTGTTGGCATTGGCATGGGACCAATCGTGTTGCGTGAAGCCTCGCGAACCAGTTCCATCCGCCCACGCACGCGGAACTTGGCGAGCAGCGACGATACGTGAAATTTCACCGTGCGCTCGGAAAGGTTCAACGTTGCCGCAATCTCTTTATTGGCCAGACTCTGCATCACGCCGCCAAGCACTTCTTCCTCGCGGCGCGTCAGCTTTACCGCGCTGCCGACGGAATGTCCTGCCTGCAGCAGCTTTTCGGCTTTTTCCCTAAGTCCTTCAAGAATGTCGGTTTCCGCTCTGACCATCACCACGTAGTCCTCAGGCGATTGCCCTCGCACCATGCAGTGCATCGCCAGCAGGCCGGCTGCCTGGTCCACGGGAAAACAGCCATCCGGGCCCGCTTCCACGTGAAAATGCGTAACTCCGGTATTCTTTTCGTAAAAGTAGTAGTGATCGCGGGGAATAGCCGGGCGGGGACTGGTCAAAGGATGATGCTGTTCACTTCTGCGGATAAGCTTCACACGCACCCCTCAGTACGTAGCTCCGTAGCTGGACCGAAGCTTCATCTTTAGATTGAACCCCCGTCAGGAGGTTAGCTGCATTGCGTAGGCAAGCGGCTGGGTAAGAAGCCAAACAGAGGGCTTAGGACCCGGCACCTGGAACATCAAAGTGCTTGCGCCGGGCCGCGAGAAGGAGCTCCCTGCCAGTTCGCCTGCGTTGTCTGACCGAACCGTCCCATCAGTGCATTTTTTCTTCCCTTTGCAGGAAGACAGAACTCGTTCAGAAATGGGGTACTTAGGTGAAGCCCTGAGCTCCCTTTCCGGTATTCACCTGGTAGGAATTGCATGGTGCGCGAAATTTTTCCATAACTCAGCGCTTGGTCCGCGGCTCGACGGGTTGCGTCAACCGGGACGATCTCGGTCCGATCACGATGAACGTTTAGACACACCCGCAAGTGCGTCGCCGGAATGTGCCTGAATTGCTTTGTTCTGTGGAAAACTTCCTGTGGAAATCCCGTCTTGGGATTCGGAATCAGTTTTTTCTTATTCCGATTTTTTCCTAGCCCTCAATCCAACTTCAAGATGAAACGATGCGGGTTTGTTCCGGGGAAATTAGCTCGTACGTAATGCCCCGCCAACGCGTCTTGCGCGTGATCACGGAAGAGAGAAAGTTCGCCACGTAGAGAAACGGAATGAAAACGGTCAGCAGGATATAAATCCACGCCTGTCCCGCGATTTGCGATTTGTAAGCGGGCAAAGCCTCGGAAACCCCTGCCGCACGTAGGGCGCCTCGAATCATCGAGAGCAAAATCGGCAGGAAAGTTAGCGCTGCGAAAGGCAGAGCCGCCAGCGATGCCAGGAATGCGCTCAGGGTTAGCAGAGCTCCAAATACGAGTGTCACGCAATAGAGCAGATGAGTTCCTGCGGCGATTCCCCACATCTTGTCCGAGTACACGCGCGTGATCAGAACCTGCCGGTTGGTGAACTCCATCAACCCTGTAAAATCCGCTTCCACAAAGGACGGCACGAAGCATTCCGGCAGAAAAACAATCGGCCGCGCTGCCAGTTCCAAGGCGCGCGTCATCGAGTAATCATCGCTGACCGAATGCCGCCACGCCTCTGCGACTCCGGATTGGTCGAAGACGCTTCGCCGGATTGCCGTACCTCCTCCCCAGCAGAAATTTTTACCCTTCTCGCTCAGCATGGTAACGATAGGAGCGTTCCAAGCGGCAAGCAGAACAGTGGGCAGATTAGTTTTGTTTGGAATCAGCCATCGCATCGTTGTCGTGGCTCCGGTTCGCGAATCGGCCAACGGCGCAACCATGCGGTGCAGCCAGTTTTTTCCGGGGCGTCCATCCGAATCGACAAACACGAGCACATCGAATTCCGACGCCACCTGCAACAGCCCCAAACGGAGGTTGTTCACCTTCTCTCCGCAGCCGTCGGGTTTCTCCGTGATGATCACGTGCGCTTTCGCGCGCGACGACCCGGCAACTCGCTTCAGGATGCTGTACGCGGGATCGTTGGCGGAAGCAATCAGGAAAAAGATCTCGTAATTTTGATAATCAAATTCCGTGAGCGAAACCAGGTTCCGCTCGAGGGCCGGCTCAATCCCTTTGCAGGGGCACAACACCGCCACCTTCGGCGAATAGAATCCCGGATCCGTGCGCAATCGCTTCCGCACGTAACCCAGCCATTGAAGCCCCTCCCCGACCAGATAGAAGCTTAGAAGAATCTGGGCAATCGCCAGAAGATAGAAAAGGATGTCCACGCTTTCCGAGAATAGCAGACACCCTGTGCTCGCGCGTGGCGGCGTGTACAGGTAGAATCGCAGAGGTAAACGTCCCTCTAAGGAGAGCATAGATGCCCAATCGTATCGACTCCGCCATGGTCACTTCGGGACTCGACATTCCTGGTTATCGTATCGTCCGAAATTTCGGAATCGTGCGCGGCATCATCGTTCGTTCGCGCAGTGTCATCGGAAACCTGGGAGCGGCCTTCCAGACCATCGTTGGCGGCAACATCACCATCCTGACCAACCTCTGTGAGAAGGCTCGCGAGGACGCGTACGAACTTCTCTTGCAACATGCCGGTGAACATGGCGCGAACGCCGTCATCGGCATGCGCTACGACGCCACGGAAGTCATGCAAGGTGTGACGGAAGTCCTCGCCTACGGCACTGCCGTGCAGGTCGAGCGCGTTTCCTGATTCCGGTCCAGTTCCTTCGCCGGGGAGCCCTCGGGCTGGCTCGCGGCGCGCCATCCCACGATGATAGAATCGCCGCTTCCCATGTATTGCTCTTCCTGCGGCGCACAGGTTTCGACTAACAGTCGGTTCTGCTCCTCTTGCGGCGGAGCACTCGATCTGAACGCGGCGGCCACGATTGATTCAAACGACCTGAGTGTCGACCAGGAAACGATCGCGCCGCGCTCAACTCCCACGCCGAGCAGACCCTCTTCCGCGCCCACTCACGCGCATACTCCGCATACACCGTCTGTTGGCGGTGGAAGGCCTCCCAGCACCGACCCTATCGGCGGAGGTCGTTTCGCGCCTGGCCAGATTATCGCCGAGCGCTACCGCGTCGTCGCTATGGCCGGCCGGGGCGGAATGGGCGAGGTCTACCGCGCCGAGGATTTGAAGCTCAGCCAGCTCGTCGCCATCAAGTTTCTCCCCGAGGCGCTTGCGCAAGACGCTGCCGCGCTTGCTCGGTTCCATTCCGAAGTGCGTGTCGCGCGCCAGGTCTCGCATCCCAATGTTTGCCGCGTTTTCGATATCGGCGACGCTGAGGGCGTTCCGTTTCTCTCGATGGAGTACGTTGACGGAGAAGACCTTGCCTCCGTCGTTCGCCGCATCGGCCGTCTATCGCCCGACAAAGCAACGGAAGTCGCTCGCCAGATTTGTGCCGGACTCGCCGCTGCTCACGAGCGCGGCGTGGTTCATCGCGACCTCAAGCCCGCCAACGTCATGCTCGATGGCGCTGGGAAAATTCGCATCACCGATTTCGGCCTCGCCGGAATCGCCGCCAGTATTCAGGGCGCGGACATCCGTGCCGGCACGCCCGCCTACATGGCTCCCGAGCAGCTTGCCGGAAGAGAAGTCACTCCCCAGAGCGACATCTATTCGCTCGGCTTGATCCTTTACGAAATTCTCACCGGCAAACGCGCTTTCGAAGCTTCCACGCTTCCCGAACTCATCAAACTTCGCGAACATGGCACGATCACCAATCCTTCGACTCTCGTGCGCGATCTCGATCCGCTCATCGAGCGCGTAATACTCCGCTGCCTCGAAAGCGATCCTGCGAAGCGTCCCACTTCCGCCTTGCAGGTGGCCGCAGCGCTTCCCGGCGGTGATCCTCTGGCCGCGGCGCTTGCTGCTGGCGAAACGCCTTCGCCCGAAATGGTCGCGGCGGCCGGGGTCACCGAGGGCATGCGTCCTCGTCTTGCTCTCCTCCTCTTGGCTCTGGTCTTCGCCGGTCTGCTCCTCTCTGTCTTCGCAGGACAGAAAACGCAAATCGTAAATCTCATCTCCCTGGACAATCCTCCAGAGGTGCTCGCCGCGCGCGCTCGCGAACTCATCAGCCAGGTTGGAATCACCGCTCCAGCCGTGGACTCGGCTTCGGGGTTTGACGCCGATGGCGGTTACGTCGACTACATCCAGCAACACGACAAAACTCCGCAGCGTTGGCACGCGCTCTCCGCGGACCGTCCTGCCACTCTCTATTTCTGGTATCGCCAAAGCCCGCGCGTCCTCTCTCCTCGAAAATTCTTTGGCTCCGGTCCCGGTGGAGGTGCGGTCAATCCGAATGATCCGCCCATGAACGGCACTGGCATGGTGATGATTCTCCTCGACCTTCGCGGCCGCCTTATCCACCTTGAGTCGGTTCCCCCGCAAAAGGAATCTCCCGAAAAGTCCCCGCAGCCGATGAGCTGGTCCGCGCTTTTCTCCGCGGCTGGCCTCGACCCTTCCTCCTTCCACCCTGCCGAGCCAGAGTGGACTCCCCTTGCCTGGAGCGACTCTCGTGCCGCCTGGACCGGTACTCTGCCAGGCGGTTCAAACTTGCCCGTTCGCATCGAGGCCGCCGCTTACCGCGGCCAGCCTGTCTATTTTGACTTGCTCTATCCCTGGTCAATCCCCGACCGTGATGGCGTGGACACCGCGACAAAAGCTCAATACCTCGGCGCCGCCATTCTCTCGGGCTTTTTCTTCCTGATTGCAATCTCGGGAGTGCTCATCGCTCGATGGAACCTGCGGCAGGGCCGCAGCGATCAGAAGGGCGCCGTCCGGCTCGGTTCGTTCTTTTTTCTAACGTTTCTCATCATGTGGGCTCTGCGCGCCCACCATGTTCCCGATTTCTATGAAGTCTTCTTGATTCTCATGGCCATCAGCTGGGCTCTCCTGATGACTTTCTTCGCCGTCGTTCTCTATATCGCCATCGAGCCATTTGTCCGCCGCAGAGAGCCTCAAATTCTTATTTCCTGGAGCCGCCTGCTCGCTGGCAAGTTCCGGGATCCTTTGGTTGGTCGCGATCTCCTCATCGGAGTGCTTTATGGCGTTGCCGTCGCTCTCTTCGAAAAAGCGGACAATGTCCTTCTCCCCCTGTTGGGCAAACTTCCTCCCCCGCCCGGCCGTGTCTCGACGGAGAGCCTCATGGGTCTGCGAAACGCGAGTTCGATTCTTCTGTCCTTCGTCCTCAACTGGACTTTCTATTCTCTCTTCTTTTTTTTCTTGGGTTTCTTGCTCCTGCGCCTTTTGCGCAAGCCCTGGATCGCCATGCTTGCGGTCGCCGTCATTGGCACCCTCAGCAGCTTTGGCAGCAACCAGAGCGAGGATCCCATCATTACTACCATCGCGCTGATCGTGATCTACATTTCCTTCATCGTGGTCCTGAAGCGCTTCGGATTGCTGACTCTCGTCGTTGGTTTTGTCGTGCAAAATATCTCGCTCGTCTTTCCAGCCACATTCCATTTCTCGCGCTGGTACGCCTCCGCCTCTATCGAGGGCCTCGCCGCTGCCGTTCTTCTGGCCGTCTACGGTTTTCACACCGCGCTTGCTGGCCAGCGGCTGTTTCCCGCTGAAACTTTCCAAGAGTAGCTCGCGCGGCATTCGCGAACCGTACCGCTGCCTATCGTTGTGATCGCGCCGCCGCTTTTCCCTCTTTGTGCAGGACGGCTCCTGTCACTTGTGCCGAAAATACTTCCAGATCGTTCAGCGCGCGGCTCGCCGCCACTCGTGCCTTCTCCATAAACGACGAATCCAGCAGGAACGCGCACCGGTCCACGAACGGATGGTTTGCCGCTTCGAACGGCTTGCGGCTTCGCCGCGTCGAGTTGTTTCGCGCCAGCAAGTCCTCGTACACCTGCAAATCTCTCTGAAAATCGAGCGCGTCTCCCGCGCCCCATTTCTGCTGCCGTGTCAGCGCCGCCAGAAATTTCCTCCGAAACGCCGCCGCATCTTTTCTCGCCATCGGCCGCGGCTTCGCTCTTCCACAGGGCAGCGGTTCTGCGAATGCAATCTCCAGGGATCGCGCCGCCGCCGCGAGCAACGCCTCCCGCTGTAGCAGCACCAGCAAATCTCGGTAAAGCGACGCGTGCACTTGCAACGCGTGCCGCCCGTGCTCCACGACGTAAGAATCCACAAATCGCGGCACAATCCGCTCGCGCTGCAACCCTTCCGTCAGCCGCAGCACCAACTCCGCCGGTGCGTCGATCTTGATTTGTCTATCGCCCGCCATCATCGGCTCGAGTAGGGGCACGGTACATCGTGCCCCATCGTTGTCGGAGTCCATGGTAGCAGGACTTCATTTCCCCGCCCCGCCGCCGCCCCTCCAATAAACAAAAAGCCCAGCGATTTTCGTTTCGCTGGGCTTTTCTCTTCTCGCTCTCGCTGTGCCAGAGCCGCTAAACACTACCAACTACTCACTACCCGCTACTCACTTCCCCTTCAATGAATCGCCCGCGGGCTCTCCGGTCCAACGCTCTTTGTTTTCGGCTGTGGATGCGGCACGATCGGCGGCGCCACGGGTTCCTTCGATAGCGCGTGTTCTAGCACTTCGTCGAGGTTCCGCACGTACGTGATCTTGATGTCGCCCAAAATTTCTGGCGGCAGATCCGCAACGGCATTCGGTTCGTTGTCCGCCGGCAGGAGCACTTCCTTGATCCCCGCCCGTTTTGCGCCGAGAACCTTCTCCTTCACTCCACCGATCGGCAGCACCACGCCCGAAAGCGTCATCTCGCCGGTCATCGCCAGCCGGTCGCGCACGGGCCGCCCCGTCAGCAAACTCACCAGCGATGTCACCATCGCCGCGCCCGCCGACGGGCCATCTTTCGGCACGCCGCCTGACGGCACGTGGATGTGGATGTCCTGCTTGCGGAAAAAGTCCGGATCGATTCCGTACCTCTCCGCGTTCGCGCGCGTCCAGGTCAGTGCCGCGGTCATCGATTCCTGCATGACCTCGCCCAGGTGCCCGGTCATCGTGAACTGCTTCCCTCCGCGCATGCGGCTGGCTTCAATGAACACGATGTCTCCGCCCACCGGCGTCCACACCAGGCCCACCGCCACGCCCGGCTTCTTGACGCGCTCCTCGACTTCTTTCTCCGCACGGAATTTCGGCACGCCCAGGAACTCGCGAACGATTTCCGGCGTAACCTCCATCTTCTCCAGCCGGCCTTCCGCGATGCGGCGCGCCTGCTTTCGTGTGATGGTTGCGATTTCCCGTTCCAGGTTCCTCACGCCCGCTTCCCGCGTGAAGCTGTGGATGATCTCCTGCAGCGCCTCATCCGAGAACGCGATCTGTTCTCCCACTTTCAGCCCATGTTCCTGAGCCTGCTTCGGGATCAGGTACTTGTGTGCGATGTGGATCTTCTCTTCGCCGGTGTAGCCCGGCAGCTCGATGATCTCCATGCGGTCCCGCAGCGGCTCCGGAATCGGATCCATCCAGTTCGCCGTCGCGATAAACAGCACCTTCGACAAATCGAACGGCACATCCAGGTAGTGATCGCGGAACGCGTTGTTCTGCTCCGGGTCGAGCACTTCCATCAGCGCCGAAGACGGATCGCCTCGAAAATCGCGGCCCAGCTTGTCGACTTCGTCCAGCATCATCACCGGATCGTTCGATTCCGCCCGCTTCAATCCTTGAATGATCTGTCCCGGCAAAGCGCCGATATACGTTCTCCGGTGCCCGCGAATTTCCGCTTCATCGTGCATACCGCCAAGAGCGATGCGCACGAATTTGCGGCCCAGCGACCGCGCAATCGATTTCCCCAACGAAGTCTTGCCCACGCCTGGAGGTCCCACAAAGCACAGGATTGGCCCTTTCATTCCCGGCTGCAGTTTTTTCACCGCCAGATAATCCAGGATGCGTTCCTTGACCTTCGTCAAGTCGTAGTGATCCTCATCCAGAATCTGCTTGCCCTTGGCGATGTCGATTTCGCCCGCTCCGGACGCTTTCGACCAGGGCAGTGACGTCATCCACTCCAGATACGTTCGCGAAACCATGTACTCCGCCGATGCCGGCGTCATCTTCGCCAGCCGCTTCAGTTCGCGGTCGCACTCCTTCTTCGCCTCGGCCGTCATCCCGGCCTCTTCCATCTTTGTGCGAAGCTCGTCGATTTCCTGCGTTGTGTCGTCCGATTCCCCGAGTTCCTTCTGAATCGCCTTCATCTGTTCGCGCAGCAGGTATTCGCGCTGGTTCTGTCCCACCTGTTCCTGCACTTGCTCGTGAATCTTCGAGCGCAGCTCCAGCACTTCCAATTCTTTCGAGAGTTCGCGGATCAGCATGTCCAGCCGCTTGCGCACGCTCGGCGTCTCAATCAGTTCCTGCCGCAGCAGCGTAGAAAGCGAGGGCAGTGTTCCCGCAATGAAGTCCGCCAGCCGGCCCGGGTCGTCGATGTTTAACGCCACTTGTTGCAAGTCGTCGGAAAGTTGTGGCGAGTGGCTCACCACGTCGCGGAACAAATCCTGCGCGTTGCGCTGCAGCGCCTCAAGCTCCGCATCCGCGTCTCCCAGGATTTCCATCTGCGCCGCGACTCGTGCCCTTAAAAAGGGCCGCAGCCCGATCAGTTCGATCACGTCGACGCGCTGCAATCCCTCCAGGAAAATCACCACATTCCCGTTGGGCATTTTTACCGTCTTGTGTACCTTTGCCAGCGTTCCTACCTTGTGTAGGTCCGCCGCCGCGGGGTCTTCCACCCGAGGGTCGAGTTGCGCAACTACCCCCAGCAATTTGTCTTCGCCTTCCAGCGAATTCACCAGTGCCAGCGAGCTTTCCCGTCCTACTGTCAGCGGCAAAACCGCGCCCGGAAACAACACTGTGTCCCGAACCGGCAGGATCGGCAGAATCTCTGGCACCGCATATTTTTTCTCAGCCATTTGGAATGTCCTCAGAATCCTCGCGCCGAAACTTTTCCCGCACGCTTACCACGTTAGATGCGAGCCTCAAGCAAAAGGTGCACATAACTACGAATTGCATTAGCATAAAATCTTAGTGTCATCGACTAATATTTTAGCAGAATTCCCAAATTCTTGCCAATTCTTATTCAAGCCTATTATTTGCAGTTACTTACAGAAAATCCTACCCACATCCTCAAATCTCATCCCTACCCACCTATCGGCACCAATCCCTTTTACCCTCAAGCCTTCGTCTTCTTCGAAACAAACCTCTTCCGTACAAATTCCGCAGCCTCTTCCTTGGTTTTAATGTGCCCCTCGAGTTGCGCGTCTTCGACTGCCCTCAGTATTTCGCTAAACAGGGGCCCAGGGCTATAGCCCATTTGATTCAAATCGTTGCCCGTTAGGACACGCTGTGGATGCACCTCTTCGGCGGGCGTCTCCGCCAGGAATCTATTCACCTCGTCGTACGAATGCAAATTGCGGTGGCTCGATAGGCAATCCAACCTGTGCAGCTCCATGTGCTCATCAAAGTGCGGCAGGCGCACGAATCGTTTCAGCGTCGAGGCTCGCATCTGATCTACATCCTTGAACCGCATGTGATTTGCCACCAGTGCCGCGATCTGTTCTGTCTCTTCGTTCGAGAAACGATAACGCCGGCAAATCGTCTCTGCCATGCGCACGCCCACGTCCACGTGATGATCGAATCGGATGCGATTGCCCGTTTGCGAAACTGGCTTGAACGTCGGTGGTTTCCCCACGTCGTGCAGCAGCACCCCCCACGCCAGAGTCGGTGAAGTTCCCGCAGCCAATTGCTCGATCATCAGCAGCGTGTGGATCCACACGTCGCCTTCCGGATGGAATTGCGGCGGTTGAGCGACTCCCTTCATCGCCGCGATTTCCGGCAGGACAATCGATAGCAGCCACGCTTTTTCGAGCAACTCGAACCCGCGCCGCGCCGCGCCCTCCGTCAAAATCTTTGTCAGTTCCTCGCGAATCCGCTCGGCGGAAACGTCCGTGATCGCGCCTGCATGCTTCCGGACCGAAGTGAACGTCTTGTGTTCGATATCGAAGCCGAATCGCGCCGCAAACCGCACTGCGCGCATCATCCGCAATTTGTCTTCCGCGAATCGCCGGTCCGGTTCGCCAATCGCTCGAATCGCGCCCGCTTTCAGGTCCGCCTGTCCGCCTACAAAATCCAGAATCTCGCCCGTGTCGTGCCGCATCAGCAGGCCGTTGATCGTGAAGTCGCGGCGCTGCACATCTTCCTCAGGCGACTTCGAATACACCACGCGGTCTGGATGCCGCCCATCCGAGTAACCCACATCGGAACGGAACGTCGCAACTTCCACTTTTCGCCCGTCGCGCGGCACGAGCACAACTCCAAACTGCGCGCCCACCGCAATGCTTTCGGGAAACAATTCCATGACGCGTTCCGGTGTGGCGTCCGTCGCCACGTCGTAGTCGGCCGGCTCTCGTCCGAGCAGCGCATCTCGCACACATCCGCCCGCCAGCAGCGCCTGATGCCCGTTTTGCTGCAACCTATCGCAAATCGAATTGGCCAGTTCGCGCGCCGTCACGCTGCGATTATGCGACACTCGCGGCGGCAATGGGGAGAGATGTGTTGGCTTTTGTTTCTGGTCCGGCTCGCCAGGTGTAATTATTTGCAGCGGAAAACGAGGCAGGTGATGTCGTCAGACTGGCGCGTGAAGCCCACGAATTCGTCCACAGGCTTCATCAGAAATTGTAGAGACTCTTGCGCGCCCCAGTCGGGCAAAGCCCGGATCGCCTGCAGCCAGCGGTCGTTGCCAAACTCCTCGGCTTTATCGTTGAATGCCTCGATCACTCCATCCGTATACAGAATTAAAGCATCGCCTGACTTCAGTTCAATGGTCGCCGTATCGTAAGATGCGCTGGCGTCGATCCCCAGCGGCAGTCCACCGGCTTCCAATTTCTCCGCCTCACCGCCGGCGCGGCGCAGGATAGGAGGATTGTGTCCCGCGTTTACATAGGCAAGCCGGCGCGTCGCGGGATCGTACTCGGCGAGGACCGCCGTCGTGAATCGCCGTCCGTCCAGGCTGTGCGCGGACGCATAGTGATTGAGGCGCACCACAAGTTCCTCTAGAGGAGTACCCTCGCCAGCGATCGTGCGTAGACTTGCCTGAAGCGTGGCCATCAGCAGCGCGGCAGGTATGCTCTTTCCCGCCACGTCCGCAATCACCAGCATCACTTTTCCATTCTCTTCAGCGCTTGATGTGGGATAGAACGCGTCGTAGTAGTCGCCTGCGACGGAATTTTGCGGGCGTGACGCGAAGGCAATATCTCCGCCCGCCACGGCTGGTGGCTGGGAGGGAACAAGCCACGTCTGAATTTCCCGCGCAATCTCCAGGTCGCGCTTCATCGTCACCTTGTCTGCCAATTCCAGTGCCAGGAGAAGCAGAAAAATTAGCGCCGAGATCACGCCAAGATTAAAGTCGAAAGTTACATTGTTGCGGGCATGGAAGTTAACGTTCGGCACGAAAAACAGTATGAAGGCAATAACCGCAATCACCCGCCGCACCGGCGTCAGCTTCATCACCAGCGACCAGAACAACGCCTTCACGATTCGTCCGAATCGCGGGCGGCCTCGCCGGTTCACCATCTGTTCCGAATCGGCTTCTTTCATGTAGAAGCCATAGCTGGCCCGCGCGTCGGAGCTAAATTGCGACCACAATTCGTCCACTTGGCGGCCTTCGCTAATCCGTTGCCAAAAATTGCGAAGTCTGCCGCCGGGACGCGGGTGCGCGGCTGCTCCAGGAGGAGGGGATGTGACACTCATGCCAGAAGTATAACCCTGAGAATTCTAGTCCTCTGCTCTCATACCTACGATTCGAAGTGTGGTGCTCGTGGTACGCTCTTTTCTCTTTGGGGACTCAGAATTTAATCGAATGTCGCGGTAATACTTAACTGTTGTTTTACCTCGGGGAAGTTTGGCCCTCTTCAGCCAGTCATCAATCTTATGCTTCTGAGGTGCATGCACAAGAAAGAAAACCCACGATTCGCTGCATTCCCCTGCCCGTTTGGCCTGCAGCCGGAGAACTTTGCGCGCCTCCCTCAAATGCTTCCAAGGAGGACCTTCTCCCACGTCCCACGGTCCCTTCAGCTCGATTGTCGCGACCAATTTTTCTTTTTTTACATTGTCGTACACTGCTAGGTCGATTGGCCTATTGTCTTTAAAACAGCCGGGTCTATCCTCCGGTGCTAGTGCGAAGTCTGATCGCCCCACCGTCTTCTGCATAAGCACAAACTGGAGCCAGCGCTCCTCGTAGTGGCGGATGCTCCAGATCCCGTTCTCAAACTTCTGCTTCTTGAGATATTTCTCGTCGGCTGCCAGCGCGCTACTTAGGCGCTCGATTACGCGTGTGCCATAGTCTGTTTGATTCATTGATCCTTGGTCCCTCCAACTGCTCGCTCGTGCTTATCTTGCGCTCACGGCGAGCAAAGATTCAAGAATCTTTAGGATTAGGAAGCGATCCGCCGAATTGCACTTTTCCGAATCCGAATCTGTCGCGTAACTTGTCCGTGGCGCGCGTCAACTTTTCCAGCCGCTCGCGCCGTTCCGAATCCAGCAAATCGAGCTGCTCGGCGCCGTGCGTAAGTCCGCTCAAGCTCACGCCGAGCAAGCGGATTTTCCGTTTCTTGTCGCGGTGCTCCGCAAAAAGCGCCTGAAACACGCGGAAAATATCCGCATCGAGCCGCGTCGGTTCCGCGAGAGTTTTCGCGCGCGTATGCGTGTCGAATCCCGCGTAGCGAATCGTCAGAGTCAATGTGCGCGTCGCCAGCCCCGCTTCCCTGAGCCGCTTGCAGGCTTTTTGGGAGAGATGGCTGAGCAAAGCGTGAAGCGCTTCCGTGTCGTCCGTATCTTCGCCAAAAGTATGGTTGTGCGAAATGGATTTCGGCTCGGCGTCGATTACGAATTCGTAGGAATCGCCGCCGCGCGCTTTCCGGTAAAGCGCGTCGCCCCACTGGCCGAAAATCTTTTCTAGTCTTTCCGGCGCAACGGAAGCCAACTGCTCGACGATCTCGATTCCGAGAGCGCGAAGCGCGCGTTCCGTCACTTCGCCAATTCCAGGAATTTTTCTCACCGGCAGGGGAGCGAGAAATCGCGCTTCCTGCCCAGGCGCAACCCACACCAAACCGCGCGGCTTCGCCTGGTCCGACGCGACCTTGGCCACCAGCCGCGTCGTCGCCAGTCCGCCGGAACAAGGTAGCTCCGTCGTGCGCGTGATCGTACGAAGAAGTTTGTCCGCTGCGGCCAACGGCGGGCCGTGCAGCCGTTCCGTTCCCGCCAGGTCGAGATACGCTTCGTCGATCGAAACCATTTCGACGATCGGCGAAAACTTCGCGAGGATCGTCGCGACGCGGTCGCTCCACAATCCGTACTTCTCGTGATGCCCGTCGAGAAAAACCGCGTGCGGACAAAGTTTTCCCGCCGTTCGCAGCGGCATCGCCGAATGCACGCCAAATTTTCGCGCTTCGTAGCTTGCCGCCGTGACCACGCCTCGCTGGTCCGGCCTGCCTCCGACGACGACCGGCTTGCCTCGCAACTCCGGCCGCTCGAGCAATTCCACCGAAACGAAAAATGCGTCCATGTCCACGTGCAGAATGGACGCAACCGCGGTCGCCGCCTGCTCTTCCAGCGGTCCATGCTTGGCCC
>JBAQJX010000131.1:0-51920 GCA_049641765.1 Candidatus Acidiferrum sp.
GCTGACTCATCACCAGATAAAAGCATCGGGCGATAGACTCCCATGCCTTGAAAATCCCCGCCCCAAAGGGGCGGAATCTTCACTAACGGAAAACGTCACCTCTCCATTTCAGGCTGAGCCAGCACACTCGCATTCCGGGTCGTCAAGCACAATCTGAAATCATTGGACAAACGGATGCCGGAATTGCGTCCCGGATGGGCGCTCATTCGCGTCCGGATGGCGGGAATTTGCAACACCGACGTGGAGATTCTGCGCGGCTATCACGCTTTTCGTGGCACGCCTGGGCACGAATTCGTTGGCGAGGTTGCGGAAGTGCGCTGCGGTTCCACATCGTTGAAAAGTAAATGGATTGGGCGGCGTGTGGTGGGAGAGATCAACGTGCCGTGTTCCGCGTACGGGTACCGGCCTCTCTGCGGCTTTTGCCGGCGCGGATTGAAAACGCATTGCGCGCGCCGCACCGTACTCGGAATCGTGGGGCAGGACGGCGCCTTTGCAGAGCATCTATCGTTGCCCCTAGAAAACCTGCACATCGTTCCTGATTCCGTCACGGATGAGCAGGCCGTCTTTGTCGAACCCCTCGCAGCGGCTTGCGAGATTCTCGAACAGGTGAATGTCAGGAGATTCCGCGAGGCGGCCGTGCTCGGAGATGGAAAGCTCGCGCAACTCATCGCGCTTGTTTTGCGGACTGCTTTGGCACGCGTCGTGATGTATGGCAAGCACGAACGGAAGCTTGCTCTCGCGCGCCGAGCTGGAATCAAAACGAAGAAGGTGAGTGGCGACGCAAGCGATTTGATACGAATCAAAGAAAGTTATGGCTTGTTGGTCGAAGCCACCGGCTCACCCGGCGGATTCGCACTCGCACAACAGATGACAGAACCGCGCGGAACGCTCGTGCTGAAATCGACGTTTCACGGGGCTGCTCCTATCGAAACCTGGCCTATTGTTGTGAAGGAGCTAAGCGTTATCGGCTCTCGCTGCGGTCCGTTTGACAAGGCGCTAGAAATGCTGGCATCGCGAAAAGTCGACCCAACGCCACTCGTGAACAAGACGTTTCCATTGAAGGAAGCGAGGGCAGGGATGCGATTTGCTCAGAGACCAGGTGTGATGAAGGTCTTGTTGAAGGCTTAAGGGCCAATGTGCGTTTGAGATGACTTCGAGCTAGGCGCCGGGTTGTGCGCCATCTTCTCTCAGAACTTCCTCAAGAGTTGCCAGAAAAACGTCAGCGTCGGTTTGCGAAAAATTCAGCGGCGGGCGTAGCTTGATGACGTTGTGATGCGGGCCGTCGGTTCCGGTAAGGATGCTGCAATCACGGAGGCGGTTTGCGACGTAAGAAGCTTGCTGAGGAGCGGGTTCGCGGCTTTCGCGGTCGAGCACCAAATCCAGTCCCAGGAATAGTCCTGAGCCGCGTACGTCGCCAACGAGCGCGTGTTTCCCTTGCAATGATTTGAGGCGCGCCATCAGATAGCTCCCGACCTGATGCGCATTTTCCTGGAGATTTTCTTCTTCGAGCACATCCAGCACGGCGAGTCCTGCCGCGCAGGCGACTGGATTGCCGCCAAACGTGCTGAAATACTCCATTCCATTGTCAAAGGATGATGCGATTTCCGGCGTGGTGACGACTGCCGCGAGTGGGAACGCGTTCCCGATGGGCTTCCCAAGCACGACAATATCGGGAGTAATGTTCTGTGTTTCGAATCCCCAAAAGTGCGTGCCCAAACGGCCGAAGCCGACCTGGACTTCGTCGGCGATGCACACGCCTCCCGCTGCGCGCACGTGCTTATAGACTTCAGCGAGATATCCCGGTGGAAAAACAATCTGGCCGGCAACGCTCGGAAGCGTTTCGGCGATGAACCCTGCGACGTTACGGCCTTCCTTGCCCATGCCGTTCAGAAGCCCCGCAACGTGTTGGGCGTATTTCGCGCCCGCATCAGCCTCTCCGCGCCGGTAAGGGCCGCGGTAATCATCCGGGATCGGGGCTATGTGAACCCACGGCTTGCGGCCGCCGCCTCCCGGCCCATTGAATTTGTAAGGGCTAATGTCGATCAGCGTGTTCGTGTTGCCGTGGTAGGCGTGCTCAAGGACAATCAGGTCCTCTCTGCCGGTGTGCGCGCGCGCCAGGCGAATCGCCAATTCGTTCGCTTCGCTGCCGGAGTTCACGAAATAGCAGACTTTCAGCGGCGCGGGCAGATGACGCGTGAGACGTTCCGCATATTGATTCACGACGTCGCTGAGATAGCGCGTGTTGGTGTTGAGCAAGGCGATCTGCTCTTTCACAGCGCGCACGACACGAGGATGGCTATGCCCGACGAGAGGAACGTTGTTGTAGACGTCGAGGAATGCACGGCCCGTGTCGTCATAAAGGTATTGCATCCACCCGCGAACGATCTTGAGCGGTTCACGATAGGAAACACTGAGATTCCCGCCAAGAAGTCCGCGGCGCTTCGAAAGTGCTTCTGCGGCATCCCCTTCTCGCTGCGGGAAAAGTTCGGCCGGAACGCCAAGGAGCAGGTTGGGGTCCGGCGAAAGAGAGGTCCAAACGCTGCGCTGGGAAGGATACGCGACACCGGGAAAATCGGAGCCGACGTCCAGCAGGTCAAGGATGATTTGGAAATGAAGATGAGGCGCCCACCCTCCGTTTTCGTGAACGTCTCCAATCTTTGCGAATCGCTGGCCGCGCTCGACGTGCTGGCCTACTTGAAGTGTGTCAAAGGCTTCGCGCTCCAGGTGGCCATAGAGCGTGAAGAACTCAAGGCCGTCGCCGGTGGCGTGTCGAAGAATCACTAGAGGACCGTAATCCAGCGGCGCGGTGTTGATGGCAACCGCGTGCACGACACCTTTCAGCGGCGCGTGGATAGCCGAGCCGGGCGCCGCGAATAGATCCATGCCGAGATGAATCGTGCGCCGTTCGTCGGTGGGTTTATCGCAGGCACCGAAAAGCGGTGACGTGTAGAGTAAGCGCGCTTCGTCGTAGCGGCCAATGCCCACTTCAGCTTTCGCGCGCTTGATGTCAGAGCAAACCAATTCGGTGAGATGCTCGGTCTCCGCAGCGCGAGGATCAGCGCCGAGGAGTTTGCTGCCGACGCTTAGATCAAGAACGAGGCATGGCGCGGTTCGCACATCGACGTCGAGAACGAAGGCGGAGTCGCTTGCGCTCGACGCAAGCCAGCGCTGGACTCGCCCGTTCTCCGGAACGGAAGGCAAACCGCAGGCGTCGCGAAAGGTATAGTGTGCGAATCTCGGATGAACGGCCGCGAGCTTTTCGAGCGCTTCCCAAGCGTGCGCTTCACTAATCGTCACGTAAGGGTCATCGGGGACAAGAGACTTGCGGTGGGCAGAGTTGGTAACGCTGACTGCGAGCCGCATTCCTATCAGGGCGTATAGCAGGGCGATTTCGCCTTCTTCCAGCGGGAAGGCTCCGTGGTAACCGGCAATCACGGAGCTGGCCGCGGCGAGTGGATCCTTCTCACCTAAGATCGCGTAAGCGGTGGCAATCGCGACTTCGGAGACGGTGAGACCATAGTGCATGTCTCCGAAGTCGATCATGCCCGACACCTTTCGCGGCTCTGGCCACGGTGCGCGGACCAGCACGTTGTAATCGTTGGCGTCGCCGTAGATTACACTGCGGCGCAAATTTGGGAATGCCGGCGTGACTTCCGATTCGTATAGTCCGAGAAACCGCTCCACGTGGGCACGCTGCTGCGGGTTGCTGATGTGATGCAGATAATCTCGGATCCAGCCGGCACGAGCAAGATCCCACTTCAATTCCCGGTTCGCGGACGGGTGAGAAAAATCCGCAAGCGCGGCGTCCATCTCGCCAAGAAAACTTCCGAGACTGCGAAGCAATTCCGGGCTGCGAGGATTAGCTTTGGCAAGCACTGTTCCAGAGAGATAGGTGAGAAGCCAGATGAAACGCTTCGAGCCGTCCGCGAGCGTGGCCAGCGTGAATGGATTGGCGTCGTTCGAGGAGCAGACACGCGGCAGCGAAAGGTGCGGCGCGCGCTCGGCCAAATGTTGCAAAGCCCGGCACTGCATCTCGACAAAGGAGGCTTCCCTTGCGGGATGCATGATTTTCAGGACGAATTCGTGCCCGTCGGAGGAAGTCAAATGAAAATTGTCGTCGTACTCACCGGGAAGTGGCTTGGCGTTAGTTTCCAGGCTGAAGATTTCATGCGCCAGCCGTTGTGCCTCCGATTCGGCGACCGGCTGGGCCACACGCGCTTCAGGAATCATGCGCAGAATCTTATCCGCAAGGGCTGGAGCGCGTCTATCGTTGCGGCAGTTCGCTCAAGAAAAAACGCGTCGCGCGTGGTGCAGTAAGTTTTTGTTTCAGACTTGCAATCAAAGGCTGGCTCTACATTTCCCCGCGTGAGGATTGTACGGATACTGGACCGTTTACCGTAGAGAGCCGGATCGTTGCCGGAGAGTTGCCAAACTCGATGCGGCGATGGTTGTCATCCCACGTCTTCCGCGCGTTATCGCAGATGCTAGCCCGGCAGCTCATGGGCGAATAATTCCGCGATTCCACCACAAAGCTCGACTGGTAGTCCGACGGCACGGAGAGCGTCAAGGGACCGTTCTGCGCATCGGCGGTCAGGCCCGCGCCGCTCCAGGATTTCCCTTCCAGATTGACGGAGATCGGGCCATTTTGCGTGTGAATGCGGACGTTGCCGCTGCCACCGCTGACACTAATAGGTCCGTTCGACGCTTGTATATCGGCGTCGCCTGAGAAATCGCGCAGCGTGATAGGGCCATTGGTGGCACGCGCGGTCAGCTTGCCGTCCACACTATATAGAGAGAGTGGGCCATTGGCTGTTTCCAAATCGATGACGGCTGCCTTGGGCGCGCGAATGAGCAGATAGACCGTCCAATCGCGTTCGTCATCCGGGCCGACTGTTGAAACTTCGCCTCCCTGAACGGAGAGCTTGATCTGGGAAAAAAGCTTCTCGGCGTCTCTGGCATCCGCCACAGCTTTGCAGGCCGTTACTGAATAGTTGTCCTTGTCCCAGCCCTGGACCTGAGCGCCACCGTTCGTGTGTGGACGAACGCGAAGAATGGGCGCTTCGGCCTTCGTTACGGTTCGCACTTCCGATTTCATCACTGCATCGCCACCGTCAAAACGGATGTGCAGATCAGAGCAATCCGAAATGGGATGATGGTTTCCATCGGAAACGCTGACCGAGCGACCATGATTCCATCCGAATGCGTTTGAAGGTTCGGCAGGGACGGCGGAAATCGCGGCCATAGGGGGCGCCGCTGGACGAGTTGGCGCGGCGGACTCTGCCGCTTCTAGTGGCGCGATTTCTGGCATTGGCGGAAGAGTTGGCATGACGGATGGTGGCTCGGGCGGAGTCGGAGGGGTCGGAGCGCCCTGCACACCGGCCATCGTCGTCAGAGCATAGAACCCAGCGGCTGCCGCCAGGAGCAGAACAAACGTAAAGCGCGATTTCATGGACGTACCCTCCCAGGCCATATAGACGAACGAAATCTCGTTCGGTCTGGTGGGAAAATCCCCGGCCTCAGGAGCGAATTAGAAGTCCCAGTCGCAATCCAGCATGCCCATACTGCCGATGGGCGGGCCGTCGGGCGGCTCGGCGGGGACGTCAAGGCCGATTTGCTTGGGATCTTTCTCAAATTGTTCGATTTGTTTGGAAGCAAAGTAAATGTGCGCCTTGTCCTGGATTGCCTTTGCCACTTCGCCCGGAGAGTCGAGCCAGTCTTTGATCTCGCGGAGCTTCAGAGTCGCAATGGCACGCACTTCGTCGTTGGCATGGTCGTTGGCGGAGAGCGCCATCAAGTCATAGAGAGCGACATTGTCGACAGTATTGGCGATTTCACCGGCGTAGCCCTCTGGGTGCGGCGCTTTCCATGTGGCGTTGAACACGGCATTCAACACTTCGGCAAGGCCGGGATTCTCGGCGTTGCGCGAGTGGAATTCGACGAGCCGCGCCGCACGCTCCGGATTGAACAGGAACTGCAACGATTGCTGGGCCGCTGATTCCGCAGGGGCCAACGCATCGAAGGCGGGGCTCGTATGGACCTTGAACAGCTCGCGGTCGCGGGGATATTCCGGCGGCCGAGGCGGAATGATTTTCAACAGCGATTCGGGTAACGCGAGCACATCCGGCTTGACTGTGGCAAGCACGGCCGCAAGCGCGCGCCGTTGCTCGGAGGGCGCGACAATCGCCGTGGGCACTTCTCCATCTCCGCGCAAGGCAAACGTGTAGTCCATTCCGCCGACCAGCTTGCTCGCGGCTTCCACTTGATAACGGTGCAACAGGTAGATGGGAACCAGCACGTCTTCGAGCGTGGCGAGCGGCGCGCCTTCGCGAATGTTGTTTTCACCAAACCGTTTGAGGGCCACTGCCCGAACCTGCATCAGGCGCTCGAGTTCATCAACGGGATTCGAGCCGCTATCCCAAAGGTGCGCGAGGCTGCTCGAAGACCCGGGCGGACGCGCATCCTGGTCCGTGAGGTAGCGAAGCCCGCCGCTGAACGCATCGCTCAGAATCTTGTTGAGCGCGGCGTGCTCGTCCGTGCCGGGAGGAAAATCGCTGTAGCCCCAGGTGATCGCCACTTTGTCCCACGTGCCGATACCTTTTGCATAAGCGTCCGAGAGATCGAGCGTGCCGTCAGACTTCAGAGTTACAAGCGGCGGTGGATAATCCATCACAGACGAACGGTTCACCGTGCTCGCCGAGTAGTTGTGCATCAAACCGAGCGTGTGACCCACTTCGTGCGCGGCAAGCTGGCGGAGGCGCCCCAGCGACATCTCCATCATTTCCGGTGAATTGGGCTTGCCCTGTTCGTAAGGGGCGAGGAGGCCCTCCGCGATTAAGAAGTCTTGTCGGACGCGAAGCGAACCGAGCGTGACGTGCCCTTGAATGATTTCGCCTGTGCGTGGGTCGATTACACCACCGCCATAGGACCATCCGCGCGTGGCGCGGTGCACCCACTGGATCACGTTGTACCGCACGTCCATCGGGTCCGCGCCCTCTGGCATGAGTTCCACGCGAAAAGCGTTCTTGTAGCCGGCGGCTTCAAACGCCTGGTTCCACCAGCGCGCGCCTTCCAGCAGCGCGGAGCGAATCGGCTCCGGCGCGCCCCGGTCGAGATAATAAACGATGGGCTTTACGGGCTCGCTCATGGCCGCTTTCGGATCCTTTTTCTCCAGCCGATGGCGTGCAATGTAGCGCTTCATGAGCGGATCGCCGACCGGAGTCGCGTAATCCTTGAATTCGATTCCGAAATAGCCGCTACGCGGGTCGTAAGACCGCAGCTTGAAGCCTGGAGGAGGAAGCTCCACAAACGAGTGGTGCTCGCGAACGGTGATCGACTCCGGCGAGGGAGTGACGTCGCGTACCCACGGCCCCGGGTCGTCGCCGGCAAACGTAATGGTGGCTTCGACTTCGGTGTTTAAGGGAAAGTTCTTCGTTCGCGGAAGGTAGATCGCGCAGCGCGAACCATCGACTTTGTATGAGCCCTGTTTTTCGCGCCGCAAAGTTTCCGGAATATCGTGCGCATCGCGCAAGTAGAAATCAGTCGCATCGACCAGCACATGGTCACCTTCTTCGGCAGCTACCGTAAACCCCCAAAGTGCGGACACCGCGAAGGAGTCGCGAGCTATACGTTGTTCTTCCGGGTCATTGCTTACCGCGCGATAAGCGAGATTCTGCTCGACAAGTAAAACCTTTGGCCCGCTTCGTTCGAAACGAACGACGGCTGTCTTGCCTAGCTGGCCGCGGTCGAGTCCGATGTCATTCGAACCGACTCCTGCGGGGAGACTGCTCTGGTACAGAAAATCTTTGTCCCATTTATCGATTTCCAGCCACAGCTTGCCCTGTTTGGAGTCCCAATACAGATTGAAATAGCCCGGGAGCTTCTCCGTTCCTTCGGTCTTCTCGCTGATGGTCGGCGTCTTGGAAGCATCGACGCGCGCGCCCAGGAAGAGCGGGGACAGACACAACAAACAAAGTGTAAACAAGTACCTGGAAACTTTCAGCATGTTTGGAGCCTCCGAACGGAAGGAACGTTTTACAACAAAAGAGGTCTGGCGCGGAGAAAAATCCACTCTGCTATACTTGGTTGAAATCGCGAGAATCTCCATCGTGCAAAAACTTCGCATATCCATCGTGCAGTACTTGAACACGGCGCCGCTCGTTTGGGGCTTTACGAATGGGCCGCTCGCCGGAAAGTACGATTTATCGTTCACCGTTCCCTCGCAATGCGCGGAGGCGCTGCGGACGGGCGCCGCCGACATTGCGATCATTCCTGCGATTGAGTATCAACGCATTTCCGGACTCGTTGTCTTGCCGGATCTGGCGATCGCATCGCAGAATCGCGTGCGAAGTCTTTTGATCATCGCCAAAAAAAACATCGCGCAAGTGCGAAGTATTGCGTTGGACCGCAGTTCCCGAAGCACGCAAGCATTGACGCGCATTCTGGCGTCGGAGTATTGGAAAATTGAACCGCAGTTTTTCGAGGCGGAACCCAATTTGGCTGCGATGTTCGGCAAGGCTGACGCCGTGATGCTAATCGGTGACCCTGCCCTGCGAATCTCCATCTCCATCGAAAAGAAGAGCACCGTCAGTCCTGAAGGGCGCGCTGTGTGCCAGGCGTCGGCGCTTGAATTGGATGGCACCGGTATTTTTCACCTCTATGATGTAGTCGGTGAGTGGCGCAGGTTTACGAGCTTGCCGGCGGTCATGGCCGTATGGGCCGCGAGGCCGGAAACGGTAACACCCGAGGTGCTCGCGGACTTCTCAGCTTCTCGTGACTTCGGCCTGTCGCAGATTTCCGCGATCAGTTTGGGAGCGGCCCGCGAAATGGAATTGCCTGAACGAGCGATCGAATCCTACTTGCGCCACAACATCGACTTTACTTTGGGCGAGGATAACCGCCGAGGTCTAGAGAGGTATTTTCAACTAGCTGCCAAACTGGACCTGATTCCCAACAACCGCGAAGTGGTCTGGGCCCCGGCAACGAGAGAAACTGCTCAGGCTTCGGCGAAGTAAAGCAGGAATGTCTAGTCCATGATTTAAGTCGCAGCTTTTGGAGAACGGCAATTAGAGTTTAGCCGCCATATTCGCTAGAATCGGTGATTTGAGGAGCAAAGAATCAACGTGGGACTGAGCAAACAAGAAGCCCTGGATATGCTGCAATCGGACGACCTGCTGGGCGTCGGAATGGCCGCGCATCAGGCGCGCCTCAAGAAGAATGATCCGCGCGTCGCGACCTACCAGATCGACCGAAACATCAACTACACGAATTTTTGCACCGAATATTGTTCTTTCTGCGCGTTCTACCGCCCTCTTGGCGCCAAGGATGGCTATATCCTTTCCTTCGAAACAATCTACGAGAAGATCGAAGAGATGCTGGAACTCGGCGGCACGGGAGTTTTGTTGCAAGGCGGCCTGCACCCTGACCTGCAAATCGGTTACTACGAAAATCTTTTGCGTTCCTTGAAAGCCCGTTTTCCCCAGGTTCACCTCCACTGCTTTTCCGCTCCTGAGATTTTGTGCATTGCGGAAGTGAGCGAGCTAAGCGTGCGCGAAACCATCCAACGCCTGATGGACGCCGGCCTGCAATCCATTCCCGGCGGCGGCGCGGAAATTCTCGACGACGAAATTCGCGGAAAGATAGCGCGGCTGAAATGCACCAGCGATGACTGGGAAGAGGTTCATCGCGTCGCGCATTCGCTCGGGTTGCGCACTACTGCGACGATGATGTTCGGCTGCGGCGAAGAGTTGCGCCACCGCGTTAATCACCTTGAACGTTTGCGGCGCATCCAGGAAGACACGGGCGGGTTCACCGCGTTTATTCCGTGGATTTTCGCGGCCGAAAACACCGCATTAGGAAAAAAGGTGCAGGAAACGACCGCGGTCGACTATCTGAAAACGCTTGCCGTGAGCCGACTGTATCTCGACAACATCGACCACATCCAATCGAGCTGGCTTACGCCCGGCATCAAAGTCTGCCAGGTTGGATTGCAGTTCGGCGCGGATGACGTCGGCAGCATTCTCATTGAAGAAAACGTCGTATATGCGGCCGGCGTTAGAAACCGCACCAATGAAAACGAGCTTCGCCGCATCATTTCCGATGCAGGATTCATTCCCGCTCAGAGAGATACCCTTTATCGTTCCTACGCCCTGAAATAATTAGAAGAAAAACCAGACGTCTTGCTTATGGTTTTTTGCGCCGCAGCGGACGGAGCACAAACTCAACCTCCGTGCCGTCGGGAAGATCAATATCTTCCAGTGGATAAAGGATCCCGCTGCGGAATCGCGCCTGGATCCAACGTGGTCCAGGTTTGCTATCTGCCGTTGCCGTTTTTGCAGGAGCTCCAGCCGGATTTCCAACGCCCGAAGTTTCGTCAAGAGCTTCGTTTGCGAGCGCGTCTGCTTCGCGGTTCTGCTCGCGGTAGACATGATCGATTCGGAAAGACTCGAAACCCTGCGTCATCTTCTTCGCTCGCTCGAACAGCGGCCGGAGGTCGTCGCTCTTTACTTTGTATTGCCCCTGCATCTGCTTGACCAGCAGCTCCGAATCGCTCTCGATGCGCAAGGCGCGGATGCCGTGCGACTCCGCGTAATCGAGCGCCGCGATCAACCCGTAGTATTCCGCGACGTTGTTGGTCATTCGCCCTATGTATTTCTTCAGCTTGGCGACGAGTTCGCCGCTCCCATCGCGGACCACCACTCCATACGATGCGGGCCCGGGGTTTCCGCGTGCGGCGCCATCGATATTGGCCTGATGTGCAGGCACGGTTGTTTCTTTCTCCGCTGGCGAGTCCGCGAACAGCGCAGCGCCCGCAGGCCGGGGGGGGGTTAGGCGGGGTGGCATCAGGAATGATTCGCGGCAGTAGAAGCGGCGCGCTCCGAGCTGGACGCGGGGTCCGGCAGCGGAATCGGCTCTAATGTGTACAGGATCAAGCCGCAGGATTCGCAACGATAGATTTCTTCGTTGGGATCCCGGCGAAGCTCCTGGAGGATGTGGGGCAACACACGCATCCCGCAGCCGCGGCATTGATCATTCTTGGCCTCGGCAAGACCTGTGCCGTGATGGCGCTTCGCGATACGTGCATAGAGCTCACGCACCTCCTCGGGAATCGGGGCCAGAGCCCGTTCGCGTTCTGCCATCAAGGATTCGAGCTGCCTCTTTTTCTGGCCCTGTTGCGCATCGATATCTTTTCGTTCCTTCGCAACCGCCGTTTCGTCTTCCTTCAAATTGGCTTCCGCGTGCCGAACACGCCGTTCAGCTTCTTCTCCAGCCATCATCACTTCCAACTGCGCGTCTTCGGCTTTGGCGACTTCCGCTTCGGCGTTGGTGATCTCGTGCTGGAGGGCTTTGTACGCTTCGTTGGTCTTGACTGCGCCGCTCTGGTCACGGTATTTCTTGGCTCTGTCTTTCCACTGCTGCACGTCTAGTTCAAATTTTTTACGTTCTTTTTGGCTAGTGGCCAAGCCCTCTTTGGCGGCGGCGACGGCCGCCCGTGCGCCATTCAGCTTAGCGTCGGCTTCCCGAACCCGCTTTGGAAAGGCGTCCAACTCCGCCTGAAGTGCGGCAATCGCGTGATCCACTCGCTGAAGCTCGATCAAATGAGGAATAGCGGAATGCATGAGCCCATAATACTAACACAGCGGGCTTTGTGCTTTGCCCCTTTGCTCCGAGGCGTCAGCAACGCTCACCGGAGCCAGACATTCGATAGAATGCCTTCGTTCTGCGCGCAAGGATTTAGAGATTGCCAGTAACCGATGTCATCCCAAGGAGGAATATAAATGCCGCACGTGCAAGTTACCTGGGTGGAAGGCCGAACGCCGGAGATGAAGCGAAAAATCGCCGAGCGGATCACCAGTGTGCTGATCGAAGACGGTCGAGCAAAACGTGAAAACATCCACGTTTCGTTTCACGACGTCCCCGCAACGAACTACGCCGAAGCTGGCGTCCTGGTGGTCGACCAGAAACGTACTCCGTAGATTGAATTAATTAACTTCGCGGACTTGCATATTTTGGTCGATCGCAAGTGTGGGGTATCGGATGGGCGAATCAGCGGCAGCTGCTGGGTGACGCGCGGTGACTGTGAAATCTCCGCCGGAGCACTCGACCGAGTAGGAGTAGCCATCCCGCTCGGGTCGCGACATATTCAGCGATTTGGAGGAGGTCAGCTCATCCATCGATGCGCACTGCCCGTTAAGCGCGACATACCCGCGTTCCGCCTGGGCAATCTGTAGAAGATCCGTGCGCACTCCTGTCAGGCTGATCGCTTGCGTGGGCGCGGTCCCTTTGTCGGTGGTTGGCATTGATCTCAGATAGTATTCGTATACTCCGAACAAGAGAGCGCACGCAACGAGAAGTCCGGCCAAGGCTCGCATGCCCTCATTTTGTTCTCAGTTCCAGCGGCCTCCAAGCGCGTTATATGCGGAGTTGCATAACGAGTTACAGGCCGAGCACCTCTCGTCGCTGGGCACGAGCTTGCCGAGGGTGTAGTGTCTGCGCAAGCCTGGCCGGATTTCAATTGACAGTCTAGGGGCTCTCCAGTAACAACGTTACATACCGCAGCTTCCGGTAGTCTTTTTAGGAGATTCCTCGATGAACATGAAGTCGCCTCTTGCATTTGGCATGGCTTTCTTGCTTTCCCTGACCATTGCTATTCCGGCGGACATTTGTGCCGACCCCCAGACCGGCGGCCAAAGAGCCGGCGAAGTTTCCCGAATCATCCCGGCGGTGAGCATCGCCCGCGGGACAAAGACCATCAACGCCTCCACTAAAACCGTGGTTGATTGGCAAGATTTGCTGAACACGAAAGCAGATGCCCGCGTGCGCGTTGCACTCGACGATGGTTCGGTCCTCAACGTGGGTTCGGATTCTTCCATCAAGGTCGTGAAGCACGATGCTGGCGCGCAGCAAACGGAACTCGAGCTGGCCTACGGCAAGCTCCGTACGCAAGCGAAGACGATTACGAAGCCCGATGGGAAGTTTGAAGTGCACACCGCTGCGGGCGTCGCTGGGGTTGTTGGAACGGATTTCTATGCCGCTTACGAGAACGACGTTATGAACCTCATCGTCTACGAAGGCACGGTTCGATTCTGCAATCTGCAAGGAGTTTGCGTGCTGGTGAGAGCCGGCCAGTTCAGCAACGTGCGCCACGGCGATAATTCATCGCCCGCTGCTCCCACGCAAGCCCCGTTAGATATGCTCGTCGCTGCGGGCCACGACACCGACGTGAATCCGCCAAGCGGCGGCATCCAGAACGTCGGGCACATTGGCAACGGGTTGGGCTTTACCCTGGGCATTCTTGCAGGCGTTCCGATCGTGGTGTTTACGGTCATTGCCACACGTCATAGACCAACGCCTCCGAAGGCCCCGACGCCACCTGTCAATGGCTGCCCTCCTGACATCACCAGTTGCGGCTGAAACACTCAACGGCGGTCTGACTATTTGCATTTTTCTGCCCTGGCTGTTTACCGCAGCCAGGGCTCGTTGCATTCAGACCAATGCAACTCGCTGCGTTCGCCAACCGTCCAACTAGGGCCATTAGAGATTGGAGACTCTGGAAGTCCGCCATTTTGTGCCGTTACCCGCGGTAGCGTACACTGATTGTTTCGCGGTGCCGTCTAACTGTAAGTGAGGCAATCCTTGAAAATTTCCCTCTGTTGTGAACGAAGCTCCATCTTGTGCGCTCTGGGTCTTGCCGCTTCCTTGATTTTTCCTGCGGCTTCCCTCGCACAGACCGCGCTGCCAGACGTCGCCGGAAAGAAATCGCCGCTGCTCGCGACTCTCAAGACCGAGCTCGATCGTTCGATGAAGGTGTTTTCGACGCAAGATCCTCCGGCGTATTACATGGGCTACACGATCACCGACACGCAGCGCGCGGAGGTTTCCGGCTCCAATGGAGCGCTTCTGAACAGCAGCGAAAATCGCAATCGCTGGCTCGAGGTTTCCGTCCGTACCGGCAGCTACGATTTGGATGATACGCACAAGGTGGGCGAGCGCCAGCAGGGGACCTCCGATCCAGTCACCTCGGTCCCGCTGGACGACGCACCTGATGTTCTGCGACGCACCTTGTGGCTGGAGACTGACAGCCAATACCGCGCTGCTGCGGAAGCCCTCATCAAAATTAAGTCGAGCAAAGAAGTGAAGGTTGACTCCGTGGAGAACCGCGCGCCGGATTTTTCACATGAGAAGCCACACACCTTCCTCGGCCCGGAAGTTTCTTTCAAGCTGGACCGCAAACCCTGGGAAGAGAGAGTTCGCGCTTACACGCGCAACTTCCGCGATTCTGCCGCTGTGATCAATTCCATCGTTACCTTCACGGCCCAGGCGGAAAACGTCTTCCAGGTCACCAGCGAAGGCACGGAGTTGCAGTTCGGCCAGATCCGTTACCGACTCGAGCTATTCATTCAAGGCAAGGCCACGGATGGCATGGATATCGATCGCTACTACAATTTTGATTGGGTCAACCCCTCCGAAGCGCCGGACGACAAGGCAGTCTTCGCTGCGGAAGCGACGATGCGTAAGGAGCTGGAAGGACTCGTTGCTGCTCCGATTGTCGATCCCTCGGTTGGCCCGGCTTTGCTGACCGGCCGCGCCGCCGCCGTCTTCTTCCATGAAGTTTTCGGCCACCGCGCCGAAGGCCATCGCCAAAAAGATTCTGACGAAGGTCAGACGTTTGCGAAAAAAGTGGGCGAACCGATCTTGCCGAGTTTCCTGAGCATCGTGGACGACACCACAATGAAAAAGATCGGGTCGCAGGAGTTGCTGGGCTACTACCAGTTCGATGACGAAGGAGTTCCCGCGCAACGCGTGACACTTGTGGACCACGGCGTTCTGAAGAATTTCGAGATGTCGCGTTCGACTCTTGTGGGTTTCCCCGAATCGAACGGCCATGGCCGCCGCCAATTGGGTGCCACGCCTGTCTCGCGTCAAGGCAACCTGATCGTCGAGAGCAGCAAGACCATGACGAACGCGCAACTTCGAGCGAAACTCATCGAACTCATCAAGGAGCAAGGGAAACCTTTTGGATTGCTCATTGATGACATCGCCGGAGGCTTTACCTTCACAGGACGCGGTCAACCGCAGGCGTTCCAAGTCCTCCCGCTGGTCGTCTACAAGGTGTTTCCCGATGGCCGCCCGGATGAGCTAGTGCGCGGCGTGGATATCGTCGGAACGCCGCTCGCTGCGCTCACAAAAATCGTCGCGACCGGCGACACCACGGAAGTTTTTAACGGCTACTGCGGCGCTGAATCCGGCTCCGTGCCCGTTTCGGCCGCCTCGCCCGCCATCTTGACCTCGGAGTTGGAAGTGCAAAAGAAAGAGGCTTCCACGGACCGGCCCCCGATCTTGCCGCCGCCTGCGCACGATCCTCAAAGCACGGGAGGCCAGCAATGACGCGTGGGCGGGTATTCGCGTTACTCACGATTTTCGCCGCCACGCTCGGCGGCGCTATCGCCTCGCGCGCGCAATCCTCCAACGACAACGATCACACGCTGCAAGCGATGCGCGACGAAATGGCGCGCTCGAAAACGCGCCTCGAGCTCCAGATTCCCGGAACTCCGCAGCCGCAGCGCCCTTATTATGTTGAATACCGTCTGCTCGATCTCGACGTTCGCGAAATCGTCGCCGAATTTGGCGCTCTTGTCTCGTCCACACGCATGCGCAGTCGCTTCATGGACGTCGAAGCGCGCATCGGCGATTACAAACTGGACAGTTCGAATTTCATCAGCGATGACGGCTTCCGCGGGTTCATCGGCCCGACCGGCTCCGTTGGGATCGATCGCGACTACAATTCTCTTCGCCAGGATCTCTGGATCGCTACAGACCAAGCCTTCAAGGAAGCAGTCGATACTTACTCTCGCAAACAGGCTTACTTGAGCAGCCTCGCCCGTCCGTCCGACATCGACGATTTTTCGAAAGTCGCTCCGGTCCAACTCATTGAACCTCTCGTCACGCCGGATTGGGGCAATCGCAACTGGGAACAGGAAGCACGCGAGACCTCCGCCACGCTTCGGGCATTTCCCCAGATTTACGAGTCCCGCGTCACGTATTATCTCGTCTACGCCACGGAGTACCTGCTCACGAGCGAAGGCACCGAAATTCGCATGAACCATTCTTACGCGGCGATCGAATCCGGCATGAACACGCTCGCTGACGACGGCATGCAGGTCAATCACATGTATGCCGCCTACGCGCCGGCGCCTGCGCAACTTCCTGATGTTGCGACGGTCCGCAAGGCGCTGAACGTAACCGGAAGCGAGCTAATGGCCATGCGCGCCGCTGCTCCTGCCCAGGACTACACCGGTCCCGTTCTTTTTGAAGCGCGTGCCGCAGCTCCGCTTCTCGCGCAGGTTTTGACGCCCGACATCAACGGCGCTCGGCCGCCGGTCTCTTTCACTCCGGTGATGGAGCAACTCCTTACTGGCCTCGGCGGAAGAAGCGATTGGGTCGGCCGAATGGGTGCTCGTGTTCTGCCCACGAGCGTTTCTCTGATTGATGATCCCTCCGCCAAGGATTTTCACGGCACGCCGCTACTCGGTGGCTACGCTATCGATGACGAAGGTGTTCGCGCGCAGAAGGTGACGATCGTCGATAGCGGCGTCGTCAAAGAGCTTCTCATGTCACGCCGGCCCGGCCCCGATTCAGACGAATCCAACGGTCACGGCCGCTCCGCATTTCTGAACGACGCCAAGCCCACGATGAGCAATCTCTTTTTCAACTCCACCGAGACTTCATCTCCTGCGGACTTGAAGAAAAAGTTTCTCGACGATTGCCGCTCGGAAAAACTGCAATATTGCATCGTGGTCCGCGAAATGGACAATCCTTCCATCAGCCTGCTTCACCAGGATGACTTTTCGGAGTTGCTCGCCAGCTTCGCCGGGGGCGCTGGAACCGGCGATCGCTTGCCGCTCGTCGTTTACAAGGTTTATCCGGACGACGGCCACGAAGAAATGATTCGGGGAAGCCGCATCATCGGTTTGAACAGCCGCATGTTGCGAAATCTCGGCGGGATCGGCAACGATGATTACGTCTACAACTACATGCAAAGCCAAATCTCCGGATTTGCGGGAACCGCTCTCGGCGCGTTTGGTTCGGCGCAGAGCGGCTTGCCAGCTTCGGTCGTGGCTCCGTCGCTTCTCTTCGAGGACCTGGAAGTCCGGGGCGCCCGCGGCGAGCCCAAGCGGCTGCCTTTGCTTCCTCCTCCGCCGATGACGGCGGACTAACCGCAATTTCGCGGGCTTCTTCGCTCGCGTGGATTTTTAGCATGAATGATATCGCACGCCGTGGCTTCATTTTTGGCACCGCCACTCTAGCCGCTTGTGGTTTGCTCGTCGGCGTTCAGCGCGCCTGCCAGCTTGCTCTGGCCGATGACGCGCCCGCGAAAACAAATCTCGGGCCCGTGCAAATTGTAAAGTTTGCAGATGACGGCACACGCTTGGCCGCACAAACCGTCTCCAAGGTCGTCAAGAGCGGCGCCGAATGGCGGCGTTCCCTCACCTCCGATGAATACGACGTCACGCGCCGCGCGGACACGGAACGGCCTTTCAGCGGCGCCTACTACGACAATCACAAGCCGGGGCTTTACCGCTGCATCTGCTGCGGCAACGCGCTCTTCAGCTCCGATACAAAATTCGATTCCGGCACCGGATGGCCTAGTTTCTGGGCGCCCATCGCCAAGGAAAATATCTCATCCAAGATAGATTTGAGTTTTGGAGTGCGCCGCGAGGAAGTGACTTGTGTTCTATGCGACGCCCACCTTGGCCACGTTTTTGATGATGGACCGCAACCCACAGGCTTGCGCTATTGCATGAACTCGCTGGCGCTCCGCTTCATTTCCGCGGAACCACCCGTTCGAGAAAAATCATGAAGCTCATCATCCCTAGAGAAGCCGTGAAGTTAAGAGAGTTTGCCCCGGCGGCATCTCTTTATTGTTTTATCTCCGCTAGCAGATCGGCGAAATCGTTGACTGTGACGCGGTCAAATTTTCCCGGTAGTGTGAAATCCAGCGGCTCGGTCGAATGCCTCGCGCTGAGCGTACCTATACGAATGGTCTTGTCCCCAAGGTGAGCGTAGACCGGCACGACGTCCTTCCATGACTCGGGGACGCCGGTTCGAGTCAGTTCTCCCTTCACATGCGTCTTGCCGTCAGGAGTTGTTTCTACCGAGGCGTGGAAACTATACTGCGCGATTCCCGTGCCATAAACATACTGATTAAAGAACCAATCCATCTTGTGGTCCCCGTCCAAGTCCATCCCCCGAGTCATGTGCTTTTCCACCATTGCTTTGAAGTCTTCCGTAGTAGCAGCCCTTCCGCGATATGTAGTGGCGAAATCTTGCATCGTCTCCTTAAACTGTTTATCCCCCGTGTGGGTGTCGAACATCATCATGCGGATCATCTGCAGCACGTAGGCGCCCTTGGGATAAATAAGCCGTCGCGTGATGCCCCCGCCAGTACGAGAGTTGTTGGTACGGTATCCCATCGTAAGCGGACCGGCATCGATCGCCCGGTAGCCCTGCGCGTCGCGTTCTAAGAGCAGCTCTCGTTCATCACTCCAGAATTTCAGGTACTGCTTTTGGTCTTTCTCAATTAGGGTGAGATAGAGCGATGCGGACATCTCGGCGAAACCTTCGCTCATCCACTGATCGCGGCCGGAACTGAAGCCCACCGTGTGTCCCCACCATTGATGCGCGACTTCGTGCGGCGTGACAACCTTCCAATAGCCGCGATCCCCCCAATCCATCCCCAGCTGATGCCGCACGGTGGTATCGAAGTAATAGCAGATGGGAATCCACACCAGCCCAGGCCATGATTGGCCGAAGTTACAGGCCGTTTGCTGAGTAAGCTGGAGGTGGGTGAACAATGACGGGCCGAAATAATCCGTGTAAAGCTGAACGGCAAGTTCACCCTCAGCGAGAGCCTTCTTGTTGAGTGACGTCGTGTTCATGGTACCCAAGGCCACCTCGCTGTTTCCGCCTTGTCCGGGCATTTCGCCGCTTGCCGCGTGCTGCAGTGAATCGACCCAGCTTGGCGGCGACTCATTAGCGAAGGACTGAATATCCATTTCGGGCTTTGTTAGCTTCGCTTCCTCAACCTTGAATCTCCCAAAATTGAATCCGGCAACTGTCTGCGGGGCCTCGCTCTTCCACACGCTGACGTCCTGGCCACCTTCGACTGAATCGCTGATCCGCGCGCCCGTTGCCGCAATTTTCATTCCCTTGGGAATTCGAAAGGTCATGTCGTAACTGGCATACTCCCCGAACGCCGAGTTCGTGCTATTGGGATACCAGTCTTGCCGGGCCACGGGGAAATAGTTGCCGCCGCCCTCGTCGATGACCGCATCTTTCCCCTTATAGGTCGTCGTCACAGAAAACTTCTCACCTGCTGCCAGCGGCTTAGAAAGTATCACCGCGAAATCGGAGTCCTCGTTCTTGTCCTCCTGGATGAAGGAAAGAGGCTGGCCGTCCGCGGTAACCGACTGAACTCGAAGGGTGTGGAAGAGTGAGAACGGAACCACTCGGAGCCCGTTTCGCAGCGAAATAAAAGTGGTTGTGGATTTGGCGGAAAGCTCGCCGCTCTTTTCGAAGGTCGTGTCGAGCACGTGATGCTCAATTTTAATGTTCTTGCCGACGGAGTCTCTCCGCCGGGGTTCCGTAAAGTTGAAGGAAGCCCAGTCACCCCATTTGTTTTCGTCATAGGTCCAGAAATCAACTTGGTCTGAATTCTGATTGGGGTCGAGCGAGTAGATTTCTTTATCGTCGTAGCGTTTGCCGTGGATGAAAGCGACGAATATCCCTCTGGGGTCGGGACTCAGCACCTCGCCGAGAATCTCAATCTCAAGATTATGTTTTATTTTATGGCGCATCGTGCTCTGGCTATCTTTGAGCAGTCCGGCGTCGCAGCTCTCTGTGGTGGACGAGCCCGCTTTCTTGATTTCGTCGTACGTCGAGTCGGTGAAGCGCAGGACGAGCTTCTCGAACTTTTCGTTGAATTCCTCTTCTTTCGTCAGGTAGGTAAGACTCTTTCGCTCGGCTTCCGTGGGAGGTCCGAGGAGAAAGATGCCGTCGCCAGTGAATACGCCGCCCGTGACCTTTCCATTCACGGGAGGAACAAAACAAACCGTGCCCGAAATCAGTCTAAACGTACCGGCGTCGCGCTTCAGATCAAAGTTCGTTACGCGCACGGCTTCAGTCCCCAAACCCTGATTCCGAAGCGCCAAGTAGGTGGGATCTGAGTTCGCTAAGGACTGTGCTCGTGCCGTAGAGATAACAGCCAGGAAAAGCGCTGACGTTCGGAGAATGGTCCCAACGTAATGTGGCCCATGCGAAATACTAAGGGAAAAGGGCCGCGGGAATTGGGTTCGCATGTTGTCTCTCAATTACTTGATGTTTGAAGAACTCAGGGCAGTATAGTGCAAAAGCCGTGAACCGGAAAGCCCAAGAAATCCAACACACCGAAGCCGGAAGTTGCCATAAATCCGAATTTTCAGATTCTTTTTGCCAGAGCGGTCAGGTCCTTCGCATGTGCGTTCCGGACTCAGCAAAATCTCAGACTTAGGGTAGTCTAGGCGGGCCGTGCTAAAAATTAACCAAATCGATGAGGGACGGGAAAAGAAGCGCGCCGCGCTCTTGAGCGTCGGCTCCGCTGTCTTGCTGGTTTCGTTGAAAGCGTTTCTCGTCATCCGCACCGGGAGCTTGGGTGTTCTTTCCGAAGCGCTGCATTCTGGCCTCGATTTGATCGCCGCGGTCATCACCTTTCTCTCCGTGCGTGTTTCGGACGAACCCGCTGATGAACGCCATCCCTACGGCCACGGCAAATTCGAAAACTTTTCCGCCTTCGTCGAAACCGGACTCCTGCTCCTTACGGCGCTTTACATCATCTACGAAGCGTTCAACCGTCTTTTTTTCCGCGCCGTGCACATTCGCCCGAGCGTGACTGCCATCGTCGTGCTCCTCGTGGCTCTCGCCATTGACATCACGCGCGCGCGAGCGCTGAAACACGTTGCGCGAAAATATTCCAGCGACGCGCTCGAAGCCGATGCGCTCCATTTTTCAACGGACGTTTGGAGCACCATCGTGGTCATCGTCGGTGTCGGTCTCGTTTGGGCCGGTGAGTCCTGGAATCTGCCGTGGCTGGCCTACGCGGACGCGCTCGCGGGCCTTGCTGTTGCCTCAGTCATCATTTGGGTCGGTTCCCAGCTCGGCAGACGGACGATGGACGCGCTGTTGGACGTAGCCCCAAAAGGCTTGCAGCAGGAAATTGCGAACGCCGTGTCCCGTATGGATGGCGTCCTGGATGTGGACCGGGTGCGTGTTCGCCGCGCCGGCAACCGGCATTTTGTCGATGCCACTGTCAGCGTTCCACGCACGGCAAGCCTCGAACAAGTGCATGCCTTGAGCGATGCCATCGAGAAACGCATCGGTGAGATTGTTCCCTCGGATGTCATGGTCCACGCCGAACCCCGCGCGCCGCAAGGCGAGCATCTCTTTGAGGCTATTCGCGCCGTAGCCCAGCGGATGGGTCTCGCTATTCACGATGTGACCGCGCTACAGCACGATGGTCAGCTTTTTATAGAGCTGCATCTCGAAGTGGATGAGAACCTCAGCTTGCGCGATGCGCATCGGCAGGCAACGGAGCTCGAAGACCAGGTTCGCAAGCTGCGCGATGGTTCGACGGACGTGAATATTCACATCGAGCCACTCGGACGCCACATTGCCACGCCCGACTCCGGTGCCGGAGAAATGAAACAGCTTTCCGCCGCGATCGAACTATTTCTGAACAGCCTGCCCTCTGAATTCGATGAACTGGTGAACTGCCATGATGTTCGTGTTCGCCAGGTCGAACATCACATTCTCGCTTCATGCCATTGCACTATGCACGGCGCCCTGCCCATCACTCAGGTGCACGATGTGACTGCTGCTCTGGAAGATCGAGTCAAGGAAAAATTTCCGCAGATTTATCGCGTCACGATTCACCCCGAACCTGTCGAAGAAAAATAATTGAAAGAGACTTTGCTAAGGGTTGACCGGCTCTGTGACCTCAGCCTTAGGTAAACGCGGTGAAAAGACCTGGCCTGCCAACGCGAGCATCGCTGGAAAACATTCCAGCACATAGCGTGGCTCGGGCGTTTCGAGCGTAGTGAGAAACGCGGTCCGCAGCACCATGTACGCGACAAGTAAGACCAAGGCTAACCGCAAGGCAGCACCCTCCCGCCACAATCGCAAGCCTCCCCACCCTGCAAGCCCCACATACAAAACAATCAGCAGGAAAAAGCCCGCCGTAACGGATTGATCGATCGGATCGTTCTGCCACGCCTCTCTTAACGGAAAGACGTCGCCAGAAAATGGCAATAACTCGATCCGCGGCGTAAACCAGATGGTGAAGCCGCGAGCGACTGGCAGCCAGACGTAAGTACGCAGGGGGTGCCGCGCCGTCCGCTCTCGCGCCATTCGCCCGAACGCGGCATCCTCTTCGGGACTCAGCGTGACGTCTTGGTTGTATTGTTCGAGGATCGCTCCCATACGTTCCTTTTCCTCCGCTGAATCGAATGCGCGCTGCGGTATGTCGTCTAGGTTGATCTCCTCGCCATTCAGCTTCCACGGAACGAGATAGCAATCCTTGATTCGAAACAGCCACGTTCTTTCCCATGCCATGAAGCCGTAGGGAACCAATTCCCCGGGCAGGTTCGAGTTCTTAGGAGCCAGAAATTGCAGCTCATGCAGCGTAACGGCGTTGCGCACGGCCCAGGGAGCTAGGGGCACCAAGCAGCCAATCGCCGACAGCACCACAATTTGCAAGCAATAGAGAAACCGGCGCTTTCTCCCCCAGATCAAAGCCATCACAATCCACGACACGCCCAAGAGGATCGGCGTTTCGGGACGAAACAATGTCCCCACCCCAACCAGCACACCGCTCGCGAGCGCCAGGATCCATTCGGCATGTCCGCTGGCCCAGTTCATTTTCAGCAGGGCCGCTCTTCCGCTCCATGCCACCCACACCAGAGCCACCAGCCCCACCATTGCCGCACCTGTAAAAAATCCAGCGAAGACTTCCGTTAGCGGCACGGCCGTGTAGTTCGCCGTGAACGGGCACAGCGCCGCAATCCACAACGTCACGAGAAAAACGCGCCTCCAGCTTCCTGCCTTTGGCCTCATTGAAAACAGCAGAGCCGCTAGACTTGCGGTGACCAGGCACGCGCATAAATCCACTGCCACCTGCCCCAACATGACGTAAAATCTCGCGGCAGGTCCCGTCCGTCCCGTAATCGCGTAAATGAAGGCCAAAAATGCGGGATAACCCGGCATTCGCAGGTCCACCGGCAGAATCGCTCCGTCCACGTTCATCGCGTAAACGTGGTGCTGAATCCAGTTTGTCGCCATCTGCTCATAGAGCACCGTATCCCCGGCATTCGCCGCTGGGTACTTCAGCACGAAGAAAAGCCGCAGGCACAGGCCCGCGCTTAATGCGGCGACTACATTCGAGAAAATTCGCTTCATGAGCGAAACGCATCTTACAATAGGGAAGACGGAATCGTGCAGCCGGTCTTGGCTAGCCCACAGCCCAGTACCCTGCCCAGCCGCCAGGTTGAAATTTTTTGTAAGCCTTCATGAAAGAACACGGACCTATTTTTTATGACGCGCAGCGCGCCCGTTGGCGCCGCACGCGCCGTGTCATGGAACTCACGGGCGCTCTCCTGACGCTCCTCCTCGCCTACTTCTTTGTCACCATTGTCGTTAGCGTCGAGCTTCCTGCCGGCCTGCTCCCCGGCATTAAGCCCACCTTTCACGCCTTGAAGGCCACTAAGAAAAAACCGGCCGCGTTTCGCGAAGGCCGCAAGCGCCGTGTCGCCAACATCGGCAAAATTCCGGAGAGCTACGATCCGCTTCGCGCCGCCTTTTATGTCAGTTGGGATGCCAACAGCCTCGAGTCGCTCAAAAAGCATTACAAAGATCTCGATCTGGTCATCCCCGAGCAGTTGCACGGCGTCACTTCTGATGGCGCTCTGACCATCGTCGATTACCGCCACAACCAGACGCACGCCGTTAAAGCCACTCCCGAGCAGGCCATTGCCATCCTCAAAGTCGACGAGTTGCACGAGTGGATGCGCTCTCTCAATCCGCCCACCGAACTCCCGATGATGGGTCTGCTCGACAACTACGACGGTACCAGCTGGCGCATTCCGGAGATGGTCGCTCTTCTCGCGAATCCCGGCGCCCGTAAGACGCTCGTTCAGAACGTCACAGAGTACGCCGTCCAGGCTCATCAGGCAGGCATCGTCGTCGATTTCGAGGAAGTCCCGGACGACAGTCAAGCGCATTTCCGCCAGTTCGCCGCGGAACTCGCCGCCTCGCTTCACTCTGCTGGCCTGAAGCTCATGCTCGCTCTTCCCGCCCGCGACAACGCCTACGACTACGAATTTTTCGGAAAACAGTGCGACGCCATCATCCTCATGAACTACGACCAGCACTGGCTTACGTCGCCTCCCGGCCCCATTGCCGCCCAGGATTGGTTCATGGAAAATCTTCGCCAGGTCCGCGAAGTCGTGCCCGCGCAGAAGATTGTCGTCGGCATCGCCAACTATGCCTATGACTGGGGCGAGACGAACAAGAAAGGCGTCTGGTCCGGCAACGCCTACAGCGTTCAGGAAGCGCTCCTGCATGCCTACGAATCCGAAACCGACGTCGAGTTTGACGAAGCCTCTCTAAATCCTCAGTACTCCTATTCCGACGAAGACAATCACATCCACCGCGTCTGGTTCCTCGACGCCGTCACCGCTTACAACGAAGAACGCGCCAGCGAACGAATGGGCGTCCAGGGCACTGCCCTTTGGCGCATGGGTTCAGCCGATTCCTCCATTTGGCCGATTTGGGACGCGACTCGACCCGATGATTCCGCGCGCCAAAAAATCAAAGACATTCCTCCCGGGCCCGATCTCACCTTGGAGGGCACCGGCGACATCTGGCATTTTGCCGACACTCCGAAATCCGGCCGCCGAACGTTCACCTACGAAGCCGCCACCGACCTCTTCACCGACGAAACCTACGAAGATTACCCGCTCTCCTACGACATTGATCAGATCGGCGGCACCATGGAGAAAAAACTCGTCATCTCTTTTGACGACGGCCCCGATCCTCGTTGGACGCCCAAGATCCTCGATGTTCTGAAGGAAAAGCGCGCACCCGCAGTTTTTTTCGTGGTCGGTGAGGAAGCCAATCAATATCCCGACATCCTCAAGCGCGAGTACGCCGAAGGCAACGAAATCGGCAATCACACTTTCACGCACCCGCAGTTCGATCAAATTTCAAAGACAGAGCTGAAGTGGCAGTTGAATCTCACCCAGCGCCTCATCGAAAGCACCGTTGGGGTAAAGTCCATTCTTTTCCGCCCGCCTTATGGAATCGATCATCAGCCTGAGTACGCTGAAGAAGTCTCGCAACTGCCCATCGCGCAGGACATGGGCTACTTGATTGTCGGCCAGCGCGTCGACCCTGATGATTGGAGCACCTCAGACGGCAAGAACCAGATTCCCACCGAAGAAATCGTCCAGAACGTTTTGAACCAGGTCACCAAGGGCAACATCATTCTCTTCCATGACGGCGGCGGCGAACGCGCCCACACCGTCGAGGCGCTTCCGATCGTCATCGACGATCTGCGCCAGCGCGGCTATCGATTCGTCTCTGTCGCGGACCTCATCGGTAAAACGCGCGCGCAGGTCATGCTTCCGCTCTCTCCGCAGGAGCGTTTTGAAGCACGCGCCGATGGTTTCATTTTCGGCATTTTCCAGTGGCTCCGTTTCGGCATGGCCACCATCTTCATTGTAGGCATCGTGCTCGTCAGCGCTCGCGCCGTCGTCATCGGCATTCTTGCCTTCATCGAAAAGCTTCGTCCCGATCGCGCTGTAATGCCTGTCCCGGAACCTGCCGTCACCGTCCTCATTCCCGCGCACAACGAGCAAAGCGTCGTCGTTCAGACGATTACCTCGGTCCTCGCTTCCAACGTGAAGTCTCTTAGCATCATAGTCGTCAACGACGGCTCGACCGACAACACCGGTCCGCTTCTCGACGAATCGTTCGGACAGGATCCTCGCGTTCGCATCCTCCACCAGGTCAATCGGGGCAAAGCTGCCGCTCTCCATCGTGCGCTCGGCGAAGCCACCACCGAAATCGTCGTGACCATTGATGCCGACACCGAGATCGAGCCGGACGCCATCGGCAAACTGCTTCGCCATTTTTCCGATCCCACTGTGGGTGCCGTCGCCGGCAACGTCAAAGTCGGCAACCGTTCGCGTTGGCTCACGCGCTGGCAGGCTCTCGAATACATCACCAGCCAGAACATGGAAAAGCGCGCCTTCGACCTTCTGAATTGCATCACCGTTGTTCCCGGCGCGCTCGGGGCTTGGCGCAAGGAAGCCATCGAAGCCGCTGGCGGCATCACCGCCGACACGGTCGCGGAAGACGCCGACCTCACGATCGGCATTCGCCGTCTCGGCTGGCGCATTAGCTACGAGGAAGAAGCCATCGCTTGGACCGAAGCGCCCGACACCGCCAGTGCCCTGATCCGGCAGCGCTTCCGCTGGACTTTTGGTACGCTGCAATCATTCTGGAAGCACGGCGACACGCTTGTCCGCCCGAAATACGGCACCCTCGGCTGGATCGCTCTGCCGAACATCTTTGTTTTTCAGCTTGTTCTTCCCTTCATTTCTCCGGTCATTGACCTCATGTTTTTCGGCTCCCTCGTCCTTTGGGGCTTGGCGCAATTCCGCATCACCAAGCTCCCACAACTTTGGACCGCCGCCGATGTCGAAAAATCTGTCATCTTCTTTCTCGGCTTCCTGCTGATCGATGTCCTCACCTGCGTCGTCGCGTTTGCTCTTGAAAAAGATGAGGATTGGACTCTTCTCGTGCCCGTCCTCCTTCAACGTTTTTATTATCGCCAGTTGATGTACGTCGTTCTCTTCCGCTCTGTCAAGGAAGCCGTCAGCGGTCGGCCCGTCGGCTGGCGTGGCGTCGAACCGGAATCTCATCGCACCGCCGAGTCCGTTCTTAATCTGCAGAATTGACGCTGCCATCCACTCGGCCTCTTTTTCTTTTCCTCTTCATTGAATTCCATTTCTTGCCGGCGCCCATTTTGCGTTGAGCGGATGTGAAGTAGACTCTCCCTCCATGGTTTCGTCTTCCCTCTTTGCCGTCTATCCGAGTTTGCGCGATCAGCTCGTCGTCATCACCGGCGGCGCGTCCGGAATCGGCGCGTCTCTCGTCGAGCATTTCGCTTCTCAGGGCTCCCGAGTCGTCTTTCTCGATATCGATCGCGCCAACGCCGACAAGCTCGTCGCCAATCTTTCAGCAAACAGCTCGCATGTTCCGCTCTTCCTGCCGTGTGATCTGACGGATATTCCGAAATTTCAGTCCGTTCTCGCCGAAGTCGAAGCGCGCCACGGCGCCGTTCGCATCCTCGTCAACAACGCCGGCAACGACGCCCGTCATTCTCTCGATGAAGTCACTCCGGACTCTTGGGATCGCGCTATCGCCGTCAATCTCCGCCATCAATTCTTCGCCGCGCAAGCCGTCGTTTCCGGCATGAAGAAAGTGGGCCAGGGCTCCATCGTCAATCTCAGCTCCATCAGTTGGATCATTCCCTCCACCGGCTTGCCCGTTTACGTCACCGCAAAAGCCGCCATAGTCGGGCTCACGCGCACACTCGCTCACGAACTCGGTCCCCACAACATTCGCGTCAATTGCGTCCTCCCCGGCGCCATCGCCACCGAGCGCCAGAAGAAGCTCTGGTTCACCGAGGAATATCGCGCCGAAATTCTCCGTAACCAGGCGCTCAAGAAAATGATCTCGCCGGAAGAAGTTGCCCGTCTCGTCCTTTTCCTGGCTTCCGACGACAGCAGCGCGATCACCAGTCAGAGCTACATCATCGACGCAGGTTGGGTCTGAATCCTCTTGGTCCCCTCACATGGCAATAGCAGCCCGTTCCCCGCGCATATTCGAAACGAGAAAAACAATGCAAGAATCAATGCGCCGCCGGTTGCCAAACGTTCGCCCGCATTCTTTTTCAACCTGCTGCGCCGCTGGAAGTCAGTCTCATCGATATTCCGCATATTTTCAATCATTCCCCGATTGTTGTACGATATCCACCTGCTCTAGGAGGACCCCATGGCCATCACGTTCACTCTGAATGGGAAATCCCAAACCGTCGACGTCAGCCCAGACATGCCTCTTCTCTGGGTTCTGCGCGACACCCTCAACATGACCGGCACGAAATTCGGCTGCGGCATCATGCAATGCGGCGCTTGCACTGTGCACATCAACGGCGAAGCGTCTCGTTCCTGCATGTTGCCCATCGCCAACGTTTCCGGAAAACGCGTCACCACCATCGAGGGCATTTCCGAAGACGGCGGCCATCCCGTCCAGCAGGCCTGGATTGCGGAAGACGTTCCCCAGTGCGGCTACTGCCAATCCGGCCAAATCATGTCCGCGGTCGCGCTTCTCACGAAGAAACCGCATCCCACCGACGCCGACATCGACGACGCCATGAGTGGCAACATTTGCCGTTGCGGCACTTACCAGCGTATTCGCAAGGCCATTCATCGCGCCGCCGGCTCGCCCAGCGCCAAGGCATAACCTTTCTCAGGCAACACCGTCGAAATCCGTAGTAGGAGTACGTCCATGGCAACTCATTCTTCCGTTGAATCTCAAATTTTGAATCGTAGGGCATTTTTGAAAACAAGCGCCGCGGGCGGCGTCGCTCTGCTGATCGGTTTTCATCTTTCCGCCCATGCGTCTTCCGATCCCGCACAGGCGCAGGAAAAGCAGCCTGTCAACCCCTTCAACGCCTGGGTTCGCATTACGCCGGACAATCGCGTCACCTTGCTCCTTGCCAAATCCGAAATGGGCCAGGGCGTCATGACCGCCCTGCCGATGATCCTCGCGGAAGAGCTTTGTCTCGACTGGAAAAACGTGACCATCGAGCACTCGCCGACCGATCCGAAGATCTATGACCTTGGCACAGGCGGTAGCGGCAGCGTCGCCGGCTCATGGCTGCCCTTGCGCCGGGCTGGCGCCGCCGCGCGGGAAATGCTCGTCGCCGCCGCCGCCAAAAAGTGGGAAGTCGATGCGGATACTTGCCGCGCGAAAGACGGCTACGTCGTGCACGGCCATCCCGAGCGTTCCTTCACCTATGGCGAGCTGGCCGCCGACGCCGCCCTGCTTCCCATCCCCGATTTCAACAAGGTTCCGCTGAAGAATTCGCGCGACTTCACCATCATCGGCCACGATATGCACCGCGTTGATACCGCCGCCAAAGCCTCCGGCACCGCGAAGTTCGGCATTGATTCACGCCCTGCCGGCTTGCTTTACGCCGTCATCGCGCGCTGCCCGGTCTTCTATGGCAAAGTCGCTTCCTTCGACGCCGCAAAAGCCAAAGCTGTTCCCGGCGTGCGCGACGTTTTCCAAATTGCCGTTGCGGGAAGGGGCTCTTCCACCACTGGCGGCGTCGCCGTTGTCGCAGAAAATTCCTGGGCTGCCATGCAGGGCCGCAAAGTTCTCGAAGTGAAATGGGACGAAGGCGAGGCCGCGAACGAATCCACCGAAGAGATGCAAGGGCAATTCGTTGCCAACGCGGCGAAGGGCGGCAAGCCGCTGCGCAACGATGGCGACGCGGATACGGCGCTCGCAGGCGCCTCGAAAAGGTTCGAGGCCATTTACGAACTTCCTTTCGCAGCGCACGCGTGCATGGAACCGATGAATTGCACCGTGCACATTCAAGCTGACCGCGCGGAAGCCTGGGTTCCCACGCAGGCCCCTCAATGGGCGCAAGCCGTCATCGCCGAGGCCGCAAAACTTCCTCCGGAAAAAGTAGCCGTGCACACGACGTTGATGGGAGGCGGATTTGGCCGCCGTTATCAAGCCGATTTTGTGATGGAAGGCGCGCAAGTCGCGAAGAACGTCGGAAAGCCCGTCATGGTTCTCTGGACGCGCGAAGACGACATGCACCATGACTTCTATCGCCCGGCTTCCTATCACAAGCTGCAAGCTGCTTTGGACGCGAACGGAAATCTCACTGCTTGGAAGCATTTCCAGACGTCTACCTCGATTGCTTCGAAGTGGAGTCCCAACGGCGCGGAAGATTCCGGAAAGGGTGAGTTTGGAACGGGCGCAACAGTTCCGTATTCCACTCCGAATCTTCGCATCGAGTACACCCTCGCTCATTCCAGCGCGCCGCGTGCCTGGTGGCGCTCCGTCGAGCATTCCAGCAGCGGTTTCGTCGTTGAACGATTTGTCAACGAGCTCGCCGCATCTGCGGGAGCGGACCCCGTCGACTTTCGTCTGAAGCTCATCGGTGACCCGCGCAAGATTCCGCAGTTCGGCAGCGGTCCCGACGATCCTCCGCTCGACACCGGCCGGTTGCTCGGTGTCTTGAAGCTCGCCGCCGAAAAAGCTGGATGGCGCACGCCGCTTCCCGAGGGCGAAGGCCGCGGCATCGCCACATTTTTCTCGTTCGAAACTTATACGGCCGCAGTCGCCGAAGTTTCACTCCAGCCGCGCGATTTGAAAATCAAGCGCCTTGTTTGCACCGTCGATTGCGGCCGTGTGGTGAATCCCAACGGCGTGCGTGCCCAGGTCGAAAGCGCCGCCATTTACGCGCTGACCGCCACTCTTAAAGACGCCATCACCGTCGATCATGGTCGCGTCGTGCAATCGAATTTCAACGACTACCAAATGCTTCGCATGAAGGAAGCTCCTCTGATCGAAGTCTATTTGGTCGATAGCGACGAACGGCCTACCGGCATCGGCGAACCCACTGTTCCAGTGATTGCTCCTGCCGTTTGCAACGCCATTTTCAATGCTTCGCGAAATTGGAAGAAGGCAGTCAACATTCGTCGCCTCCCAATCCGTCCCGAAGACCTGACCTGACCCCAACGTAGTCTCAATCAGTTGTGTCCCTCCGCGCGGGGCCAGCGCTCTACCTCTCTCTAATTGAAATGATCTGTGCCCCTTTCTTCCTTTGGCTGATGAATCGGACGAGGGGTTCACTTTATTTGACGGCCATTGGCCCGATGACAAATCACGGTGGTTCGTGAGAAATTCGAGTCGACTTTTCGTTCTCTATCATGACCGAATTTTTTCATCCGCACCTTGCGAACGTCCTCGGAATCATTACGCTAGCGATCTGGCTGCATCTGTTTTTTGGCCGCGGCTGGTTCTGGCTCCTCGGAAAGTGGGATGCTGACCGAAAAGACGTCAATTCTCCCGGCGCATGGCCGAGCGTGGTTGCCGTCGTCCCGGCGCGAAATGAAGAAGAGTCGATCTCGCAGACTGTGGCGAGTTTGGCGCACCAGGACTATTCCGGGCATTTTCAGATCGTTATCGTGGATGACCACAGCGAAGACGCGACCGCGGCAAACGCCACCCGAGCAGCCCGAGACAACTCCGCCGAAGATCGAGTGAAAATCGTCAGCGCTTCGCAGCTGCCCGCGGGGTGGACCGGAAAGCTTTGGGCGCTCAACGAAGGACTGAAAAACATCGGGTTTGCTTCAGCGAAAACGCCGAGAGAGGGCGATGCGGGCGGAAATTCGAATGAAGTCGGAGCGCAGGACGGCATCGCAGAAGCGCCTTCGTATTTTTGGTTTACGGACGCAGACGTGACGCACGGACCGGACACGCTGCGGCGCCTAGTGGCGCGAGTGGAACGCGAACGCCTGGATCTCGCGTCGCTGATGGTTTTGCTTCAGGCAGAGACACTGCCGGAACGGGCACTGATTCCCGCGTTTCTCTATTTTTTTCTGATGCTCTACCCGCCCAAGTGGATCGGCGATGAAGAGCTGAGTACGGCGGGCGCGGCAGGTGGATGCATTTTGTTGAAGCGCGAGGCGCTCGAGAAAATCGGTGGCTTTGCGGCGATCCGCGGCGAAGTGATCGACGATTGCGCGCTCGCGAAGGCAGTGAAAAACAACAGCGGGCGCGTGTGGATGGGACTCACGCGAAAGAGCGCGAGCCTACGCGCGTACAAGACGTTCGGCGAAATTCGCGATTTGATTTCGCGAACGGCGTTCACCCAACTGCGCTACTCGACGGTCATTTTGATCGGCACACTTGCAGGAATGTTTCTGACTTACGTTGCGCCCGTGCTTCTTGTTCTTGCGCACGATCCCATCGCCAGGCTTCTCGGTTTTATCGCTTGGTTTCTGATGGCCCTTTCCTTCCTTCCGACGGCGCGGTTTTACCGCGTCTCGCCGGTCTGGGCGCCCCTGCTGCCGCTGATGGCGTTGTTTTATTCGTGGGCAACGTGGTTATCCGCGTGGCGGTATTGGACGGGCAAGGGCGGATTGTGGAAAGGGAGAGCGCAGGCACCTGGGAATAAATGACAACAGGCCAGCGATTGGTACTTAGGGAGATCAAGAGGGATGAACGTGGACATCCAAACCGAGATAGCGCGTGGTGGCTTCGTGGACGGCGCCCGCGACGGTAGAGAAATTCGCGGTGACGTGGTGTCCGGATCCGTTTTCGCAGATGTAGCGCAATAGCTTTTGCAGCCGGGGAATCTTCACGACGCCGGCGCCGCCGAAAGTTTCCAGGGGATCATCGATGAAAGCGCCTTCACCGACGTAGCCGCCAGAGCCGCAACTAACGATCAGCCACCGTTAGAGTCGTTTCGATCAGATCGACGGAATTTCCCCCGACCATGATTTTGAAAGTCCCCGGCTCGACGACGCGGTGCATATCGCGGTTCAGGAAGGAAAGCTCCTTAAAGCCGAGCGCAAATTCGACGGTCTTGGTCTGCCCTGGGTCGAGGGAGATTCGCTGGAAGCCGCGCATTTCCTTGACCGGGCGCGTGACGGAGCTGACCTCATCACGGATATAGAGTTGCACGACCTCGTCGCCGCGCACGTTGCTCGTGTTGGTGACGTCCACGCTGACGTGCGTCGTGCCTTCCGGGCCGATGGTGTCCGGCGCCAAACGGAGATTGCTGTACTTGAACGTGGAATAACTCAAGCCCCAGCCGAATGGGAAAAGAGGGCTGGTAGTGCTGCCGAGATATTCGCGCTTGGCAGAAGGCTTCTGGTAGTAGTAGTCGGGAAGCTGTCCGACGGAACGCGGAACTGTGATGGGAAGTTTGCCGCCGGGATTGTAATCGCCGAAGAGAACCTGAGCTGCGGCCGTGCCGCCTTCCTGGCCGAGATACCAACAATCGAGAATCGCGGGAACGTTTTCCGCCAGATAGGTGATCGAGTTGGGCCGGCCGTGAATCAGGAATACGACCACTGGCTTGTGCGTCGCCAACATGGCCTTGGCAAGATCATCCTGATTGCCGAGCAAGTTGAGATCGTCGCGGTCGCCTTTGTGCTCGGGAGCCCATGCTTCGCGCGAGGTTTGCTCGTTGCCGCCGAGCACAAGAATAATGATGACGTCCGCTTTTTGCGCGACCTTCACAGCTTCCGCGATCCGTTTGGCATTGAGATCCGCATCGCCGAGGACAACTTTGTCGGCGTCCCAGTCCGGAGGAGTTTCCGTGATTTTGACGCCCTCGGCGTAAGCAATCTCGGCGTTCGAACGCACGCGATCCTTGATTCCCTGCAGGACGCTCACGCCGCGACCCGGTTTGTTGCTATAACCGCCGAGATGAACCTCGGCGGCGTTCGGACCAATGACGGCGATGTGTTTGTATTTCGAAATGTCCAGCGGCAGAAGGTGACCCTGATTCTTGAGAAGCGTGATGGTCTCGCGCGCGGCCTGAAGCGCGAGCCTCTGGTGCTCGGCGTCGTTGGTGATTTTCACCGCGTAATCGGGATCGACGTACGGATCATCGAAAAGCCCGGCCAGGAATTTCTCGCGCAGGATGTTTGCGACGGCGCGGTCGACGTCCGCTTCCGCCACTTTTCCTTCCTTCACCTGCTCGATCAAGCTGGGGAATGCGTCGGGAAAAGGTAACTCCACGTCGACGCCGGCCTCGAGAGCCATTTTCGCGGCTGCTTCCTTCGTCGCGACGACGTGGTGAATCCGCATGAGCTCTGTGATGCCGAAGTAGTCCGAGACGAGGACCCCCCGAAAGCCCCAATCGTGGCGAAGAACGTCGGTCAACAAGTGCTTGTTGCTATGGGAAGGAATGCCGTCGATTTCATTGTAGGAGGCCATGACGCTCTGTACATGCGCTTCCTTCACCGCCGCTTCGAACGGCTTCAGAAAATATTCGCGGATGACCCGCTCGGAATAATTGCCGGGTCCGACATTGGTACCGCCTTCGGGCTGACCGTGAACGGCGAAATGTTTGGCCGTCGCGAGCACATGCGATTTGTCGATGAATGGACCGCTGCCCTGAAGGCCTTCGATGGCGGCGACGCCGATGCGTGTGACGAGATAGGGATCTTCGCCGTAGGTTTCTTCCGTGCGGCCCCAGCGCGGATCACGCGCGATATCCAGGACAGGAGCGAGGCATTCGTCCGCGCCGCGCGCGCGAGCCTCGGCGGCCACCGCTGTGAAGACCTCGTGAATCAAGCTCGGATCCCACGTGGAAGCCAGACCAATCGCCGAAGGATAGGAAGTGCCTTTGTCTGCGACGTGGCCGTGAAGGCATTCTTCGTGAAACATCACGGGAATGCCCAGCCGAGTATTTTCTTTGACCCACTTTTGCACCGTGTTGGTCAACTCAGCCTCTTCGCGGGGACCATGAGTGACTTCGCTAGGCCGCGACATTTGCCCGATGCCGTCTTTCAGGATGACGGCGGCATGATCAGGAAGAAAGTTGCCTTTCTCATCGACGAAGCGCGATTCCGGGGTCTTCATGAAGGAGGGGTTTTCCCAAACGCCCTCGATCTGCGCGACTTTTTCTTCGAGCGTCATCCGGGAGACTAGGTCGCCAACGCGCTGTTCGACCTGCAACTTGGGATTGCGATAAGCGGGAACGTCTTGCGCCTGGCCGCGCAGGAAGAATGGACTGCACAGTGCAAGGGCCGCGGAAGCAGCAAGAGCAACCCGGAGAGAAGAAAAACGCCGCATCAAGACCTCCAAGAAAAAATGGCGATACTTGCAATCTGAAAAACGGGTGGTACTATAGCACGACCGTTAACGTACACGGTCGTTTTTCAGGTGCGGTCCGGTCCTTTATAAAGCGGCGAGCGGCGAAACGTTCGTTTATCGAAGTGATTCGCAGCTCGAACAAGCAGGTGCAGGACAGGACGATCCGCGAAATGAAAGCCGCATAGAGAATTAACCGTCCGCTTTTCTTCGCAAGAGATGACGGGCGCCGAAAACTTTCCTGCGTTGATTTCACGAAGTCGATTTCGTCCGTCGACTTCCATCACGAAGCGCGATGTTGAGGAAAGGCACGCGCGAAGAGGAAACTTCGAATGGCCACTCAGTCGAGCGCATACGAACCGAAGAAGGAACACAAGTTTTCCTTTGGGCTTTGGACCGTGGGAAACCGCGGCCGCGATCCATTCGGAGATTTTGTACGGGAGGCGATTCCGCCCGACGACATCGTGGCCATGCTGGCCGAGGTGGGCGCGTGGGGAGTGAACTTCCACGATAACGACCTTGTGCCGATCGATGCGACACCGAAAGAGCGCGACCGGGTCGTGGCGAGCTTCAAGAAGGCTTGCGAGCGGCATCACATCGTGGTGCCGATGGCGACGGTAAACGCATTTTTCGATCCGGCCTTTCGCGACGGGGCGTATACCTCGAACGATCCGGCCGTGCGCGCCTTCGCGTTGCAAAAAGTTCTGCGCGCGATGGACCTCGGCGCGGAGTTGGGCGCGAAGATTTTCGTGATCTGGAGTGGACGGGACGGCGTGGAGACGGATGCATGCCGCGACCCTCTGGAAGCGATCAAGCGTTACCGCGACGCGCTGAACTACATGGCGCGCTATTCCGCGGATCGCGGATATGGATACAAGTTCGCGCTGGAAGCCAAGCCGAACGAGCCGCGAGCCAACATCTATTTCCCTACGACGGGGCATTATCTCGGCTTTATTGCCACGCTCGATGCGCCGGAAAAGTTTGGAGTGAATCCGGAGGTCGCGCACGAACACATGGCGGGGTTGAACTGCACGCACGCGCTGGCGATGGCCTGGGACGCGGGGAAGCTGTTTCACGTGGACCTGAACGACCAGATGACAGGCTGTTACGACCAGGATTTCCGATTCGGCTCGTACAATCTGAAGTCGGCATTCTTCGTGGTGAAGTTTTTGGAAGACGTGGGATACCAGGGGTCGCGGCACTTCGACGCGCACGCCTACCGCACGGAGGATCACGAAGGTGTGAAGGATTTCGCGCGCGGGTGCATGAAGACGTATCTCATCCTGAAAGAAAAAGCGAGACTGTGGAAACAGAACAAGCAGATTCAGGAGCTTCTCCGGGAGATCGAGGTTCCGGGGGCGAGCGCGCCGGAAATAAAAACGTATTCAAAGGCGAATGCAACGAAACTGCTGCAACACAACTTTGACCGAGGTGCGCTCGCAAAAAAACGGCTGCCCTACGAACGGCTGGACCAGCTCACCGTGGATTTGTTGCTTGGAGCGCAGTAGCGCGCTAGATTTCATCCATCTCATGCGTCGTTTACGGGCCATCGCGATTTGTGGCGTGCTTTTGTCCCTGCTCCTGGGGACAAGTTGCGCGCGTGGCGAAACGGGGGCCGAGGCCTGGCTGCGCTATGCGCCTCTCGATGCCGCAGCCGCGCACAAGTACGCAAACCTGCCGGCCAGCGTGGTTACCTTCGGAAGTTCCGTTGTACTCGATTCCGCAAAATCCGAATTGATTCGAGGCGTTCGCGGGATGCTGGGGAGAACACTGCGCGAAGACGTGAGCCTGCCCCAGGAAAGCGCAATCCTTCTGGGGACGCTCTCGGAGTTAGACACCTTGGCGCCGGGGATTACAGGCGGGACGAACTTGCGGGAGGGCGGTTTTCTGCTGGTCACGCGGAAGGTGCGCGGGTTCGAATGTGTCATCGTGACGGCGAAAGACGACCGCGGGGTGCTCTATGGCGTGTTCGCGCTGCTGAGCAAGATTGCGCGCGGAGAAAGCGTTTCGGCGCTGCGCGAGATACAGGAGCCCGCGGCGCCGCTTCGCTGGGCGGACGAATGGGACAACTTGAACGGCACCATCGAGCGCGGATACGCGGGGCCGTCGATTTTTTTTGAGAATGGAAATGTGCGCGCGGATTTGACGCGAGCGGGCGAGTATGCGCAATTGCTGGCGTCGATTGGCATCAACGGATGCGCGATCAACAACGTGAATGCCAATCCGCGTGTCCTGCAGGATGACTTTCTTCCGCAGCTTGCACGCGTTGCCGGCGTGTTCCGGCCATGGGGAGTGAAGCTTTCGATTTCGGTGGACTTCAGCAGTCCGAAAGTCGTCGGTGGGCTGGACACGTTCGATCCTTCGGACGAGCGTGTTGCGGAATGGTGGAAGAAAAAAGCCGACGAGATTTACCGGCAGATTCCGGATTTTGGCGGTTTCGTGGTCAAGGCGGATTCGGAGGGAAGGCTGGGGCCGGCGAGCTATGGGCGGACACCGGCCGACGCGGCGAACGTGATCGCGCGAGCGCTCGCGCCGCATGGCGGGATCGTTTTTTACCGCGCGTTCGTCTACGACCACCATCGCGACTGGCGGAATTTGAAGAACGATCGTGCGAGGGCGGCGTATGACATTTTTCATCCGCTGGACGGGAAGTTTGACGACAACGTAATCGTCCAGATCAAGTACGGGCCAATCGATTTTCAAGTGCGCGAGCCGGCGTCACCGCTGTTTAGCGGGCTGGAAAAAACAAACCAGGCCATCGAACTGCAAGTCACGCAGGAATATACCGGCCAGCAGAGGCATTTGTGTTTCTTGGCGCCGCTGTGGAAGGGGATCCTGGATTTCGACATGCACGCAGGAGAGAAGCCCACTCCCGTTAAGGAAATTGTTGCGGGGAAGACGTTTCACCGCCGGCTGGGAGGATTTGTCGCGGTGGTGAACGTGGGGATGGACGCGAACTGGTTGGCGCACCCGTTGGCGATGGCGAACCTCTATGCATATGGCAGGTTGGCTTGGAATGCGGATCTTTCGTCGGAGCAAATTGCGGAGGAGTGGACGCGGCTGAGTTTTGGAAATGACGAGACGGTGATACGAACGATTTCGAAGATTCTGCTCGCGTCGTGGCATGTCTATGAGGGTTACACCGGCCCGCTTGGCGCGGGGACGCTGACGGATATTTTGGGTAGCCACTATGGGCCGGGAGTGGAGTCGTCGGAAAGAAATGGTTGGGGACAGTGGCATCGTGCGGATCACGAAGGCGTGGGCATGGATCGCACGGCGGCGACGGGGACGGGATACGTCGATCAGTACAGACCGGCGGTGGCGAAGATGTATGAGTCGCTAAGCACGACGCCGGACGCCTTGCTCCTGTTTTTTCATCATGTGCCTTACCTCTATGTGCTGCACTCCGGAAAAACGGTGATTCAGGAAATTTATGATTCCCATTATGCGGGCGCGGAAGGAGCGGCGGAATTTGTGCGGGAATGGAAGACACTGAACGGACGCGTGGATGACGAGCGCTATGCGGACGTATTGAAGCGGCTCGAATATCAGGCGGGGCATGCGATTGTTTGGCGCGACGCGGTGTGCGAGTGGTTCTACCGAACTTCGGGGGTCGCGGATCAGCGCGGGCGAGTGGAGCACTATCCCGGGCGCATTGAAGCAGAGGGAATGGAGCTGCAAGGCTATTTGCCGTTCGATGTTGTTCCGGCGGAAGATGCGTCGGGCGGGAAGGCCATCGAGTGCGCGGCGCCGGCGGAGAAATGTTCGGCGGCGTTTCGCTTCGAAGGAGCGGCGGGCTGGTACGAAGTGGATGTCGAATATTTTGACCAGAACAATGGGAAGTCGAAGTTCCGCGTTCTAGTTGGCGAGCAAGTCGTCGATGAATGGATTGCGGACGATAATTTGCCGGCGACCAAGCCAAACTCCGATTCTTCGACACGGCGGCGAATTACGGGACTGGCGCTGCGGCCGGGAGACAAAATCCGCGTCGAGGGAATTCCGGATGGCGAGGAGCGAGCGGCGTTGGATTACGTCGAAATTCACGCATCGCCCAAATGAATTTGTGTTTGATCTCCATGAGAAGTCCGCCAACGACCTCATCTTAATTCGAGCGGCGATTCTGGATTGGCAGTCGGTCTCGTCGAAGCCATTTGAGCGAACTGCAAGGCCAGGGGCTTAAGTTTGCAGCACGCTGCGGGTTTTGAAAGCAGGTTCGTTCGATTTGGAGTCGGACTGCCGCATTTCACGGAAGAGCGGGAGATTCGTGGACATGACGACGCCGGGGCTGAGATGCGCCGCCGGAGGGAGATGAACGCGATTGGTCAAGTTATCGGCGAGAAGCCGAACGGCAATTTGCCCTTGGCGGTAAGGATGCTGATAAATCGAAGCGGTGATGATCCCTTTTTGAAAGTAGGGAGCCATCTCTGGGAAAAGATCGGTAGTGATGAGTTTGACTTTCCCTTCGAAGCCCTGCTCTCCCAGCGCGCGGCAGACGGGCAGACAATTCACCGTGTTCACGTATAGGCCATCGAGTTCCGGAAACCGGCGGAGCAAATTTGAAGTCTTTTGAAAGCTTTCGTGCTCGTCTTCGTGCCCTTCCACCACGCTGAGAATCTTTCCCTCCGGGCAGTAGCGCAGAAAACCTTCGGAGAAACCGTCCGTCTTCTTGCGGTGATCTTCGGTCGAAAGCATCCCGGCGACAACCGCCACATTGGAGCCTTTCGGGACACTCTTGCCCATGAGTTCACCCGCCAGGCAGCCGTTCAGATACGGCTCAACGCAGACGACCGTTGAGCGGTGGCTCTCCGGCGCATCCGTGGAGACACAAACGACACGAACGCCTTTTTCTTCCGCTTCATCGATCAGGGGCGTCAATTCCCTGGGGCTGCCGGCGGTAAGAACGATTCCATCGACGCGGCTTTCGATGAGTTCCTTGAACGCCTGGATGTCACCCTGCCCCAGGGTTTCCACGGGACGGTTCACAGATTCGACGCCGAGCTGCTCGAGGTGCCGGGATTCGTCTAGGACTCCGCCCCAAAGTTGGTCGTAGAAAAAATGGATTTCCTTGGGGATGCATATGCCGATACGCACGCGCGCTTTTGCAACGGACAGAGCGCGAGCCGCGAGGTTCGGCGAATAACCGATCTGCTGAGCGATTTGTAGAATGCGCTTCCGCGTAGCCTCTTTGATCCCGCCGCGACCATGCAGCGCGCGATCCACCGTCCCGATGGAGACCTTTGCCATCTCGGCAATCAGGTGAATTCCGTGCTTGGCCTTGCTCATCTATCGCGCTCCGCGCTTTCCCAATGCTGATACTTCGCGCACTTCCGCTCCGTCGCGTGGTGACACGCGATTTCAAATACTAGATACACACCAAGTGGCCAAAAGGTTTCAGCAGTGCCGGGCATCCGTCCTGAGCCCCCACCCCTGGAAAGCGAAATCAGGATATAGGACACGCAGCCCGCGTAAGTTAACACGATTTAACTGAAGATTTGTGAGAAACAATCGACCTCGAGGAATTCGGAGCGCAAATGGCATTCTTGCCAGGTTTGTTGACTTGAGAGGTACAATCACCGCCGGCCTCATTACGGAATTAAGGATTGCCCTCGTTTAGACGCGCACCTGTCTTTTACGTCTTTGCTTGAATGGGGCCCGTGCGATCCAAGACTCGCTAGGGAGTTCGACACAATGCGTTCAGTCTCACGGCGGCATTTCCTTCAGGATGCGACGAAAGCGGGAATAGCGGTCGGTGCCAACCTGACCCTGGGCCCGCACGTGCTTGGCAAATCGCCAGCTTCCGATTCTTCTCAACCGGTCCATGTCTACATCGATTCCCGGAGAACGATTGCCCCCATCCAGGGGGAGTTATTCGGCTCTTTCCTGGAGCATCTTGGCCGCGCCATTTACGAGGGCATTTACGATCCGCAGTCGAAGCTTTCCGACACTAACGGTTTTCGCAAGGATGTTCTCGAGGAAATTCGCAAGCTGGGCGTTCCTATCATTCGTTATCCCGGCGGAAATTTCGTCTCTGGCTACAACTGGTTGGACGGCATCGGCCCGAAGGCGAATCGTCCGAAGGTGTTGGACAAAGCCTGGAATACGATCAATACGAACGAGTTTGGAACGGATGAATTTTTGGCGTGGTGCCGCCTCGCTAATACCGAACCTTTGCTCGCCGTGAATCTGGGCACGGGGACGGCGGAACAGGCGGCAGCCCTCGTCGAATATTGCAACATTGAGAAAGACACGCGCTGGAGCGATCTCAGGAGAAAGAACGGAGTCGCCGAACCTTACAAGGTTCAGCACTGGTGCCTCGGCAATGAGATGGACGGACCCTGGCAAATCGGCCACATGACGGCGACCGAGTATGGGTTAAAGGCGGAGGACGCAGCACGGCAAATGCGCTACGTCGATCCGTCTCTAAAGCTGGTCGCTTGCGGATCGAGCGGCCCCGGTATGCCCACTTATTTGGAATGGGACAGAGAAGTCCTCGAGCAGTGCTACGACTACGTCGATGCAATCTCCTTGCATCGTTACTTCGGCAATGGCAATTCCGATGAGACCGGCGGAGATAGTTCCAAGTTCCTGGCGATGAATCTCAGCATGGAGCAGCAAATCGACGAGGTAGCCGCGGTGTGCGACGTCGTCCGTGGACACAAACGGTCGCCGAAGAAGCTGTGGCTGAGTTTCGATGAATGGAATGTCTGGTACCGCCAGCGGACAGGCGCGGCCGTAAACGGAGCGCGTCAAATCGCACCTCATCTATTGGAAGAGGTTTACAACCTCGAGGACGCTCTTCTGGTCGGCGGCCTGCTCAACGCGTTGATTCGGAAGTCGGATCGAGTCAAGCTCGCGTGCCTGGCGCAGCTCGTCAATGTAATCGCTCCGATCATGACGAACGAGAACGGCTTGCTGAAGCAAACGATTTATTATCCCTATAGTTGGGCGCTGGAGTTTGCACGCGGCGCAGCCCTGGATCTTCTCGTGGAGTCTCCCACGTATGACGTTTCTGGAATGGGCGCCGTCGGTTACGTGGATGTGGCTGGAACCCATAAAGCAGAGGATGGAAGAACCGCGCTATTCCTCTTGAACCGCGATTTGGCGAAGTCTCATGAAGTTCAGATCGTTTGGGAAGGGAATTCGCCGCGCCCGTTTGAAACGCTTGTTCTCACCGGCAGCGACCTGAAAGCCGCCAACACGTTTGAATCCCCATCTCGCGTAGCTCCCCAGAAAGGCGAGCAACCTTCAACCACGGGTGGCCGCTCGACGCTCGAGTTGCCGCCGCGCTCGTATACGGTTATGTCGTGGAACGCCTAGGAAGCTGTACGCAAGGGCAAACTCTACCTTGCGCGTTACCGTGGCACCCTCGCATGGCTCCTGCTATCATCCCAGCAGGGAAGTGTCTCATGCAGCGGCGGAACTTATTTGTCTTGCTCTCGGTCGTTCTCCTAGCCCCCACCCTGTGCTCGGCGCAAGATCTTCAGAGAAAAATTCTCTCCGGCTATGCGCGTGAAGAAGGCACGGGCCAGGTCATCAGTGGAGTTCACATAGAGCTACAGAATTCCATGGGCACCCCGTTTGCGTACACGTTCACCGACGGCAATGGTGAATACGAATTTGATGATATGGGTGGCGGAGATTGTTACATCCAGGCGGAGCACAAGGGTTACCAGCCTGCGCATGATTTCGTCCGGCCGAACGGTTCCGGGCACGTATACCAGGATGTGTTCCTGCGGCCGGAAGGTGCCGCTGCTTCGCCCAAGTCCGTGAGTCCCGTTTCCGAGCATCAACTGAGCGTTCCCCAGAAGGCCCAGGAGGCTTTCGACAAGGGCGTCCAATTGGTGATTCAAAAGTCCGACTATCGCGGCGCCGTCGCTCAATTCACGAAAGCGATCGATCGATATCCTTCCTACTACGAAGCCTATGCTGCGATGGGCCTGGCCGAATCCAAGCTGGGTGATACGGAAGCAGCGGAAACTGCATTTCGAAAATCGATCACTTTGAGCGCCGAAAAATACCCGCAGGCAATGGTCGATTTGGCCTCCATGTACAACGGCAAAAAACGCTTTACCGATGCCGAACCTCTGCTCCGCAAAGTCATCGCTCTGGACGCTTCTTCCTGGAACGGACAATTTGAATTGGCGGTCTCCCTAAGCGGGCAGAACCGATTCAAAGAGGCCGTGGCAAGCGCGGCGGCGGCCCGGGATCTAAAGCCGGACAATCCGCAAATCTACCTCTTGCTTTATAACCTTCACATCGAAGTAGACGATTACACTGCTGCACTGGCCGATGCGGACGCCTATCTGAAGCTCACCCCCAACGGCGCGACCGCCGATCGCGTGCGCAGCATGCAAGAGAAACTCCGAAAGGCCATGCAAAATTCCGCAAGTAATCCGGGCCATTCTTAGGAGCCACCCTGGCGCGCCCCCGAGGTCATATCCAGTGGCGACGCTCCCCTCACGCGGCAATGGCAGGCTTCTTATCCAGCGTATGCAGTGAGTCAGCGCCGGCGAATCTACTGCCTTTGCGCGTCAGCGCTTGGGTTTTTCCTGGGGATTGGTTTTTTCCCGGATGGTTAAAATACGATCGATCCCCGGCCGCGTGATTTTTTGAACCGTGCCGCTTGGCCAGTGAATTTCAATCGAATCGACCGATGTGGCTTTTCCCAAACCAAAATGGACGCGCTGATCGGAGCTGGATGCATACGATCCGCCGCTGTACACGTCGCCCCTTTGCCGCACGCCGCCTGCGGTCAGAAAAACTTTTGCGCCAACTGCATCGCGTGGGCTCTTAGGTCCTCCGATCAGCTTTAGCTCCAGCCAATGATTCCCAGTTCTTAGCACGTTTCGCAGCAGCGTTGGCTTCGCGTCGATGTTGTTGATCACGACGTCGATGTAACCGTCGTTGAAAATATCGCCAAAGGCCGCGCCGCGCGCCGGAATCACGTCGGCAAGGCCGCTGCCGGTTGCCGGCGGAACTTCCTGGAATTTTTTCCCATCTATGTTTTTAAAAAGCTGAGGACGCTCCGCCCAGGTCGTGCCCCAGTCCTGCTTATCGACCTGCGGATAAACGTGGCCGCTGGCAATAAAGATGTCCAGCCAGCCGTCGTTATCAAAATCCAGAAAGCCCGTTCCCCAGGACAGGAATGGAATGGTCGGGCCCGCCAAGCCTGCTTGATACGTCACGTCCGTAAAATTTCCATGGCTGTCGTTTCGATAGAGCGTCTTGTAATCATCCGAAAATGTCGTGGTGAAAAGATCGACTCGCCCCGTGTGCTGGTAGTCGCCGATTCCGATCCCCATGGACGCCTGCTCGCGCCCGTCTTCGCTCAACGCAAATCCGGAAGCGTAACTGTCGTCTTCAAAGGTGCCGTCGTGTTTGTTGTGATAGAGATAGTTCGGAGTGGAATCGTTGGCCACGACAAGATCCACCCAGCCGTCGTCATCCACATCGACAAATGCGGAAGCCAGTCCGTAATACTTGTTTGGATCGGAAACTCCAGCCTTAACGCTGACGTCCGTAAACGTTCCGTCGCCGTTGTTGTGAAAAAGATGATCGCTTTCTCCCGGCAATCCGATCGGCCCGCACATGACGGAGATCCCTCGGAACTGGCAGAAATTTGCTGGAATGTGTCCTTGTCCCGCGATGGGAGGGTTGTCCACATCGTAGTGCACGTAACCTGGCACAAATAGATCGAGCAAGCCGTCGTGGTCGTAATCGCCCCAAGTCGAACCAGCAGACCACCCGCCAAGAGCCACGCCGGCCTTTTCGGCGACGTCCGTGAACGTGCCGTCATGATTGTTGTGATAGAGGCGATTCTTTCCGAAGTTCGAGACGTAAATGTCTGGCCAGCCGTCGTTATCGTAATCGCCGACGGCCACGCCGACTCCCCAGCGTTCGTTCGCGACTCCCGCTTTGTCGGTGACGTCCGTGAACGTGCCGTCGTGATTGTTGTGGAAGAGCATGGCTCGCGGGGGTGCTTCTTTGCCTTTCAACGCCGCGAAAGTGGAACCGTTGAGAAGATAAATATCCAGCCAGCCATCGTTGTCGTAATCGAGTAACGCCACACCGGAACCGACAGTCTCGAGAATCGTGCTCTTCTCCGGGGTTCCGGAACGGTGTAGGAATTTGTCTAGGCCCGCTTGCTTCGTGATGTCGCGGAATACCACCGTCGCTCCATCGACAAAGCCGCCGGCGGTGATCGGGCGCGAGAGCGCATCCTTCACTGCGGGGTGAGCCGCGCCGGTGGCCACTCCCATCCCCGGCGCGCCTTGCTGTGGTTGTTGATTGTGCTTGGAGCGGCCAGTGGCGCCAAACGCGAGCAGGAATGAACTCAACGTAACGAGCAGCGCGCTCGCCCATAGGAATAATTCTGAACGGCGTGTTCTTCCTGGTCCCCAACTCGGAGTGTGCATCGATAAATCCTATCTCTATTCGAAACCTGGCGTCATCTTAGGAGCATCCCCGGAAACTCTTGTTCAACAAGTCCACGCCTTCTCCTCGACTTCTGATGCGGCCAACGATAACCAGGCCAACCCTCAGCCGGGCCCGCGCATTGGCGCGCACGCTTTTGATTACAGAAGTGAACATCAGACAGACCGCTGCTATAAATTAAAAAAAGTGCTTGACAAAAGGAAGTCTCCAATGAAAAGCTCCGTTTACGTTAACGGCGTTTCCAACCGCCGTGGGGTGTGGAGGCATGACTATGATTGGTTCGTTGTGTTCTGCTAAGAATATCGTTTTTGTGATTCGACGGTTCCGCCTGCGATATTTATTTGTACTTCTGGCGGGATTGATTGGTTTTTCTTTTTCAACCTTCGCTCAGACCGGCACTATCGTCGGCACGGTGACTGATCCTTCGGGCGCTGTTGTTCCGAATGTGGCTGTCACTCTGGTGAACGCGGATACAAGCGCAGCTCGCGTTATCCCGACGAATAGCGATGGCCAATATGTGGCCGTTGATCTGCCGATCGGGCATTACGACATAAAAGCGGAAGCCAAAGGATTCAAGATCGCCGAACAAAAGGGTGTCGTCCTGACACAGGGCGACCGCATTCGCGTCGATTTCCAGATGCAAATGGGCGCGTCGCAAGAAACCGTTACGGTCGAAGCGAACGCCAACGTTGTCCACGTGGAAACGGACACCGGACAAGTCGGCAACCTGATCAGCGGGCAGGAAGTTGCCCAGCTGTCGACCAACGGTCGCACCATCTATTCTTTGACCATGTTGATGCCCGGCGCATCAAGCATGATGCCGGATTTTCAAGTGGCCACGCCAGTCGGTGGCAGCGGCGCCGTCAGCTTTAACGGTCTCCGCTACGCTCACAACATTTACTTGTTGGACGGCGGCGAAGATGACGACCGCGGCGGTTCCGGCGGATTCTCCGTCATGCCTTCCATCGACGCCATCGGCGAATTCCGCGCCCTCACTTCCAACTACAGTGCCGACTACGGTCTCTCTTCCGGTGGAACCTTGACCATGGTTCTCAAGTCCGGGACCAACCAGATTCATGCTTCGGCGTGGGAGTTCAATCGCAACGACGCGTTCGATGCCCGCAACTTCTTCAATGCGGCGCCTGCCACAGTCGCGGAATTGAGACTGAACGTTTTCGGGTTTAACGTCGGCGGCCCTGTGACTTTCGGCCACCTCTACAATCCCGATAAGAAGAAGACCTTCTTCTTCTACAACATGGAATGGCGCAGGTTGATCACCGGCGGCAACATTCTCAATCAGCCAGTTCCGTCCGCTGCGGAATATGGCGGTGTGTTTCCTGCCGGGCTGGCCGCAGCGGGTCTCCACACTCCTTGCACCAACCAGGTTTCTCCTGCCATCGCCACGGAGTTTGCGAATGCGGGCCAGACTCTCAGCACTCCGTCTACAACCGGAAGCGTTGGCGCTTGCAATGACGCAACCGGAAACAATGCCAATCTTGTGGGTTTCACGAACAACACAATTCCGACAGCCCTCCTGAGTCCCAATGCGCAGGCGCTTCTGAATGCTGGCATTTTCCCGGCGGCCAACAACGCTGACGGCAACTTCGTCGGCAGCAACAACTCTCCCACCAGCGTCAAGGAAGAGATTGTGCGCATCGATCACAACTTCAGCAGCAAGTTCTCGGTCTTTGGCCACTGGATCTCTGAGCAGATTTCCCAGGGCTTTGGTACCTCGCAGTGGAGCGGGGATAACTTGCCGACCGTTAGCGACACCTTCGGCAATCCCTCCTACAGCGCCGTCGTCCATTCGACCTATATCATTAGCCCGACGCTGGTCAATGAGCTGGCGTTCAACTACAACGGCAATCGCATCAACATCATTCCGTCAGCCGGTGCGGGCTTGTCCAGTTTGTCTCTCCCAACTGGCTATACGCCCACGCGGCTCTTCTCCGGTCCAAATAACGACGACCGCATCCCGAACATTGATTTGAGCGGTACGACTGGCGCCAACTTCGAGATTTCCAGCTGGCCCTGGACCAACAAGGCCGACAGTTATCAGCTCCGAGACGACCTCTCTTGGACCAAGGGAGCTCACCAAATTAAGATCGGGTTCAGCTGGGAACTCTACAAGAAGATCCAGGCCCTTTTCGGGGAAACCCAGGGCGGATTCAATTTCAACGGCAGCTTCACGGGCAATAGCACGGCGGACTTCCTCCTCGGATACGCCGACAGCTATCAGGAGTTGGCGGTTCAGGACAGCGGTCATTGGAACAACACCTCCACCGCCGCCTACATCCAGGACAACTGGCGCTTTAATCGCCGTCTTACCTTGAACCTTGGCCTGCGCTGGGAAGGCATGCCGCACACCTACGAAGCCAATGGTCGCATGGGCAACTTCTACCCGCAGCTCTACAACCAGGCCGATGCGGCGTTCGTTGCGCCGAACGGCACCATTTGCGGCAGCGCAACCCAACCGGGTTGTACCGCCGTAAGTCCCGGCCTCGGTGCCAGCCCCAATCCCATTCTCGCCGGTGTTCCGCTGTACTTGAACGGCATCGGTATCCCTGGCCAGGACGGCATCAGCGATGGTTTGGTGGCCAATCACTGGCTCAACTTCGCTCCGCGCCTCGGCTTTGCCTACGATCTTACCGGCAACGGCAAGACCGTCATTCGCGGCGGCTTCGGCATCATGTACGAGCGCGTTCAGGGCAACGATATGTACGACGCTGGTCCGAACATTCCGTTCAGTTTGACCGCCGGCCTCAACAACGTTTCCCTCGACAATCCGAACCTCAGCCTTATCAACGGCGTTGGATCTGGATTCCCGATCAGCCCCGCCACGATCAATGGTCTTGATCAGGATAACTACAAGCTGCCCGTGAGCTACCAGTACAGTTTGGGCGTCCAGCATTCGCTGGGTGCCAGGACGGTGCTCACTCTCCAATATGTTGGAAATGAAGAGCGCCATCAGAGCCAACAGGCCAATTACAACCTCGTGAGCCCGGCCGATTTCCCGGCGCTCATCGGTGGCACTCTCAACTATGCAGCGGATCCGACACTTACCTATCCAGGGTTTGGCGCCATCCTCCAGGCGAACAACGAGGCCGACGCCAACTACAATGGGCTTCAAGCCAGCTTGAACGGCAACGTGACCAAGGATCTGCAACTTCAGCTTGCCTACACTTGGTCCAAGGCTATGGACCCCTCCACCGGCGGAGACAACGGCGATTTGGCCACCGTAACCAATCCCTATGCTGGTTGGAAGTTTGATTACGGACCGTCTGAATTTGACCGCACCAATATGTTGCTCGGCGAATTCGTGTACAACATCCCGTTCCTGCGCAACAGCAGCAGCCGGTTCCTCAAGTCCACGGTTGGCGGTTGGCAAGTCTCTGGAATCGTCACCGTTGAATCCGGTTTGCCCGAAAATGTCACTCTCGGTGGCAGCCAGGGCAGCAACGGAATTCCGGACGCTACAAATCGGCCCCAACTTTCCGGGGCTGTGAGCTACCCGCATACACTCTCGCAATGGTTCGATCCCTCCGCGTTCGCAGACCCGGCAGTCGGGGCTTGGGGCAACCTCGGATACAACGCGGTTCGTGGACCTGGACGCGACAACTGGAACATTTCGCTCTTCAAGAATTTCGTGTTGAGCGAATCCCGTGGCAGCCGGTTCGAGTTGCGCATCGAAACCTTTAACACCTGGAACCATACCCAGTTCAACGGTATCGGTACCACCTTCTCCAACTCTAACTTCGGCCAAGTCACCTCGGCCTTTGACCCGAGAATCTTCCAACTCGGCGGCAAAATTTACTTTTAATCACCCCGGAAGCAGCACCCCCGCCCCGCTCGCCTCAACGCGAGCGGGGCTTTTTCTTTCTGGTCCGCCTGTACGGACGGAAGGCTAAACAAGTGGTCGCTTCTCTGTTCCAACAATCGCCGGCGCACCTTTTTCTCTAGCGCTTTTCCAAAGGTCATTCGAATGCCAATAACTTTAATATAGACATTCGGTAAATCTTATGCTACCCTTCCTTGTGACTCTCGGCCTCTATCGTCGAAGCCTCGATTTCCGTCCGACTTCTTCTACCCTTCGGTCGTTCAACTCAGGCATGTTTTCTCACCCTCCATTCAGTCTCTTTTCAGCGCGACGTCCGATCCTCCACGCGCGGCATTTCGTCGGTCATTGCTCGCCAAATGCATCTAACTCCTTTAGAATACGCACTTCCAGGAAAATCGCCCGTAACTCCTTTAGAATGCGCACTTGCAAAAATAAGGACTTAAAGTTCTTTAGAATGAACACTTACGAAAAAACCCAGGGGGAGGGGCTAGTTATGTCAACCAAACCCTTCCCTCGAAAACCTTGGTGCTTGTGGGTGCTCGCAGTCGCTCTGTCCTGGCATCTCTTTTCGCCTGCCAGCACCCTGGCGCAATCCTCTGCTCCTAGTCCGGCCGAAGCCATCGCTCTGGAACAACAAGGCAAGCTAGAGGATGCCGTCCGTGTTTGGCAGGCGATCATCGCGCAGAATCCGCAAGACGCGGGAGCCTTCGCCAGCATGGGCGTGGATTTTTCCAGAGAGCAAAAGTATCCCGCAGCAGCAAAGGCCTACAGGAAAGCGCTGGCCCTGGACCCCAATCTCCCCGGGATCCAGCTGAACCTGGGCCTGGCGGAATTCAAGCAAGGCCGTTTCGACGCAGCCGTAGGTCCTCTCAATGCCGCGCTGGTGGCCCAGCCGGATAGTTTGCAGGCTCGCGCACTCTTGGGGATGAGTTATTACGGCGCAAAGCAATATGTTGAGGCCGCGAAGCACTTGGCGATCGCTGCGAAAGCTGATCCGAATAACATTCAACTGAGGCAGATGCTGGCGCAGACGTGTTTGTGGGCAAAGAAGTACGATTGCGCTCTCGAGACGTACCAGGAAATCGAACAGCTGGATCCAAACTCAGCCGCCGCCCATGTGCTTGCCGGGGAAGCCTTGGACGGCCTGGGGCGCACTCCCGAAGCGATTGCCGAGTTCGAGAAAGCCGCGAAGGCCGATCCGAAAGCATCTAACGTCTATTTCGGTCTCGGCTATCTGTATTGGAAGTCGAAGCAATACGACCAGGCGGAAGCTGCCTTCAAGAGCGAATTGTCTGTCGATCCCGGCAACGGGCAAGCTCTCGCGTATCTTGGCGACATCACCATGAAAAAAAATGAGCCCGCCGCCGCCCTCGTTTTACTCAAGAAGTCTCTTCAATCCCGCAGCGACATTCGCATCGCGCAGCTCGACGTGGGCGCCATTCTCACCGAACAGGGGCATTACGAAGACGCTATCGCCGCTCTGAAGCGCGCCGTCGAATTGGATCCCGATCAGCCCGATGCGCACTACCGGCTTGGGCGCGCCTATCAAGCCACCAATAATGGTGCCGCTGCCCAGAAAGAGTTTGCCAAGGTACGCGAACTTCACGCCAAGGCGGAAGAGGACGTCGCGCGAAAAATGTCCGCGGTCCCCCCGCCGCTGCCGCAATGATTGCGCTGCAAACTCGCTGCGCTCTGCCGTTTGCGCCTTAATCTTCCTATGTTAGAGTTCCTCGCACTATGAGCTTATCTCGCAAATTCGGCGTTTTCTTCAGTGTTTTCACGTTTGTCTTATTCGCGTGCCTTTCGTCGCACGCGCAATCGAAGCGCGGCGTTACTCCCGAGGACTACTTCTCCTTCCAATTCGCCGGCGATCCTCACATTTCTCCAGACGGGAAAATGGTCGCTTATGTTCTGACACTGATCGACAAGAAGAAAAACCGGCGCGGTTCCTCCATCTGGCTGGTCCCTAGCGACGGCTCGTCATCTCCGCGCCGCTTGAGCGCCGAAGGCGCAAGCTCAAACTCTCCTCGGTGGAGTCCGGACGGCAAGACCCTGGCTTTTCTCTCCGCGCGCGTTTCGGATGCTGACGCTGCTGAAAAACCCAAAACGCAGATCTATCTCCTCTCCATGGCTGGCGGCGGCGAAGCCATGCCTCTGACAAAACTCAAGAACGGCGCCCAGAGTTACCAGTGGTCGCCCGACGGTTCTCGCATGGTTGTAGTCAGTTCATCGGGGCCGATGGACGGTGTCGCGCCCGCGGATCGCAAGAGCGACGTCCGCCACTACACGCACATTCGCTACAAGTTCAACGACACCGGCTGGTTTGACGACAAGCGCCGCCACCTGTGGGTCGTGGACGTCTCCAGCAGCGAAGCCAGGCAGATCACCGACGGGCAGGATTGGGAGGATACCGATCCGCAATGGTCGCCCGACGGCACGCGCATTGCGTTCGTTTCCGACCGCACGGGAAAAGCTTATGACGATAGCCATAACACCGATGTTTGGGTGATTCCCGCGGCTGATTAGATGAAGGCGTCGGCTCCTCACGCCGAGTAAACTTGGTTGCGTTCGAACGACCAAGGCTCGGAAGAAAGGAGCCGAGCGATGCTTATTATAGGATGTGATTTTCACACACGCTATCAGC
>JBAQJX010000017.1:0-36974 GCA_049641765.1 Candidatus Acidiferrum sp.
GCTGACTCATCACCAGATAAAAGCATCGGGCGATAGACTCCCATGCCTTGAAAATCCCCGCCCCAAAGGGGCGGAATCTTCACTAACGGAAAACGTCACCTCTCCATTTCAGGCTGAGCCAGCACACACTAGGAATTGCGCGCATTCTAGGCTTGTTCTTATCAAATCTGCCGCCCTGAAAGTGCGTACAGGCTGCTCAGCAGCAAAATAGATCCCTGGCCCTACTACACTATACTTAGACGAGTCAGAATCCTTCATGTACTTCGGGCTCTCACTCCGCAGACTAACTCCACGAATATTGCCTTTTTCTCTCACGCTCAAATGCATCCAATTCCAAGAAAAGACCGGGCAGGACAATACAAGAAAACTTATTGAGGAGATGTACATTTGATTTACAGCCTCAAAAAAGTCGGGCCCCACTGCCCCATGGGCTTTTGTTTTGTTGCGGATCTCAACTAAGCTTGAAATCAAGTTCCTAACGGTGGAATTTCTTGATTCTTGTCGACGTTCAACTCCTAGCCGCAAAAGCACCTCGTCTGCGGCTAACCTGGCATCTAGAAAGGGACGCTCATCTTCATTGTTTCTCTTCTTCGTTAACCAAGCCAAGAAGGGGTGAAACTCTGGAGGAAGAAAACTAGCAGCTGGCTGCGAAGAGTTTACCTGGATTATTCTTTCCCATTCGCCGAGGCCGTCCGCCCTGCAAGCATCGAATGCGATCCCATAGGCGTGATTCTTGGACGTGTGAAGAAATCCCGAATAGAGTGCAATCCCCATCATCTTGATCGCTGCTTCAGCTAGGTAGGAAGCAAGAAGAAATGTATCGGCAGACTGCGAAGGCCCGACAATATTAAGCCGCGACGCTACTTTTGCTAAAGGCGTAGGGACAAATGCCGTATTTATGATCATCGTAATTTTTACCCGGAGACTCTGATTTTAATGTGAGAGATGCTTAATTCAACATACAAATAATTGCCGGCCAGCCAAGCTCGGCCGCGATGTATTTGTCACCACCCCCGCCATGCGCTATCCTTCCCACTGTACCCCGCACCAGGAGGCCCCCAATGAACCCATCCCTGCCGTCTCTCGACTCGATCTTCCAAAGCATCGTACTCGCCACGCTGGCCATCGGCCTGCCCATTTTCTTTGTGCTCTCCATCCGCTTTCTGTGGGACCGCAACCTGAAGATTAGCCGCTCGAAAGATCTCGAAAAGCTCATCTGGCAATTGCACCGCATCGCCACCGCCCTCGAGCATCAACTGAGCTTGCCATCCACACCCGTCCAGCCCGGCACCGAAGAGCCCCGCGACCTGATCTATCTCCAGCAGCTTCCCGCTCAACCAGCCGCCGCCACCCCAACCGCCGCAACCCCCCAAGCCATGGCCGCCGCGGCCGCATCGTCGCCCGCAGCCTCGTCGCCCACCACTGCCCAGCCCGCCGTGCAGCAGCCCGCCGCCCCACAATCCCCAGCGCAACAACCTCCTCGCGCCGGCGTCAACTCCATGTTCGGCATGTAGACTCTACCAAGCACAGGCTCGCCCTGAACTGCAAAGAGCACTCCCGCGCACCCTTACTGGTTGCCTTCCAGCGTTGAACTTTTCAACCTTGAACTCTTGAACTTCAGTTTCCCCGCCGTCTCACCAAACTCCCAAATTCCCGCCAACCGACTCAATCCACGCCACTTCCGCGTCTCACGTTCGAATTAACACAGCGCGGTACTATAACTTACTTGACAACAATTCCTTTCTGTGCTAGCATTCCCCGTGACTTCGCTACCTCAGACACTTCTATCCGGACCCAGTCCAACCGCCTCCCGCCCCGCTATTCCGCGTCCGATAATATCTCGCGTAAGTCCTTTAGAATCCGCACTTCCAAGACCCCTTGCAAGTGTTCATTCTAAACCCCTTGCAGACACCCGCTTTTCTTTAGAATCAACACTTCCGAAAAAACCAGGGGGGGGCAGTTATCGTTAACCAGAAATCCGACGAAGGAGTTCTGTCCCGAGGAGCATCGCGACGAGGGATCTCTCTTCGGCTTTATCAACGATGTCTGTCCTGAGCGACTATCGGGAGCGAAGGACCTCTCCTCACACGCGATGATCGATCGACCAAAGGTTCCGGCCCTGCCGGAAAGATTCCGGCTCCGTCGGAAAGCTTCCGCATTCGTCCATCCCGCTCGCCTCGCCGCCTCTTCCTCTACTTCCTTTACCTCCTTCACCTCCTCTACTTCCTATACTTCCTCACCGCGCAAAATAGCCGGTCTTTGCGCGCACAAGAATCCCTTCGCGCTTCGGCTTAATGACAATCTTGCGGAAGGTGTCGTCTTTCATCGGATCCTTTGGGTAGTAGCCCAGTTCGTACGAAGTTCTCAGCTCTTCCGCGATCTGTTGGAAGTAGGTGTGCGCGTCGGTCGTCTCCGCGTCGACGTTCGCCCCGCCGGTCTCTCTTGCGATACGGTCCATCACGCTGATTCCGTACTTATTCCGGGCCGTCAGCTTGCCGTGCTCTTTCTCGGTGTACCGGATCGTGTAGACCGGCACGTTTTCGCTCTGCGCCTCTTCAATCGTCGTCATCATATTGTGCGAACTCGAGTTGTCTTCGCCGTCGCTGAACATCAGCAGCGCTCTGCGCCCTTTTTCTTGCATCATCTTTTCCGTAATGGAATAAAAAATCGAATCGTAAAACGCCGTGCCCAGGTCACGATCTTCCTTTGGCCCGACTTCCGGAAATTTTCCGCTGCTCTTTTGATATTTCTTCCAGTCGTCCAGCAGCGTCGCGCCCGACGACGAAAAATCGCTCACCAGCCGGAGGTGGTTTCCAAATCCAATCAGAAACACGCGATCCTTTGGGCCGAGCACGTCTTTGAAAAACACTTCCAAATCCTGCTGGTGTTGTTTGGAAAAATGATCCTGGCTTCCGCTCGCATCCACAATCAAACCCAGCGTCAGCGGCAAATCCGTGCTCTTCGCGAAAAACGCGATCTTCTGCGGCGCGGCATCCTCGAAGACGTCCACGTCGTCCTCCGTCAAATTGTTCACCAGCGCGCCGCGCTTATCGCGCGCCACGAACGACACGCTGACCAGGTTGACCTTCACCTTGATCTGCGGGTCCTGGCTACGGCCGGGCGTTGCCGCCATCGTTACGGCCAGCGCTCCAGCTGCAATTCCCATCGCGGCCATGAAATTCTTGCCGCGAAATGCAATTCCGTTCATCTGCGTTTCCTCGCCGCTTCTCATGTTCTAGAACGGCACGCCACGGAGATTCTTACACACCAACACGGCTCTCGCCCGGACATACGCATCGTGCGACGCCAATGTTCCCCGCGAACTCGCACTCGCCGCCTGATCTTCTGCCGCTCTTCCGCATTTTCGCGAACGCAAAATATTTTAAGGTTCTCTGCCGCCGCGCTGAGTGGTACGTTGTATGCGTCGTCGAACTCTGGATTTCATCCCCAAGGAGAGTGCGAATGAAACGTGAGTTAGCACTGCTGGCTTTGCTTGCGTCTGTGCCGATGGCAGCACCCATGGCGCAGGACGCGCAAAAGCCGGAACTGGCCAAGATTTCGCTGAAGGTGGGCGACGTCGCGCCGAATTTCACGCTTCCCAGCGATCAAGGGAAGTCCGTATCGCTCAGCGACTTTCACGGCAAGAAGAATGTCTTTCTCGCCGTCTACGTCCTGGCGTTCACAGGTGGTTGAACGAAACAACTTCAGGCGGTCCAGGCTGGAATCGCCTCAGGCAAGATCGATACCTCAGATACTGCAGTTTTTGGAGTTAGCATGGATTCACCGCCCGCTAACGCCGCATTCGCGAAGCAAATCAACGTCGATTTCCCGCTCCTCAGCGACATGAACAAAAAGATGCTGACCGCTTACGGCATCTTGAAAGATTATCCAATGCAGAAGGACACGTATCAGTGGGCGCAGCGCGCCAACATCGTCATCGATAAAGACGGGATCATCCGCCACATCGAGGAAGGCGACAGCGCCGTCAATCCCAACACAGCTGTTTCCGTCTGCACCGACCTCCATAAAAAAGAGGCGGCAAAGTAGGTCGCTGTTTGGTAGTGCCTCTCGATCAGCATCTGGTGTAGGGAGGCCTATCAGAGAGAACAAATTGAAAAATATTTCGAGCCGCGGATCACGGATCCGCGGCTCGAAGTTTCTGCGCTGCAATTTTCGCGGTACGTTTTCGCGACGCGTCTGTCGCCGAACGCCGCGCTTCTTGGTCTACGGATTCGTTCCGAAATTCACGACCTCGTTTTCCGTGGGCATTTCGTTCTTATGGATTTCCGCGGGGCCTTGGGAGTCGGATGGCTTCCAAGTCCAACCATGCCCGACGACTTCGAACGACGGCAAGCTGTAGGGCAGGCCTTCGGCGCCAAGCGGAGAGTTGCCATTCTCGATGTGAAAGTGCAGGTGCGGCTCCGTCGAATTTCCCGTATTGCCGACGAGTCCTACGACCTGGCCGCGATGCACTTTGTCACCGAGCTTGACGCGCAGCGATCCAGGCTGAAGGTGCGCGTAAAACGCGTAGTTGCCGTTGCCAATATCGATGATCACATGATTGCCGCCGACAGTTTCGAGCGTGATGGGCACCGCGCGTGAATCGATGCCCGGAACGTTCAGCGGAATTCCGTCCTTTGTTTCGGTGACGATGCCGTCGGCGACAGCGAGCGCGTCGCTTCCGAAGGCGTAGTAATTCTTGTTGTCTTTCTCATCGCCCTTATAGGTTTTGCCGTCGTCGCCGAGCTTCACCCAATCGATGGCGAAGCGCTGCGAGATGACGGCGTGTCCGTCGATGGGAATCAGCGCGCGGCGATGCCCCGAGGTGTTCGAAGGACCGTTTGCCGCGAGCCAGTGATCGCCGCGCAGCGGGGAAGTGATGGCAACGGCTCCGCGGCCAACCGTGATTGGCGCGGTCACAATGGTCATCTCTTCGGGATATGTTCCAACTTTCACGGAGAGGCGCTGGCGAATTGTTGCGGGCACTTCTTCAAGCGAGTTGACTGTCGCCCATACGTACACGACGGCCATCGAGCCGGGGCCGATTTTGGATTTGTCGGTCAATGCCGGCTGGCCGGGACGCGCCATCGCGCCATCCAAATCCGTTCCCGAGTAAGAAACGAGCGAGCGTTCCGCCGAGTCACCCGAAATGGCATCGACTTTTGTTAGCTGATAGTCCCACCTGTCCATGTTGTTCAAATGCAGTTCGTAAACGAGGTGCCATTTGCCATCGGCTTTAAATGCCGTTGGCGCAATCGGAATGACGACATCCAAGAACGCTGAGATCGGCTTTGTCTTGGGTCCCTCCACTTGCTTCGGGGCGGCACTTGAATCCTCGACGTTGCGCGCAAAGTTGAGCGATTGCGCGGGGACGCCGCTCTGGGTCCACGTTCCGGTGATTGCTGTTTTCGCGGCGTTCAAGGTGCCTTCGTAGACGCCTTCGATGGCCTTCACTTCGAAGTGAACGCTATCGCCCTTCAGGGTTAGATTTTCCATGGGAATCGTGGTGCCCTGATCGACGCTTTGCAGCTGGCCGGAGAATTCGCCCGCGTCCGATTTCTTGATCGTCAAGACAATGTGCAGTTTCGCGGAGCCTTCGCCCAATTCGCCCTTCCAGGCGCCGGCGAAATCGCCGCCTGCTTTTGCGTCCTGGGCTGCGGCGGAGCAGGGAAGGGAAACGAAGATCGCCAAGCCGAGCAGGAATGAAACAAAGAGCAAGGCTCGCCGCGAGGCTGAATTCCCCATCTTTTTTTCCAAAGCCTCCATCCGAATCCTCCAGTCGTTCTCAAGGATGAAACAAATGTTTCACGCAAATGTCGCAGACACTCTAGCCCAAAGCAGGGATTTTTGCTGTCTTTTTATTGGCACGCAGAGAGAGGCGAGGGTCAAACACGTTCGTATAACACGCGGTACCTGCGAGCGGGAGGTTCTTCCGAATCGAAGTAGTCTTCAAAGCTCTTTTCCAAGAGCCCGCAACCGAGAAAGTGCGCCAGTTCCGCGCGCGTCAGAGGCCACGGCAATTGGCCTTCTGGTTCGTGTGGTTCGCGTCCTCTGGCGATGACCAGGAGCTTCCCGCCCGGCTTCACGAAGCTCGCGATTTTCTCGATTGCCCGCGTTCGAACCGCAGCCGGCAGCGCCTGCACGGTATTGGCTTCAAATACGAAATCAAATTTAAGAGTCCACTCGGCAGGCGGTTCGAAGAGGTTCGCGACGCAAAATTCGACGCGGCTCTCGGGAAACCGTTTGCAGGCCATGCGGATGGCCGTCTCGGAAACATCGAAGGCCGTTGTTCTGAATCCCCACTGTGCTAATTGAGCGGCGTCATCGCCCAATCCGCAGCCCACGACGAGCGCAATTTTGCCCTCCGTGATTTGCGGATTCGCTTTCCAGAAACCGAGGAGGCCGGGATTTTGATTTCTGTTCGCCCAGGGGATTACCGCTTTGCCCGCTTCGCCTTCCTGGTAAAGCTTCTCGAACCACCCTGTCGAATCGCCTTTGCCGATGGATTCGGCGGCCAACTCTCGTGCTCTTGCTCGATCTCCAGGCATTGCAACTCTCCTCACCGCGAATAGGGGCAGACTGACCCCGGCGGTATTGGATTCAGCCGAAGTTCCACTAGTTATAGTTTGGGCGAATCGAGAACATGAGTGCCTCGATTCGTCGTACCATCATAAGTGAGGGGAATCCTTTCGGAGGAAATTCATTGGGAGCAGAACGCCGCCGCACGCCAAGATATACGTTCATCGCCAGCGCCGAGCTGATTGAAGAGGCTTCGGAGGTGCGCATAGCCACGCGTGTGAGCGAGCTGAGCCTTCATGGATGCTACCTGGACATGATGAATCCCTTTCCGGTGGGAACGCTAGTGCTGGTGAAAATTTCCGCGGGAGACGCCTTTTTCCAAGCCAAATCGAAAATCGTGTACGCGCAGACGAACATGGGCGCGGGCGTGACGTTTCTCGATGTGGAAGCCGAATACCAGCCGGTGCTGGACCGCTGGCTTGATGAAGCCGGACGGGGCCGGCAAAACCGTGTCGGTTGACCCTGGTTCGGGCGGCCGTTATTCATTTGATTTGATCTTCCTACCTTCGAAATAGTCTTGGAACATCCAGAATTCGAACCGTGGCTGTCCAGAAGCAGGTATTTACCTGAGGGATCGTTTGGCCTTCTTATAAGGCGCAGGGTCGCTTGATGGGCGGCAATTCCCTACCTCGGCGGTAGCATCAGCTACAGTTATCCATAACTACATACGAAAATATAGGGAGAGAACGTTTTTCGCCATTGCGGCAATGGCATTAAATGGCCCTACGGTATTGATTTTGCGCGGCTTACAAAAAAATGAAGAAGTTCTCAGGATGGCTGCGAGATTGCCTACCAATTTAAGGGGGTTTAGTTAGCGTGTCTCTCCATTTCGTATCCTGCAATGCAAATACCACAAAACGCATAGGTTACGGCGAGATGCAAATTGCTCCGGGGCTGGCTTTCGCCGCACATACGCCGCTTTGTCCAGCACGCAGGGCTACCTCGCGCTGACTTAGTCTTCTTTTTCTCGAAAATTCTCAGGAGGTATGATGGAACGCGTTCGTAGAATCACCTTCTCCTTCCGTTCCGCTCTGGCAGGGGTTGGAGCACTATTGCTGTTGACCTTGTTCCTGGGCGGGATTGCTCAAGCTCAATCTACCGCTTCCTTGAACGGCACCGTGACGGATCCATCGGGCAACGTCGTGCCCAACGCCAAGGTTTCCGCCACCAATCAGGCCACCGGTGTAGTCAACACCACGCAGACCGACGCCGCGGGCGCCTACCTTTTCCCTGCGCTTCCCATCGGACTGTACCGCATCGAGGTCGCCTTCTCCGGCTTCCAGACAGCCGTAGTCAAGGACTTGAAGCTCGAAGTCGCGAGCGCGGTGACCAAGGATGTGCAACTTAAGGTGGGCGAAGTGTCCCAAGAGGTGGTAATTACGGCGACGCCGGCGCTGGTGGAGACGGCGACGAACAGCATCGGACAGGTGATTAACGACAAGACGGTGCAGGACATTCCGCTGAACGGACGGCATTTTACCGACTTGAGCTTATTGACGCCGGGAACGATGACGCCTCCGGCGAACGGATTTCTAACCGCTCCGCTGCGCGGACAGGGATCGTTCGGCATCGATACCGGCGGGTCGAGAGAAGATACGACGAACTGGCTCGTGAACGGCATCAATCTGAACGACTTTTCGCAGAACCAGGTGACTTTCCAGCCTCCTATCGACACGCTGGCGGAATACAAGATCGACAACTCGTCGTTTCCAGCGCAATACGGCCGCAACGCGGGAGCCATCGTCAACCTGGCGACGCGCTCGGGAACCAATGAGTATCACGGCGAACTTTTCGACTTCTTCCGCAACAACGACCTAGATGCGCGGAACTATTTCAACCCGGCGGTGAACGGATTGGGCGAGCCGGAAGCGCAAGCTCCCTTCAAGCGGAACGATTTCGGCGTGGACTTTGGCGGCCCAGTCAAGAAGAACAAAGTGTTTTTCTTCCTGGCCTACGAAGGCCTGAGGCAGCACCAGGGATTGACGGTGGGGAGCTTTGTGCCCAGCCCGGACCAGATCGCAACGGTGACGTCCACGGCGGTGCAGAAGCTGCTCGCGCTGGTGCCAGCGGCGAACGAAGTCGGAACCGGAACGGTCGGAGATCCCGGAACGTTCGACGAGTTCAGTGGGCCGACGCTGGCGAACGTGGCACTCAACCAGGGTTCGGCTGACCTGGATGTCGAGTTCAACAGCACCGACCGGCTGCATACCTACTATGTGGTGCAGAGAGATCTGCGCGAGGAGCCTACGCAGAGCACGAACCTGCCTGGATTCGGCGACACGCGCTCCGGGTTGCGCGACTTGCTGACGATCAGCGAAGACCATATTTTCAGTCCATCGCTGACGAACACGGTGCGCCTGGGCTTCAACCGCATCCACCTCACGTTCACCCCGAACGGAGACTTCAATGATTCCGCTTTCGACATCGCGTTGCCGGGAGGCGTACCGACGGGAGCGCTTTCCAATATCTCCGTTTCCGGCGCGATGGTCTTCGGCGGACCGGCGGGCGAGCCGCAAGGACGCGGCGACACGACGGTGGTACTGAACGACGGTTTGAACTGGCTGAAAGGGCGCAACTCGTTTCAGTTCGGCGGCGAAATCCGGCGCGCCTACAACGACAATATCGCGGAAAACGTCGGAACATTCTCGTTCTCAAACTTGACGGACTTCCTCGAAGACACGGCCGCATCGTTTACGACACAGATCGGTTCCGGCAACAACCGGATACTGGAGCCGTCTTACGCCGGATATGCGCAAGACAGCTTCAAACTGAGGCCGAACTTCACGCTGAACCTGGGGCTTCGCTACGAGTGGAATTCCACGCCGTCTGAAGCGCGGAACCGTTTCACAAACTTTGACACTACGGACGGTACCTTGATTTCCGCGCCGCAGCCCTTCGGAACAAACAACAAGAACTTCGAGCCGCGCGTGGGATTTGCATGGGATCCCTTCAAGGACGGGAAGACTTCCGTTCGCGCAGGCTATGCGATCCTGACGCAGGACCCGATCGCGGGAGTAGTGACCGGTCTCAGCGGGAACCCGCCGTTCGCGATTCCGGAATCGATTACGTCGGGCGTTATAACGCTCGAGAATCCGACCGCCGCAATTACCGGAATCAGCCTGGGGCCGACGGCTGTCGCGCCCAACTTCAAGAACATGTACGCGCAGGACTGGAACCTGGGCGTGGAACGCCAGCTTACGTCCAGCCTGGGTTTGACCGTTTCGTACGTGGGACAGAAGGGCACGCACCTTCAACTGGTGCAGAACGTGAACCAGCCGCTGGTGACCGACGGGTTCTATGGCGCGGTACATCCGTTCCTGACGCTCCCGCTTACGAGCCCGGTTCTTCCGGCGCAGTGCGCACCCCCGAACAATCCGTGTTCATTCGGGTCCATCAACGAGATCAACAGCGTGGGAAATTCGAACTACAACGCGCTGTGGGCGACGTTGAACAAACAGTTCTCCCACGGGTTCGAGTTCCTGGCTTCGTATACGTGGTCGAAGTCACTGGACTACAACTCGCTGTCTTCGGATGAGAGCATCCCGCTGCAGAATGCTTACAATCCGCGCGGCGATTACGGCCCGTCGGAATTCGACGCGCGCAACCGCTTCGTGCTGAGCGGCTTCTACCAACTGCCGTTCAAAGCCAACCGGCTGGTCTCGGGCTGGCAGTTTGGCGTCATCACGCAAGCGCAGAGCGGCAATCCGCTGACGCCGACGTTGACGATCGACCCGGGCGTGAACGTTACCGTGCGCCCCGATCTTTTGGGGAAGGTCACGGGAACCGGCCAACCAGGGCAATTCTTCAGCAACGCGACCGTTTGCGAGCCTTTCAATGGCACGCCCACGGGAACAGCACCGGCAATTCCAGATTGCGCGACGACTCCGAACGCCGTGTTCGCGGTGCCGTGCACGTTCAGCGACGTGCCGAGCACGCCTGGCAAGAACAACTACCCGATTGTGCCCGGCACTTGTCATCCGGGAACCATGGGCCGGGACGCGATTGTCGGGCCAAATTTCCTGAATACGGATTTCTCGGTGACCAAAGATACGAAAATCTTCGAGAGGTTCAACCTGCAATTCAGAGCGGAGCTGTTCGATATCTTCAACCATCCCAACTTCGGTGACCCGCAGTTGAACGTGCTGAGCTCCTCGCTGGGAGCCATTACGTCGACGCGGTTCGCGACGGGGGACTTCGGTTCCTCGCGGCAGGTTCAATTTGCGCTGAAGCTGACGTTCTAAACAACGCGAAAGATCAACTCCAACGGGGCGGCTGCGATTGCGGCCGCCCCTTTTTTATTGCGTGGATGAAGTGCGCGCTAAGCGTCGCCCCAGATTTCTCCGATGACACGCTGGAAATTGGCGCCGAGGACTTTTTCGACGGTGGAGGAGGGCTGGCCGCGGCGGGCAAGCTCTTGGGCGATGATCTGCATGTGATCGGGGCCGTTCAGGTCGGGGACGTAAGGGAAACGATCCTCGCCGGGCGCGGCGATGCCTTGTTTCTTGCGCTGGGCCATGTCGGCATCGAATGCCGCTTTTTGCGCAGGCGTGAGGACGACTTTTTCGATGCTGCCGTCGGAGCCGATTCCGACATGGTCGGCGCCGCAGACGTTGATGGCGTGGACGAGATGATCGAGGACATGTTGGCGCGTGGGAATCGTAGGAGAAGCGACGAGATAAGGCATGAGGTACACGCCGAAATAGCCGCCGCGATCGGCGAGGGACTTGAGGATTTCGTCGGGTTTGCTGCGCGGGTGCGGATAGACGGCGGCGCAGCCGGAATGAGTGATGAGCACGGGTTTGGCCGACGCGGCGATGCCGTCGGAAGTCGTGCGATAGCCGCTGTGGCTGAGATCGACAGCGACGCCGAGCGCGTTCATTTTCTTGACGGCGGCGATTCCTGCCGGCGTGAGGCCGGTGTTTGCGGGATCTAGACAGCCATCGCCGAAGGCGCTGCGGTTGTTGTAGGTGAGCTGCATGATGCGGACATCCAGCTTGCGGAAGAGATCGATGCGTTCGGGATTATTTTCGAAGAAGGCAGTGTCCTGGAAACCGAGAAGGATGCCGATCTTTTTGTCGCGCTTGGCGGCTGCAATGCCGGAATGTTTGCTGACGATGGTGAATGCGTCCGGGAATTTTTCGGTGAGAGATTGGATGGAGGCGATGCTATCGATCGTGTCGTCGAGCGTGCGCTGAGAAACGGTGCAGTTGACGGCGGTGATGCCGGATTGGCGGACGGCAGCGAGCGATTCCACGCTGGGCACGGCGCTGAGATCACTGAACGGACTGCAGAGTGAGTCGATGACGATGGAGCGATCGTAGAGAGACGCAATCTCAGAGGAATCGGCGGAAGAGGATTGCGCGAAAAGACGAGGTGCGAGAAATGTGGAGGCGGAAAGCTTGAGAAGAGTGGAATGAAATTCGCGACGATTCAAGACGGCGCCTCCATGGAGCGAGCGAATGACGGAAGCGCGGATTATATAACGGCGGGCTCGAGAGGGAGTTGCGTGCGCGGAGGGTCAATTCGCAACGGTGAGCTCGACGGTGACGGATGGCGTGATGCGCTGGCCGGCGAGAGGAGTTTGATCGATCACGGCGCCGTGGGGCCATTGAGGCGCGGAGAGGAGATTCACTTTGCAATGAATGCCGCCGGCCTCGAGACGCTGCTGGGCGTCGGAATCTTTGAGGCCGACGAGGCGCGGCATGACGAAGGAGGGTTCGCGAGGACCATCGGAAATAAGCACGTCGACGCGCGGGCTGGCAGCGCCGGCGCCGGGAAGCGGCGTTTGGAGAATGACCGTATCGGCGGGATCATCGGGCATGGTGATGCCGGAAACTTCGCCGACCTGCAGGCCGGAGCGCAGCAACTCGATGCGCGAGGCGCGAAGCGAATTGCCCTCGAGAAGCGGAATTTGCAACTGGCGCTGGCCGAGGCTGAGGATGACGTTAGCCTGCTGCGAAACCTTCATGAGCATGCCGGGCGGGGGAGCCTGGCGCACGACGACGTTAATGGGCAAGTCGCTGTAGATGCGGTCGGCGACGTGAAGGATCAGGCCGTGCGAGCGTAAGAGCGTGCTGGCTTCGGCGACGTTTTTGCCGACGAGGTTGGGCATGTTCACTTCGCGGCCGTGAATGGCGATGCGCATCGCGGTGATGGCGCTGAGAAATGCGGCCGAGGCAAGGATAAAGACAAGAAGCGCCATGCGCGTGACCCACTCGAATTGTTCCTTGAGCGTCATGGACGTTGGCTCATGCCGGGCGCGTGCTAGCGCTGCGGTTCCAGTGTAAGACTGCAAGCGCGACGGCGGAAAGAATTTTTAGTTTTTGAGTGGCGGAGGAGGATAGTCCGGCAACTTGTCCTTGCTGGTGTCGGCGCGCTTGACTTCGAGCTCGTCGAAGAGAAGCGAGGGGGAAATGATGGTTGTGGGAACGCCGCCGGTGCGGTTGCTGACGAGCGGGTCATTGCCGACGGCGACGAGATCGCTGCGGAGAGCGCGAACGTCAAGCTCATTGAAGACTGCACCGCGGACGAGCTGCTCATGGCCGTCAGCGTAAACACGATAGAGAAGGCGCGGCGTGTTGCCGGGACCGAGGGTTTCGACGCGATAAGCGTACGGCGTGCCCTGCGAAGTGATCATGTCAATCATTTGTTTGCGGAGCGCGCTGGGAGATTCGGCTTCGGTGCTCTTCAGGAGCAGGACGCCGAGGCTCGGAGAAGGGAAGGAGCCGGGCGCGGCGCGGCCGTGACCGTTGGAAAAAGGGAAATCGCGGACGGGCTGGCGGCCGAGGAGATAATTGCTGAGCGTGCCGTTTTCGATGACGTTGACGGTCTGGGCTTTCACGCCTTCGTTGTCGACGTCGTAGCTGCCGACGAGGCTGTGGCCATCGAAGTCCTTCAGAGTGGGGTCGTCGATGATGGAGAGAAATGCGGGAAGCACGCGCATTTTGTAGCTTGTGGCAAACGCGCCGAGAGTGCGGTTGGGGCGGCCAAGCTGCGGCTTGCGGCCGACGACATTGGAGCCGACGAGCGAGGCGACCACATCGGTGGCGGCGTCCGGCGCGAAGAGAACCGGGCCGCGATATTCCTCCTCGACGATGGGCGCTTTACGCAGGGCGACGACAGTTTCGAGCGCTTGCTTGCCGTCGCTGAGAAGCTTTTCGCGCGAAGGGAGTTCTTGCGCCCGGCCAACCATCCAGTACGGGTTCCTGGTGAGGCGCATACCATCTTCCGCTTGCGTTGAGCCATTGAACTGCAGGTCGTAGGTGGTTTTGCCGTTACGCGTGACCGTACCTTCGGAGTCGACGAAATATTCGTTGGTGGCGGTAAAGCGAGCGGAAGCGCTGACGGACTGGACGTCGGGATACTGGCGATAAAGATTGGTGACTTCTTCGAGATTTTTGGTCCACTCTTTTTCGTCGAGTTTGAGAGTGACGATGGGCTCGAGAGCGTTGACGACCGGTTCCTTGGAAAAATCGGGGACGGGATTGGCATCGGCCGTGAAGCGCTTCATTTCGGCCTGTTTCTCAGCGAGCGCTTCGCCGGCGGCTTTGTAGGCTTCGTCGGTCGTCAGCCAAATCTGGTGACGAAGGGCGATGGGATCATCGTCGAGAGGGAGGATGTTGGTTTCGCCCATCCCCTGGCCGTAGTAACTGTCCTCTTTGTAGTCCCCGACGCGAACGACGACGCGCAAAATGCGCAGGCGGACGCGCTGGATTTCGCGAAGCGCGCCAAAGGCGGCTTCGGCGTCGAAGTCGTCGACGTCGTTGACGCGATACTCAATGTAGTAAGGTGCGGCGACCTGGTCGATCTTGAGGTGCGCTTTGGAGCGATCAAGTTCGGTGAGAAGGGCGTCGAGCAAAGGATCGCCGCCGGCGGCGGGGTGCGGAACCAGGGCAGGAGACGCGGACGGCTTTTCTGGAGAATCGCTCACAGCGGCCGTGTGAGTTGCCGCGTGGAGTTGCGCGGCGGCGTAAAACATGGCCGCAGCCAAGAAAGTCGATCCGAGAGCGCGGGCGATTTTCATGGCTTCACCGCTGGATTGGCTTGCGCATCTCTTGGGGGCGCCATATTTTCAAAGCCGGGCGGCGGCAGGATGGGCGGCCGATCATGCGAATGCTGGCGCTTCTGCACTTCCATTTCGGAAAAGAGCATGGCCGGAGCAACCGCTGACACAGGCACCTGGCCGCTTTCCGCGCCGCACACGCCGTTAAACACGTGCTGTTTGTCGCCGGTCAGGAGGATTCGCGTGAGAGCGGCGAGCGGAGTGCCCACGATATCGACGCCGCGAACCAACTCATCGGGGCGGCCATCCGCGTAGACCTTGTAGACGATCACGGGAAGAACCTGAAAGGCTTGCGGCAGAGAGCGCGTCGTGAGCGTGAAGCCACCCTGGATGTCGTCGAAGTAGAGGCCGTAAGGCTTGTTTTGCTTTTTCACTTCGTCGATGAGCTTTTGGCGCATCTCGGATTCCGGAACCGTTTGCGTAGAGGTGACAATCAAATTGCCCTGGCGGCCCGTGGGCATCAGGCCGGGTTGGTCGCGGCCGTGGCCGTTGGACTGGCTGAAACCTTTAATAGGCATGCGGGACATCAGGAAATTTTTCAGAATGCCGTCTTGGATGACGTCTACGCGTTGCGCCGGAACGCCCTCATCGTCGAATTCGTAAGAGCCCGCGAGCTTCACGCCATCCAATTGGTGGATGGTGGGATCGTCGGTGACACTCAGGAATTTCGGGAGAACTTCCTGGCCGACTTTTTTCGTGAACGTTTGCCCCTCGTCTTCGTCGCGTTGGCGGTGGCCTTCGAGACGATGTCCGAGGACTTCATGGAAAAAGACGGCCGCGGCGCGGCCGCTGAGAAGCGCGGGGCCGTCGTAAGGCTCGGCAACGGGGGCAGCCTTCAGTGCTTTCAGATCGTCCGCCATTTTGGCAATTTTGGCGTTGAGATCGGCTTCACTCGGAAGGCCCTCGGCGCTCGGAGACTGAAAGGTCTCAACGCGGATCAATTCCATGCCGTCATCGGCGCGGGTTTGTGCTTCCATGATCAGCCGCGTGCTAGCGCTGGGCGTTTCGATGGCGCTGCCTTCGCTGGAAACCATGCGCGCATTGGAATCCGTGACTTGCAAAACGACGGTGGCGAAATAGACGTCGGGATATTTGCGAAAGTCGCCGGACAACCGGCGAACTTCATCGCTCCAAGCAGTGTGATTGAAAGGAGGTGGCGTGCCGGGATTTTCCAAATGAGTTTCCGGCGTTTCCTTTGAGAAATCAGGAGACTTGTCTTCTTCCTCGGCGCGAACGGCGTTGTTGGTTCTGACGTTCAAGAATGCCGGAGCAGCGCGCTTGTATTCGCGGTCGGTCAACTCCCAGAGGACGCGGGCGATGGCATCTTGATCGTTCCCGAGCGGCAAGGTACCCGAAGTCATCCCGCTAAAACGGCTTTGTCCGTGGGTGTTGTCGAGAGCGGGGCTGCCAACGCGCATGGTCACATCGGCCGAGCGGCGTGCCAGAGAAGCGTCGGTGAGGAGGCTCCCGTAAGCACCGACGAGGACGTCGAGATTCTGATCGTATACGGTGTAGCTCATGAAATAGGGAGCGGAATCCGTTTTTCCAAGGTCCGTGGAGGCGCGAGCGAGTTCGGTTTGCATGACCTTCATCACTGGATCGGTCACGCTCTTTGAAGTGGGCTTATCGGAGACGGAAGTGGAAGCGTTTCCCGCGGCAGAAGCAAGCGGCAAGACCGCGAGTTGAGCGGCGAGCGTCCAGCACGCGACAAATCGCAAAAACTGTTTCGCGCGAGAAGGCAAGCTTCCGCGCACGCGGAGAAATTCCGAAAGATTCATGTCGCGCGAACTCCTGAGGCTAATCGTGCTTTCATGCGTGGGTCAATTTCGAGTATGCCTCAGCGCTGAGCCATGCGCAAACTAGGTTTCCCCGAAGTGTTCGCCAGCAAGCAAGCGGGCGCCGTTGAGAAATTCGGACGTTGAAACTTGCTTGCGCCCTTCCACTTTGACGGCGAGGACGCGCAAATAGGTTGTGCCGCCGCAACGCACAACAAGTTCATTGCGCTGTACGAACAAGGAACCTGGCACGGGGCCCTGAATTGAACGTTCAAATTGCTCCACCTGGTTGTTAGACGCCGGTTCGCCCCAAATGTGGCAGGTCTGGCCACGGAAAGTGGTGTAAGCGCCGGGCCAGGGAGCGAAGCCGCGAATGCGATTGAAGATCTCCACGGAAGTACGCGACCAATCGATGAGGCCATCCTCTCTTTTGAGCATGGGCGCACTCGAGGCTTGCTCGTGATTCTGTGGACGCGGCCGAATAGAGTCTGCGGCCAGGCCGCGAAGCGTCTCAGCCATCAGCGGCGCTCCCAGCTCAGCCATGCGTGCGGCCAAGTCGGGCGCGGTTTCCGTTGAACCGATTTCCATCTCTTTTTGCAGCAAGATTTCTCCAGTATCCATTCCCGCGTCGATGCGCATGGACGAGGCGCCAGTTTTCGGTTCGCCGTTGACGATCGCCCAGTTGATCGGAGCGGCGCCGCGATATTTCGGGAGCAAAGAGGCGTGAAGGTTGATCCAGCCGAGCCGGGGAATGGGGAGAAGGCGCGCGGGGATGATTTGGCCGTAGGCGATAATCACAACCACGTCCGGCGCCAGACCTCGCAATAGTTCCTGTACCTCTGGAGCGCGAATTTTTTCGGGCTGATGTACGGGCACGCCGGCAGCGACGGCAATCTCCTTGACAGGAGAGAAGGAAACTTTCTGGCCGCGGCCGCGAGGGCGATCGGGTTGCGTGATGACGGCGGCGAGATCGAAGTCGGATTGAATGAGAAGATGCTTCAAGGTTGGGACGGCGAAGAGAGGAGTGCCGCAGAAAACGAGACGCAATCGGCCGGCTGCGGAATTCACCACTCGCCTTGCTTCTTTAGCTTCTTGATCTTCCGCCGAATCAAGTCGCGCTTGAGCATGCTGAGGTGCTGTAGAAACAGGATGCCGTTGAGGTGATCGATCTCGTGGCAAAAGGCGCGCGCCAGCAGGTTTTCGCCGCGAATTTCGAACGTTTCGCCTTTTGCGTTTTGCGCGCGGACGGTCACGAATTGCGGGCGCATCACGTAGCCGCGAAAGCCGGGAATGGAAAGACAGCCTTCCTCTTCGCGAACCTCGCCCTCGGCGTGAATGATTTCAGGATTGGCAAGGACGATTTTGGCTTCGGGATTTTTCCCGGTCGTGACATCGATGACGGTCATGCGCAGGCTCAGCCCGATTTGCGGCGCGGCGAGACCCACGCCTTGCGCGGCATACATCGAAGCAAACATATCCTCGGCGAGCTTCTCGAGCTCGGCGTCAAATTTTGTGATGGCAGCGGTCGGCTTCTCGAGGATCGGATCGCCGTACTTGATGATGGGATAAATCTTTCGCGCGGCGATGGGGGCTTCCGCGGGCGCCGTGGCCGGAGTTGCAGCCGCTTCAGAACTGGTCGATTTGTCGGGCATAATTGTCGAAATTCCGCCGCATCTCGGAAAGAGAGTCTCCTCCAAATTTTTGCAGAAAAGCATCCGCGAGCACAAGTGCAACCATGGCTTCGCCAGCGACCGCGCCCGCCGGGACCACGCACCAATCGGAGCGCTCGTAGGCGGCCGAGACCGGCTCTTTGGTCACCATGTCCGCCGTGTGCAGTGCTTGCCGCAGCGTCGAGATCGGTTTCAAGTAGCCACGAATGACGACATCCTCGCCGTTCGTGATACCTCCTTCGAGGCCACCGGCGCGATTCGTTGACCGGCGGAAGCGGCGAGCCGGTTTGTCGTAGGAAATCTCGTCCTGAACTTCGCTGCCGTAAGAGCCCGCAGCCGTGACACCCGCGCCGATTTCGACGGCTTTGACCGCTTGCACACTCATCAGCGCCTGCGCAAGACGCCCGTCGAGTTTTTCGTCCCACTGCGCGTGGCTGCCGAGGCCGACGGGGACGTTGTGCACCACAATTTCAAAGATGCCGCCGACGGTGTTGCCGGCTTTGAGTGCCGCGTCGACTTCCGCTTTCATCCTGTCCTGCGTGGCAGAATCGACGCAGCGCAGTGGCGAGTCGAGGTCCGCCGCGACAGCCTGAATTTCCGGCCAGGTTGCCGCCCGGTCGAGCCGAACGTGGCCGACCTGAAGCGTGTGGCTGGCTATTTCCGTGCCAAATTCGCGAAGCAGGAGTTTGGCGAACGCTCCGGCGGCGACTCGGGCGGCCGTCTCGCGCGCGGAGGCGCGTTCGAGGACGTAGCGCGCGTCGTGAAAATTGAATTTTTGCGAGCCGGCAAGATCCGCGTGGCCGGGCCGGGGCGCCAGCAACTTGCGCTCGTTCGCCGCAGATTCGGCGGAAGCTTCGACCGGGAGAATTTTCTCCCAATTGGCCCAGTCGCGGTTTTCGATGCGCAGAGCAACCGGCGCGCCAATCGTCTGGCCGTGGCGCACGCCGGCGAAGATGTCGGCGCGGTCTTTTTCGATTTTCTGCCGGCCGCCCCGGCCGTAACCGAGCTGGCGGCGATGCAGTTCGTGGTTGATGAAGTTCAGATCGACCGGCAGGGAAGCGGGAAGGCCCGAGATAAACGCGAGAAGCGCTTGTCCGTGCGACTCACCGGCGGTGTAGAACTTCAGCATGTGCGGGAACGGCCTCGCTTATATAAAAGCATGGAACATTGGAAACAAGCAGTGTAAACGGGGCTGCGCCCGCCGTCCAGCGAGCGCCGGTTCGTTCCGCAGCGGCTCAGGATCGCGATTCAAGAAACTCCAAGCGGTTGCCGAAGGGATCCTCTGCAAAAAAACGCCTCGTGCCCGGAAGGGAATCGTCGTCGATGATTTTCACGCTGTGAGACTGCAGAACTGCGCGAAGTTTATCGAGGTCGGGAACGGCGAAAGCAGGGTGAGCTTTCTTCGCTGAACGAAAATCCGGCTCGACGCCGATGTGCAGTTGCTGATCGCCGCATTGAAACCAGCAGCCGCCCCGCGCCCGAAGCGAAGCAGGTTTTTCGATCTCCGCGAGGCCGAGAATCGATCCGTAGAATTCGCGTGACGCCGATTCGCAACCCGCGGGGGCGGCAAGCTGCACGTGGTCGATGCGAGTGATCATGCAATCCATTTTCTACGGGACGGGCTTGGCGGACAACCTCTGAACCGGCGTGGCTGCTTTTGCGGTTCGAATCAGAGCGCGATTCTTACCGCGCGAAATAAGTCCAGTGTTTACTTGACGTGTTTCCGATGCGCGGTTAGGCTTCGGATTCAGGATTTGTGCCGCAGGAGTTTTGCGGGACGCCGGCAAAACAGGGATTCGTGGCTGACACACCACTCCAGGTCGCAGATCAGGAACCCAAGACGGAGGACACTTCTACCGTCAAGGGTGTGTTGATCAATGCGGTGAAGGGTGCCGTCGCGGAGGTCCAGGACTACGCCATACTCTGCGGGCGGACGCTTTACAGCATCTTCACTCCGCCTTACTACCTCCAGGACATTTTGCTGCAGATGGACGGCATCGGCGCGGGTTCACTTCCCATCATTATTCTATCCGGTTTTTTCATCGGCGCGGTGATGGTGTTGCAGACGGGCTCGCAGTTCACTCGATTCGGCCAGAGCTCGCTCACCGGCGACGTGGTGGCCATCGCACTGGTGCGCGAATTGGGACCATCGTTGACGGGATTGTTGGTAACCGGCCGCTGCGCTACAGGCATCGCGTCGGAGCTTGGCTCGATGCTCGTGACGGAACAGGTGGACGCCATGCGCGCCATGGGGACCGATCCCATCCGCAAGCTCGTCGCGCCGAGGACCATCGCCACGCTGCTGATGCTTCCGCTGCTGACCGCGATGACGGACTTCACCGGCTTGATCGGCGGCTGTGTCGCGTCGGTTTTTTCGCTTCGGCTGAGCGCTGTAGAGTTCTGGCGCCGCGCCATCGACGCGCTCGATTTTGCGGACCTGATGCAGGGTTTTACCAAGCCGTTCTTTTTCGCGTTCATTCTCGCGACGGTTGGCTGCTACAAAGGTTTGACCGCGCGCGGTGGCACGCAAGGCGTAGGCAAGGCCACCACGCAGGCCGCGGTCATCTCCTCCGTCATGATCATCGTGGCCGACGCATTTCTCACCAAGGTCGCCTTATACCTTGCAGACAAACTTTTCTAGCGCGAACCCGAGCGCGAAAACGCGGAACTGGCCCGCCGCATTTCGTTTACGGCGCGGCAGGGGAATTGCCGTTATAATGGCGGGCACACCCGATGCTCAGCGCTACATCGAGTTCCGCATCCAATCAAGTCATCACATTTGAGAAGGTACGCATCGGTTTCGGCGAAGGCGACGTTCTGCGCGACGTGTCGTTTCGTGTGCGAGAGCGAGAAACACTCGTTCTGCTGGGCGAAACGGGGACGGGGAAAACGCTCTCCCTCAAGCTGGCTGCGGGCTTGATGAGGCCCTCCGAAGGCACCGTGCATGTTCTGGGTAAACAACTGTCCAGCATGAATGAGAATGACTTGCTCGAGTTTCGGCGGCACATCGGATTTGTTTTTCAGGAGGGCGCGCTCTTCGACTCGTTGACCGTTGGCGACAACGTCGCGTACCGGCTGTTGGAAGACGGTCTCAAAGACGACGAGATTGAGCCGCGCGTGCTGGAAGTCCTGCGATTCGTTGAGCTGGAGCACACCGTGGATTTGTTTCCCTCCGAGTTGTCGGGCGGGATGCGGCGGCGTGTATCCATTGCGCGGGCGCTGATCAATCAGCCGCCGATTGTGCTGTATGATTCACCGACGGCTGGACTCGATCCCGTCACCTCGCAGACGATCATCACGCTCATTCTGCAGCTGCGGGACGTTTACGGCGTGACTGCGCTGCTGGCGACCCAGCGTTTGCAGGATGGTTTCGCGCTGGCGAATTTCCGTTTCGACCCCGCCACGAAGCGGGTCGTGCACAGCGTTTCGAACGGCAACGAATCGGCCGGAACAAAAATGGCGGCCACGCGTTTCTTGGTTTTGCGGGACGGAGCGGTTTACTTTGAAGGCGGGCAAGAAGAGCTTATCGATACGAAGGACGATTACCTGAAACGGTTCTTGGTCTGAAGCATCGGAAGTGGACTGGAAGGTCAAAGGGGAGGAAAGAAAATGGCGCAGCGCAAACAATTGACCTGGACGGAACTGCGCGTAGGACTCTTCGTGCTGGTGGGCTTGTCGGTGCTGGCCTCCGGCATCTTCTACGTGACGGGGGCGGGAACAATTGGACCGAAGTACCGGCTCGTGACCTATCTTCCGGAAGTTTCCGGTCTGGCCAACGGCGCGCCCGTGCGGCTGGATGGAGTGGAAGTGGGCAACGTCGAAACCATCAGGATCGCGCCGCGCACTCCCGGAAAGTCCACCGATAAGGATCGAAATATCGAGGTGGTGATGCGCGTGGGCGAGCGCTACCAGAACTACATTTTGACCGATTCCGCCGCGAGCCTCGTGACCGAGGGATTGCTGGGAAACCGATACGTGAACATCAGCCGGGGAATCACCGGCGTGCCGCTGAAGGACATGCAGGAAGTTCCCGGTTCGGAAGAGAAAGCGATGAAGGAAGTGGTGGAACGAAGCGCGGATCTGCTTGGGAATCTTCAGGCGCTGTCGGAAAACGTGCAAGAGTTGATTAACGGAGTGAAGCAAGGCAAGGGGTCGCTGGGCAAGCTGCTCACCGACGACCAGGCGTACAACCACCTGAACGGCATTCTGGCAAAGGGTGACGTCATGCTTGCCAATGTCCAGGCAGGGCAAGGCACGATCGGAAAGCTCGTCGTTTCGGACGAGATGTACAACAAGGTGGACAAGGGCTTGGACAATGTAAACGGCATTCTGACCGACGTGCGTTCGCAGAAGGGAACGATTGGAAAGCTGCTGTACGACCCGTCGCTTTACGACGAAGCGAAGCAAGCCGTCTCGAGTGGCAATGCCATGATCAACGATGTCCGCGCCGGCAAAGGCAGCCTCGGCAAGTTCGTCACGGACGATACCCTTTACAATAAATTGAAAGAAACGACCGACAATGTCGCCACCGCCACCGCCAAATTGAACGACAATACGACGACGGTCGGTAAGTTGTTCTCCGATCCCAAGCTCTACGACAGCGTGACCGGCCTCACTGGAGATTTGCGGTTGCTCATCGGCGATTTTCGCCAGAATCCGAAGAAATTTCTGCGGATCAAGCTTTCCGTCTTTTGAGATGACGTTCTGCGCACTTTGCCTGGCGCGGCGGGGTGTGTTGTAATGTTTTTGTAACAATTCGAGCTTACGCTCAAGTCGCCAGATCGGTTCTCTCAAAGAGCTTCATGGAAAATCAGGATATCGCCCAAAAATTGCCGCGTGCCGAAGCGGGCAAATCCACACTTCCGCAGCCTGGGAAGCCCGTCCCGAGTCGTGCCTATCCCGGCGCGCTCATCGTCGTGGAAGGCACGGACGGCTCGGGCAAAAGTACGCAGCTTTATTTGCTGAAACGCTGGCTCGAAATCGGCGGCTACCGGTTGCACTTCACGGAGTGGAATTCATCGCCCCTCGTGAAGTCAGCCACCCGTCGCGGAAAGCAGCGGCGCCTGCTCACTCCGACGACGTTTTCGCTCCTGCACGCGGCCGACTTTGCGGATCGCTGCGAACGGCAGATCATGCCGCTGCTCCAGGGCGATTACCTCGTGCTGGCCGACCGGTACATTTATACGGCGTTTGCGCGCGACTCGGCTCGTGGTTGCCCGAGCCGTTGGCTGAGAAATCTCTATCGCTTCGCGCCGGTTCCAGACATTACGTTTTATTTTCGCGCGCCTCTCGATGTAGCCGTGCACCGCATCCTCAGTGGCCGCCCCAAGTTGAAGTACTACGAAGCCGGTATGGATCTGGCGCTCTCCTACGACCGCGCGGAAAGCTTTCGGCTCTTCCAGGCGCGCATTCTCGAGGAATACGACAAAATGGTGGATTCGGATAACTTCGTCGTGCTGGATGGAACGCTGCCCGTGAATAAGCTGCAGAAGCAGATGCGCGACATCGTCGCCTCGAAAATCGACTTGAAACGCTTTGCGCCCAGGATTTCGGCTCCGGAGTGAGCATGCCCGATCAGGAAAAAGACAAACTGGCCGTCGCGCCTTCCGCCCCGCCCGATGGACAAACTGCAGCGGGCGTGCCAGTTGCGGGAACGGCGCCGGGTGTGCCGGCGGTAAAAACAGCAACGGTTCCCGAGGATGGCGCTGCGCAGTTCTTTTATGGTGAAGCGCTCGTCGGTTTCGACCCCAGCGAGATTACCGGCAACCTGATCGTCATCGAAGGCATGGACGGCTCCGGCCGGTCCACGCAGATTGCGTTGCTTCAGGAATGGCTGGAGTCGGAAGGCTTCGCGGTCCAGACGAGCGGGTTGCGCCGTTCGAATCTCGTGGGGCGCGACATCGACGAACTTCTCGCGAAAAACGCCGTCACCCGTCTCACGCTTGCTCTGATGTATGCGACGGATTTTTTCGATCAGGTCGAGCACAGAATCCTGCCCGCCCTCCGCTCCGGTACGGTTGTCCTCGCGGACCGTTTTATTTTCACGCTGGTCGCGCGCGGTGTCGTGCGTGGAATCAATCGAGACTATTTGAACGGCCTATACGCCATGGCTCTGCGGCCGCACCTCACGTTCTGGTTGAACGTGCGCCCGGAAACCGCGTTCGCGCGCGAATTCAAAAAAGCGCAAGCCATTAGTTACTGGGAAGCGGGCCGCGACATGTCGCTTTCGCACGATCTCTATTGGTCGTTCATCCGCTATCAAACGATGATCAAGCGCGAGTTTGAAGTGATGGCCAAAAAACACTCGTTCATCGAGTTGGACGGCGAAGCCAGCGTTTCCGCTGTGAACAAACAGTTGCGCCAGCGAATTGGCGAGCAGCTCGGCATTCGCTCGACAAAGTACACGCCGTCGGCCGCTCTCGCGCATCTCTGGCGTTAAGTTCCTCAATGTCCGATCCCGTCCATATCGCCGCCATCGATGCGGGCTCGAACGCGCTGCGCTTGGCGGTCGCCCGCGCCTATTCCGCGCTGGACATCGAACCTCTGGCCAACGAACGCTATTCGTTGCGTCTGGGCGAAAGTGTTTTTCTGCGTCACCGCTTCAGCGAGGAACTCTTCAAAAATGGAGTCAAGGCGTTCCGCCACTTCCGCGAAATCATGGAAGAATTCGGTGTTACGCGATACCGCGCCGTAGCCACAAGCGCGTCGCGCGAAGCGCGCAACCGTGATGCATTTGTGCGTCGCATCAAGCAGAAGACGGGCATCGCGCTGGAAGTAATCAACTCCGCCGAAGAGTCGCGCCTGGGCCGCGTTGCCGTGCTTGCCGCGCTTGGACCGGAGTCACCTCCGCGGTGCATCGCGGACCTCGGCGGAGGAAGTCTGGAGATCAGCGTCATTCGCGACCACACGGTCGAACAAAGCGCGCAATTGCCGGTCGGAACCGTGCGATTGATGACCACGCTCGACATCCCTGGCGTGGTTGCGCCGGCGCAAGCCGAACAGGTCCGCAGGTATGTGCGCGCGCTTCTAGAGTCTCGCCTGCCTTCGCGCCCAAATTTTGGAGAACAAATCGCCGTCGCACTCGGCGGCAGCGCGGAGACTTTGGCGAATATCGCGCCCGGCCCGCGGCTCCACGGTCTCCCCACGCTGGAGCTTTCTTTGCTGCGCGAGCGTTTGCCTGATCTCTTGCGGCGCGACGTTCGCCAACGAATGAAGAGCTACGCCATCCGCCGAGACCGTGCCGACGTCATCGGCATCGCGGCTATCACCTTTGTCACATTGGGCCGTTATCTGAACATTCGCAATTTCCTGATTCCCGGCGTGGGCCTCCGCGAAGGCGTGATTCAGGAAATCGCCCGCGAAGCCTTCTCCCGAACCGAGCCGCACCGCTACAATGTGGCTGCACGCCAATTGCTGGTTGGCACGCGCAGCTATGCTCGCCGCCTTCAAAAGGACCAGACGCATGCCGAGCACGTGCGCGAACTGAGCATCTTGCTTTTCGACCAGCTTCAACCGCTCCATCATCTTCCGCCTCAGTCGCGAGTACTGCTCGAGGCCGGAGCTCTTCTCCACGACACGGGGCACATGATCAGCCATCGCGGGCATCACAAGCATGGTGAATATCTCGTCTTGAACGGTGACATTCCCGGCCTCGAAGGCCGCGACCGCGCCATCGTCGCGTCGCTCGCGCGCTATCACAATCGAAAATCCGAACCGGCCGGACATCATGCGGCGTATGCTTCCCTGAACAACAACGATAAACGGATTGCGCGCCGCCTCGCCGCGATCTTGAGAATTGCCGAAGCGCTCGATCACTCGCACCGCCAGCGCGTCATGCAATTGCGCGCCGCGTTTCAAGGTGGAGCGGTGGGTTTGCAAATCACCGCGCGGGGCGATGCGGCCGAAGACTTGCTCGACGCGAATCGCAGCGCCGAGCTCTTCGAAAAGGAATTTCACGTGCGGCTTTATTTTCGGCAGCTCGGTTCGTAAGCGAGATGGCGGCAAGTTTCGTTCGCGTGTGCATGCGATCTTGAAACGGCCTCGGATGAATCAGAAAGGACGCGCTCATGGAAATCTATGTTGTTCGGCACGGCATCGCGATCGACAGGGAAGATCCCAAGTGCCCGCCGGATGCGGAGAGATACCTGACCGAAGAAGGGATCGAGAAAACCAAACGCGTCGCCGCCGGTGTCGCGGCCATTTGCGCTGCTCCAGACCTGCTGCTTTCGAGCCCCTACGTGCGCGCCATGCAGACCGCCGAGATATTTGCTTCCGCGCTCGACTATCCCAAGCAAAAAATCCGCCGCACCGACTTATTGCTGCCCGGTTCGGAGCCGACGCTCTTTTTCCGCGAGCTCGCCAAGGACAAGCAGACTTCAACGCTTTTTGTTTTCGGCCACGCGCCACAACTGAATGACCTCATCGCGACCGCGCTCGGTTCGAAACATCACATCACTTCGTTGAAGAAGGCGGGCGTCGCGCTGATCGAATTGAAACGCGTCTCGCCGCCCAGCGGACAACTGCTTTGGCTTGCGCCGCCGAAGCTTTTGCGCCGTGCAGGGAAGTGACCGTCTCTCGATGGGGATGCGCTAAGCAGAAGCTGCAAGGGAAAGCAGCGGCGGGTCGGGCGGCGGTTCTGCCGGCTCTGCTGCTTTTTTTTCACTCGCCACGGCTTTGAGGATAAGCGGCTTCGAGAGAACGGATTCGAGCAGATGTTTGGCCGTTGCTATCCGGCCCGCGGCTTCCTCGGTATCCGCAAGGTCCGGGATGCGCAGCACAATCGCATCCGACGATCTCTCGGGCCGAAAACCAACCGCGCGCTCGACGCCGCACTTCCGCAGGCCGCGCGCAAGCCGCAGGATTCCCGCCAGCGCTCGTACGCAAGTCTGTTCTTCCGGTGTGAGCTTCGCGTACCCGTTTTTCTGTTTTGGTTCCGTGCCGCGGTGGAATCGCACGGCCCACGCCATCAGCTTCCATTCTTCCCTGGTCCAGTTCGGAGGAACGGCCAGGCTCTGCAGGTATTTGCGCACTTCCTTTTGCGACAGGCGCCGTTCGCCTATCGTCGTGATCCCATGCAGCTTCGCTGCCGCCTGCATCATCCGGCGGATGTTTGCTTCGCGAAACACCGGCGCGGCGTGCGCGCGGCGCAAAAGATCGAACAATCGCATGGCCAATCGCGACACTTGAGCAGTGCGCCTCGAATAAGCGCCCGCGGCTCTGGCCGTGGCCGCAATTCGCGCGGAAGCCGCCGAATCCAGACGCCCCGCGTGCGGCAGATTCAGCCGCCACTCGTGCCAAAGGCTGGTGTTGCCCAAAGTAAGCTGGCGGTACGTTTCAATTCGCTCGCGGCGTTCGCGAGAGATTCTCTCCTGCCAGGTTCTTCCCGCCTCGGCCGCCGACAGTGCGCCGTAAGTTTTCCCGTCCTTCAACACGGCCGCCAGCACATCCAAGTCGTGCACGTCGCCCAGCAGGTCCTGCAGCCGCTTCAGATTCTCGCTCCATGCGGCGTAATGTTCCGGCAGCAAGCCCTCCACCGTGTAACGGAAGCGCTTCAATCCAATTCGCAGCGCATGCCACGGCTTGTGCTTTTCCGTCCGCAGCGCATGATTGTGCAGCTCTTTCGCTTCCTCAAATCGTTCGAGCGCCAGGCATTCCGCGGCAAGCCCGCCGACGGGCACGATCCGTGCGCGCACCCGCAGTCGCCGTTCGAGCCGCGTCCACTCTTTCTCATCGAATTTTGCCGCCACGCGCATCGCCGACTCGGTGTGGCGTTTTTCCTCTGCCTCAAGTGAAGGCAGCATCTCGCCGCGCAAAGGGTCGCTCTCTGCGGCGAACTTCTTGACCCAATCTTTCATCACTTGCACGTCGCGAAGCGCCCCCAGCGTGCGAAACAGTCTTCGAGCGGTTTTGCGCATTTGCGGCCACGCGAGGTCTGGATCGATCTCTTCCATCGCAGCGGCCAATGAACGGCATCGGCGAATGGCCACGCGCAGGTCGTGTACCGTGTCGGCTTCGGGTGATGTTTGCAGGCTGCCCAGTTCTTCTAGAACGCGGTTCATCCAGTGGGAAAGTCCGCGGTGTTCCGTCCGCGAATTGCTGGCGGGAGAAACTGCAAAAGGAGACCGGGAGACGGTCCATAAGAGGGGTGACCGCGTAGCGGTCATCGCCGTAGCCATCGAAACCTCGACTTTAGAAACCGCTCGCTTGCTCCCAGGCGGGATCGGGAGCCCCTGGCGAACGGGGCCTATAGAGTAGCTCTTGACCGCAAATGAGTCCAGTCGAGGGCCAGCGGCCAAAGTTCGGGCAACATGCGCACCAGCGCGAGGCCCATCGCCAGCGTCATGCCCGCGCAAATCAGGAAAACGCGCGATGGATCGGGGTGCCCCAAACGCAGCATGGCGTATTGGGCCAATGGCTGGAGCGCCACTCCGACGAACGACAGCAGGTTCGCGACCGCGATCGCCCGTCCTTTCTCCTCCGGCCTCGGGCGCTGCTGGATTAGGGCGTTTACCGGCACGACGAAGAATCCTCCCGCCAGGCCCAGCAATCCCAAGAGAGCCACAACCACCGGATAGCCGATTCCAGGCCAGGACAGCAGTCCGGCCATCAGCAGAATTCCTCCCAGACCGGGAAGAACCATCCCTGCTTCGATCTTGCGGCCGGAAGCCAATCCAGCCAGAAAACTGCCGATTCCGATGCCCAAACTCAGCGCCGCCAGAAGATAGCTGCTGTGCGCGTCGTCGACGTGCAGGATGTCCGTGGCGTAGAGCACGATGTTCAGCAGCAGCAGGGAACCCAGAAACCAGAAGAACGTGTTGGCCACGACGGCGGTCCACAGCGTGGTATCGGATTTCATGTGGCGCGTCTCGTGAAGAAACTCGCCAGCGACGTTCCAGTCGAACCGCCGAGCCGGATCGGCGGCTGGCACTTTGCTGATGCCGAAGCTGGTGGCCAGGCCAAGGATCGTCAGGGCGAGAAAAATCATGCCCGACCATATTTGGCGGCCGTGAAAATTCTGCGCCAGAAAGCCGCCTGCCAGCGCGGCGAGGATCGCCGCCAACAGAGTGCCCAGCTCGATGATGCCGTTGCCCCAGCTCAGCTTGGAGAGCGGCAACAGTTCGGGAAGCAATCCGTATTTCGTGGGTCCGAACACGGCGCCTTGCGTACAGGCCAGAAAGAGCGCAATGCCCGCAATGTCCAGCCGGTTGGCCGCCAGCGCGTACGTCGCCAGGCCCATCACGCCCAGTTCGAAAACCTTCGTCCAGAGCGTCACGCTTCGCTTGCTGTACTTGTCCGCGAAATAACCGCCGGGAATCGAAAACAGCAGAAAGGGAACCGCGAAGAGCAGCGGCACAACCAGTACGAACCACAGGTCGCGCCTTTCTTTCGAGAGCGCCGAGTCCAGCACAAGAAAGCTGACCAGCCATTTCAGCGCGTTGTCGCTGAACGCGCCTTGGAATTGCACTGCGATGAGCGCCCAGAAACCGGCAAGGCTGGCAGGCTGCGGCGGAACGGAGGCGCCGGATTCGCTCGCGGGAAGTGTGGCCATGGACGGGCGGAGTTTATCGGCTCCGCGTTCTGCGGACAAGTGCGTACCCGCCGGGGATTTCCATGCTCTCGCGTCTGCTACTGCTTGATTGGCGTGTTCCGCCGACCCTCGCTTAGAATAATCAACAGGAGAAGCGCATCGCTCATGAAACTCAAACTGCCGCCGGGCACATTCAACGCGTACTTGTTCGACTGCGACGGCACCATCGCCGATTCCATGCCGCTGCACTACATCGCCTGGAAGAAAGCGCTCGGCGAATGGAATTGTGATTTTGGAGAAGATCTTTTCTATGCCTGGGGCGGCCGGCCTACAGCGGAAATCATCTCCACGCTCAATCAAATGCACGGCCTGAGCATGCCCGTCGAAGCCGTCGTCCAGAGAAAAGAAGATCTCTATTACGAGCTTCTTCCACAACTCAAAGTGGTTCCCGAAGTCCTCGAGCACATCGACGCGCAGCTCGGGCGCATCCCCTTCGCCGTCGTTTCCGGAAGCGCCCGCGACTCGGTGACCGCATCACTCGAAACGCTAAACCTCTTGGACAAATTTCCAACGCTCGTTTGCGCCGGTGAGTACGAAAAAAGCAAGCCCGACCCCGAAGCTTTCTTGCTTGCTGCCTCAAAGCTGGGCGTGCCTCCGGCCGAATGTCTCGTGTTTGAAGACACCGAGATGGGCATTCAGGCGGCAACCGCTGCCGGAATGGCTTCCGTGAGAGTCCCTCCGCCCTGGGAACGCCGCGCGAGTTCTTCTGCTTCCTGACGACTTGCAGCCGCATTTCTTGAAGCGCCGGTTCGTGCGAACGTCGCTCTAGCTTTTGTAGGCCTAGCGAATCTTGCGGCGTCCTCCCGCAATCTTGCAGACCACGTGCCTTGAGTGCGGCACCGCGCCATGCTATTTTCAATCACTAGCCCGGAGTGGCGGAACTGGCAGACGCGCTGGACTCAAAATCCAGTGGTACTTAGTACCGTGTGGGTTCGACCCCCTCCTCCGGGACCAACGATTTCCAGCAGAAACCACCTGCAGCGAAACATGTTCATGGATCGTTGTGTAGTGCGAAGACCCGCGAATCATTCGTAGCGCAGGGCTGTGAGGGGATCGACGCGCTGAGCACGGCGCGCTGGAATGTAGCAGGCCAGCGATGCGATTCCACTAAGCAGCAGAATGACAGCTGCGAATGTCAGCGGATCCACGGAACTTACAGCGAACAGCTGGCTCGCCAGGATACGGCTGAACGCCAGCGATGCCATCAGCCCCGCGAGCAAACCAATTGCGGTGCGCAACATTCCTTCGCGCGAAACCAAGCCGAGGATATCGCGGGACTGCGCACCAAGCGCGACGCGAATGCCGATCTCGTTGGTCCGTTGCGCCACCGTGTAGGACATTACGCCGTAAATGCCAAGAGCCGCGAGCAGCAATGCAAGTGCGCCGAAGCCCGTAAGCAGCAGCATGGTGAACTTACGCTGCGCGAGCGATTGCGCGAGGATGCCCTCCATCATGAACGGCGTGGAAATCGGCACGTTTCTGTCGAGCGCCCAGATTTGCTTCTGTACCTCGCGAACCAGGCTTTGCATTCCGACGCTGCTGCGAATCATGAGGCTCGGGCTGCTCAACGTCTCGTGCGTGTAAAGTTGGTAGGCCTGCGGACTGGCGGGAAGATCGAGGCCATAGTGGCGCACATCGCCCACCACGCCGATGATCGTGGCCCAGGGCTTGTCATCGTGGCGGCCGCCTAGTTGAATTTTCCTCCCCAACGGATCTTCCTTTCCGAAGATCTGCCGCGCGGTTAACTCGCTGACGAGGGCAACAGGCGCGGGAGACGCAGCGTCCGCGGCGGTAAAGTTCCTGCCGCGCTTCACGGGGATTCCCATGGTTCGCAGGTAATCGGGGCTGACGAAGTAGGCGTCGACGCTGGGAACTTCCGGATCCGGTATGTGGCGATCTTGAATGATGAACCCGCGCTGGTCCCAATTTCCTGCCTCTCCGTTGCCCGGCAGGACGCTCACGATCGCGGCAGCTTGCACGCCAGGAAGCACCGAGACGCGGCTCAAAACGTCCCGCTCCATTTGGATCACTGTCTTGTCATCGTTGTAGCGGGAACCGGACAGATTGAAATCCATCGTGAGCACGTTTTTCGGGTTGAATCCAGGATTCACGATCATCGCGCTTAGGAAACTTTTCAGCAAAAGGCCAGAGGCGACCGTGAGGACGAAAGCCAGCGCAACCTCGGAGACGACCAGCAAGCCGCGAGCCCGGTTCTGGCCGAGGCCCACGACGCCTCGCGTCCCCTGCTGTTGAAGAGCTTCGCGCTGGTCCACGCGTGCCGCCTGAAACGCGGGAACCAGACCCATCAAGGCGCCCGTGACGATGCTCACGCCCAGGCAGAACAGGAGAATAGTTGCATCGAATCGCGTGGCGTCAAGGCGCGGAATTCCCTGCGGAGCCATCTGCACCAGGAAGCTCGTCCCCCATATCGCAAGGAGAATGCCGCCCACGCCGCCCGCCACACTCAACACAACGCTTTCCGTGACGAGATGCATAACGATTCGCAAACGGCTAGCGCCCAGAGTGGTACGGACCGCGACTTCACGCCGCTTGGCTGCTGCCCGTGCCAAAAGCAGATTGACGATGTTGGCGCACGCGATCAAAAGCACCAGCCCTGTAGCTCCTAGAAGCAGCCATAAAGCGGACTGCGCCTTGCCAACCCACGTCTCGCGCAGCGGCTGGAGGAGGACCGTCGCGTCCGCGGGATACTCCTTGGGAAAATCGTGCGCAAGTTGCGTCTCGACTGACACCATTTCCGCGCGAGCCTGGCTCACGCTGACGCCATCTTTGAGGCGCGCCACGGCGCGAAGGTGCTGGCAAGTGCGGCAGGCGTAGGGCTGCGAGAGGTCGTATCCCAGCGGAGCCCAGACGTCTCTGGGGTCGCCACTGAAGGCGAAGGCAAGAGATTGGAAGTTCTCCGGCAAGACTCCCACGACTTGGAATGGCACGTCGTCAAGAATCAGCATGGATCCGATGACTTTCGGATTTCCTCCAAAACGCCCCAGCCAGAAAGCGTGGCTGAGAAGAAGTACGTGCCAGCGATCGGGGCGGTCTTCCTCGGGAAGAAAGCCGCGACCCAGCGCAGGTTTGATTCCCAGCGTTTCAAAAAAATTCTGACTGACGCGCAGGCCCCGCAACACTTGCGGAATTCCACGGCCCGTCGCCGTCGGTCCCCACCCGCGGTACAGAGAAATGAACTGGAAGGATTGGGTCCGGGCTTTCCAGTCTTCTGTGGTTCCGTAAGAAGTGTTTGTCGGGTTAGGCGTGCTCGAGTCCGTTTTGGCAATCGTGACGAGACGATCGGGTTGGCGGTAGGGAAGCGCGTTGAGCAGGACAGCCTTGACGACGCTGAAAAGGGCGGTGTTGGCTCCAATGCCGAGGGCTAGGGTCAGCAGGGCAATGATCGTGAAGGTCGGGGTCTTTAGGAGAGTACGGATGGAGTAGCGGATGTCCTGGAGAACTAGTCCCATTCTCGCCTCCGGCTGTGCGCGGCGCTGCTGAGATGACAATACTTCGTATCCTCTATGTGGCAGATTGTATGCCACGTTGCCCACCAGCTTTATGCGCGTTTTTAGCGGCTTAGAGACAATGTGGAAGATCGAAGAGTCCAGGAGTTGCGCGTTCTTGGGAGAGGGTGTCGCGAAATCGGACAGTGGTCAAACCTGCGCAAACAGAGGATTACTGAGGACGACTGGTTTCGGGTCGCCGACGACTCGCCCGGAATCGTGCTAGTCCGAGGCTTTACGGCGTGGCCTCTGTTTTTTCGAAATGGATCGAATAACCAGCTTGCCTTTTCCGCTGCCAGGCAACGGCCTTTCAGCCTGTACGATGGCAGCAGCGATGAGTTCCTTGATCTCCGGACGCGCCAGCGTTGCCGCGGACTCGATCCTGATAAAACGGTTTTGGCTGCCGCTGCCGAGAAGCAACTTATGAGGATCGGGGAGCGTAGCTCCGTAGTAGAACGACAGCCCAACCCCATTCGCGCCTGCGGCAATGGACAAAATGCAATCGGACGGCCGCTCGGTCGAGCAGTATCCAATCACGAAAAAGTTGTAGTTGTCATAAACCAGTTCGTTGGCAGTGGGCAGGCGCTCGCGCAACACTTTGCGCACGGAACGGATCAATGCCGCCTTCTTCGAGTCAAATTTCTTGATAAACCCCGCAAGCTGCTGCTCGCCTGTCGCACCGGCTTGCGGAGTAATTCGTTTGGTTGTCTTCATGCGCAGTGCATCCGCCTTCTTGGGCCAAGTTGAGGGCGAGTATATCGCCTGGTGACCGCTTTCTGCCCATATTTCACCTAATGTGAACGCCGCTCTGCGCAAGGCTCATGGAGCGGCGACAAAGACCACGAACGATACGACTCGCAGCGAACGCGGCCGTACCGCCATGCCTTTCCCACTTGGAGCGTCGAGTGTGCTTCAGAAGGTGCGAATTCGCGATTCGTGGCCCTCTTCGTTTCTATTGACGCTAAGTAACCGCCCTTCTAAAGTTGCCGCATGTCTCGGAAAGTCATCCTGGGTTTCGGAATCAGCATCGACGGCTATATTGCGCGACGCAACGGCGCCATGGATTTTCTGGTGATAGACAAAGAAGGCGAAGCGCTAATGGCAGACTTCTTCTCCAAGATCGATACCACCATCATGGGCCGCAAGACAGCGGCTGCCACGGCGGAAATGCGCAAGAGTGGTGAGATCCCGGAGATGCCGGGCATCTCTAACTACGTATTCTCGCGTCGTTGGAAGCCGGGCAAACGCGACGGATTTGAAGTGGTCAGCGGATCTCTGACAGCCTTCATCAGAAAGCTAAAACGCCGCAATGGGAAAAACATCTACCTCGGAGGCGGCGGCCAGTTGTGCCGTAGTTTCCTTCAAGAGGATTTGGTGGACGAACTCTTCATCGGACTTGGTCCCGTTCTTTTAGGGGATGGCATCCCCGGCTTCCCAGGCAAGTTCCCGCAGCGCGACTTCAAGTTGATAGAGTGCAAGTCCTACTCGAATGGATCGGTCGGGCTACGCTACGAGCGGATACGGACGAAGACAAGCCGATAATCCGGGTCCGTCTCCCGGTCGATACTGAGGCCCTTGTAACTGAACTTCGGCCGATTGATGTCTCGATCCCTTGAGCCCGCCCAAATAATCAGGTGAGTCAAGTTCTAGGATTGGTCGGCGGCCGTAGTGTCGGGCGGCAGCGCCGCGAGGTAGACGGCGAAGTTTTCGTTAAACAACGCTCCGGGCCGTTTTTCCCTCAATAGCGCCACGGCGTCCTCACCTTTCATTCCAAGATAGGTCAGCACCAATCCCGCCACCAGAGCCGACCGGTTGAGACCCATGCCACAGTGGGCTAGAACTTTTTCGCCGTTGGCCACCAATCGCGCCCCAAGTCTCGCCAGTGCGTGCAGCTTGTTCAAATCCGGCAGGTCCTCATCGAAGATGGGAAAGTAGACATAGAGCATGTGATTGGGAATGTTTGGAATGCCCAGGTCGAGATCGCCGTCCAGATCGATGACCGCAGTAATGCCATGATCCTCGATCGACTTCCAGTCGTCGATCGACGGAGAAATAAACAGTTGACGTTGCTCATCGAGCGGTACGAGATCCATCGAAGTCCTACCTGACCTATGACTGCAACAGTATCGATTTGAAGCGAATCTTTCAATGGCTCCCGGCAGGAAAGGCCGGAGGTTTGCGGGAACCTGTATCATGCAGCGTCGACCAGAGATCAAATCCCGTTTGCGCTCAACCTCGGGCCCGGGCATTCACGGCAAACGGCAGAGTTGTCGCATGGCCACCAAATCGGAAGCTGAGCCACCGCTCGGCTGGATTGCTCACTCTCGCGCATGAGAACCGCCAGAACCGCTGATTCTCTACGCCCAGATTTGAGCCGGGAGTAGTATTGGGATGCTGCTTTCGCATCGCCAAAGCGATTCTGGGAATTGCGGATTGGAGGCGCAAAGTGGGTAACTCATCGCCGCGAGACTTCGCCCATTTTGTCTTCGAGGTCTGAATATGACTCGCACACTTGGCGTCATCCGGAGCCGCACAGCCTCTAACGTCATCGCCCTCGCCTGCTTCTACGTCGTCGTGCTGCTCGCAACTGTGTCGCCTGCAAAAACCCCTCTCGCCCGGTCGCCACAGGACGTGGAAAGCAAGGCGTCAGCATTACGATGGGATCCGCCTAGTGTGGACGCTCCCATTTCTGCTCTCTCCACGGCTTCTTCCTGCTCGCTTCCCGATGTGCTGAAACAAGCGGGACAACGCGCCGAGCAACTCGTCGACCACCTGCAGATGTTCGTTGCGCGCGAGCAGATTCGCTACCAACAAACAGACAGACTAGGCACGCCGGAGATTTCTCTGGCGCCAACGTTCGAATACTTGGTTGATTTTGGAAAATCCTTTGAGCCGCTCAAGGTTCACGAAACCCGCACACCGCTTGCAGGAACCAAAGACGTCCACCTCGGTTCCATCCTGGATAAGGGCATGCCGGTCTTGGCCCTGATTTTTCATCCTGCGGTTCAAGCGGACTATGAGATGCGCTGCGAGGGCGCCACACATTGGAATCATCAACCCGCGTGGCTAATTCAATTTCGCCAAATGAGAGACAAGCGTCCCCGGACTCTAACGATGGAAACGCCCGTGGAAGTCTACCCGCGAGTCGTCAACGCAACGGAACTTCGCCCTCTAAGTATCAAAGGTCGCGCGTGGATCGCGGCGGACTCCGGTCAGGTGATGCATCTCGAAACAAATTTGGTGGGACCGATTCTGACGATTGATCTCAGCGAGATCGCGATTTCGGTGGATTACGCGCCAGTAAAATCTCATTCGCAAAATCTGGAAGTCTGGTTGCCGAAATTCGTCGTGGCGTACACGGACTATGCCCAGCGCAGAATGATCATCGAACACACTTTTTCAGACTTCCAGCTCTTTTCCGTCCAAACAAAGGAAACCATCCAGAAGCCACAGGATCCGTGACCGAATCTCTTAGCGCTCCTTAAAGTCTGATAGAGGTCCAACCACAGCAAGGCCAGCGTAATCCTGATTGATCATTTACTTTAAGACCTTACGCAACTCTTCAGATCGCTTTCCCGGTCGACAATGGTCTAGTCCCAAGTCTTCGCTCGTTTCGATGCTTTATTCAAAAACCCATCTGGGACGAACGAAATTCAGCAAAAACCGTGGGCAACAAAAAATGAGGTGAGGCCGGTCTGAGGGGTACTCTTCCCGGCCCCGGCCATCCCTCATCAGTCTCGCCCTGTGGGTATGGCGTTTCAAAAGGGAAGCCGTTGCGGCGATTGATATAGGCCC